>NZ_CAWPOA010000031.1:937686-954822 GCF_963889365.1 Vibrio sp. OPT20 | reverse complement strand
CTTTTGTTCAATACCCATTAACCCAGCTCCGTTCTTAGGCGCTCACTAAGCAACAAATGCTGGTGAGCTATTTTAATTTGTGTTGTTCCTAAAGAGATCGTTGCGATAGCAGCGGTCAACACTTCTTCAGACATCAGTAAATTCACATTCTCGGTACCTACCTCGATTGTCACGCTACTGCTCGGCAGTGGCGACACATCCAATGTGAACTTTTGTAACCAACTCGAGTTCGCCGATTTGTAGGTAAGCAATGTATTCGGGGCGGAATACACCGCGAGCAAAGTACCGGATTCTAAAAAGAACCCCACTTCACGAACTTCATATTCTTGGCTGCCTTTGAATACAGCGCCCATTCTCAATTGTGTTGGACTGAGCTCCTCCCAATCTAAAATGACTTCGCGTTGAAGCTCGTGTTTCAACGACTTTTGACCTGTCGTCGGTGTATAACTCCGGTCACCCACGGCAATGTATTTAATCGCTCCTTTTAACCCTTGGTTACGAGCGCTAATAAGCTCAGCGAGCCCTGCATCGGTATATTGCACGACATAACTCATGCGACTGCTCCAAATTCAAAATCAGTTGTGAAAATTAGGCGTGTGGCTGCGCACCAATACAAAGGAGCAAAGCCTGGTGAAATATCGGGGACCTCACCCGTCACAGAGTCATCAAAACTCGTCACGTGATAGCCGACACCAGATAAAAAGGAGGAATATTGAACTTCCGGAGATGCTTTAATGGTACCGCTGCAATGATCGTCTTTCGCAATGACACTATTTTGCTTCACCGCTGAAAATTCAAACCCAGAATCAGCGCCAAGCGCCATGATTAAATCAACCGTGTCTCGCTCAGATTTAGTGCTCTCAATACGGCTTAAGACTCGGGTTGTCGCCGCCTTATCAAGCGGCTGGTTTCGTTGCCATGCGATACATTCAATATGGTAAGGCGCTAGTCTTGGCTCCATTTGATGCCAAGGTGTCACTTCCACATCACAATCAATCGCATCCAGGGCAATAGATAAACCAAATCGCGTCCCTGCTTTTCGATGAATATCAAACGCCTTATCCACCGTTTTACGCTGACTTTCTAGCGTGTCTTTTGGCTGCCAATCCGTTACACCTCGCTCACCAGCAAGCAAAGCTACGAAGGCTTTATCCGTCAGTAAGGGTTGTTTGAGATTGGGATATGGACAAAAACTGGATTGAATAAGCTCTGTCCAAGCAAACTCCAAAGCCTCTTCAATAAGAGAAGCATTATTGGGCTGGACCGATAGAAACACCTTATTCGGATCGGACATTCACAATCACCTCCGTACAATGTGGCGCTTCATCCCAAGAGCACACCACATCAACTGCAGGTGCTTGAACCTTGGCTCGTTTCGCACCCAGTTCATAAAAGATATGTGCCACTTCTTCCCGGTCAATGATGCCGCCAAGCCTTTGTGCTTTCTCGGCAAACTGCCAAGCCACAGCGACCGCCGACTCTTTTTCTACCTCATTATTGGGATCCGCTCCTGTAAAAAGCGTCACTTCAATTTGATAAGATTTAGGCGTTGCCGCTTTTACCGTAACCTCATCCGACTCTTGCGCTATGTCATCACGATTTAAGTATTGTCTTGCTCTTTCAAGCAAGGTCGAACTTGGAACACCACTGGGTGATGTACGACTTAATAACGCCACACAAACTTTGCCTGAGTTGGGTTCAAGCATTCTGGCTTGTGCATCTTTGATAGGGTTAGGTAAGGATGTTTCAGGAAACTCATAACGCATCACCAGAGCATCTTTTTCAGAGTCCACCGTAATGGTTGGACGCTCTTCTAAAGTCATGGCATGAAAGCGATAACCAAGCCGAGTGCCGGTGGTATGAAACTGGAAAGGCGCTAAATCAAAACGCTGAAGCAAACTTTCATTAGACTCCATGACCGCAGGCTTTGCGGGGAAAACGGTATCATCACCGGCTTCAATGACCTGACGCTTTAAACTGTATTGCAACGCCAACAGATCCACCATTTCAGTATCTGTCACGTACTTACGAAACATCTGCAAAGCTTGATGATTCTGCTCTCGTATTTCAGCGGTTCGTTTTAAGACAAACGCTTGTGTCACCTGAGCGAGAAGCTCACCTTGATTATTAAAGGCCTCACGTAAGTGTTTCGCTTTATCTTCATCTCGCTGAGCGCAATATTCCACCGCAAAATTGATGTATTCATTCAGCAAAGATTCAAAGTTAGGCTCACTGAAAGCTTGAGGTTTATTACTCATAATGCACCACTCAATTGCAGAGGTTCCCCGCGCCATGTTCCCGAGACTTTCACTCTAAATCCATTCAAGTGTGGGATTGCTTGGCACTGAATACCTTGATAATCCGTTAACCCATTCAATGGGTTGGACAAAGCCTCTAATGTTAGATTTTGAACTATCATGGATTCGGTGGGTGTCTGCTGTTTTCCCAAACGCGAGACCGCTCGATTTCCAACACCTCGACGTTTTACTCGTGAACTGACTTCTGTCGTTAATACTTTTGCAAAACGACAGTTCAAGGCACTAGCTCCGGTTACGGTTTTTCCTGTTTTGGGGTCAATACCAATCATTGCTGTTGCTCCGTTGGCTTGGTTTTCGCAGGGCCAGGGAGTATGCCTGGATGATCGTGCTCGTTATAAATCTCTCGGTCAACTTGCATCGAACGAGTATGATCGGAGACCTCTCCCGTTGCTTGGTAATCCCCGTCTTGCCAAGTATCACCATAGATCTTCATGCCCCCTGGATACCGGCAGACAATAGAGCCGTCATCGAGGTTATAAAGCTCTGACATACCGTTACCGTAATCGGTCATCACCTCGTTACCTTTGACGGTTGGGCTTTGAAATTGAGTAGAGGGTAATCCCATTAACGCCACGGCATTGTTTAAGCTGTCTCCGCTTCCCAAGTTAATCAGTAAACACTGCTCGTTAACTGAAGGGCGCCGATATTGGCTAACTCTTCCTGCAGCAAGCACAAAAAAAGGGATCCTCTTTACTAGGTTATCCCCTGTCTGAATATCGACGGTATTTGCCTCGGCTTTCACAACAACGCCTAAGCGCAGTAGATTGGCTGACGCGCGATTGTTCTCTTCTAATTCTTCATGTAACTCAAGAACCTTCTTCTCCAATGCGCTCACATGTTTTATCAGCTTGGCTAGCATGTTCGCAGCCCCCGTCTATGTAATGCCAGCTTTCTTCCACTGGGCCTAATCGAATACGCTGTTTCATCGTCACGGTTCGTGCAAACACACCATTTTGTGGATCAAACTTACTCGGTAGATTAGACACCACCATCGCGCCATCCAAATCACTCGGAGCGCCAAATCGCTCATGCAGTAATTCACGCTCAACTCGCGTTGAAGCGTCCAATGCTTCCAAATCGAAGCCATCCATGGAGATAGGCACTTCAACCAAGAACCTCAATTCAATGTCATGAAGGTGACGCCCATCGTTGGCATATTCATTAACCGGCTCGGCTTCGCCAATGTGATAACTGATAGTGGTATTGGCCAACTCAACCGCTTGGCGTCGATAGACCGTATCGACTTTAAGCGCAAGCCGCTGCTCTAAGTGATTGACCACCACTAAGACCCACTCACGCGGCGATCGAAAGAACGTATTTGAATTCACGATGAAAAAACGCCTCAAATTTACGATTAATATCAGGCAAGTAGTTCTCAACAATCGAATCCACATCATCCGCAATGTCGATTTCGACTCTTTCGATGACGGTTCTTGCCTTGCCACGCCTTCGCCATACCAAAAGCTGATCGCTGTCCATCGGAGAGATAAAGGCGCCAGCAAAGAAATGCTCACCCACTCGGACACCCAAGCGGTTTTGAACAGGCTTCCCCAGTCGGTGAACGCCAATGTCACGTACACCAATCCACAACTTCGACACACGACCGTTTTTGTACACTCGAAATCGCGAGCGCAGCGCTTTGTTATCAATACTAAGTTCGTAGCCAAGATCTACCATAGATACACCTCGTAACCATCTAGAGGTGAGCGAAGCCGCTCGAAGTACCGCTTTTGGAATTTCTTCTTCAAACGCTTCGTAACGACGAATAAACTCAGTATCTAAAAGCAATTGGGAACGACTAGAATTCAGACCACTCATGCTTCGCACCTTGGGTATCTAATACCAGAACATATTCCCTCATGAGCTGACTTGTGGCATTAGGGCTTTTAGCTGCAGCATCAAAAACTAGCCGGTAGCGTTTATCGCGATAAAGCAACGTACAACTTTCGGGGAGCTCAGAATCCGTAGCCAGTAAATGCACTTGATTCACACCTTTCTCGTGATGTCGGATATATCCGATCACTTCAATCTGCTTCCCTTGTGGTGTCATCACAAAAAGAGGACGACCAAAACAGCGTTGGATAGACTCACGAATAAGACGTCGAGCCGATTCGAACTCGCTCATCACGAGTCGTTAAGTCACAAACTCAGTGAGTACGCCGCCAGTCAGCAGCACACCACTATCAATGAAAACCCCAACCGGTTGAGACAGGTCTCCCGATGCCGTGGGCTTTGTCTTGGTAAACTCACCATTTTTGAAGTAAGCAGCTTCAGATTCAAAGCTCACGCTATCACCGGCTTTAATCGGGCCATCAAAATGACCTTGTGTATAGCACACCGCCGTATCACCAGCTGCTGCCGTAAAGTTGGGAACGACTAATAAAGCTCCAAGTAGACAAGGTACATCTTTCTTAAAACCACCCGTTGGCACAGTCGCCACAATCTTTTTACCATCGCTTAAACGCATATTTTCACCATTAAAAAAGGGCGAGCAATGCTCACCCTGTCAATACAATCAAACTGTTCTTCCAAGCTTTACTTAAAGGTCGCTTGGGCAATACCACGACGGTCCAATACCTTCGACATCAAGTCGTAAGTAATACGGAACTTGGCACCATCGCTGCTCCAACCGTCGCCCGTTTCTAGCCACGGGTCTTGCTGGCCATCTAAGAAGCCCATCACGACGGTATCAAAGTCTTTACCTGTTAGTGCCAGAGCGCCATTCACATCGCCTACACGCGCAGTTTCAATCACCTTACCGAATTTTTTATAAGCTGGGTTAAAGGCATCCGGTTTACTCGCCGTATTCAAAACCGCTTCAAACATTGAGGCATGATCCGGACTCGCAATCAGGAGCTCTCCGCGAAGATCTAACGCATCACCTTGACCCGCTTCACCATCCAGTGGGATGGTGGTTGCCGTAGCAAAGACCTTATGCAGAGCCATAATCATCGCCGCGTAATCACCTGCTGGAATGTCATTGATGACGTTACCCCAGCCTTTGTCTTTGCCCGCTTTAAAGACATTGCCACCATCGGCCATCTTGCCTGCGAGGATAGCGTTAAACATCAGCTTGTCTGACAGACGATAACCGGACTGCATGAATTTACGAGGTACCTTAGCCACTAAGCCAATTTCATCATTAATGATGGCATGACGAGTGAACTGGATTTCACGGCCAAAGGTCGCAAGCTGAATGCGCTCACCGCTGCCTTTTAAGACCGCCGCTTTATACTCGCCATCTTCCGATACTTTCATCAAGTCTGGCGCGTCATTAACCATCACTAGCTCAGTTTCACGAAAATCCGTCAGGTTCTCTACGTTAGCCAGTTCACGCCACATCGGGGCTCTTGCTTGCGCTTCATCGCGCATCACGGTTCGAATACCTTCGGTGATGATGTCGCCAAAATCACCGGAGTTAAACGCTCGGTTCACCAATTCATTCTTAGTGATGGCGCTGCGTGCATTCACATCAAGGCAAGCGCGCGCCATATTCAATAATGACTCATGACCGAACGAGTTGTCTTTTTCTAAATCCGCAACACCACAACGTGCATTCAACGCATTTTGCAGTTCGTCTTTAACATGGTTACCGTTGCCAAGTCTCATGTGCGTGGCCGTCAAATTCGCTTCAGGCTCTTGCTGACCTGCTGCTGATTGACTGCCAATACTTTCTAAAATCTTAGTGGATGCCTGTCCTACTGAGCACGATAAGTCGGTCAGCATTTCATTGGTTAATGCCTCGCTGACTTTATGTTGAGCGCACAACGCACGAATATCTGCTTGGCGTTGATTCTCTGCTTTTACAGCGTTTTGTAATTCTTCATTTGGTTTCGGCATGTCGCTTACCTGCTTGGGTTTGTTTATTTGAGGTTCAATTGGCTTAGCAGACGCTGCCAAAGGTGTAGGTTCATTCGACTGTAGCGTTAGCGAATTCATCAGCTCGCTTGGCGCTTGTTTGAAATTCTTAAAATCAGATTCATCGAAGCTCTGTAATGAGTTACTGAGATCGACCGCTTCAACCACCTCATCGACAAGCCCCCAATCTTTAGCAGCTTGTGCGGTGAACCAGGTTTCACTCTCCATAGCGGTCAGAACCTCTTCAAGAGGTTGACCCGACTTTTCAGCGTACGCTGCAGAAATGGTCTTGGTCGCCGCTTGCAACTGTTGAAGCGCTGAATTGATTTCCTTCTCACCACCCCATGCTCCAATGGCTGGGTTATGGATCATCAACATGGCATTTTCGGGCATACGGATAGAATCACAGGCCAGCAGGACATAAGTCGCAATACTCGCGGCCATGCCATCGACAATGCCCACTACCTTTCCTTTATGCGCCTTCAGTGCGTTGTACATCGCTAGGCCTTGATAGACGCTGCCACCGCCGCTGAGCATTCGTAACTCGACCTCTTTCCCATTGGCCACTTGCAACGCAGCAATGATTTCGGTCGCATCAATATCCCAAGCGCTGATGTCTCCATGCACCCAGACCTTAATCACATCGGCTTCATTTTTGAGCGTGTACCAGCTCTTATTTGGCTTTGGCATTCTTTGCCTCTTCTGTCTTATTGTTGGGCTTTGTCGCATGAGCAGGATCCGAAGTGCTCACGATGTACATATCATTCATTTGTTGTCGCTCCGACTGAATTTCACGGCGAGTAGACAAAGGGTTAATGTTACGTTCACGTTGTGCATGACTTAACGAATACAGCCCCAAACGCGTTCCTTTCTCTACACCCACCATCTCTTTACCAGGATCAATCCATGGCATCACTGGCGCTTGATAAATGGCATTCAAAATGGACTTTCGGTCAACGTCGGCAGGGATTTTGACTTCACCGGCAAGCATCGCCATTTGCAAAGCATGTCGATACTGTGGACGAGTCCAACCTAAAACAAACTTTCGCTGCAGCACTCGATAGCGACTGAACGAATCGATTAACTCTTGGCGCTGAGCGGAATAACTGCCGTTGCTGTAGTCACGGGTTACACTAGAGTTGTTCACTCCTGCGCCCCCACTGGCCAGTCGCAGCTGAGCATTTCGAAAAGGACTGCTCATGGTTTCTTTTCGATTGTTCTCCACCACCCCTGCATCTTCACCGGGTGCTAGTTCAAACGAATTCCCCATACCTAAAAACAAATCACCGCCGCGATCGAACGCATCTGATGTATTTGAATTCAATGTCGGGTCTCGTTTTATGTAATAGGCAAAACGACTCGCTATCTGGGCGCTGATTCGTTCAGATTGATCGTAATCTTCGATGTCATCGACCAAATCCAAAATGGAATGCAAAAGGGAAATGCCACGGTTTTGATGAAAGCGCCGAGTAAACTTTAAATGGCAGACAAACTGCGCATCGACATCAACAAACTCAAACCCTCTTGAATCTCTCTGAATCAAATAGCTGATAGCCTGACCAAGCTTGTTTCGCTTGATACCTTCAAACAGTCCCCCTTCAGCTTCCGTTATATGCGAAGGAATAAAATCAGGCTCAAAAGGCTGCACCGCAAAGGGTGTCTCTGTTGGGTAAATCAAATCACTGTGCTTACCCATGAACATTCGACAAAACACCTCGCCATCGCGAAACCATGTTCGACCCGCAAGCCATTCAGTTTCCGCGCGAGAATGTTCAGCATCGATGTTCTGGTTTAAAGAAAAGTTCTCCCACCAGGTCATGATCGCCTGAGCACATTCAATATGAACCTCACCTTTATGGTTTAGAGGCTGAGGCTCCACCATGATGCCATTCGGACCAATCACATTGGCGCAAAGCTCATCTAAAATGGCCGTAACAAATGGGTTATTTTCATCCATATGTCGCGCCCGTTGATACACCGATTTCGCGCCTTTGTTCAACGAATTTGAATCGCCTTTCGATTGTTTATTTGTCTTTTTTGTATGCGGATTTCGGGGAAGTGCTGCGTTGTATTTATTCAACAGCCGTCTGTCGTAGGCACGTTCCAACCCTTTTCGAGGACTAAATACGGCCACAAGCTTGTCGAGCAAGTTTTGGCTACTCAAGATAATTTCTCCGTATCATAGAGCGTCGTCCCCCTTGAACTTGCAGAGCGATAATGCGCTGCAAACGTTCTACCTCCTTACGCACCGTCGCTAAACTCGCCAAGGTTAGCTCTTCATCTTCTGCCGTCTTAACAGACTGTTGCTGTAAGATTTTCTGTTCGGCTTCGAGGTACCATTGCAAACGCTCTTGATTGGTTGGTATCGCTAAACTCATCCGAAAATACCTCTTGAGTGGTTATAACGTTTCTTAGGCTTGCGCTCAAAAACAGGTTGTAAGTCAGCATCAATTACATTCGGGTTAATCTGCCATTCAGACGCCCAAGGTGGTGCGCTTTCCCAATGGATTTCATCTCCACCAAGAAAATGCATCCCGGCTTCGGCATACGCGCATAAATCAAAACTCTCGTTACGCGTCTTATCAGGGCAGATCCATTGACCTTTTTCATCAATGAATTCAGCCGTCAGTTCATCGAACCACTCTCTTTCCGCCCATGCAGGCAAATGAAAATATCGAGAGCCGAATTCTTCACGAGAGTAGCTGGCCACGACACGGTTCTTAAGTCGATTGGTATGCAGCATTAATAAAGGGATCTCACCATGCGCCAATTTGCTGCGCTTATCTGGGTATGACTCTTTAATCAGTGAATCCATATCTTTGTTGCTGGCGCCTTTCACGAGGCGGAACAAATGTGACAACCCTTTAGCTTTGAGCCGGTTATAGAACTGGTAAGCAAAATCGGTCACGGAGGTTTTCTTGCCGTCTTTTTCAGAAGCCGAACCGCCAGAATCGCACAGCGTTAATATCGGTTTCATTACCCGCCCACTGCCATCGGCAACGGGGTACGTTTTCTTGATCACCAGCTCGATAAGTAGGTCCCAATCTTCAGCATAAATCGCAGGGTTAATACGGTCACCATTGCGATGCGGTGTCGTTAAAATTTCAAAGCGGTCGATCACCCAGCGCTGCAGACCTTCGCCAAACACTTGAGCTTGAACCACAAACCGAGCATTGGATTTACCACCTTGAACATCGATACTCATAACCAAGAAGCGGCCACCAACAGGCACAACCCCACGCAAATAGGGATTGCCTTTGGCTTTTTCCATCAATTCATGAGCCCCAATATCTTGCCCTTGAGATTGAAGAATATAAGAGCGCCCCATTCGGGTATTAATAAATGAAATTAGTGCATCTTCATCGCCACTGTCTTCATAAATGGCTTCGGCATTGAGATAGCGATACACCAAGTTTTGCCAACTGCTGTAAGCGGCTATCACCCCTTCAAACCAAAACGTGGCCCATTTGGTTGTGCGTATCTCTGATTCTTCTTCAACTAACTCACCGTATTGACTGACCGCACCTTCACGAAACCAATGTCCATTCAGGTTCTTCGAATGTTTTTCGACTTCTTCAATACGATGACCACACCTTGGGCAAGCCACATACGCGGTTTTAGACGAGAGTAAAGGATCACCTTTGTCGTCCCACTTTAAAGTTTCGAAGTCCGGCCTAAAGTGCGTATGACAATCGTCACACGACCAATAGAAACGGCGTCTGTCGCCTTGGTTGTAAAGCGACGCGATGCCACCGCATGGTTGTGCCTCATGGGCTAGTAATTCTTCTTCCGGTTTAGGGTGCCTAACAATACGACCAGGAGAGCTTTCAGCCATTACCATGCCTGAAGATTTGGCGTTTTGAACGCGCATTAACATCAGTTCAAACTTCGAGCCTTCTTGACCTACGCCATCGTCGGCCCTGTCGTAATCGGTCGCGCCGGCATAACGATAGGTCGAGGCCGATAAACTGGTTTCTGTTGCAGAATCTAACTTGAGATTCATGCCGTTTTTAAACTTTTTAGACGTGATGTTATCGTCGGACTTTCGCCCCGTTCTTAAACGTGCAATACCTGGCGTCGCTGAAAAGCAGCGGTCTAAATCGGCTTTAGACATATCTGCCGCTTTGGTCTTGGTGCTGTAGATCAGCAGCATATCGCCAGGGGCTTGCGTTACTGTGTAATTAATCCACCCCTCGACTAACGCTTTGGTTTTACCTGAACGAGCAGGGCCAACCACAATCACCGCTTCATAAATGCGCCTTGCCAAGCAGTTCATTGGCTCTTTCATATAAGGCACCAATGAGGATAAAAACTTCGTTACGTCAGTACCATCTGAGATCCACAAATCTTCATCGGCGGCTTCAATGGGGGTTTTATCGGTTGGCGCACAAAGATAAGCGAGCTCTCGCCGGATCTTGCCCGCATCGGCGAATTGAACACCAAGGCGTGAATCAAACTTGTTCAAGCCCATCAGATACCGCCTTTAAATCAAAATTAAGTAAGCTTTCTAAATCTTCTAGCTGCTGCGTTGTTGCCGTTGGGATCGCCGATTCAATGCGTGTTATCACTTTGTCTTTAAAGCCCTTCACACCTGAAATACAAATGGCTATTTCATTCTCATAGTCTTCTTTTGCAATGCACTCATTTGAGTCTTTCTGCAGTGCTAACTTCTCTCGTTCGGATTGAACGTAAGCTCTCAGCTCAGCGGCAGTTTTAAAGCCCATCAAATCGGGAGCATCACTTTCTTTTAAAGGTGCCTTACATAAGTAAGGCGTCACCTGAACCACATCATAAAGCGGGGTTTGTCCCTTAAATGCGATAGGCTCAATACCTGCAGACTTAAGCTTTTTTCGGATAGTAGAGCGGTGATAATCGAACGCTTCCAACTCGGTTAAATTCCAAAGTCGTTTTTCATTGTTCATTGAAAGCCCTCTTGAATGAGTCTCGTCTCTCCGAGTGTCACGCCCTTATTCGCATTAAGCTGACGTTACCTATTAATGAAGTTCTCTCAAACTCTGCTTGTTCCTTTTTGAATCTGGACTTGCGCTAACATATAAGGAGTTTCAGCAGCGAGCTGAATATGATCATGGCTAACAAGCAAGACAGCGAGGAACCCACGCTTGCACACCCTCGTAAGGAATGAATTACGGGCAACAACGGATAACGGTGGACGACCACCCAAGTAGTAAGTGTTATTTGCCCGTATTAGGGAGCGCACTGTCGTAACCGTAAAAGTCACGTAAGTGCTCAATTTGGTCAGCGCAATTGCGCCAGGCTTCTAGCCATATCGGGTCACGTTCTACCGCTTCGCCATAGGTTTGCGGCGGAGCAGTAAAAGGCTGTTGGCAAGAAGTCAGATAAACCGCAGGAGGAAGAACCAACCTGTCTTGATATTCAGTGATCACTTCAGTGGTAGTACAACCACTCAGAAGAATTGGGAACAGGCACATCAGAACATTCTTCATGAACTAGTACCTCTTTGATTTGGGTAACAGTAAGAACCGTTGCAACATTTCGCTCGGCTTTGGCTTGTAGCAATGCATCTGCAGCTTGTTGAGCCTGCCGCACTTCATCGCTTAAGGTTTTAACGGTGATAGACAGTGATTTATTTTTGTTGATAGAGTCTTGAAACTGGCCCTGAAGCTCACCGTAGTGCTTCGCTTGCACCTTGGTTAACTCAAGTAGGTAAGCAGAAAAAGCGAAGCTACCAAGCAGCAAAATAACCAAACCTATCAACAAAGTATTTTTGATAGAGAAGCTCATAAAGTCCCTTATTACCAGCCGTTCAAACAAGCTTGTTGTTCTAATTCGCGACGTTTCACGACCCCTGAACATTGGCTATCAGGGTCCCTGCAGTTTTTGCCATTAACATAGACCCAACGTGAAAGTTCGAGGCACGCTTTTGAGGATTGATTTTGATTAAATAACTTAAGCATGGTGGAACGTTTAAAGTTTCCAGCACCAAGATTGAACACAAAGCTCACCAATACATCAAACTGAGCCTGGGTAACGTCAACGGTTAAGTATTGGTTTACGGACCTTTCAGCAGCTTTAATATCGGCAATGAAGTTGCGAGCAATGTGCTCTTCACTGACCACATCACCTGGTTTCACGCCTGTTGTGTGGCCGAGGCCATTAGTCCAAACATCAGCACTACATTGATAGGCTTTGGTTCTGCATCCTTCGAGGTTAGCGATATGTTCGAGACCTTGTAGACTGGTTTGCATGTTTGGAGCGAGGCTAAAGACGATAGAAAGCACAACCGCGACAGAGCAGACGGTTTTATTGATTAAGTTTTTCACAGAGCTCTTCCGAAATTCGTTGCTTGCGCACTTCATCAAGCAATTTGAGTTTAATACTGCGGTTGGTGAAGTACGTGACAAACACCATCACCACACCAATCACCGCCGCCCAGTCTTGGATGCTGAATGCCCCGGTAAGAGCCAGTAAGCCGCTAGTGAGATATGAAGAGAATGAACTGAGTTTATCTTGCATATTACTCCCACAAAAAAGCACCCGACTTTCACAATAGAAAGGGGTGCTTTGTCAGTTATAAACGGTAGAAACGAAAAAACCCCGCCGATTGGGCGAGGTTTTCTAATGTAGTTATTATGCATCAATTGTTCTTGATAGGCAATGATACAGTAAAAAGAAATTCTAAGCCTCACATACCATAGAAGTATTTTATACATAATTTCAAGACGATACAGATATTCTTCTGATACAATATTCACATAAATTATTTCTACTATGGTCATATAAGATGAAATTGATTAGCGCAAAAATAGAACAGTATCGAAATCTAAAAAACATCCACCTAGACTTTCAAGACTCAAAAAGCTCTTTTTCCTCGATTGCCAGTCCAAATGGAGGAGGGAAAAGTACCCTTCAACAGTTTATCTTTACAACTATTCATTGCCTATCCGATTCCCAGAGGCATGAATATTTACTTAACCTTGTATCATCAATAGACTCACAAGAAAAAATTGAACTTGCACAGTATTCATTTATAAATAGTCGCAATGAGACTTTAGATTTAGACATTGTAGTTTACCCAACAAACAGCTATGGAAGCTTCCATTCAATCACGGAATCTAGTAAGTACAGAGATAAAATTAATTCTATCGCTCGCATTTTAAATGACATAAATAGTATCAAAAAACAAATTGGTGAAAGTGGTATCGATTCATTTCAATCACCTTCGCCTTCTCTCCACAGATTATATCGAAAAGCTAAAAACTTTGTAGAATTAAATAGTCACAGTTCAATTAGACTTACAAGAAACGAGATAATTTCTGAATTCGTAAATAGTGAATCCCATTTAGAAGATGAGTACAATGAAAATCAGAATTACCTAGATCGATTACTAAGGGAAGTTAAAGATATAGAATCTTCTCTTTCTGATGAGAACGAGACTATACTTTGCAGTTCAAATGATCATACTATAACCATTAGAACTACTGCTTCGAAACTTGATATTAAAGAGTTATCAGATAGTATTTATCTATGTGCACCAAATACACAATCATTTTTATTCCTTAATGAAAGCGTTAGAAAGGAAGTCTTCAACAGCGATGGTGAGACATCTTATTACGACCATATAAAAGAAGCCAAAAAACATCTTGTTAACTTTTACACTTATGATATATCACCAGTAAACCTTATATTGGAATCATTTAAAAGTGCCAGAGACCTTGATTTTTCAGAAAAATTGAAAACATCAATATATGGGAACAATTTCGATAAAATAACAAAAGAGTTAAATTCCTTTCTTGATGACAAACAAATAACGGTAACTAACAATCTTGAAAAGGTTATTTTCTCTATTCCAGATCAGAAAGGAGAATTAAGTCCAGAAGACCTGAGTCATGGTGAATTAAAGAAACTTAGCCTATATGTATTCGCTAAGCATATAACTTCAAAAGACTCTATTGTCTTGTTTGATGAAATAGATATTGCTCTTCACCCAAGTTGGCAAGCAAGCATTATTGGTGAACTCACAAGCTGGGCACCAGATAGACAATTCATTGTTGCAACTCACTCACCTCAAATCTTGGCTTCCACTTACTTTAAAAATATAATCCAATTATGCAAAGAAGGCCAGTATACAAGAGCTAAGCGACTATCTTCTCCCCCATTAGATAGAGATATAAATGTGATTATTGGTACTATTATGGGAGCACCAGTATACCCTGATTTCATTCGTGTTATTCAAGAACAATACCTCGAAGCCATTTCTGAATTTGGCAATGAGTCAGAGGAAGCGCTAAAAATAAAAAATGAATTGCTTGAGCACATTTCGCTTGATGCGGAATTTTTTAATGATTTAGAGTTTGATCAGGAGTTCTTCTCTTGAAATATATAACTAAGCTTGATGCACCAAATTTCTATCTAGAGCATACTGAAGGGATGACTAATTGGGATGAGTACCATGATTTAGATAAAGGAAAATCGAAACAAAAGCTTCGCGATCATATAATAAAGAAAGAGCAAAGCAACCGTTGTATTTATTGTGAGTGTAGTGTGACAGTAAATACTTCACATGTTGAACATGTTGTGCCTCGTTCAAAAGATGACAATGGAGTATTCGATTATTCTAACCTGGCAGTTTCTTGCGAAGGTAAAACTCATAACCCGCCAAGTGACCCAAAATTTTACAATTGTGGACACGAAAAAAGTAGCGTCTACGACGCCAGTCTTTTTTTAAGCCCTTTATCAGAGAAAGACATTAGCGAATACTTCAAATTTGATTTAGATACATATAAATTAATATGCTCTGGAAAAGATGCAACTCGCTTTACTCATACTATCGATTCAACATTGAAGTTAAACTCAACTTACCTATTAAAAGGTAGAGAGCTTCGATTAAGAAGCTTCAAAAAAGGCTTAAAGAAAATAAAAGATTTGACTCAAAGAAAACAAAAAGCACATGATTTTATTTCTAAAGAAGAAGGAGCATTCATTTCTTTTTTAACATACTTCGTATTACACGGTGAAGCTAGATAGTTCAACTTCAGCCCCCTAAACGGGGGCATCCATTAATCAACAAGCGAAGATGTCGATGTAGAAGTAAATACTACCTGTATATTGGGCCGTATGCTTTCAGAATACGCCATAGGCTAAGAACTTATTCTCGACTCAAATCTCAGCTTCCAATACTTTCGCCACACTTTCTTCTTGCTCATACCTTCCTTGTAATGCCAAGGCCGCGGCACTGCGCTTATCCACCAAGCGTTTAACCAAATTACCTAAAATAGATTCGTACTTCTTAAAGCGTGAGAAGGTAACGGGTAAGGTTTGGCAGAAGTAAGCAAAGCGGGTTTCTTGTGTCCAGCCTATACGGCCACCATCGCAGCATGGGCAGGTTCTTCTTGCTCGGTTCTTGGCAATGTATTTACCGCTACCGTTACATTCAGGGCAGACTTGACCGAATTGTTGCGTAGCTTCTGCAATTGCCGTTACCACTAAGGCTTCTAGTGCTTTGTCTGGGTATGGGCCGCGCCATTTTTCCATTAACGTGTTGGCTTCAATCAAGGTTGCTTGGTATAGCTTTTTCAATGCAGGCTTGTCTTGCAAGCACTCAACGAACAACACCAGAAAGCCTACTGGTGATTCCTTCCAAGCCAGCCCAACGATAGCCAGTTGCTCTTCCTGAGAAAGTAACCCCTTACCACCGAGCGATGGTTCGTAGTTGATCCCTTTTACATTGAACTTTGCCAGTAGCTTTTCAAATTGCATTACGCCCTTGCTCCCATTGCTGCGACCCTTGCGAACACCGAGTTCTTATTAAACTTGTTTGGATCTGGTCTTGTGATTTCATTGATGGGTTTAACATTCGATTTGTCGGCTAAACGCATCGTACTTCTTGCAGGCAGTGAACCTGCTTTCGCTTTTTCTGCATACTTCTTCAGTGCTTTGCGATGCTTGGCCCTGGCTTCCCGCTCACTTAGTTGTCCACGGCAAACAAAACCAACTTCTTGCGATGCCCAATACTCGATATCCCCTTTGGGCTCACAGCGCAGCATTCGCGTAAATGCTTCATCGATATCAACCAACTCTTCACGGCCCATATTAACGAACTCAGGCAAGCTTGGCGGCCACGCATCCCCTTCTAGCAGAGCTTGGCTTACGGCTCTTCGAACATCAGTTGCCGACATCGTGGAAATCGCTTGAGTCCAAGTCGATGGTAGTACCTTGTAAATCCACTTCGCCCCGTACCCTTCCACAAACTTCGCTTGAATCCAATCCTCCACACTCAGGTGTAAAGTCTGGTTGCCCACTTGGTGCGGCAGTGTGTCCGTAGCGGGCGAGCAATTCTGCGTTGTGTTGTTCAACTCGGTTTGCTTGTGACCCTGTGGCTGTGTTGCTTGATTGAGCAATGCTTGAGTGATTGATTTCATGGTCGTCGTTCCATCGTTCTTGATTCAAGTAAGTCGTTAGGTGAAGCTTATCGAAACCAAACTGGCGGTTTGCTACTCGGTTTTCGACGTCCTGGCAAAGCATGTTGGTGAATACCTCTGGGGGTTCACTTTGCGCTGTCACGCTGCTTTTGAATTTTGCTAACGAATTCTTCTTGGATTTCTTGGTAGGGAATACAGCCCAAAGCCGAGCAAAGCAAGATTCAACCACCGACACATGATCTTTATTGTTAGTAGTCTCTGGTAGTCTCTGTGTAATCTCTGTTTTAGTTTGGCGCTTTTGTGCAGCACAGGTTGGCACATTTGTACTGCACTGCTTGGCGCATTCCGCCAAACTAGAATGGCGCAATTGTGCAATCAAGTTTGGCTCATTGATTTTGTAGAAAATACGGCACGGAACACCCTGCTTTTTCTCTTCAAGAATGGATAATTCACGCAGTTTTTTTCGAGCAGTATCTAACTCTCTACGCGTCATTCCGGTTTCATCTTCCCACTCAGCTTGAGTTTTATAGAAGTAACCAGATGCGTTGGTTCTACGGCTC
>NZ_CAWPOA010000031.1:926295-937632 GCF_963889365.1 Vibrio sp. OPT20 | reverse complement strand
CAATAAATCGCTTGGCTTAGCATTAATGCGCCCGTAATGCCGATGCCTAGCTTGACGAATGGCCGATGAAAAGCGATGGGCCTATCTAGGAATTCGATCACTTAACCGCCCTCGCCTTCATGGTTTGTAGGATTTGCTTCGCTTTATTGCGCGACACCACATAACGACAGTTGCCGTTGTTTGCTACCCACAGCATTTGGCCGTGGTAATTTTGATAAGAAAGACTCATTGCACAAAGTTCTCTTGTTTTGCTAATTAGCGTGGTTAGTAAATGCATTCAGGTGGTCAGCCTTTTGCGCCATCAATGTTTCTAAGTATTTAAGTAACGGATCATGAGAACCGGCACTCTCTTGTAACTCTCGGTAAGCATCACGAAGTTGGTCAGACGTGGCGTGTTCACTGAGTAAAAGTATCGAACGGAGTGCTTCAGATGACTCTTTGCTAAAATCGGCGAGCAGTTGATCACGGTTCGCCATGGTTTGACATGAGCCAATAGCCGCAACCGAATACCCAAGCGGGTTTAGGAATTGATTCAGTGCAGCTGTTGCCCTAGCTTTAGGTAGTGCCGCAATAATTGCAGGCAACAAATCCATTACGTTAGCTTTGGCCTCTGTACTTGTTCTACTGACATAGCGGAATAGATTTTGAGTGTTGTTTGGATTGTTCAAAGCCGACGGTACTTTGAGAAGGTGTTCCCTTTGGCAGTCTTCCTCTTCGTAGATTTTCATCTTGTGATAGAAGCGAGAAATATATTCCGCAATTTGTTCTTTCGTTGTATCACTTCGCCAAGCGACTACCGCGTTATGCATAACGCTTTTTAAACTGGGTTGCATGGTTATTCCTTACTGGTTGTTTATCCAGAATGTTGGTGATCAGGTCTATCAGTTCATTTCAGTTAGTATCTTCATGGTCAGTTAACAACTCTTTTACTGACACTTCGCCCCTTGTCGCTTCTGATATTGCACGAATATATTTTGCTGGGGCTTGGTGTTTTCGATTAATCCAATTCCAAACATGGGATTGGCTTACACCTAAAAGCTTTGCTAATGATGTTTGACCTCCTAGAATTTCAGTAGATCGTTCAATAGCGGACATTTCAAACCTCTCAATAACTAACTTTAGTTGTTATTTGAATACAACTTAGGGCAATTGTCAATTAACACATTTTGTTGTGATAATGAACATCACAGTTTGAACGCATTTAAAAATGACAACTAGAGTGGAAGGAAGGAAAGAATGAGCTTAGCTGAGCGGGTCAAACAAAGACGAAAACTACTTGGTTTATCCCAAGCATCGTTAGCTGAACTAGTAGGAGTTGCGCAGCAGTCAATTTTTAAAATTGAAGGTGGCGTCACAACTAAACCTAGAAATATCATCTCTCTTGCTAAAGCCTTAGAATGCGATGCATCTTGGTTACTAACCGGTAAAGGTTACTCGAATCCTGAACAGGGCTTCGTTAATTCCGAAAACCTAGTTGTACCTCTTCTAAAAAGAGTCCCTTTAATAAGTAATGTACAAGCAGGCAACTGGAAAAGTGTGCAGCTAAACCTTGCTGATGAAGAGTTTGAATGGCAATTTACACCCGCAAAAGTAAGTGATGATGCCTTTGCATTGCGAGTTACAGGAAACTCGATGACCAACCCCTTTGGCTCTCCTTCCATACCAGATGGCTCAATAGTCATAGTTGAACCCTGCTCTGCACCGGATAGTGGCAAGATTGTTGTCGCGACACTTAATGATGAACCACAAGCAACCATCAAAAAGTTAGAAATTGATGGGCCAAATAAATTTTTAATCCCTCTAAATCCAAGCTATCAACCAATCCCTATTAACGGTAACTGCCGTATAGTTGGCTTTGTAAAACAAGTAATTATGGATTTATAGTCGACCGAAATTACTTACTTCAAACCAAAACCTGCATTCGCAGGTTTTTTTACGCCCACAAAAACAACTTTATGTGTTGACATTAATTACACATTAGGTGTAATTTAAATAACAACGTAATGTGTTAGAGAGAAAAGAATGAACCAACTACCTATTGAAACCATAAATCAAACTCTAGAAGGCTCTAAAGCCATTCAATTACATAGAACGAGCTTCGAGCACTTCCTAGCAAAGATGCCAAAAAGCGACCCGTTTTATGACGAACTAGAACAACTCATTCAGCTAAGTGATAAGTGCAAAAACTTGGAAGTAAGCGTTGGAAAAGAAGACGCCCAAACCATTCATCAATTCAATGCTCTTTCTGGCCAATTGAGCAGTAAGTTGAATTCAATGGTTCTACCAACTAACTAGGAGATTCAAAGTGACAGTACCAATTGAATTCCCAACATGTGAAAAGCCCGAACTTTCAGCTCGATTATGTAAACGATACGCCAAAGAGATTGCTGTATTAACTAGCCGTTGCTTCGAGATCACCATGACGACAGCACATGATGTCTTCTTTGACTTTTCGGCTCATGTTCAACTCATCACTATCTCAGTTCATACCGACGGCTATCGTTCAGAAGGTGATAATCAAGTTGATTTGGAAAGCTATATTCAAGCCGGGAAACACCACGATAAACAGATAACAAAGTGGTTTAAGGACACCAATAAGTACTTAGATGAATTAACGCAATAACACCCTACTTACTTTGTGCAATGAGACTTTAACCAAGGGCTGACCACCCTTTTATAGCTAAGGAACAACCATGTTAAACATCGAGCAAATCGCTACTAATGCAGTAAAAAACACACTAGCTTCAGCTGAGTTACAAGAAGCAATTGAGAAGAAAATTGAAGAAACGATCACCAGCGAACTTACCGACTTTTTCCGTAGTTATTCTGACTTTGGGAAAGCATTTCAAGACACGCTAAAAAGCCAACTAAAACTGGATATGGATAACCTTGGCATTCTTGAATACAACCACTTTATCACTACGACTATCCGTGAGCGTTTTAACAAACACATTGAAGGTCCAGTGGTAAACCAAGTCGATACCCTGCTAAACGAGATCTGTCCTACAGCAGGCGAAACGGTTCAATTTGATGATTTGATAACCATGTTGAAAGGTGGGATTACAGATCATGAATGTGACCATTCTGGAAGATTTATGGTGTGCTTCAAGCGTGAAAATGAAAACTGGAACTCGAGCTTTATCAGCATTGGATTTGATGGGGAAGCTGAATCAGATAGCTATCGCTCTAACGAGAATAAAAGATTTAGTGAATGTCGTGCATCCATAGAAGTGGATATCAACACCCGTAAAGTAATTGGCTTCGACATTAGCTCTCAAGGCAGCAGTAAAAAAGCAAAAGTAATCACATTCAAGCGCGATTTTGAATCTTATCTATTCCGAATGTATGCCACAGGAAGTGTTATAGATTTTGGTGACATCCACGATCAAGTTATGGAGATTGGAAAAGGCGAAGAAATATCAGCTTACGATATGGATATTGAAACTGGCTACGATTGGGCAAACGACTAAAACAAGAAAACCCTTATCGGTGACCAAACCAATAAGGGCTTACTTTGTGCAATGAGACTTAGAACTAAAGAACCAAACCTCACAATCAGTATATAACTGGCTGACCACCAATTTCAAGTACTTAGACTGATTGCCAGGTTTCACCCAGAAACCAAAGGAACTTTGTGTAATGACGACTTCCCTACTTCGAAACTCTCAAGAAGAGTTTATCCATAAAAATATTCATCAAATCTTACTTGGTGAAGGTTACGAACACCACGAAGCAAATCGCGCATGTAATTTTGCGATTGAAACCTACCGAACCACCGCTTCGTTCGGAGGCCGTGGTGGAAAGTGTTTCGACTTTTGCTTAGCAAAAGCTCGCCAGTTACTTTCTCCAATGAAAAAGACAGCGAACTCTCGTAAGCGTAAGGCCGAAAAATGAATGAAGAACGCAAGCGCAAACAAGCTGCTGCTCGCGCACAGCGCCTAAGGGATAAGCGTAAGACCAGTGGCAATAACGATATCAGAGTGACGTTATCACCAGATGAAATGACAAAGCTTGATGAAATTTGCCAGTTCTTCGCTTACCCAAGTGAACCTTACACCCTAGTAGAAGCTTTGCAGTCACTTATTTACCGTGTTCATGCCGAGATACCAAAGATTGAAAGCGACCTCGGCTGCTGCGGTAAGTGTGGTGAACAACTACCACAAGGCTGCGCTAAGTTACGCGAAGGCGGTTTGTTTAATGGGGATGCAATGTGTTGGCACACAACAAACCGAGTACGAATTATGCCACCAGCAAAAGGAGTTGCCCAATGATCAGTTTCGCCGTCTATGCCGTTATTTGCGCGGTGTTTTATGTTTGTTATATGAAAAATTCAGTTAAGAAAGGAAATCAAAATGGCTAATTCAACGATAAACCTAGCAACACAACGCTTTTTCATCAGCGATAAAGAGGTTCGTGAAACTCTTGGTATTAGCCAGCCTACTCTGTGGCGCTGGACCCAGGAGCTTGGCTTCCCAAAAGCGGTGAAAGGCATGAGAGGAAAACGCCCATACAAAGAGTTCATTGAATGGGCGAAAGAGCGTGGGATGATTTAATTCTAAACCAGAGCCTTAGAAACCTCTAAGGCTCTGGAAAACAGTTAAATCAGCTTATCTCCATCTGCAGACCAACGATAACGAACAAATTCGTCAAACTGTGGCTCATCAGCATGTTCTAATACTATAACCTGTGGTTTGAAACCAATGCTGGAGTCTTTTTCCAAATCATCAAGAAAATCTTTAATTACATTATATATATTAATAACTTGCTTGATATTTTCATCAACTTCCTCTTCACCTAGAAGGCCATTTTTATTTTCAGAAGAAAAAGTCTGCGTAACTTTAGGAAAGTAGACTTGACTTGGTTGATCAAGAAATAGCATTGCTGGGATAACTGCATTTGATTTTGCTATCAATTTTAGAATAGATAAAAACACCGCTAAGTGACATGCTAACCAATTGGCCCCACTTCCCATCTCAGACAAGCGAATTTCCTGATTATGGCAATAATAATAAAATGAAAAGTCTTCAGTCTTAAACTTCATTTCACCATCACGTAGATCGTCTTCAAAGTCTAACTTTTCTTTGAGCTCATTCATCGTTTTGTTGATTAAAGCATTTGCTTCAGAAAATCGATGTTCTAAACCATAACCTTTTAACGCCTTTTGGTTTTCTTCAAGCTCTGCTTTCATTTCCAGCAAGTTCAGGGGCTTGTCATCTTGTTTTTGTGAGATAACAATAAATTCTAGTATTGTCTCGATTCGACCTTTGATCTGATTTAGTGCATCCCTTATTTCAGTGTTATCTTTAACCCTAAATATTTTCTTTAATTGCTTTATCTCAGTATTAACATCACGAATCTTTAGTTTTTGCTTATCTCTTTTTAACAAAAGAGAGTTAAGTGCTTTAGAGCTATCTTTTTTATAGTTACCAACTCTTGAAAGTTCCTCGATTAACGACTCTCTTGAGCTTTGAACTGCATTGACTCGAGAGCCTACACCCTCCACGGTTGAAGAACAAACAGGACAATTTAGCTCATTTACATTAGTATCACTGAATGACACACTAGCTAAATCAGAGAGAGATTTTGCATACCCGGAAGACTCGATTTCATTCTCTTCAATTAGCCCTATGAGTTGATTTTGCTCATACAACTCTTTCAATAATTCATTTTTCTTCTTTTCCAACAAGTTAAGCTGTTGTTTAAAATCTACATTTTGCTCAGCATTTGAAGGAACTTCAGGTAGGTTTAGCGCTATCTCTTTTAGTCGTGATATTGTCGCATTCTCTTCCTGGAAGCGCATATTTAAGACTTTATAATATTGATTAATAGGCGCCAATAACTTAGCTTTCTGATCATCAAATGTTAACTTAAGCTTCCTTTCTTCTTTTTCTATTTTTTTTATATTTTTATCTAATTTATCTACTCTTTTCTTTAGGCGATAATATCTGTTATTAACCCATCCCATAAATATAGGAAACTGGTCAATAACAGATTTACCTTTCATGAAATCATCAAATCTGTAAAATAGACTATGTTTATTTGCTACTAAATTTTGATGTTGGAAAAACAATGAAGTAGCATTTCTTATTGACACCTTCCCTTTATTTCTTCCATTATTTTCATCTTCAGGTAAAGAAGTATCATCAACAGACATGCCTAAGTGCTCTTCAAAATCTTGTTGTACTTCTTCTCTAGTTCTCGGTTTTATTTTTTCGAAATATACAAAATCAACATTGTCTTTTGCGTCGAATTTCAAATCATACTCTACTGAAAAGTAACATTTAGTTGGCTGCTCTTTCGATCTGCCTATAATTATTTTTTTATTATTATACTCAAACACACAGCAAAATATTTTCGTGTAATTTATCACAATACCAACTGGTACCGTAGAACGCTTTGCAAATAAACAAAAATCAACAATCTCAATAAGAGCACTCTTGCCTGTTTTTGAATCGCCAGTTATTATATTAAGCCCATTAGAAAACTCTAATTCTCTTTTGCTATTTTCACTTCCTATTAGTATTATATTTTTAAGGAAAGCTTTCATATATTATTTACCTTTGTTTTAAGCAATACATTTATGTAACCTTCTTTTGAAAAAATCGAGCCTAGATTGTAAGCAGCCTTAAAACAATCACTTTCAAATTCGCTAACTATTTGTTCATTAGTATCAGGTAGATTTCCTGACACACTAAAAAACTCATCGATAGTCATATCACACACAGAGCTCAAATATATCAAACCATCATTGGTTACATTTCTAGAATATTTTACTTTTTCATTTATAAAAAACATTTTTTCTTTGAAAACTTCATTCTTTTGAAAAAATGTAGTTTTAAATGTGCTCGCTATATTTCTTGATTTTAACTTAATTCTGAAATCATCATCCATAACGAAGGGAAGTACTAAATATACCAGTTCAAATTTAGCACCACGTTCATCAATACGCTTTGCACCCAAACAAAAACTATATAAAATTTTTGATACCAGTATTGGCGAATATTTTATATTTAAGATGTCATTAGGATTCATAGATCCAGATCCTCAATACTGTATGTCCAAGTATATTTGTTATCGCTAACAGCTTCGTGAACTTTCCCTCTCATAAAGTACGCGTTAGTATCTGAAACTTCGGGAATTTCAAGAACAGAACTGTTATAGAACCTAAAGTATGCAGTTCTTGAAGCTTTGTTAGCTATAGGGTTATCGAGATCTTCCTCTTGAACGTCATACGCAGATTCACGTTTAAAACCTGATGCTTTACTTACAACATCAACTGCATATTGGTCAATTATTTCGGGCATCACATCTGGTTTTAGGTCAACAAGGTCTTCTTCACTTTTTTTAGCTTGAAAATATTCATTCAAAGCTGTACCTCTATCGACTCCCTTAATACCCATTTGTTTATACTCACTTAAAAAAGTAAAGTGTGCAGATTCATCCAACTTATGTTCCGTAGAATCTACTGGGAATGGAATCTTATCTCCCCCCCACCGATTCACCTGATATTGAATCGCAGCATCGAAGTCGTTAATATTCACATTCCAGTAGTGTCTATTATCAATAGCACGCTTGTTCACATATGAGTATATATAGTGAAGTATGTGTTCCCGATAATTAATATCGACAGTGCGTAAGTTTCTTTCTAAAAGCTTACCCCATTGATCTTTTATTTCAACTCGAGAAGCTTCGATTGAAAACCTTGACAATATATCTGTAAGCTCTTGATTTGAACATTCACTCATAATTGTTTTATACAATTCATTAATCGTATTGTTAGGGGTGTGATTATTAACTAGATTAAACCTATCTTCACCACTTAAAACATTCCAATTATAGAAAATGGAGTCCTCAGGGATATATGATGTTGTGTGTAACACCATTTTTACAAATTGCGAAGAATCTTCGACAACTAAATTTTTTAAAGTATTCCAAAAGTCTTTAGAGTTACTTACCAAATTGTGATTACCAAAATGGTGTTTAACCTCTGTGAAGGTATGACCATTATAAACATCACCAAAGCACTCTATCCAAATCGTTTCATTTGGACTAGCTTCAAAGCATTTTTCAATCGCTATAAGGATTTGGTATACATATCCTAAATATTTAGGAGTTGCCTGATTTGAGTGTGCAGTTTCCATTAGCAATTATTCTCCTTACTATTCAAAATACTTCCCCAATTTTTATACGCTCTCTTCTGCTCATCCAAGTAGTCGTAATCCAAATAGTGGCTTTGTACGCCACGATGTACTTTGTGTCCTAGCATTGTTTCAGCAACATGAAATGGAACGCCCATCGCTTCCCACATATTGCGAGCCGTTCTTCGCATATCGTGATTGGTTGTTCTAGGGAAACCTGCCGCTTCTATCGCATCAGCCAGTTTACGGCCAAACTCTACAGGCACGTTCTCGGCCATTGGCCTGTCATGTTCAACTCTCACTGGTGGGAACATGATGTCTAGATCAGGATAAATAGCGAACTGATTTCGAATGACTTCTTCTGCCAATGGCGGAATCGCGCGTCGAATTGCCCCGCCCTGCTTTTTCCTGATCTTGTTATTCTCTGCTGGAACCGTCCAAACAAGTGCTTCTAAATCGAAGTCTTGTTTTTTCGCTAAGCGCAGCTCGTTACTACGATTGGCAAATATCATCATTAGGCGCAGGAAGTTTTTGTTGCTCTCATGCACACCTATGTCGTCAATGGCTTTCCAAAGTGCTTTAACGCCAGCTTCTGTCTGTTTGCTCTTTTTGGTGTCTGTTGGTGCACCTACATCGGTTTTCTTTATTTCTGCAAGCATGTTGTATTTGAGTAAACCGTGGCGAACGGCATAAGACAGCACTTGTTTAAAGCGCGACATGAGGTTTGCTGAATGCTTTGCACTCACGCGAATCTTAGCCTTTTGAAACACAGGCATGTAATCGGTCAGTTCTAAGTGTTTGGCTTGGCGCTGGCCTAAATATGGGCTGATGTCTGTTCTAAACATCTTCTCTAGTGCTTGCCACTGCTTTACGTTGTCTTTGCCGTGGTGTTCAACCCAATAGTCGATTAAGTCGTCTACTGTACTTGGTAGGGCTTTGTCTGAAAGGTTGATGCCTGTTCTTGGGTCAATGCCTAAGATAACGAGCTCAGCTTTCTTTTCACGCTCGCGCAATGCATCGCGCATTTTCATGGCTGGGTATTCGCCAAGTTTCATTTTTATGGCTTTACCTAGGTAGGTAACGCGGTAAACCCAGGTCACTTTACCTTTCGGGCTCACACGCACGCCTAAGCCATCTCTATGGGTGACTTCGGGTTGCCCTTTGTAAGGCTTGCCTTGTGTGGCTCTTAGCCAAGCATCTGTGATTGCCATTCATTTGTACCGAAAATATTTGGTACAAATTTGGTACAAATCTCATATGAATGCAAGTGTATTCTAAGCAATATGAGCTAGTATCCAACAAATAGTTTGAATGACGTTCTTTTTGTTAAGCGTTTGTATTGAAAGGGTTCTATCAAGGGGTATGAATGGTAAAGAGGAATTGCAATAAGAAGGGAGATTCACGTCTTGAGACACACCAAGCAACACATGAAAATGTTTAATATATGTTTTTCAATCAACAAGTATGTCGATCGGAGATATATGCATAATAAAGATACCCACATAGAAGCAAATACAGATGCCCCATTTGTGAGTAGCCGAACATTGTAACGAAATTATATGAAATGACAATGACAGAGAGAATCTGCCCGCTCTCCAACCACTTCGTTTCATAACGTTTTATCATAATAGCGGTAACTTCCCTGCCCCTCCTCTTTCCAGTCAAGCTGTATCAACTCAACTATTTGTCCTATCTCTTGTGAGTACGCCCTTCCAACTTATCTCTTACAAACGAGTTATTTAGAACTAAGCTATATAGAGGCAACGGAATGCGAATGAGGTGCATATGGGAAAACAGGCAGTCTTTATATCGTTCATACCACCTTTATCATTACTAATAGCAACTGTTGTTTTTACTCCAACCGCATGGGCCAACAAAGATTACGGCCCGCTAATCAGTTATACCCAAGCACCATTGCAGTCAGTTCGTCTTACTCCAATGCTCCGCTCTGGCTTTCCGCTCGAAGAAAACAAGCTTGAAGTATTTGCTTCTTTAACCGCCGCGAGTATATGGGCTAACTCTCACGACTATCATTTAGACTATTATCAGAATCAACTTCAAACAGGGCTGAAATGGCAACTAACAACAGCATGGCAAATAGAGTTCAACTACCGCTGGTTATACGCCGCCAATAATCACCTTGATAAGGTCATCATCAATTACCACGATCTATTTGGCATCGACCAAGCAGGGCGGGAACGTAAAGACAGACACCAATTTGATGTTTACGCGCCAAGCCATGGCATCAATATCAGTGACTTCTCTGGCGACACGCTGACAAGTGCTTTCACACTCTACACTCAATACCAAATCATAGACCTTGAAAACCATGGACTATCTTTTGGTGTCTCCCTCTATCACAACAACGTCAACCACGGTGCATTTAAGGGAAACAGCACCGAACAAAGCGCTCAACTCAACTATGCATACCAACTCGACATCAATACCTTCTATACAAGCTTAGGGTTGGCCAATCAGTCTAATCGAGAGGTGGAAAATAGTTTTATACATAAGAAAACAACATGGTCATGGATGGGAGGATATCAACTCACGCTATTTGAAAACCATGAGTTGCACTTTGAGTATCGTTGGTATGAAGGCGCCGAAGACGGTGATACTGAGTTTTCAGAAGCCGCAAATGAAATAATGCTTGGATATCGCTACCTAATGCAACGTTCAGCGATCGAGATATCCATTATCGAAAACATCTTCAACATGGATAACTCCACCGATGTTGCCTTCCAGTTGGCCTATCGTCATCAGTGGTAAGTCCATTTAGGGTCGAGATAGTAGAATTAAAAAAGCCGAACGGATAAGTTCGGCTTTAGAAATCGTACTGTCTTGTCTCTATTAATAGAAAGAGTAACTACTAACAGAGAGAGCAACTACGCACTCATGATTCTTGAGACGGCGTTGCGAATGTCTGAATCCGCCGCGTTCGCAGGCAAGCTGAATGAGATGTATTGGTCGCCGCGGAAGCTCATTGAGCGGTCGATTTCTGCTACGCAGTGAACCATTGAGCCTTCAACGATGAATGATAGCTCGATCTCTTTATTATTCATAAAGCCGCCGCTACGAAATTCAATCTCTTGGTAACAACCAGAGCGAGAAGCAAAGCTGTTGCCTTTCAAGAAGCCCTTCTCTACATCAGCTTTCACCATTGCCATTCCCGATGCTTCTACGCCTTGGATAATTTTAG
>NZ_CAWPOA010000031.1:921600-926237 GCF_963889365.1 Vibrio sp. OPT20 | reverse complement strand
CGACCGTTGGCAATGGGTGTACGGAGATGAAGTCACGGTCTTTAGGGTCAATCGCGAAACCGATATCTAGGTTGGTTTCTACCCACACGTGACACCGATTCATTTGCGCGTTCAACGCGGTGACTGGCGTTTCATCATTTAACTTAAGACGGAATGGAACCAGTTTGGTTTCGCCCGGTTGGATAACGAAAGGCTCTACCGCTTGAATACGACCCAGTGAAAAGGTTTCGTAGCTGGTACTGTCTTCCGTTTCTACTTTTACTTCTGTGTTGAGAACCAAGTTGATCAGGTCGATTTGTTGCTCAACGTCGCCACCAACAATGTGAACATTGCCAGACAACTCTCCACCTTGGAAAACTTCAATATTATCTAAGACAGTATCAACCTTTGCTGCACCGATGCCCAACGAGGCCTTTAATTTCTTAAACATATTATTTCCCTTTCTAATTATCTGATTTACGAATAGTTATTGCGTGACAATTTGCGACACTTGCCTCACAGAATCAAGCAATTTGCCCCATCTATGTTGAATAAGGTCACATTGCCCGAGGAAATGTTGAAATCGTGAAAAATTCCGTTACTCTATTTGTATAGTCAAATAAGGTTTCATTATGTCGAAAGCGCCGCTCTACCTTCAGATAAAACAGTTCATAGATGACAAGATCAACAGTGGTCACTGGCCAGTGGGTTACCAGATAACCACAGAACTCGAACTTACCGAGCAGTTCAATGTGAGTCGAATGACGGTCAATAAAGCGATTCGAGATTTGGTATCTGAAGGCAAGCTCATCAGGAAACCAAGACTGGGGACTTTTGTTTGTGAACCAGACGAAAAAGCGCAATCTCCGTTGCTTGATATCAACAACATCGCGCAAGAGATCAAAGACCGAGGCCAAACGTATACTAGCCAAGTTATCAAGCACGATAGTATCAAGGCTGATGAAAGCACGGCTACACGGTTAGGTGTGATGATTAACGCAGAAGTGTTCTATAGTGAAATCATACACTTTGCCGACAACGCACCGATTCAATTGGAAGCGCGCTGGGTGAACTCTCAAGCCGCTCCAAAATACCTAGAGCAAGACTTTTCAACCTCTACCCCCAATGAATACCTTTCAAAAAGCTGCCCGTTGAGTGCTATCGAGCATACGGTTGAAGCCATTATTCCTGACTCTCAAATTAGAACGTCACTAAAACTTTCTGAATCAGAGCCTTGCCTGCTTTTGAATAGAAGAACATGGAGCAAAGAACGTCTCATCAGCTTTGCATTGCTCTACCATCCCGGTTCTAAATACAAATTAAGCTCCAAGATACTTCTAGATTAAAGAACATCATCCTGATCGCCGATCACATTTTTGCAACATCAACTTGATTCGGGTCAGCGTTTAGCCTATTTATTTGTATATACATTTAATGTTTAACAAAGATCTAGGTGATTATGAATTTGATCCTCAAAAACGCACGAGTGGTCTCCATGAGTTCGGGAGCCGATGGCTATCAGCCCTCTTCCCCTCAAAATATCGTTATCGAAAACGGTAAGATCGTGTCCATCTCTTGTTCAAACCACGAGGTACTTGCTTCTGAGGTAGAACAACCGAGCACTGATGGCTCTGCAGATTACATCACCTATGATTGCAAGAACAAACTCGTCACCCCTGGGCTGATTGATTGCCACACTCACCTCGTATTTGCGGGTAATCGTGCCAATGAATTTGAGCAGCGTTTGAATGGTGTGTCTTACACCGACATCGCCAAGCAAGGCGGTGGTATTTTAGCGACAGTAACCGCAACGCGCGCAGCACAAGAATCTGAACTGGTTGAAATGGCACTACCTAGGCTCGATGGCCTACTAAGAAGTGGCGTAACCAGCATCGAAGTAAAATCCGGCTATGGTTTAACTCTTGAAGATGAGCTCAAGATGTTACGTGCAGCCAAAGCGTTAGAGAATCATCGCCGAATTAAGATCACCACCACTCTCCTTGCAGCCCATGCTGTGCCACCCGAATATAAAGAACAACCGGACAGCTATATCGATCTGGTTTGCCAAGAGATCATTCCTAAAGCTGCAGAGCAAGGCCTAGCCGATGCGGTTGACGTGTTCTGTGAATCTATCGGCTTCAACCTTGAACAAACCGAACGTGTCTTTGCAGCAGCCAAAGCGCATGGGCTAGCGATTAAAGGCCACACTGAACAACTTTCGAATATGGGTGGCAGCGCGCTTGCAGCTAAATACGGCGCACTCTCTGTTGACCATGTCGAATACCTTGATGAAATAGGAGTCAAAGCACTGGCGGAATCAGGCACCGTTGCCACCTTGCTACCCGGTGCTTTCTACTTCCTGAAAGAGACTCAACAGCCGCCAGTCGCCCTACTTCGTGAACACAACATTCCAATGGCGATAGCGACCGACTTAAACCCCGGCACTTCTCCTTTTGCTGACTTAACACTAATGATGAACATGAGCTGCACCCTGTTTGGTACGACGCCTGAAGAAGCGCTGCGCGGTGTAACTTGTCATGCTGCGGCTGCCATTGGCGAATTACAAACCAAAGGCAGAATTGAAATTGGTTATGCCGCTGATTTGGCTATCTGGAATATCGTTCACCCTGCCGACTTAAGCTATCAAGTTGGTGTTCCTCATCTGCATAAACGCATTGTTAATGGCGAGGTATGTCATGACTCAATCTAATTCCAACAGCATTCAAAAGAACGCAGAAACCGTACATAACTTCGTGTGGACTGGGCGTAATGATCTTGAAGATGGCGCACTCGGTACTCGCGTTCATCACATTACCAAGCAAGTGCAAAATAGTGAGTTAAGTGACGATCTGACTAGCAGCGCTATCGCCTTAGTTGGCTTTGCCAGCGACGCCGGTGTTGCAAGGAATAAAGGACGCGTGGGCGCGAAACAAGCACCCAACCTGATTCGCCAAGCGTTGGCTAATATGGCTTGGCACAGTGACGCTCACATCGCGGACCTTGGTGATATCGAATGCAATGATGGTCAACTCGAAGTCAGCCAAAAACAGTGTGCTTCTGTGATTGCCAATGCTTTAGCAATCAACAAAGTGATTACCCTCGGCGGTGGTCACGAAGTGGCTTGGGCATCTTTCCAAGGCCTCGCTAATCATTTACATCAAATGGAACACCTTGATAAAGGTCAGCCAGAACGCAAACCTAAGATCGGCATCGTTAACTTTGATGCTCACTTTGATCTTCGTGAATTTGAAAGCGACATCGCCGATGTTAAACCGAGCTCAGGCACGCCTTTCAACCAGATAAGTGATTACTGCCACACACATCAATGGCCGTTTCATTACGCTTGCCTTGGCGTGAGTGCTGCTAGCAATACCAAAGCGCTGTTTAATAAAGCTGACCAACTGGGCGTTTGGTATGAACACGACCGCAACATGACCCAAGTGAACCAAGTCGCTCAACTGGTTAAGTTACAAAAATTCATCGCTGAGTGTGATTACCTCTATCTCACTATCGATCTAGACGTATTTCCAGCAGCGACAGCGCCGGGCGTCAGTGCACCAGCGGCAAGAGGCGTGAGCTATGAAGCACTCGCTCCTTTTCTAGAACAGATTTTCAAACACAGTGAAAAACTCATTATCGCGGACATTGCGGAATACAACCCAGACTACGACATCGATAGCCAAACTGCTCGATTGGCGGCACGTTTGTGTTGGGATATAGCCAGTGCAATGGCCAGCGACTAATCCAGCTATACCGATAACTACAACTACAACTACAACTACAACGATATAACGTGAAACAGAAGGAATTCCAAAATGACGGAACACCACAACAGTGACCCTCGTCTCGACACGACTCGCGAAATTCGCGCACCTCATGGCACCACTTTGCGCGCTAAATCTTGGTTAACAGAAGCACCACTGCGTATGCTGATGAACAACCTAGACCCTGATGTGGCAGAACATCCACATGCACTGGTTGTGTATGGCGGTATTGGTCGCGCTGCGCGTGATTGGAAATGTTATGACAAGATTGTTGAAGTATTAGAGCGTTTAGAAGACGACCAAACGTTGCTTGTTCAATCAGGTAAACCTGTGGGCGTGTTCCCGACTCATAAAAACGCGCCTCGCGTACTGATCGCGAATTCTAACCTTGTTCCACACTGGGCGAACTGGGAGCACTTCAACGAGCTAGATAAAGAAGGCTTGATGATGTACGGCCAGATGACCGCAGGCAGCTGGATTTACATTGGCTCTCAAGGCATCGTTCAAGGTACTTATGAAACGTTTGTCGCTATCGCGAAGAAGCACTTTCAAGGAGAAGCAAACGGCAAGTGGGTTCTAACGGGTGGTCTTGGCGGTATGGGCGGTGCTCAACCTCTCGCAGCGACTATGGCTGGCTTTTCAATGATTGCGGTTGAATGCGATGAATCACGAATCGATTACCGCTTGCGTACAGGCTATGTAGACAAAAAAGCCACCAGCATAGATGAAGCGATGGCAATGATTAAAGAATCAGACACACCAATCTCTGTTGGCTTGCTTGGTAACGCAGCAGACGTATTCCCAGAGCTTGTTGAACGCAATATCACGCCTGACGTAGTGACTGACCAAACCTCTGCCCACGATCCACTGAACGGCTACTTGCCTCAAGGTTGG
>NZ_CAWPOA010000031.1:910216-921544 GCF_963889365.1 Vibrio sp. OPT20 | reverse complement strand
ACGATGGAGAAAGCAGCACAAGAACGAACCATTGATGAAGCTAAAGTAGTGAAAGCCGCTAAGCAGTCCATGGCCATTCAAGTACAAGCTATGCTAGATCTTCAGTACCGTGGCGCTGCGACCGTAGATTACGGCAACAACATTCGCCAAATGGCACTTGAAGAAGGTGTGGAAAACGCATTTGATTTCCCAGGTTTCGTTCCTGCTTATATTCGTCCTTTATTCTGTGAAGGCATCGGTCCGTTCCGTTGGGCTGCCCTTTCTGGCGACCCAGAAGATATCTACAAAACAGACCAAAAAGTAAAAGAACTGATTCCAGATAACCCACATCTACACAACTGGCTAGATATGGCGCGTGAACGCATTCAGTTCCAAGGCTTACCCGCTCGTATTTGTTGGGTTGGTTTGAAAGATCGTGAACGTTTAGGCCAAGCATTCAATGAAATGGTTAAAAATGGCGAACTAAAAGCACCAGTTGTTATCGGTCGTGACCACCTAGATTCAGGCTCAGTAGCGAGCCCGAACCGCGAAACAGAAGGCATGATGGATGGATCAGATGCCGTATCAGATTGGCCTCTATTGAATGCCCTTCTAAATACTGCAGGTGGCGCAACATGGGTTTCTCTGCACCACGGTGGCGGCGTTGGCATGGGCTTCTCACAACACTCCGGAATGGTGATTTGTTGTGACGGCAGTGAAGATGCATCACAGCGCATTGCTCGTGTACTTCACAACGACCCAGCAACAGGCGTTATGCGTCATGCTGATGCGGGTTACGATATTGCCAAGCAGTGTGCTAAAGAGCAGAAGCTTGATTTACCTATGCTAAACGAAGAACTTCGTCGCCTTTAATTTCTGGAGAGAACATGTTGAATTTATTACTTAAGCCAGGACTTCTAGGCCTACCCGAACTGCGTAAGATTAGCCGTAGTCCTGTGAATTTATCACTCGACCCTGCTGCAATCCCAGATATTGAAGCGAGTATGCACGTTGTCGAACAAGTGATTGCTGAAGATCGCACTGTGTATGGCATCAACACGGGTTTTGGCTTATTAGCGAATACCAAAATCGCCCCTGAAGATCTCGAAGTACTGCAGAAAAGTATCGTACTTTCTCACGCGGCGGGCATTGGTAAATTCATGTCTGATGAGACTGTGCGTTTGATGATGGTGCTAAAGATTAACAGTTTGTCTCGTGGCTACTCGGGTATCCGACTCAAGGTCATCAATGCTCTTATCGATCTAGTTAACGCACAGGTTTATCCGTGTGTTCCACAAAAAGGATCTGTGGGTGCTTCTGGAGACCTCGCTCCCCTCGCCCACATGAGTACGGTACTTCTAGGTGAAGGCCAAGCACGTCACAACGGCAAGATCATCACTGGCTTAGAAGCAATGCAGATCGCTGGTTTGGAGCCAATCACGTTAGCGCCGAAAGAAGGCTTAGCTCTGTTAAACGGCACACAAGCATCGACAGCCTTTGCATTAGAAGGTCTGTTCGCAGCTGAAGACTTGTTTGCGTCTGCAACCGTGTGTGGCGCGATGTCTGTTGAAGCCGCGCTGGGTAGCCGTCGTCCGTTTGATCCGCGTATTCATCGCGTTCGTGGTCATCGTGGCCAGATGGATGCAGCACTTGCTTACCGCCATATGCTTGATCAAAAGAGTGAGATTGGTGAATCACACACTTGTTGTGAAAAGGTTCAAGACCCTTACTCACTGCGTTGTCAGCCTCAAGTGATGGGGGCGTGTTTACAGCAGATTCGTAATTCAGCAGAAACCTTAAACATTGAAGCAAATGCCGTATCCGACAACCCGCTAGTTTTCGCTGACGATGGCGACATCATTTCGGGCGGTAACTTCCACGCAGAACCTGTCGCAATGGCAGCCGATAACCTTGCACTAGCGATAGCTGAAATCGGTAGCTTGTCAGAGCGTAGAATGGCGTTGTTGATTGATAGTGCGCTAAGCAAACTTCCACCTTTCTTGGTCGACAACGGCGGCGTGAACTCGGGCTTTATGATTGCTCAAGTAACGTCGGCAGCACTGGCTAGTGAGAACAAAACATTGGCTCATCCTGCGTCAATAGACAGCCTTCCTACATCAGCAAACCAAGAAGATCACGTATCAATGGCTACCTTTGCCGCTCGTAGGCTTAGATACATGGCTGAAAACACCCGTGGGATATTGGCAGTAGAATATTTAGCAGCAGCACAAGGGCTAGACTTCCGTGCTCCGAATCTATCTTCTCCTCGTGTGGAAGAAGCAAAACAGATTTTGCGTGAGAAAGTCAGCTTCTACGACAAAGACAGATATTTTGCTCCGGATATTGAACAAGCGAACTTATTGCTCAAATTATCCGTTCATAATCACCTAATGCCAGAAGGCACTTTGAGTAGCTTTTAAAGCAAAAACATTCTAAACAACACCCATTAGAGTGTCATATAAACAAGGGCTATCGATTAGCCCTTGTTGCATTGAGCCAAAGGCCATATTTCCCTTCAAATCGTCACATACCATCCAACGTATTTATCTAATTGACTGATATATAAGCAAAGTTAACTGGATAGACCATTAGAACGAAGTTAGTTAGCTATAATCCACCCCAGATTTGATGACTAATAGCGATACTATGTTTCTGACACCTTACTTTTCTACCGAAGACAATCAATTTCAATTCACTCGTGAACAGGCTAGCCACTTTGCTAAAAAAGTAGCCGCTGACTTCAACCCAATTCACGATGAAGACAACAAGCGCTTCTGCGTGCCTGGCGACCTTTTGTTTGCAGTTCTTCTGCAGAAAGAAGGCATCAGCCAAAAAATGCGTTTTGATTTTTCAGGTATGGTGGGTAACGGTATTGCACTAAGCGTTGACAACAAGTGTGAGAAAGAAAGCTCACTGATTGACGAGAAAGGCAAAGAGTACCTACACATGTCTTGTGAAGGTGAAAAGAGCCACGACCAAGCATTCATCGAACACGTAGTAACAAACTACGTTAAGTTCTCTGGTATGAACTTCCCACACATCATGGTTCCTCTTATGGAAGAGCAACAGATGATGATCAACTGCCAACGCCCTCTTGTGATTTACGAGAGCATGGAAGTTGAATTTACTCGCCTAGACCTGTCTCACCCAGAAGTTGAATTCTCTGGTGCGACTTTTGATGTTGAAGGCAAACGTGGCATCGTGACTCTGAACTTCGATTTCAAAGAAGACGGCGAAGTAGTCGGTAAAGGCGTGAAACGCATGGTAGCAAGTGGCCTTAAGCCATACGACCAAGCTTCTGTCGACGACCTAGTAAACCGCTTCAACGAGCGTAAAGAGATGTTCCTAGCTCAGTTCGCAGCCGCTGCTTAATCAGCATCCTTATTTACACATCTCGATGTAAATAAGCTCTAGAATAAGATCAAAAAAGCCCAGCTTGATAATCTCAAGCTGGGCTTTTTTAGTACGATCCCTGACTACACGAAGACACTCAAGCCTGCACTCAAGTCAAAACTAGATCCAACGTCTAACCTTTTGTTTATAATCAACATATTCCGCACCGAATAATTGCTCTAGAGCTCGCTCTTCGGGTTTGATTTGGAAGTGATTCATGTAGATTACGAAGCCAAAGCTGAGTAGCACACTGAAGATATTCTGGAAGAAGTAGCCAAAGCAAAATAGCAGGATGAATAGCCCTAAATACATTGGATTTCGTGTATAGCCAAAGATTCCACTGTCCACCACTGCAGAAGCGGTTTCGACTTTGATCGGGTTAACGGTGGTTTTCTGTTTTCGGAATTCCCATATGCCTGATATTCCAATCACACCACTCAATATGATCCCGATGCCTAGCACAACCATTCCATAAGGTAGTGCCAGTGCCCCTTGGCTCAACTGCTGAGCGCAGAAGTATGATGCTACGAATACAATAATGAACAGTGCAACGGGTGGTACTTTTAATTCTAGAAATTTCATACTTTTCCTTATTAACATTCCTTTGTTAGTTTAGAAAAAAGCCCAGCAATTGCTGGGCTAAATGTATTAAAGAATTTTTGCTAGCGCCTGTAATGGGTGAGCAAGCTTCTCACCTTCAAAACGCTTCACTTGGCTACGGCAAGAGTAACCCGTCACCAAACAACGATCTTTTGGTAAGTCCTGCATTTGAGGTTTCCAGCTTAAACCGTATATGTCTTTCGACATTTGCAGTTTATCCACTTCATGGCCGAAAGTACCCGCCATACCACAACAGCCGACAGGAACGCTGGTTAACGCAGCACCAAAGTGTTTGAAGATAGCGCCCCACTCTTTTTCAGCGTTCGGCATCTTGGTCTTCTCTGTACAGTGAGCGAACAAGTACCACATCTCTTCACTTGCTGAGCGCGCTTCGAACTCACCTAACGATGGCATTAACCATTCATGCACGGTGAGCACATCAAAGTCGCCACGCTTGTCACCTAAGATCTCGACGTATTCATCGCGATAACAAAGTACCAGTGCAGGATCAACACCCACCAAAGGAATACCGATATCCGCCACCATCGACAAGAAATCCGATGTTGATTTCGCTTCATGCGCAAAGCGACTTAAGAAGCCTTTAATGTGCAGCGCTTTTCCATTGGGCTTAAACGGCAGCAGTACCGGAGTTTTGCCCAGTTTTTGAGCCAGAGTAACGAAGTCTTCAACTACCTCTGCATCATAAAAGCTAGTAAACGGGTCTTGAACGATAAGTACATGCTGTTTCTTCTGCTCAGAAGACAAGCCTTCTAAGTACTGTAAGTCGAAGAGTTGCAGTTCTTTACTCGCCAAACGATTTTTTAGCGTAGGCACCGACATCAGTGGTGCATCAACATAACCGACCGTTTTAGCCGTTGCGGTTTGTATCCACTTTTGACCCAATGCTGCGTTCACAACTTTCGGCGCTTTCGCCATCAGCGGCAGCATGGTTTCAATGTTAGCAACTAAATAGTCTTTTGCTGGGCGCTGATAACGCGAGTAATAGATGTTCAAGAATCGAGAACGGAAACTCGGCACATCGACTTTAATAGGACACTGGCTCGCACACGCTTTACATGCAAGACAACCGTTCATCGCTTCGTGAACTTCATGCGAGAAATCGTATTCATGGCGTTTGTTCATCGTGTTACGAACACGCTCAACCATGGTTTTAACCGGAGTATTGTCCTTCAGCGCTTCTTGCTCTAAATCGAGAATATCGACGCCTTGTTCCGTTAACTGACGCAACCACTCTCTTACCAAACCTGCGCGGCCTTTTGGCGAATGACGACGGTCTGCAGTGACTTTCATCGAAGGACACATTGGCGAGCTAGTATCGTAGTTGAAGCACAAGCCGTTACCATTACATTCCATGGCTTGTTTGAAGCTATCTCGAACTTGTACGTCGATCTGACGGTCATAGAAGCCACGCTTGGTATCGGTGACTTTCACCAACTCAGCATCGCTTTCTAACGGCGTACAGATCTTGCCTGGGTTCATCTTATTGTGCGGGTCGAACGCTGCTTTAACACGTCTTAATTCGGTAAACAGTTCCTCACCAAAGAAGTCTGGGCCATACTCAGAACGGAAACCTTTACCGTGCTCACCCCACATCAAGCCACCGTATTTCGCCACCAGCTTAACCACTTCATCAGAGACTTCGTGCATTAATGCTTCTTGCATCGGATCACACAGATCAAGTGCCGGACGAACATGCAGTACGCCCGCATCCACGTGACCAAACATGCCGTAGTTCAACTCTTTTGAATCGAGTAAGACTCTAAATTCAGAGATGAAGTCGGCCAAGTTTTCCGGTGGTACACAGGTATCTTCAGCAAAAGCGACCGGCTTAGCTCGGCCTTTCGCCGCACCCAATAAACCCACCGCTTTCTTACGCATGTTGTAGATTCGGCCAATGCTCGCCAAATCGCTGCATACTTGGAAGCCAATCACACCGGCTTCTTCGGTTTCAAGCATGCTTTCAAGCTGTGCCGTCAGTGCTTGAACTTGTTGTTCAACTTCCGCTTCATCTTGGCCTGCAAACTCAACCATGTTGATGCCAAGCATCTCTTTATTGGGAACATCCATAAGCAGGTCGCTCACGGTGTGCCAAACGATGTCTTGCTTCGCTAGGTTCAATACTCTTGAATCAACCGTCTCAACAGACAGTGCTTTCGCTTCTACCATAAACGGAGCATTGCGCAGCGCAGAATCGAACGTGTTGTATTTCACGTTAACCAGTGTGCGCGCTTTTGGAATCTTGGTTAGGTTTAACTTTGCTTCCGTGATGAAGGCTAATGAGCCCTCTGCACCACACAGGACGCGAGTCAGGTCGAAGCTGTCGTCTTGTTCGTTGATTGCGTTCTTTAGGTCGTAACCTGTTAAGAAGCGGTTCAATGGTGGGAATTTATTAAGAATTTGAGCGCGCTTGTCTCGACAAACTGCCTCAGTAACCGCAAGGGCATGGTGAGCAAATTCACCCTCAACTGGCAAGCCGTGTGATAAATCAGACTCTAAACAAGAACCATCCGCGAACACCGCTTGTAGCGACAACACATGGTCAGACGTTTTTCCGTACTTCAACGACCCTTGGCCCGAAGCATCGGTATTGATCATGCCACCTAAGGTTGCTCGGTTACTGGTAGAAAGGTCTGGAGAGAAAAAGTAACCGTAGGGGCGTACCGCATCATTCAATTGGTCTTTAACGACACCAGACTGAACTCTTACCCAGCCCTCTTTCTCGTTAATCTCAAGAACCTTATTCATGTGTCGTGAAAGGTCAACCACAACACCTTTTGTTAAGGATTGTCCGTTGGTTCCGGTACCGCCACCACGAGGGGAAAAGGTTACGCGTTCGTAAGCGGATTTAGCACCCACTTGACCGAGCAACACAACGTCTTGAGTTGTTTTAGGAAGGATGACCGCCTGCGGCAATTGCTGATAGACACTGTTATCAGTCGCCACAGCCAAACGGCTAGAATATTGAGATTCAATGTCGCCAGTAAAGCCCGCTGTTTTTAGTTCATCTAAAAAGCGTACGACTACTGGATCGACATCAGCATTAAGTTGAAGTCTTGGTAACATTTGCTTCCTGCCCCTACTTCGCTGATCCAATCAGCATTGGGTTATCTGAGATTTTTAATAATTTTCTTTGAATTTCGTCACTTTACTACTATTAAGATCATATAAAAAGGTGATCAAATCAGAATCTCAGTGCAAGAATGGAGAAATAGTCACTTTCGTCTTAATTCAGTCCAATATACTGAATAACATTTTGTTTAAGACATCTCCATGAGCACATCACAATGAAAAAAAACAAAACAGTCACAACTGAAGATATTCTTCTTAAGCTATGCCAATCAGTCTCAAGCGTACTCACTTCAGCGACGGCTTCTCAGGTGTCCTATTCAGCTATGGTTCAAAAGATCAACAAGACAAGTCTGAAGCCAGACTTTGGTTGTTTCGTCTTATTTGACGGTGGCTTTTCTGGCCTTGTTGTCATCAATTTTACGTCTAAAGCCGCGCTAGAGATCTATACCAATTACATGCGTAACATGGGCATGCCAGAAGATGAGCTGGCGGTACTGCACACGTCAGACGAAGTGGGCGATGTTTTGGGCGAGTTAATGAACCAGTTAGTTGGTGATTTCACCAATAAGATCCGTAAAGAACTGCAAACCAACATCACACAGAACCAACCGAAAATGCTGGCATTGAACAAGCAAGTAAACCTTTCTGTTGATACTAACCTCGATCGTCCACAAGCCCGTCGTGTGACCTTCTCGACTGCAAACAACAACATCTTCTACCTAGAGCTTGCAATGGATAAGACAGAATTCATCCAATTAGAAGAATTTGAGATCGCTGAAGACGAATGTCCAGACAGTATCCTTGAGGCTACTCAGAAAAAAATGCAGGAAGCGAATAAGCCCGCTCAAAGTTCAGGTAATGATTCTGCAGCCGATCTACTCGATGAACTTGGTATCTAGTTTGCTAATACTCTAGTTAATCCGGAAAATCGTGTCACTAACGCCATCAATACGCTTGATGGCGTTTTTGTATTACCCAGAAGCCGTCTCTTCCATCCTTCATAAATGGCTCCCCGCATAATAACAAATGACTTTTGACTTTGCTGTTACCTGCCAAAACATGTAAAATGTCGGACTTTTCAAAATTTGCGGTAATGATTAAGTAGTCGATGGATAAGAAAAAAGCCCTAAAGAAAATTGCCAAGTGCCTTGAGCTTGGAAATTCTGCGAACGTCAATGAAGCGGCCAATGCGATAAAAATGGCGCATAACTTGATGCTGAAATATGGTCTCGAGAAAGACGATATTGAATTTATCAAGATGGGAAAAACTCAGTCCAGTCATCTGTTACCTGCAAATATCAGCTCTACACTGCTGCGTGTTATTCGCGGTATTAACACCAAGTTTGGCGTAGAAGCCGTATTACTGAACCACAAAGGCCTTAAGCGTGTGGAGTTCATTGGTGAAGCTGATCGAGCGATCTTTGCTGCCTTTGCTTTCGATATTATTTATCGCGAATTGAACGAGCATACGGGTCAATTCAGAAACAGCTTTGCAGGATCTGGTACAGGAACTCTCGAAGTCACTCGTCGTGTGAATTCTTACGTCTCTGGTTGGGTAGAAGGTGCGCTTGAAAAGTTGCCAATCATTACCCCGGACGACGAGTCAAACAACAAAATCAATAACTACATTGATAAAGAATTTGAAAATATTGACCGTGAAACCTTCAAACAACAACTCAGAGAAGCGATGAAAAACCTCACCGCTGACTATGAAGTTGGTTTGAAGAAAGGTCGTAAGCTTTCAGTAAACCGCCCTGTTGGCGGAACTCAAGCAGCTAAAAAAATCACCAAATCGTAGAGCATGCCATTTAGCTAAATCATAATGCTTGCTCTTTACATTTCCTCAGCACATTGTTAAAACCATCAATAATACTTATAGGACTATATGTTTGTCATTCGCAATCCATGCGTTTGACAGAAGTACATGATGGAGAAATACGTTGAAAAAAATCACACTAGCCCTAGCGCTTACTGTCGCTCTAACGGGTTGTCAGGCAACTCAACGCCAAAATGCTACAACTGGCGAATCTGAGACTAACTCTGCAACTCAAGGCGCTCTAATTGGTGCAATCGCTGGTGCCGTTGCTGGTGCTGCTACTGGTGACGATTCTAAAGATCGCCGTAAACGTGCACTCATCGGTGCTGCCGGTGGCGCCGCCGTTGGTGGTGGTATTGGTTACTACTTCGACCAACAAGAAGCTGCACTTCGTGAAGAACTCATGAACTCTGGTGTTCAAGTTGAACGCGTTGGTGAGAACCAGCTTCTACTTCGCCTAGAAAACGGCATTGGTTTTGGTTCTGGCTCTTACGCTTTAGAGTCTAGTATTCACAACACACTACGTGGTGTGGCTCGTATCTTAGTTGAATACCCAGACACTAGCCTAGTGATCGACGGTCACACTGACAGCACTGGCAGCGAGTCGTCTAACCAAATCCTTTCTGAGCGTCGTGCTGAATCTGTTCGTGCATTCTTGATTTCTCAAGACGTTGCTGCAGGTCGTGCCATTGCTCGTGGTAACGGTGAACGTTACCCTCTATGTGACAACAACACCTCTCAAGGTCGTGCTTGTAACCGTCGCGTAGAAATTCAAATTTTGCCGCTTAAGTAGCACGGTTAAAGCCCAGTTACCTTTATCTATTGAATTAACCACTATATAGTTGCTTGTCATTCGTATCGCTTATTTTAAGCGTTACTACTTAACACTCAGGCGCATAGCGTATTCATCCAGATACATCGGAACTGGGCTTTTTTACGAGACTTATCTTTTGCTTATCCTATCCAACTTCTGGTCATCGTCATTTCTTAGGCCTCTATTTCTATCCCTCATCTTTTCCACGATACCGTTGTCCACTCCACATTTCGTTCACGCAGAAAGCAGTGATGAATTTTCATTAGCTCCACAATCTCAAGAGTCACAACCTCAAGACCCAATCTCTCAATATCAACTAGCTCAAGCTTATGAATCGGGTGTCGACGTCCCTTTGAGCACCAGCGATGCATTTTATTGGTACTCGCAATCAGCGGATAATGGCAATGCAAATGCGCAATTTAGGCTGGCTGAATTGTATTTATCAGGGACAGGTGTAGAGCAAAGCAATAAGCTAGCTTTAGAATGGTTTATCAAATCAGCATTGCAAGGTAACAAACGCGCCTCAGTTGAGGTCGCAAAGATCTATGAGTCCTCACTTGAGAAAGATCTACTCCAACCATTAGATGCAGCACAGCTATGGTATGAAGCGGCCCTAAAAGACAACCCTGATGCAGAAGATGGTTACAATCGCGTTCTCGAAGCCCAATTCAACCAACAACGCGCCAAGCAAATCTCTTCGATAGAGCAGCTCAATGACAACGTCAGTGCAGAAGCCAATACGAATCAACCAAGTACCTTCCCTTCGGCACTAACTTCTAGAGACCAAGCAACACGTTCTAACCTAACAAGCTCTGACTATATGAGCGGCGCAGTACTGGCCGTTTTAATTGCAATAGTGAGTATCAGCGCGACTCTGGTTGTATCGCGAAAGCGACAGATCCTGAAGTCTGGTGAGTTAAATCAGCAACAGCAGACACTTGAAGCGCAACTTAGCGCGAAAGACTTCACCATCAAACAGCAAAAGCGCCAACTTCAGACTATCTATAACGAACTGAAGAAGCAGAAAAACAACAAGAGCTTGAACAATTTTCAGGTAGCTTGTGCGCTATTTGGCTACACGCCTAGCTCAATTCCGGACCAGAAAAGCATCAAGATACGATACAAACAATTATCAAAGATCTACCATCCAGATGGTCACGGATGTGACGAAGAAATGAAACGTTTGAACAATGCGCTAAAAACCATTTTACAAAATGTTACAAAACCGTAAACAACTACACATATTAAATTTGCAAGGTCGCAAAGATATCGATTTTATTAGTGTTGCAATCGATCCCCCTCTCAAAAACGGGTAACAAACTATTAACTAATGGGTCTTACTTGTGTCATAATTTGCGCCGAAAATACACCTGACTTAAACAGGTGAGGAGAGAATATGTTCACAATAGAAGGCGTTTGTGATTGGTGCAAAAAGCCAAGCCTAGTTAAAAAGCACGACTACCTAGATGGTAAGTGTCATCATGCATGTAAAGAGTGCAATGATATTGCAACCATTGATGTTCGCCAGTTCAATATTGGTGAAATGGAAATGAGAGCAAAACTCTCCCAAGCGACATTGAGATAAGCAACACCGTTGAAATATAAGAAAGCGCCTAAGGCGCTTTTTTTGTGTCTG
>NZ_CAWPOA010000031.1:873174-910165 GCF_963889365.1 Vibrio sp. OPT20 | reverse complement strand
TCTTCTCTCTTCTCTCTTCTCTCTTCTCTCTTCTCTCTTCTCTCTTCTCTCTTCTCTCTTCTCTCTTCTCTCTTCTCTCTTCTCTCTTCTATACAGGTGTATACAGTACTTTTCTGTCAAAACCACTGTATACACCTGTATAAGGCTCACATTTTTTCAAATTATGAGACAAAACAGCAAATTCATTCAAATTTAATTTATCATTGAATTTCAATAACTTAATTATGTTTAATCTATAAATTAAGACAAAATCGTCCAATAATCCCGCAAAAAACGCTTGATCTTATAAGCAACTAAAACTACTGTATACACATACAGCATGTATATAAGGACAGCAAAATGATTCAAGCACACGTTAAAGCCCAACACTCTAGCCCGCTAGTTCACTGCGCATTTACATCAGTTTCTCGTAAAAGCAAAAATTCAAACGAGGAAGCGTTATTTGCAAGAATGGCGTTGCTGTCCAACCAACATCAGTGGCTACTGTTTACCGCTCAAACACCGAGACCATCCGCTAAGCAGCTGAAGCAACATAATGTTTGCTGCGACCGAGTTATTCATATGAAAGCCTCTCATCAGATGACTGAGGTAGAAACCGTCGAGAAAGCCATTCGCTCTAAGAATGCGAGTGCGATTGTGGCAAGTGCATCGATTGATCAATTCAGTCAGCAATACCTAAGAACATTAGGAATGCGCTTTCAGTGTGAAGTCTTCTTTATGGATGCGAATTCAGAGCGTATTCACTAAGCCACCTTGCTTAATAACATGTTGGCTTAATAACATTGTTGGCTCAAAAACATAGCCCATACACATAGCTTAATCTTTTAGCTAACAAACTTAAGTTAACTTAACAGCATAGCTCCAAAACACAGTCCAAATATACTGCCTTCCCCTGCCCTACAATTCGCCTATTTTTTGTCGAATTGTTAGGCGGGGGTTTTTATTTAAACAATAGATTTAGCAATCGTTTGCTTTTTATCTGGAAGGAAATAGTAGATTGAGTATAATGCCCGTCTAATCATGTGCACACCGCACTTCTCTGTATGACGTTTGATAAAAGATAGGAATGTCTAAATGAGCCTTGCTGATCAAGTTCTTGCCGTAAATGATGACCTACCAATCCGTACTGATAAACCTGTCCACAGTGGCAAAGTTCGCTCAGTTTACTGGTTAACTGAAGAAGATAGTCAACGACTAATCAAAGAGAAAGGCTACGATGTAGCACCAGATGCGCCTTTAGCAATCATGGTGATCAGTGACCGTATCTCTGCATTTGATTGTATCTGGCGTGGTGAAGGTAATCTTAAAGGTGTTCCAGGTAAGGGAGCGGCTCTGAATGCTATCTCTAACCACTGGTTCAAATTGTTTAAAGACAACGGACTTGCTGACAGTCATATTCTTGATATCCCTCACCCGTTTGTATGGATTGTACAAAAAGCTCGCCCAGTCATGATCGAAGCAATTTGTCGTCAATACATTACTGGTTCAATGTGGCGTGCATACGCAAACGGCGAACGTGAATTCTGTGGTATCGAGATGCCTGAAGGCCTCGAGAAAGACAAGAAGCTACCTGAGCTACTGATCACGCCTTCCACAAAAGGGATTTTGAAAGGTATCCCTGGTGTTCCAGAAGCTGACGATGTGAACATCTCGCGTAACAACATCGAAGATAACTTCGCAGCGTTCAACTTTACTCAAGCAAGCGATATCGCGCACTACGAGAAGCTGTTAAAAGAAGGCTTCAACGTTATTAGCCAAGCACTCGCGAAAGTCGACCAAACCTTTGTAGATACAAAGTTTGAATTTGGTTACGTCAACGATGCTCAAGGTAAAGAAAAGCTGATCTACATGGACGAAGTGGGTACTCCAGATTCATCTCGCATTTGGGATACTCAGGAATACAACAAAGGCAACATCGTTGAAAACTCTAAAGAGGGTTTCCGTCAGTTCTTGCTTAACTACTTCCCTGATGCAGACATCCTTTTGAACAAAGAACGCATGCCAGAACGTGAAGCATTAGCTCGTGACAATGAGCTGCCTCTTGATTCACTGATGTCTCTGTCTCGTACTTATCTTGATATCGCAGCGAAAATCACAGGTGCAGAGATCGTACTGAGCGAGAACCCTAAGCAAGAAATCATCGATGTACTGCGTGCTGACTATGGTCTAGTTGACTGATTGCATTCTAGAAGGCTAAAAAGCTTCTAAACACAAATTTCAGATACTAAAAGGGCCTCATCATTATTGAGGCCCTTTTTACGTGTGCGATTTTTAATATTCTTTGAGCTCGCTTCTAAGCGATATATTCTAAGTTCTAAGTTTAAGCTCTATGCTCTAAGCTCTAAGCTCTAAGCTCTAAGCTCTAAGCTCTAAGCTCTAAGCTCTAAGCAATACTGAGAGATTACAGCTTGATAGTAAACTCTTCTCCAGTATTCTCGGCGATCACCAAATGACTGCGCGTCTCGATGTACTCTATCTGCTCTTCTTCAAGAGAATATGGCATAACAACTTTGAGCTCATTGATCCCTTCCAGCCTAGCTAGCTTAAGTAAGGTAACAATGTTTGACTCATCACTTTTACGCGTCGACATTGATTTTAATGCCATCTGCCATAAACGATCTTCAGGGCTTGCTAGCTCTTTAATGCTATCTCGCCAGACGGTACTGAATACTGGCGCAATTGTGGTTAGTGCTTCCAGAAAAGTCCATTTTTTACTGCATGAGGCGCCAAGAAAGGTTGTGTAATCGAACTCTACACGCGTCTCTATCTGTTTTTCCATGATGTCCCCCGACACTTTGACAACACAATATACTCAATATCTATCAACTCTTTCTTTATAGCAATAGGATATAGAAGAATAGTCTTTTATGACCTTTTGATTGGTTAAAAAGGCATATAAAAATCAATTTTGTAACAAAATAAGCACTGAATAATCATATATGCACCTATTTGATTAATATTTTAGAGATAAAACTTATCTATCTATTTTATATCAATTATCCGGCTCGCTTTTTTGTATTGAATACGCCAGCCAGACCATGTTGGCAGCTCCCAGCGTTTTGGTGATAACTTTCGGCTACCCGATTGATAGTGAACGTAAATCAGCTTTCGCGCGGGCAAGTATTCTACATCGAGTTGTAAGTCGGCAAGGCTCAGTGCAAACGGGTATTTTTCAGAGAACTCTGAATAGAACCAACTTGGAATCCCATGGAAAGGTATGTCTGCATGGTCGAACATTTCCAATTCGCTCACATCAGTGACACCTAGCACCTCAAGCTGCTCTATCAACCATAGCTCAAAGTTAATGTTCTCAATTTCTGGTGTGTATTGGGTTTGTTCATCGAGACCGAGTTTCACATACAGCTGCCAGTGTTTGATTTCTTGAGTGCGAACCTTTGCAAAACCGGGAAGTTGGACGCCTTTTAACACAAGATCGACAATAGGCTTTAATGATAGTTGCCCTTCAGCCGCGACGAGCTTAGTCGTAATTGTACGGCTTGCGTATACCAAAGCCATCTCGGTAAAGACACCATCATCATTTACTCTTGTTTCACCTTGCTCCCACTCTCCGAGTTCAGCTTCAATGATAAGCTCAAGAGGAATAGGTGCCGTGACCGTCGCTAAGGTCAGTGTTTGCTTAACACCTCTTCCCGGCAAACTATGGGTATCAAGCACCAACATCGCTTGTGCATTGTCCGGGAAACGATTCTGACGGCCGAGTACTGCCTCTAACACTCCATTGGCAAAGGCTTCTTTCCTCTTCAGTCGGCGCACAAACACCAGCTCAGGATGCAAATTCACAATAGTCTTAAGCAGCTCAATACGTTGGAAACGTGACGCGACTTCTAACTGAGGAAGTTCAAACACCTCACGCATTTGCTTTGCCAGCCCTTGTGCTTCATTCAGTGCCTGTTGGTCGATTTCTAAATGCGGATAATCACGACCGCGAACAATCTGAACTAACAGGCTTAAGTCACACCCTTCTTTCTCTTGCTGAGCCAGCGCTTCCAAATGTTCTGCATTGTTTGGTAATTGGTACAAGCGAGCAGGAACGGACAACGCCGCTGTGAGATCGACCATCGCTTCTTTTAAGGCTTTGGTTTTGATTCGAGTAACGATATCGGCATACAAAGCATCAATCGGCAATGGATACAGCTTTTTACCATGCTCGGTAATTTGATGGTCGGCGTTAATCGCCTCCATCGTCAGTAAGGTTTGAGTCGCGCTGTTTAATGACTTCTCAGGAATAGGATCGAGGAAGGACAAGATCTCAAGCGGAGCACCACAACATGCCGCGGCCAACATAGGTTCTGTCAGCTCTTCACGCTGCAATTCAGGTGGTGTGACTAACTCTAACGCCGCATGCTCGCCATATAGACGCACACAAATGCCATCCATCACCCTACCCGCGCGGCCAGCTCGTTGTTTGGCACTCGCTCGTGATATGGATTTAAGCATCAGTGTGGTTCTTCCGTTTCGTTGAACGGTGCGTCTTTCTAACCCTGAATCTATCACCACACCAATGTCGGGAATGGTTAACGAAGTTTCAGCAACGTTGGTCGCCAAAATGACCTTTCTCAGGCCATTACCTTCAGTATTGATATTACGACCCGATAACGCTAGATCTCGTTCTTTTTCACAGACCGACGCATGCAATTTCACTACTTGGATGTCTGGATTCTTTGCCAAGGCTTGTTCACATTGCACGATCTCTTTTTTACCTGGTAGGAAAACCAAGATATCGTCATGTGAAGCGATCAATTGATGATTCACTTCTTCAGCAATGCGTTGCTCTAGATGTCGAATATCGGGCAATGCTCTTGATTCATTCGCCCTGTGTTCAATAGCAACTTGATAAGTTCGGCCTTCACAGCTTATTCGATTCGCATCCAAGTAATGAGCAAGACGCTCTCCTTCAATGGTTGCTGAAGTGATCACCAAGCGATGGCTCTCTTTTTGTTTGAGAATCGCTACCAGCAGATCAATGTCCCAGCGTCTCTCGTGAAACTCATCCACCACAATCACATCAAAACTGGCTAATCCGTCTTCTGATAACCAACGCAGCGCGATACCGGGAGTCACAAAAACAACGTTAGTTTGCTCGTTGTACTCCGACTCAAGCTTAATCGCATAGCCAACCTTGCTACCAAGCTTCTCACCCGATTGCTGTGCGAGGTATTTAGCCAATGACGTACACGCGATACGTCTTGGTTCCACCACCAGCACTCGTCCATGCTGAGAAGCCCAAAGTGGCAAACGCGTTGATTTACCCGATCCGGTTTCAGCTTCGACTACAAGGTGAGAATTGGCGATTTGCTCGTGGAATACGTTTTGATAAGAATCGATAGGAAGTAATGACATAAAAAGGAGGAGTCGCGAAAAAGTGTGAGCGAAGTATAACGAATTATGGCGCTAGAATTCGATAAGTGTGGGACATGGGTAAGAATATCATTTTGTTTGCAAAGATCGGAGGGAAACTATTTACAATTGAATAACTAAACCGTTATCATTTTTCGGTTACCCTTTCTCCCATATTAGGCATCCAATGAACAACGATAAACGCCCTCTATATATCCCTTATGCTGGTCCTGCTCTACTAAGTACCCCTCTTCTAAACAAAGGCAGCGCATTCTCTGCTGAAGAGCGCAGTTCTTTCAACCTTGAAGGCTTGTTACCGGAAACGACCGAAACAATCCAAGAGCAAGTAGGACGTGCATACAAGCAATATTGTAACTTCGAAAGTGATATGGATAAGCATATCTACCTTCGTAACATCCAAGACACTAATGAAACGCTTTTTTATCGTTTAGTTCAAAACCACATTTCTGAAATGATGCCTATCATTTACACGCCAACGGTTGGCGCAGCATGTGAGAACTTCTCAAATATTTACCGTCGTGGCCGTGGTCTGTTTATCTCATACCCGAACCGCGATCGTATCGATGACCTACTGAACAATGCGACAAACCACAACGTTAAAGTTATCGTGGTTACGGATGGTGAGCGTATTCTTGGTTTGGGAGACCAAGGTATCGGTGGCATGGGTATTCCAATTGGTAAGCTAGCACTGTACACAGCTTGTGGCGGTATCAGCCCAGCTTACATGCTACCTATCGTGCTCGATGTGGGTACAAACAACCCTCAACGTCTTGCTGACCCAATGTACATGGGCTGGCGTCACCCTCGTATCACAGGTGCTGACTACGATGCATTCGTTGAAGAGTTCATCCAAGCAGTTCAACGCCGTTGGCCTGATGCATTAGTTCAGTTCGAAGATTTCGCACAAAAGAACGCAATGCCACTGCTTGAGCGTTACAAAGATCGCCTCTGTTGTTTCAACGATGACATCCAAGGCACAGCAGCCGTAACGGTTGGTTCTCTACTTGCAGCATGTAAAGCAGCAAACAGCAAACTTTCAGATCAACGCATCACCTTCTTAGGTGCGGGTTCTGCAGGTTGTGGTATTGCTGAAGCTATCATTGCTCAAATGGTGTCTGAAGGTATCAGCGATGCACAAGCACGCTCTCAAGTTTACATGGTTGACCGTTGGGGTCTGCTACAAGAAGGGATGCAAAACCTGCTTGATTTCCAACAGCGTCTCGTTCAAACCAACGAAAACACCAAAGACTGGGAAAGCGACGGCACTGGTTTCTCTCTACTAGACGTTGTTCGCCACGCGAAACCAACAGTATTAGTTGGTGTATCTGGTGCTCCAGGTCTGTTCAGCAAAGAAGTCATCAAAGAGATGAACCTACACTGTGAACGCCCTATCGTGTTCCCACTGTCTAACCCAACAAGCCGTGTTGAAGCAACTCCAAACGACATTATTCGTTGGACTGATGGCCAAGCACTGGTTGCGACAGGTAGCCCATTTGAGCCAGTAACTCATAACGGCACCACTTACCCAATCGCTCAGTGTAACAACAGCTACATCTTCCCAGGTATTGGCCTTGGTGTATTGGCTGTGAATGCGTCACGTATCACTGATGAAATGTTGATGGAATCAAGCCGTGCGCTTGCTACGTGTTCTCCACTTGCTATCAATGGTTCAGGTGCGCTACTTCCACCATTGGAAGAGATTCACACCGTATCTAAGAAGATTGCTCTTGCCGTTGGTAAGAAAGCGATTGAGCAGGGTGTTGCACTAGAGATCACTGAAGAAGCTCTTCAACAAGCGATTGACCAGCACTTCTGGCAGCCGGTTTACCGTCGCTACAAGCGTACTGCATTCTAATAAAGCGTGCTGTACTTTGAATAAAGTGCACTGCGCTTGGAATAAAGAGCGTTAACTATACTCTTACAAGAGCCTCTGCAACTGCAGGGGCTTTTTTCTTTACACTGTCTTGTCTTTTTAACTGATTTTTCTCATTTTTATTTGGTATTATCGAGCACTCAAAAATTAATGATCAGTCAAAGGACCATACCGAGAGTGAAATTTGATTCTCACATTTTCCGTAGCTACTTATTAAAAGCTTACAAAAAACTGCAAGGTTTTCTGTTTGGCGCTTTCCTCGTGTTCTTAGTTGGCAGCGCTGCGGTTATTGCGATCGATTATTGGGTTTCATGGCAAGCGGAAGATCGCATCATCTACGATATTGATGACGTGCCCGAGCTTGAGGTCGCGGTTGTGCTTGGCACAAGCAAATATCTGGGTAGAACACTCAACGACTATTATAAACACCGAATCGAAGCCGCGATTGAGCTGTTCGATCGTGAAAAAGTGGACCAATTTCTACTGAGTGGCGATAACGCTCATCGCTCTTACAATGAGCCGTGGACGATGAAACGCGACTTATTGAAAGCGGGTGTCCCCGATGAACGCATCAATCTAGATTACGCGGGTTTTAGAACCTTGGACTCGATTGTTCGCGCCAAAAAGATATTCGATACTGATAACTTTCTGATCATCACTCAGAAATTCCACTGTGAAAGAGCGCTCTTCATCGCCAATTCTTACGATATTCATGCGCAATGTTTGGCGGTTTCAGGACCAACTCACCATTCGGGAACCTCAATACGTTTACGCGAAGTGTTTGCACGCACCAAAGCATTCCTTGATCTGTATATTATGGGGACAACGCCAAAGTTCCTTGGACCTAAAGAGCCGATTCAACCCAGTCCAAAACCGGAATCATTTCCGATTCCAAACCCTATTACTGACCCCACTGTAAACCCTGTTGTAGACCCTACAACAAGCCCTATTTTAGAACCAGCAGAGACCGATGTGTAGAAAACTACACATTTTGAATTTGTTGCCTCACACTTCCCCATTGTTAAGCAAAAACACACCAACACTCCTTTATTAACTTGAGTAACATTCTTCCAACAAAGTCTGACCCTACATCAAGCTATATACCTCGAAAATAATAAGCACGACTCAATGAAGTCGTGCACCAATAAAACGAGGATAACAAAAGGAGCGTCTTATGACGGCACTTGTTACTACACTGAAACACTGGTTGTTTACCCGCAACAGCATGATCTTAATTGGTAATTTCACGTTATTTGCACTTTTGCTCAATAATCTTCCTTTCGAATCACAAGTGAATACGGGTTTGAGTATTCTCGTGTTCGTTGCCATTTTATGGTTAACAGAAGCGATTCACGTCAGCATCACCGCTTTGCTCGTTCCCCTATTGGCTGTCTTGTTTGGTGTATTCAACACGCCCGCTGCGCTGGCTAACTTTTCGAACCCAATCATCTTCTTGTTCATGGGTGGCTTCGCATTGGCAGCCGCGCTGAACAAGCAAGAGTTAGATAAAGCGATTGCTGACAAAGTACTGTTGATTGCAAAAGGCAGAATGTCGGTCGCCGTGTTCATGCTGTTCGGTGTGAGTGCAGGCTTATCCATGTGGATCTCAAACACCGCAACCACAGCAATGATGCTTCCTCTTGTTCTTGGCATCATGAACAAGGTTGACCAAAGTGAAGACCGCAACACCTACGTGTTCGTACTATTGGGTATCGCTTACTGTGCTTCAATCGGTGGTATCGCAACCTTAGTGGGTAGCCCACCAAATGCAATTGCTGCCGCAGAAGTTGGTTTAAGTTTCACAGAATGGATGGCGCTAGGTCTACCTATCTCAATGATCTTATTGCCAATCACAATGGTTGTCCTGTACGTGATGACTAAGCCAAAGCTCGACCATAAATTTGAGCTAGACCACGCTCCTGTAGAGTGGACAAACAGCAAAAAAATCACACTGTCTATCTTCCTTTTAACCGTAACGCTTTGGATATTCGGAAAACCAATCAACGCAATGATTGGCGGATTCTCTAAGTTTGATAGCTTGGTAGCGATTGGTGCCATTGTACTGCTTGGCGCTTCTAGAGCGGTTGAATGGAAAGATGTCGAGAAGACAACGGATTGGGGTGTGCTTATCCTGTTCGGTGGCGGTATCTGTTTAAGTAACATTCTGAAAGCGACTGGAACCAGCGTATTCCTAGCACACTCACTAAGCGGATTTTTAGAAACAGCAGGCGTGCTTCTTACGATTCTAGCCGTGGTAGCGTTCGTGGTATTCCTAACGGAGTTTGCGAGTAACACAGCGAGTGCGGCATTGCTTGTCCCTGTATTTGCAACCATTGCTGAAGCGCTGGGTATGTCACCTGTTATCTTATCTGCACTGATTGCGATTGCCGCATCTTGTGCCTTCATGCTACCAGTCGCGACACCACCTAATGCGATTGTATTTGGCTCTGGTCATATCAAACAAAAAGAAATGATGCGAGTCGGTATGGTGTTGAACCTAGTTTGTATCCTAGTACTAACACTGTTCGCTTGGATCTTCTGGTAAGCACTAACGCCCTATAGACTTATGTTTATAGGCAAGAGCTTATAGGAATGCCCCCCCTCAAAAACATCTGGTTGCAGCTTCCCCCGGCTCAACCAGTACAAAAATACCCGTTCAGCTAACAAGATCAGTTTAACTAGCAAGATCAGTTTAACTAACAAAACCAGCTAAACGGGCATCTAAAAACAAGAAACGCTTTTCCCTTTTGGTGGCCCCGCGCCACCTTTTTTGTGTCAGCTTGTCACCTTTTTTGTATCAACTTGCCACCAACCACTCATTACCGTTCTAAGATCTGGCTCTCACGCCACACTTGGCACCAAACGCGTCCAACCTAACAGCAGCATAGAAGCACACATAACCCAAACGACAGTGGCTAAAGAAAGCGTCGATACCAAATTGTAGCGATAACTGAACACATAAACCGCGCCAAGATAAGCCGCGTATGGCACAAGCGAGAACAAGCCAAAGAGTGCCGTGGTACGTAACTCCACCATGGTTTGTTCCGTGCCAACAATGTAGTGAGCAATCAGAGCAAAGGTTGGAAACAACGGCACTAAGCCTGCGATGTAAAAGCTCTTACTTTTCGACAGCAGCGCTATCAACAAAACAGCCGCCGCACCAAGCAGACATTTAAAGAACAGTGAAATCATTTTTTATATGTTATCCAAGCAAATCAACAAAGGCTCTAGAGGGTAAACTCATATAGCGCCCATAAAAATGCCACACGTCACATATGCACGTGTGGCTTATAAACTAACCAAAGCAATTTTCAGATTAGTGACTCAAGATCACCTGATTTCGGCCTGAATGCTTCGCTTGATATAGAGCTTCATCAGCGCGAGCAATGGTCTCTGTCACCCGCTCTTGTTTCATCTCAGCAATACCGATACTGCAAGTGAGTGGATCGCCATGAACCCAAAGGTGCTGGCTGACTAAAAGTCGTATTTTCTCAGCCTTTCTTTGTGCTTCGCCAAGATCAGTCTCCGGGCAAAAAACAATGAACTCTTCACCACCCCACCTCACCAGTTTGTCGGAAGCGCTGATCGAACTGCCGACTACCATGCTGAATTCTCGTAAAATATGATCACCCATTTGGTGTCCGTATTTATCGTTGACGCTCTTGAAGTAGTCAATATCGAGATACAACATACTCAGCTTTCCATGCCCCTGTTTTACCTGCTGAGACTGCATTTTTAGCCAATCACGAATCGCGTGCCGGTTGAGAATCCCAGTCAGTTCATCACGATGAGCCTTTTCTGAAAACTCAAAGTTTTGCTCTCTCAGTGCTCGATTGACGTTCTTTAAGTGATGATGTCTTTTCTCTGCAAGCACCATGCGCTTCCTAGAACGGTGCAATTCTGAAATCAAGAACACGGTGCCCGTCCCCACCCAGATAAACAGCAAAATTAAGAACAAGCTCTCGCCAGTGATATAAGAGCCTTCAAACTCAATGCTACGGATAACGATTCTATGATGGCCAAGCTTCGCCCCGGACGCAGTAGCAAACTCAACCATATTCACGTTCGAATATTCAGGCGCGGAGTGCTCTAACGCAATATCGTTATCCGCTAACCACCATGTCATTACTTGCAGGTTTTTGATCGGGATTTCAATCACACCACCATCGACTCCTGGAGAAAACTCCATCCCGTTGTACTTATGCGTGTACTCGTCATCAGGAACCGAATAAGCAGGATTATAATTACGCAGGTAAGTTCGCAAACGACCGCTAGAATCGGCCTCCGCATGGTAATCAATATTGACTCTAAAGGTGTGATACTGAGAAAGGTCAAGGCCAGTGGTAATGTCTGGGTTGATACGAATCGATAGGCCGCAATAAGGCCACGGGTACTCAGACTTTTTAAGCTCACAGTCGAGAATATACTGGCCATTTTGATAAGATAATTGCGACGTACTGACGCCCCTATCCACTTGATCGCTGGTCGCGATAAACTCATATTTATCCGGCGTAATTGCCGTTATCACACGATTTCCGCTCACACGGTAATACTGGACAATCGCCAGCGTCGTGATAACTAAAAAGATGACTATTTTATGGATCCACTTCACGTCTAAGCTTCCGGCTTAAGGTCCCTATAGTTGGGATTTCACGATAAAAAATAAGTTAGGTAAATTAGTGATCTTAATGCCAATAATTTACTAAAAAACGTTATATCACGCCTGAACAAAATGTCATACCATAATTTTAATCGAGTGTTTACTCATCAATTATCCATCGCAATAATCAAGTAATATTGCGTATTAAAACGGACTCTATTTGTTATACTCATCGCATAATCATCGTTAACCGGAACGCCTGCTTACAGAGCGTCCGAGTCGACGAAATAATAATCAAAATACAACGAGTAATGTCATGTCTTTATTAGCAAAAGGAACACTCAAGAAAATGAGTGCTTCGCTCGATGGTGCGGTTACCTACCGTTTACCTGTCGGTGAAGAGTTTGTAGAGCTAAACCCTCTGATTGGTAAAACCATCAACCTCACTCACACCGGTAATATTTTTTGCTGCTCGTGTGGCAAGAAAACCAAGAAAAGCTACTCTCAAGGCCACTGCTTTGTGTGCATGAGAAAGCTAGCAAGCTGCGACATGTGCATCATGAAGCCAGAAACTTGCCACTACGATGAAGGTACTTGTCGTGAGCCTGAATGGGGCGAAGCGAACTGCATGGTTGATCACTTCGTTTACCTATCGAACACATCAAGCCTTAAAGTGGGTATCACTCGTCATACTCAAATCCCGACTCGCTGGATTGACCAAGGTGCTACTCAAGGCCTACCAATCTTGAAAGTGAAAACTCGTCAGATTTCTGGCCTGATTGAAGTTGAGTTAGCCAAACACATTGCCGACAAAACCAACTGGCGCACGTTGCTAAAAGGCGACGGTGACGATATGGAGTTGGTAGAAAAAGCCAAAGAACTCTTGCCACTAGTAGAAGATAAGATTCAAGAGATCAGAGCGAAGTTTGGCGACGATGCAATCGAGATTCTTAGTGAGAACATCACTTCACTGAGCTACCCAGTTGAGCAGCACCCGGTGAAGATTGTGTCGCACAACTTTGATAAGAACCCTGAAGTATCTGGCGTGCTGCAAGGTATTAAAGGCCAATACCTTATCTTGGATACTGGTGTGATTAACATCCGTAAATTTGGCTCTTACGAAGTAGAAGTTTCTGCTTAGTAAGCCAATCGCTGTTTTGATCAACCAAAGCTAAACGGCTTTGATCGGTGAAAGCGAAACGGCTTTGATGAGCTAAAACTAAAATGCCCTCAGCAATTGCTTGAGGGCATTTTTGTCTCATGACCAGACATTATAACGGGGTGACTCCCTAGTTAGCTTTATTTTTTATGCTTCTAGATTTATTGCTTATGCTCTAAATTGATTGGGTGTGCTAAATTGATCGAGTTTACTCAATAGATTGAAGTCGTTTAGTGCGGTAATGCTTGGCTTATATCGTTGGCAAACACTTCTCCACACACGCAGTTCTTTCCATTCGCTTTGGCTCGATACAAAGATTGGTCTGTGAGGTTGACGAGTGCATCGATGGACACTTTTCCTTCGCAAGATCGACTATCACTCACTCCGATACTCACACTCACATTAAAACGAATCTGTTCGCCCACTTTGAACTCGACCTGATTAAATTGCTGTCGGATCTGATCAGAAACTTCTCGCGAAACGTTAGGTGACGCATTGGGAATAAAGAGAATAAACTCTTCTCCACCCCAGCGGCCTGCCACACCACCCACGCTCTCAACATTACGTTTAGTAATGTTAGCCAATGCGCAAATAACCTCATCGCCCACCATATGGCCGTAAGTATCATTGATCGATTTGAAGTCATCGATATCAAGCAGCATACTGACGACATGAGTATCAGAGGCAATATGTTCCCTTAACCACTCATAAATCGCTCTGCGATTGAGTAAGTCAGTCATTTCATCGTAATTCGCTTGATGAACCAATTGCTTTTCCAACATCACCTTTTGAGTCACATCTTCGAGCACAACCTGAACGGCCGGCTGACCTTGCCAAGTAATCGCATTATCGTAAATATTGAAGAATCGATGAATGCCATCGAACCCAATGTTTTCGACCACAGTACTGGTTCCCGACAACTCACCCGACACGATCGCTTGATAGTGCTTACTGATGCCATCCGTATTCTGTTTTGGCACCAATGTAAGGATAGAGTCCAGCTTTAAAACTTGCTCTATGGAAGAACCACCCTGCATTTTAACCCACGATTGATTGACCATCAGCGGTTTGAACTCTCGGTGAACCAAGATGCCCTGCCCGGATTGCATGATCATATCGTGATACATCTTATCTTGTTCACGCACCGCATTTTGTAGCTGAATCGCAGGGGAAAGATCGATCACCGTGACTTGCAGTGCTGGCCGACCTTGCCACTCTGTCACATGGTCAATAGAGAACACTGTGAACTCTCGACCATTGCGATCAACATTAACATAGGTGTGGACCTGCGGATCGCGTTGACCACTGATCGTTTCAAGGTAATTTTGATAGGCTAAAACATGGTATTCTTCTGAGACTAGATCTAGGAAGCTATCTATATTAGTAAGTAGTTCTTCGGGTGATTGGTATCCATAGATGCGAGCATAATTAGCGTCAACACTAACTACATTCATATCTTGAATAGTTATTACACCGTACGTGGATTCGAAATTTATTGAAGACATTGCCAACTCCGCACTCTCGCTACACTCCATAAACTGGAGCATAACAACACATCCTGCCAACGCTTCCACACAATCTTTCACGCGTTAGGGGCATTAATATGGTATCTAGTATATCGTACTGCTACAGGCTTCTCTACAATTCTATCGCTAACACGAGTCACTAAAAGTAGACAAGTATCTCAATCCTATTACTCGCGTCAAAAAACAAAAAAAGATAACGTATATCTATGTAAGCATTAGCTTTTCTTTTTTCCGCTTTCAAATAGGTAGGTAGAGCTAATCACGACTCTTTTCAAATCCGTTCATTATTCACTTCTATCTTGTTGGCTGTTAGCTTGAAACCTTGTCGGTTATTCATTCCAATCCGAAAAGTAAGCGACTAAGAAGTCGATCGCCAGTCGTGCTCTCTGGGGTAAAAAACGACGGTTTTGATATACGACCCAACTGCTGGTTCCCGCTCCCCAATACTCTTCAAGCACCGGGACCAGTTTTCCATTACTAAGGCCACCATTGAAACTGCTCTTAGGTAGGTAGACAACACCAAGCCCCTCTTCACATGCTTTCAGTACTGCGCTCGAATTGTTACTGCGCCAGCGCCCATGCACTCGCACCGCATTCAACGGTTTACCCTCTTTCTCAAATAACCACTGATCACTGTTGGCAATAATACAGCTGTGCATTTTTAACTGCTCTGGATGAGTTGGCGTACCAAATTGCTCTATATAGTCTTTACTGGCTGCCGCCGCCATCGGGCGATCGACGAGCTTTCTTGCCACCAATCCTGAATCGTCCAATCGGCCATAACGAATCGCGAAATCGATGCCATCTTCGATGAAGTTAACCATCTTGGTATTGAAATTCATTTCTATGGTGAGCTCAGGATGCTCTTTAGCAAACTCCATCAGCGCCGCCGCGACATGATTTTCTGCAAACGCGCCTGCCGCACTCACACGCAAAGTACCGCTAAGCTGAGTTTGTTGAGAAGTGACTTGCTCGTTCGCTTGCTGAAGCCCAATGACCAAATCTCTACACTGCTGATAATAGGTGTGACCCGATTCGGTCAGGCTCACCATTCGTGTAGAGCGTGCAAGCAGTGCCACACCCACTCTCTCTTCTAACCTTGAAACTTGGCGACTTACATGACTGGTACTGCAACCCAATTGTTTTGCTGCTGCAGAAAAGCCGTGACATTCGGCTACCGCAACAAACTCATTAATCCCTTCAAAGCTATCCATACTTCACCTGTTAACGTCTAACGAATTCACATTCGACTAATTCACATCAGACTATTGCTATATAGCAATAATGTTTTGCCTATTCGGTATATTATCACTCAAATGGTTTACTACTAGTATTACAGGTAACGAAACAGCGGTATCTAAATTGAAAACTTTGGTTTTCTAAATAAAAACCACAACGCTGAAACCAAACAAACGTGCTCAAAGGGACGAATCATGAAAAAAATACTAATACCTGTAACTAACCACGCAACACTAGGCGATACAGATCAAGCGAACGGTACTTACGCGCCTGAACTGACTCATGCTCTCAAAGAGATCATTGCTGCGGGTTTTGAATACGACATCGCTTCTATCAAGGGTGGTAAAGGCCCATTGTACGGAACCGATATTGAAGGGGATTCAGTAAACGCAGAAATCTTGGCTGATGATGACTTCCAGAACCGTATCAATAACACGATTCCTGTAAGCCAAATTAACGTAGAAAGCTACGACGCTATCTTCTACCCAGGTGGATTCGGCCTACTTTCTGACTTAGCAACTGACGAGCAATTCGCAACGATTGCAGCTAAGCATTATGAAGATGGCGGTGTGATCGCATCAGTATGTCACGGCCCAGCGGCACTGCTTCCGATTGTTTTGAGCAACGGCGAGAAGCTATTAAGCTCTAAATCGGTGACTGGCTTTACTCGTGAAGAAGAGATCGACTTTGGCACCATCAATGACATTCCGTTCTTATTGGAAGAGTCTCTTGCTCGCAGCGCAGCGCGTTTCAACAAGGTTCAACCTTGGCAAGAGCTTGTAATTGTTGATGAGCGAGTGATTACTGGCCAAAACCCAACCAGTGCGCACGCAGTAGGTGCAACTCTAGTTAAGCAGCTGTCTTAGTTAAATCAAGGGCTTATTCGAATAACTGGCGTTGATCAAATAAGCTCAATCAAACAAAAAGAGCATACTTCCTACTCAATATTATTGAGAGAAGTATGCTCTTTTCTAATTTTGTAGCTATTAAAGTGCTAGTTACTTCGTAAGATCCCTTCAAGCACATTAAACAACAAGTCGATCTCTTCAATCGAGTTGTAATGCATACACCCAATACGCACCACGCCCTGCTCTTCAATACCCAACTGCTTCACCAAACCTAATGCGTAGAAATGTCCATTCCACACACAGATATTATGTTCACCCAACTTCTTGGCGATGAACTCTGGAGAATGGTTATCAAAGGTAATCGCAAACGTTGGCGTTCTTAGGTTCGAATCAAACTCGGTTTTCCCGTAAAGCGTTGCCCCTTCAAGGTCGGCCAAACGTTTAAGGAAATACTCACTGAGTTGGCTTTCATGCTTATTATAAAGTGCGTAGCTTTGCTCTAAACGAGAACGCAACGAATCGGCGGGATCACCTAACTGCGCCAAGTAATCCACCGCCGCAATCACACCGGCAAGGCCTTCGAAGCTTTGTGTGCCTGTCTCAAAACGGCCTGGGCCGATATTGGTTGCAGGCTCAACCTTGTAAGGCTTTAACGTGTGTAGCCATTGAGGCGCAACATAAGCAATGCCCACATGCGGGCCGAAGAACTTATACGCTGAACACGCTAAGAAATCACAATTCAGTTGCTGAACATCAATCAAATGATGCGGCGCGTAATGAACGGCATCGACATAAACCTGCGCACCATGTTGATGTGCAAGCTCGATAACTTTCGCCATGTCGACAATCGAGCCTGTCGTGTTCGAAGCAAACGTCACCGCGACAAGCTTGGTTTTCTCGTTAAGCAGCGATTCAAAATGCGCCATATCCAAACTGCAATCCGACTCGTCTACGCGAACTTGGCGAACAATCGCGCCTTTGTCGTCTGCCGCTTGCTGCCAGCTCGATACATTTGAGTAATGGTCTAACGCCGTGACGATAACTTCATCGCCCTCTTTCCAATCGCGGCTGATCGCTCGGCTCAATTGGAAGGTCAGAGATGTCATGTTCGCGCCGAACACAACATTGCCAGAAGACTCCGCATTAAGCAGTGCTTGCGCCGCTTCTCGCGCTTGCTGCATTAAACTTGTGGTCTTTTGGCTAGAAAAATAGTGTCCGCCTAGGTTTGAATTAAAATGCCCTAGGTATTCGGTCATTGAAGCTAAAACATTCTCAGGCACCTGAGAGCCACCTGGCCCATCAAAAAAGGTCACAGGCTTGCCGTTATGATATTGGCCTAAAGCACTAAACTGTTGGCGCACATCATTAAGAGTGAAGGACATTGCGCGCATCCTTAGCTGTTAGAACAAACACATCCATATAGCCCATCTCATCGTGGTCTATGGTGCGAATCGGTTGTGCATTGTGCCAAAGCTTACTGTCTGCCAGCATCGCAACCTCACCATCACCTAACACCTTTCTAAAGAATGGCGCTTCATGTGAGTCTTGATACAGCATGATTTCACCACCCACAATGTTGTGACGGTTCACACCGATCAAAGCGATATGGTCAAAACCGTCTTGGTGAACCCCTTCAGGAGCAACCTGAGTTTCTTCAAAAATGGCGGCAATGCGGATCTGATGGATTTCGATTTCTTGCCCGTCTTCAAGCCCATTGGTTTCAATAAACAGTTCACACATTTCTTGCATGCCTTCACTGCTTAGAATCTTCGCTTCAATCGGCTCGAACTGACGAACAACGTCACCTTGAAAGTGATTAATGTTTTCAGACTGAACAAAGTTATGTTTGTCTTGCTCAACGACTTGTCCATTACTGAATTGAACCACCGAGTATCTTCTCAATCGAAACTGGCCATCCGCATGCTCTGTGCTTGGTAGCTTAGAGAATGATGGTGACAACTCCTCAACCGCGTGGTTACTGAGGTGGGTAATATGTAGGGTATTTTCGTGAGCATGTAACATCATCGACTCCTTAATGATTGTTAATTTACTTTCGATATTTAACGTTTTGTTCACATGAAGGATACTTGAAGATCTTGTCAAATCAACATTAAACAATCATTTATCCCGTCAGATTCAATAATTCAGACACTAAAACCAACTTGAAAATCAAAAGCAGTGTATAACACCAGAATAAAAGATGACCAACTCTTAAAACTAGCACACTCCACTAGCTAGTTATAAATCCCTACAAATTTAAATTTAACGATATTATTAACTAGAAAGCCAAGTTTCATATTGTGTCAGCCCTTTCGCTTCAATACGCCAGCCTCCTTGCATGAACTCAGGCATCACGCTCGCCATCATTCATTTCTATGCTTTTGCACAACGAAATACGACCTACCTATCAATTGGCAAGCTATTGATTATTTACACAACAAACTGAAATTGGGTAATTTATGAGTACGCCAGAAACCAAACGCCTTTGCTTGCGCGTCTGGAACAGGTCGAGTTCGGGGGGAACTCGGCCGCCCTCAATGGTTTGCTTCCTTTCATGCAGCAGCTTCACTGATTTTTCAGTCACAAAGATACTCAGCTTTAAACGGTGTACACCTAATTCGAATTCATGATGTGGTTTATGTGAAGTTTTTGAAGTGGAATATTACGAAGGGAATTTACTTAGTATTTTTGACAGCCCAGAGCATCAGTAGATGTTCACAAATGTTTGATGTTCTTCGCCAACACGTTTGTGCCCCGTTATGTGTTAGTGAAGCCTATCAATAGCAAAGATCGGACGAACCGATGACCGACTTGTCCTAATATAAAAGTACCAACAAAATTGTAGGCATTACCAGTTTACTAGGTGAAAAAACAGTTATGAATGAGTATTCGTAACTACGTAAATAGGCCAATGTCAGCAGTGCTACCAATCTCGTATAAATGATACAATGCATCGTAAGACAAAGTTACTCTAACCAAAGATGCATGACCTTAGCTCAATGCCATTCTGTAAGTAAAAAAAAAAAGAAAGACAATATGAAGGATTTAACGTGTCTATAAAGAATATTGTGGAAAAGTTGTTCTGCGAAAATACAAACTACACAACGCCAGATCAAGCGACTAATCAAGCTAGTTCATTAGTTGCACTTTCAACAGATTTATACACTGATTCCAAGAGATTTGTGTATGAATTGTTACAGAATGCAGACGATTCACCTACAGAAGAAAGTAAGGTAAAGGTTTGGATAAAAATTTTTGATGGTGTATTAGTTGTAGCGCATTCAGGAAAATCGTTCGATGAAAGGGATGTGAAAGGTCTTTGCAACGTAAATAATGGAACAAAAAAATCAGATTCGGGTAAAACAGGATATAAGGGTATTGGGTTCAAATCAGTATTTGGTCAATCAGAAAAAGTTACAGTATATACAAATGGCGAGTATTTTCGATTTGAAGCATCTTTTGAGTTTGATTGGAGGTGGGATACTAACAAGGCAGATTGGGAGAGGTTAAACGATCGTCAATTTGTTCATCCATGGCAAATCATTCCTATATATACTGAATGTGAGTCTGTATCAGAGTCTGTTCACCAATACTTACAGGAAGTCGATGCTAATGTTGCGACAATAATAGAGCTTGATAACGTCACCGATACTCTTCTGGCTGTACAGGAACTGTCTGAAAACGTTAAAATGTTTATATTCCTAAAGAGTATATCTGAAATAAAATTTGAATTAGATGAAACTAACCTAATTGAAATAAATTATTTATCAAATAATGAAATCGAACTTAAAAAAAATAGAAGTGTTATTTCTAGATGGCTGATAAATAAAGTTGACCTAGATATACCTACTGAACTGACGCTAGCTTTAGCTGATGAAAAAAACATTCCCAACAAACTGCTATTAGCTAAAAGTATAGAGCTAACCTTAGCGGCTAAAGTTAATGAAGATGGAATAACAGAGCTGTCAGATGATGAAAGTGTCGTATACTCTTATTTACCTACAGATGAAACAAAGTATAAATTTCCAGTTCTAGTTAATACAAGTTTTTTGACTAATGCGAACCGTGAACACTTACATGCCGATTCAAAATGGAATCATTGGCTCTTTGGTCGTATTGCGAGTGAAATATTCAACTGGATTTCAGAGTTAGTTGTTGGTAAATATCAATGCCAAGCATATAGATTAATACCCAAGAAATTGCCTAATGATGAATTGGGTAAGAATTTTAACGTTGGAATGGAAGAATCAATAGAAAATGTTTGTTTTGTTATTACAAATAGCAATCAACGGGTTAAAGTAAAAGACTCTATAGTTGATTTTACATACCTATCTGAAAAATCATTTATTGGTGAAGAAAAAATCAAGTCATTTATAAGTGAATCTAACAATATTAATGGATTGCAATGTTATAGTTTGATTAAAGGTTTGGGGTTTGGACGTGTTTTAAAAACACTTGGGGCGCAAAGCTTTGAATGGAATGATTTACCTCTATTGTTAAGAACACCTAGTTTTTATCACAACCATTCAGTCGATGAAAATATAGCACTTATTAAACATCTAAAATACCTATGTGAAAAAGAATCGGTGACTAGTGTTACAAATAAAGTGTTAAGTAAATTTCCATTTATATTTGATCATAAAAATAAGTTAAATTTACCATCAGAAATATATTTCCCTACTTCTGATGACAATAGTTGGGACGATCCCGAGAGTGAACTATCATTTCTGCATAAAGAAATACAAAAATGGCTTACTTTGCATCCCGATATGAGAGTATGGATTGAGCAACTTGGTGTTGTTGAGAAAACAGACATCAGTTTTATTCACAAAACCTTAATTCCCAACTCAGATACTTATATAAATAAAGAAAATGCAGTCCAATCTATTAGAGATCTTTTTAATCTATATAATAAAGATGAACTAAAATCAGAACTACTTTCGCAGTTGTCTGGCTTGAAGTTGCTCACCAAAAATGGAAACCTCATTTCTGCAAAATGTAGTCTTCTTTCTAGTGATTATTCACCACGGGTTAATTTGGAAGAAGAGTTAGATTCTGATGTATTTATCAGCGAAAGTTATATGGACGGTATTGTTAACAAGGATGAGTGGAAAAGGTTTTTTAAGTTGCTGAAAGTTTCTGATGGGATAACTTATATTCAGCATAAAGAACGGGTGAATAAAAGTACTTTAGTTGAGATTGGATATAAAAAAGAATACTTTGACGAAGAGGATAAAAAATTCAATCCATATTATTCAACGTTTATAAGTGATTCATATAAAGAAATCTCAAATCTAAACTATATTCATAAAACAATTGATAACTATTCGTTAGCAAGGGTGTTTTGGAGTGATGTGATTAGTAATATATCTGTTCTAGATTTATCTAAACCAACTGTTGCTTTTTGGGGTAATTCAGGAATGCAAGGGCAGATAACAGGGGACAAGGTAGATAACTATGTCCAATGGGCAGTAAATAAATTAAGGATCATTCCAGTTTTATCAAAGAAATGTGAACTATCATGTAACGTATTTCTAAATACGGATGAAATTAAAAAAATATCTGGAGATTATTTACCTGTATTTGATGGTGTAGAGCTATCTTCTGATTGGAAATCTTTCTTTAAGTTTAAAACCGAGCTTCAACTAGTAGACTATTTATATTTATTGAGTGAGATATCCATAGAATCTATCGATAATAACAATATTACAGCAACTAACTCTAATAGGATTCAACTAGTTTACGAAAAACTAATTGAATCTTGTGTGAATTGGGGAAGCTCAGAACTTCAGACTATAACTGATTGGTCTACTTCGGGTTTATTACTCAATACCAATCAAGAATTTGTAGATTGTAAATCTATACATTATTTTTTAGATGGTAACGATGCGGTATTCCAAGGTCAATTTAATTTTATATCACTAAACTCGGCTAATAAGAATCATCAAAACATTATTACATTTTTGAAAGCATTTAAAATTACAATATTGGAGCAACGTGACTTCAAAATAAATGTTGAAGAGTCTGATGTTTCTGAAACATTACGTTCAAAGTTAGAACTTGGTCTTCCATTTCTGAAGGATTGGATCAAGAGTGAAAGTGAGCATGACAAAAATCAAACTTATTTGGATGATTTGGATCTTAAGCTTTTTGAACTGAAGCTTTATGAAGCTGAGTCTCTTAAAATTACATATGAAGGCATAAATTTTACAAAAAATGTCAATGTCCACCTTAACGAGGATGAACTATATGTAAGCAAACCATGGAGAAGCAATAAAGTCCTCTTGCAATTTCCTAGTATTTTGTGTCGATATTTTAATTTGATGGGACATGAAAAAAAATTCAACTTCATCTTGTGTTCTGATATTGAAGAAATAATAGAATATTTCGAACAAGAGAGTATTATTATATCGACTAATATAGCAGTAGAAAATAATGTTGTAGCCAGTAAATTAAATGGTGTTCAATCCTTACTTCCAAAGGAGATTGTAAAATCTTTCAGTGAAGTTGAAATGGCTATTAATAATGGGACATCTCCAGATTTTTTCCATATCCCTACAGCTGATTATGAAAGACTTATTTATGTTGAAACACTAATATCAAGAGCTGTTGAAAATATCATTCAGTATTTAGGCAAGTTTCCAGAATATGATTGTAGTGACCATTATGAAATTGCTCCGAGCATCATAGGGGGAGTAAAGAAGTGTGGTCAAGATCTAACGATTGTTGCTAGGCCTTCAGACAATGATGCAGTACTTCTATATTATACTTCAGAATTTGATGTTCTAGAATATGTAGATGCTGAGTTTTGGTGTGAAGATGGTATTAACGTACCTCAAAAAATCACTCTTGGTCATTTACTCAAAGAAACTAAAATCAATAGAATTCCCGTAAATAAATTCTCATTCGAAGAGCATGATTTTGATGAATTAATTAAAAAACAAACATCTGTTGATTTCGAATATGATGCTGTACCGCCTTCTCCTTATAAAGTAGCTCAAATCATTTCTTCATTTGGAAATACTAAAGGAGGGGTACTTGTTTATGGTATACAAAAAAACGTTTCAGATAATAAATTTGTAGGATTGAGTACAGATTTCAGGATGGATGAAATTACTAACAAAGCTCTAATGATGATTTCTCCTTTACCAAAGGTTACTTATGATTGGGTCCATGAGTGTGGAAAAAATTTATTTATTATTAAAGTGGATAAATCAACTGAAGATATGTTGATAGGAAATGATAAATTCATAAGGGAAAGGTCTCAGACGATAATTGAAGAAGAATCTAATTCAAGAGCTAAGGAACAATTAGCTATTGCTGATTTTGATACAACTGTAGCTATTATTATAGGTGTTGAAGATTATAAGCCAAGAGATTGCAATCAAGTTCCATCTGTTAAATACGCTAAAAATGATGCTTTACTCTTTAGAGACATGCTAATTGAAAGATTTGAGGTGTCAGAACATAATATTTATATGTATCTTAACGAAGACGCATTAAAAAGTGATTTAGAGAACGGTCTTGGTTATATATTTCATTCTCTATCAGAGAAAGATCGGTTGGTTTTCTATTATGTCGGCCATGGGTTCCATGATGGAACAACGAACTTCCTTACAACATATGATACTTATACAACTAATATTACAGAGACAGCCGTTTCTCTACGTAAAATTTTACTTGACCCATTATTAAGGTCAAAGTGTAAGTCAGGTTTAGTGTTTATCGATGCTTGTGCTCAAAACTTTACAAATGATAGAGAAAGAGCATTGATTACAGATTTGAATAGTGAAGATTTTCAGTTGTTTAAAAGTGAACATCCAAGTTTTGGTACTTTTCTATCTTGTCAGCCAGGACAGAGTTCATATTCTTGTCATGAACTAGAACATGGTATATGGACTCACTTTTTAAGTGAAGGATTTAATTTAGGAGGAAATGGTGCGGTCAAACTTGATAAATACATTACTGATAGGTCATTAAGTGATTTTTTGTCTAAAAATGTTTCTTCTTATACAAAAATAAATCTTGGCTTTGATCAGAATCCAAAATCAATTCTAGATGCAGGGTGTGAGAATGTAATTGTAAAGATATGAGTTTAATTATATATAGTTACACTCATATCTTAATTAATAGCGGCCAATAAAATTGGCCGCTACTAGAAATTTAGTTATTGCTGATGGCGTCATAATATAATGATTTTACATTAAATATTTTCCCGATTAACGTTGTTAAGTATCAATAGGGAAGTTTGTCATCGTCCGAACGTCATAGTTCGAAAATGCCCAACAACGAACTAGCTACAATGGCTAACTCGGTTTTGTCCAAAAACGTTTTTGGAGGCTCGTTCTTGTCCAATTGCGAGTTTCAGAGCCCGTAAGTCCCCTTGTGCAAACTAAAACACACAAGCTTCTTCAAGGTCGATTTCAAAATCAACGGGCGGTAGGTTGACTAAGTGCTTGTTCGTTGCATTCAGTAATTCGACTTTCGCGGGCTTCCCTACTTCGTTTGTGTAGATAGTCGCTAGGTAAAGTTTGTCTGAACGGTAGAACGCATCGTGAAAGCCCACTTCTTTGTTTAACAAGCTGGCCAGCAATGGTTTGGTTATCGGAATGTAAGCCCACTTGATGCACTGCCCGTTGTCGTAGTCCCCACTCCAATACACCATGAACCTTTGGGTATTTTCATTCTTAACCGAAAAACACTTCGGTCCTAAGATGTCTTGATACACTTCCAGTAGTTCCAATTTACCTAGCTGTGTGCCTGTTGGGAGTAAGTTCATCGCTCGTTCCTCATCTTTCTAACGTTGCCTATCAAACGTGCGTGCAATCTTATAACTAAATACTGTTTTTATATACAGTTATTTGGGCGTATTTTGATATGCTCGTTAGAAATCGAAAAGGCGGCAGCAACAATCCATGAAGAAGACGGTGGTTTAAGCGATCTTCCAGCCACGAAAACGTTTGTCTCGATTAAGTTCTAACCTATAACGATTAATTACACTTCAGCCCTTGTTTACACTTTTATTGCCTCCATATTTTCCATACAATCCTAAGCGATTATAAATAAAAACAATTTCAATTTCGGAGTCCTCATGAGCGACGTAAAGCACTGTAATTTATTGATTCTTGGTTCTGGCCCTGCTGGCTATACAGCTGCAGTTTACGCTGCTCGTGCAAACCTAAACCCAGTACTGGTTACCGGTATGCAGCAAGGTGGTCAGCTTACAACCACGACAGAAGTAGAAAACTGGCCGGGTGATCCTGAAGGTTTAACGGGTCCAGCACTGATGGATCGCATGAAAGAGCACGCAGAGCGCTTTGAAACAGAGATACTGTTCGACCACATTAACGAAGTCGACCTATCTAACCGCCCTTTCCGTCTTAAAGGCGATTCAGGCGAGTACACGTGTGATGCATTGATCATCTCTACGGGTGCATCGGCTAAGTACTTAGGTTTGGATTCTGAAGAAGCATTTAAAGGCCGTGGCGTTTCTGCTTGTGCAACGTGTGATGGTTTCTTCTACCGCAACCAGAAAGTTGCAGTTGTGGGTGGTGGTAACACGGCTGTTGAAGAAGCACTTTACCTATCTAACATCGCGTCTGAAGTTCACCTTGTTCACCGCCGTGACACGTTCCGCGCTGAAAAGATCCTAGTGAAGCGTTTAATGGACAAAGTAGAGAACGGCAACATTGTTCTTCACACTGACCGCACGCTAGACGAAGTTCTAGGCGACGACATGGGCGTAACGGGCGTTCGTATTAAAGATACTCAGTCTGACAAAACGGAAGACATCGAAGTAATGGGTGCATTCATTGCTATCGGTCACCAACCAAACACTGAAATCTTCAAAGGCCAAGTCGACATGAAAGATGACTACATCATTGTTCAGTCTGGTCTTGAAGGTAACGCAACACAAACCAGCATCCCAGGCGTGTTCGCTGCGGGTGATGTAATGGACCACAACTACCGCCAAGCAATCACTTCTGCTGGCACAGGTTGTATGGCTGCACTGGATGCTGAACGCTTCCTAGATGGCCTTAACGATAAGTAAATCTGAGATTGCAGATTTGATTATCGGTGCTCTCGCCTCAGTAGATGCAGGGCGTCATCACATTTTGTTGTAAATCCCTAGAGCCCAGTGGTATATCCACTGGGCTTTCTTTTGTATACTAGCCGCCCTCAACAAATAATAATTATCATTAAGCCTTCATAATGGATAAGAAAAAACAACGCAGCTTGAACAAGTGGCTTAAGCAACAGAGTAAGTTAGCGAAACGCTGGCTTATGATTGCGATTAGCCTTGGCGTACTTTCAAGCGTGTTCTTAATTGCTCAAGCAGCTCTTCTCGCCTCTATTCTTCACCAGCTGATCATCGAGAATGTCGATAAATCTGAACTGGTTGGTCATTTCGCAGGCTTGGCATTATCGGTCGTTGGCCGTGCTGGCTGTACATGGGGACGTGAAATCGCAGGTTATCGCTGTGGTGAACAAATCCGTGTCTACATCAGGCAACTCATCCTCGATAAGTTACGAGAGTTAGGCCCTGCTTATATCAAAGGCAAACCTGCGGGTACGTGGGCAACGCTGTTGCTAGAACAAGTAGAAGACATGCAAGATTTCTTCTCTCGTTACTTACCTCAGATGTCTCTATCGGTAATGATTCCATTCATTATTTTGGTTGTGGTGTTCCCGGTAAACTGGGCAGCAGGCCTGATCTTCTTGATTACTGCTCCACTAGTGCCGATGTTCATGGCACTTGTGGGTATGAAAGCGGCCGATGCAAACCGCAAAAACTTCAAAGCGCTGCAGCGTCTTTCAGGTCACTTTTACGACCGTTTGCAGTCAATGACAACCATTCGTCTATTTGATCGTACCAACGCTGAAACAGAAGTACTGAAAGGTGCATCTGAAGTGTTCAGAACGCGTACCATGGATGTGTTGAAAATCGCTTTCTTGTCTTCTGCTGTACTTGAGTTCTTCACGTCGATCTCTATCGCGATGACGGCGGTTTACTTTGGTTTCACCTACATCGGTGAACTTAACTTCGGCCACTACGGTGCAGGCATTACGCTATTCGCTGGTTTGTTTATCCTTATCTTAGCGCCAGAGTTTTACCAACCTCTACGTGACTTAGGTACTTTCTACCACGCGAAGCAACAAGCGGTTGGCGCAGCCGAAAGTATTGTCGAGTTCCTAGAAACCGACATCACTAAGGTTAAATCAGGCAACACTCAACTCGATTCAGCTCAAGGCATCAATATTGAAGCTACCGACCTAAAAGTGTTAAGCCCTGAAGGTGTTCAATTAGTTGGTCCTATCTCGTTCGCATTGAACACTCGCCAATCGACTGCGTTAGTTGGCCCAAGTGGTGCGGGTAAAACGAGTTTGATCAATGCTATTCTTGGTTTCATGCCTTATGAAGGAAGCTTGAAAATCAATGGTATTGAATTGCGTGACCTCGACTTAGCCTCTTGGCGTAAAACCATTAGCTGGGTCGGTCAAAATCCGTTGCTACTGCACGGCAGTATTCGTGACAACGTCACTCTAGGTAAGCACGATATTGCTGACCAAGTTGTCGAGAATGCACTTGAGCAATCATTTGCTAGCGAGTTCGTTAATGAGCACGGCTTGGATTATATGATTTCTGATCGCTCTGGCGGCCTTTCTGTTGGTCAATCTCAACGTTTGGCTCTGGCTCGCGCAATGATTCAAGACGGTCAGTTCTGGTTGTTAGATGAACCCACAGCCAGCCTAGATACTCGTAGCGAACAGTTAGTAATGAAAGGCATCAATAGCAATATTGAAAGCCGCACTGCCCTACTTGTGACGCACCAACTCGCTCCTCTTAAATCAGTCGATAATATTCTGGTGATGCGCGATGGTGGTCTGGTTGAACAAGGTCATTACTCTCAGCTTTCAACTGCGGGTGGTTTGTTCGAAGAGATGCTGAACGCGAACTTAGCTCAACAAGATAATAAGGGTAATTTAGATGCGTGATTTACTGCCTTACCTGAAACTCTATAAAAAGCATTGGTTTGGCCTATCGCTAGGCATGCTATTGGCTTTTGCAACTCTGTCGGCTTCTATCGGCTTGTTAACGCTATCAGGCTGGTTCATTTCAGCTTCTGCGGTTGCAGGCCTTACGATTGCGCGTGAAACCTTCAACTACATGCTACCGGGCGGCGGTGTACGTGGTTTGGCAATGAGCCGTACTGCGGGTCGTTGGGGTGAACGTGTTGTCAGCCACAATGCAACATTCAAACTGTTAACTGATTTACGTATCTTCTTCTTCAAGAAGCTGGCTCCGCTGATCCCAGGTCGTATCTCAAACCTTCGTGACGCAGACTTACTGAACCGTTTGGTTGCTGATGTTGACGCCATGGATCACGTGTACTTACGTTTAGTAAGCCCAGTGACGGTTGGTGTGTTCGGGATTTTCTTCCTGACTCTGTTCTTGATGTGGTTCGATAGCTCGCTTGGTTTGATCTTGGGTTCTATCCTTCTGATCATGCTGTTGGTTTGGCCAATCTTGTTCTACAAATTGGGTAAACGTAACGGTGGTGAACTGACACAGAACAAAGCTGATCTTCGTGTGACTACGCTAGATTGGATTGAAGGCTACAGCGAACTGACTCTGTTTGGTGCTGAAGAGCGTTACCGTAATGCCATTCTAGAGACGCAACGAAAGCTGATGGCGAATCAGTTTGTGAATGCTAACCTAACCGGTATGGCTTCAGCAGCTCTGATGTTGTTCAACGGTTTAACGTTGGTTCTTATGCTTTGGCTTGCGGCTGACGGTGTGGGTGGTAATGCACCAGACCCGTTCATTGCGCTAATGGCGTTCGCTACTATGGCAAGTTTTGAACTGCTGATGCCTATCGCAGGCGCGTTCCAGCATTTAGGTCAAACTCTGTCTTCAGCTCGTCGCTTGAACGAAGTGATTCTGTCGGAGCCTGAAGTTCAGTTCGCTGAAGAGAAGCTCGACATCAACAAGCCGCTTGATATTACGTTCTCAAACGTGACGTTCAACTACCCTGATTCTGAGCGCAGTGTTCTGAACGCTGTTGACCTAACGATCCCTGCCACACACAAGGTTGCGATTGTTGGTCAAACGGGTTCTGGTAAGTCGACTCTGATTCAACTACTGACTCGCTACTGGGATCCTAAAAAGGGCTATATCTCAATCGCGGGCATTGAACTGACACAGTGGAATGAATCACAGCTTCGTGAATCAATCAGTGTAGTAAGCCAACGTGTCGACATTCTAAATGGTACTTTGCGTGACAACTTGTTGATTGCAAGACCAGAAGCAACCGATGATCACTTAGCGAATATCCTAAGAGATGTTGGCCTTGAAAAGCTGCTTGAGAATAACGCGCTTGATAGCTGGTTAGGTGATGGTGGTCGTCAACTGTCTGGTGGTGAGAAGCGTCGTATTGGTATCGCACGTGCCATTCTTCATGATGCTCCTATCTTGCTTCTAGATGAGCCGACAGAAGGCTTAGATAAGCAAACAGAACACAGCATCATGACGCTGTTCGAGAAGCATTTTGAAGGCAAGACGGTTATCTTCATTACGCACCGTTTGATTGGTCTGGAATCGATGGATTCTATCGTTCTGATTGAACAAGGCGAGATTGTTGAGCACGGTTCTCATGAAACGCTCTTAAACGAAGCGGGACGTTACTTCCAACTTCGTCAGGCAATCTAGCTCCTCATAAGTTATAAAGAAAACCATTCAAAGCCCGAGTTTATACTCGGGCTTTTTTGTGTCTGTGATTCTCCTGAACTACACCCTTATCCAATCAAACTTGGTCAGTCACTTACAATAAGTACTGACCTTGATGCCAGTACCCAAAGAGCTGAAAAGCGACAAGCGAACGACCCTACGATGGTTAAATTTATGGAGCAGTACTTCCCTACTCGTGCAGCCCTTAAAGCTAAGTTCCCTGGTTACCCGAACAACTAATTTGGGTTCATAACTCTAACTAGCACGCACAAAAAAGCCGAATGTGATAATCACATTCGGCTTTCAAATTACCTGTTAGCGCTTACAGCTTGAAGCGGCTGATTTCGCTTTCTAGCTCGTGAGACAGTTCAGACAGCTGAGCAGCTTGCTCTGCAGCTTGGTGCGCTTCGTCTGCTAGCTCGTTAGATACGTCACGGATTCCCTCAGTGTTACGAGTAATCTCAGACGTTACTGACGCTTGCTCTTCTGCAGCAGAAGCAATCTGTGTTGCCATGTCGCTGATGCGTTCAACAGCAGCGTGGATTTGCGTTAGGCTTGCAGCCGCTGAGTTCGCGTCATCAACACTGGTTTCAGCAAGACTACGGCTATCGTTCATGATGCTAACCGCTTTGCCTGTTGTACCTTGTAACAACTCAATCGTTTGCTGAATCTCTTGCGTTGAACCGTGTGTACGTTGGCTCAGAACTCGAACTTCATCAGCTACAACCGCGAAACCACGACCTTGTTCACCCGCACGTGCTGCTTCAATAGCGGCGTTAAGTGCAAGTAGGTTCGTTTGTTCTGCAATACCTTGAATGTTAGACAAGATAGCGTTGATACTGTTGCCGTGCTCTTCAAGTTCTAGGATCACGTTAGTTGCGATTTGAACTTCTTGAGCAAGGTTTTGGATAGAGCTTTGAGTCTGTGTCACTTGACCAGTACCGTGCTCACACGCGCCAACTGCTTCAGATGAGTTCTGTGCAGTGTGGTCAGCGTTACCCGCGATCTCTTGTGTTGCTGCAGCCATTTCGTTAACGGCTGTTGCTACCATGTTGATCTCGTCTTGTTGCATTTGGATACGAGCACTACGTTCTTCAGCTTGAGAAGCTGTTTGACGTGCTTGGTTGCCTAGCGCAGCAGATACTTCGCTTAGCTTGATCACCATGGTGTGCATGTTGCCTACAAAACGGTTGAAGTTTTCAGCAAGCTTACCAATCTCGTCATCGCTCTTAGGCTCAAGACGTTGAGTAAGGTCGCCCTCACCTGAAGCAATTTCTTCAAGTGCCGCTGAAACACGGTTCAAATCACGGAATAGGAAGCTCACTAACCAAGACACTAATACGATTACGATTAACGTAATAATGACCGCCGTTGTGATCAACTGAGTAAGTAGTGTTGAGTGGTTCGCTTCTTCTGTTGCTTTGTCCATCTGAACCGCGAAGATCCAGTTAGTGTTAGGCACCTTCGTGAAGTAAAGCAGCTTCTCAGCGCCACGTTCTTTGATGATCTCGATGCTACCCGTACGCACTGCGTTCTCGATAATTGGCATAGAGATGTCGTTTGAAAGCTGGCTTACCGGCTTCAGGCTCAGTGCAGAATCTGGGTGTGCTAGGAATGTGCCGTCAGAGGCATCAATTAGCATTGCGTTCGCATTGTCACCAACATCAAGGCTGATTACATCGTTCACTAGTTGGTCGATAAGTACGTCTGCACCCACTACACCAACAAGTTTGCCGTTATGACGCACAGGTTCTGCAATTGTTACTAGCAATGCTTTAGTGATTGCATCTTGGTAAGCAGTGGTAATGATTTGCTTACCTGCAGCGTTTGCTTCTTGGTACCAAGGACGTTGACGAGGATCGTAACCAGCGCGATTACGTTCAGGATGTGAACGGTACATTCCGCCTTCTGGAGTACCTAAAAAGATATCGTCAAAGCCACCCGCTACACGAGCTTGCTTAAGGAAAGGAACAACATCATCCTCTCGTGAAAAGTCATTAAATGCTGATGCGATATCGGTGCGGATATCAATCCAGTTTTTAATACCTTCAGATGCTGCTTCTGATACGCTTTCAGCTCGCAGGTATACGCCATTACGAGTCTGTTCAAATAATTGGTTTGCTGATAACCAAGTTAACGCTGTTGCCATAACGACAACAGCAGATAGGCTAGCACCTATTAACTTCTGCTTAAGTGTTAGTTTCATGTCAAAGTTTCACGAGTAGTGGGAAATCTCGCGCATACTACCCAATATCAGTATTAAATTCGAGCGATTTTATAATTTAATAACGTAATATAATTTTAAGCAAACCATTGGCTTATCGAATGTCAATTACTTGGCTAATCGCCAAATTTAAGACGTTATTTTGAAGGTAATCCCATCGAAATATACTGTTCTCTAGACTGTAAAATAGATACAAAAAAGGCAGGAGAGTTTCCTCACCTGCCTTCGTATTATTTAGCATTCGACCGCCTATAAATCGCGGTCGATTTAGCTTCAGAAGTTAGCGTTTTTCTGTACGCATACCCATTAGCAAGCTCACACACATCAGTAATAGAATGATGGTGAACGGCAATGCTGTCGAGATAGCACCCGCTTGCAGAGCTTGTACTGCTTCAGTACCACCAACCCACAATAGAGCTACTGCAATTGCACCTTCAAGGAACGCCCAGAACACACGCTGAGGCACTGGCGTATCAACTTTACCACCCGCGGTGATGCTGTCGATTACTAGAGAGCCTGAGTCAGACGATGTAATGAAGAATACTAGAACTAAGATAACCGCAATGATTGATAGCAGCGTACCGAACGGTAGAGCATCAAACATTTGGAACATCGCTAGTGATACATCAGTCAAACCATCTTGACCAAGGATACCAACGTTATTCACGATTTGGTCAATCGCCATGCCACCAAATACTGACATCCAAATGATAGTAACAGTCGTTGGAACAATCAGAACCGCTGTGATGAACTCACGAACCGTACGACCTTTAGAAACACGCGCGATAAACATACCTACGAATGGTGACCATGAAATCCACCAAGCCCAGTAGAATACAGTCCAACCGTGCATCCACGCTTCATCTTCACGACCATGAGGATTACTCAAAGGAATGATGTTTTCAACGTATGCCATAAAGGTTGTTGGGATAGAACCTAAACTCACCGCATAGCCGATTAGAGCCACTAAGATAAGCAGTAGGAAAGCAACCAACATGTTGATGTTACTGATAACTTTAACGCCGCCATCAATACCGCGAAGCACTGACACGACCGCTAATAACGTTACTACGGTAATAACAACAACTTGTAATCCTAAGCCAGCTTCGATTCCGAAGACATGTTGAATACCACTTGCTGCTTGTTGTGCACCTAAGCCCAGCGACGTCGCCAAACCAAACAGCGTTGCAAGAACCGCCAGAATATCAACAATGTGACCAGCCCAACCCCATGCTCTATCACCCAAGATTGGGTAGAAAATAGAACGAATAGAAAGAGGCAATCCCTTGTTGTAAGAGAAAAACGCAAGTGACAGTGCTACTACGCCATAAATAGCCCAAGGGTGTAGACCCCAGTGATACATGGTTGCACCTAGCGCTAACTTAGCAGCTTCTGGTGTGTTGGGTTCAACACCTAACGGGGTTTCAAACCAACCCGTGAAGTAAGCAGCGGGTTCCGCCACACTCCAGAACATTAGGCCGATACCCATACCTGCGGCAAACAGCATCGATAGCCAAGAGAAGAATGAGTAATCTGCCGTCGCATCAACACCACCAAGGCGGATTTTACCATACGGAGAAACAATTAAGCCTAAGCAGAAAACAACGAAAACATTACCCGACCAGATGAAAAGCCAATCAAACGAATTGATGATCTGGCCTTTAACGCCATCTAGTGCTGCCTTTGCTGAAGCGGTATCTGTAATCAGAATACCGATCAGGAACAAAGCAATAAGTCCTGCACTGATACCAAATACTGGGTTATGAACATCAAAACCCCATTTTTGGACGTTATCTTGACCGACAGTGTAATCCGTACTGTCGATACTGTATTTATCTATACCTTTAGTCATTATCCCTCTCTACGGAATACTAATAGGGTCTATTGACCTCGTATTCCTTACTTACCTGCGACTTAATCACAAACTCGAACATACAATCCAAGTAGTACAAGCTGTTGTCACAATAATTCAAATACTTGGATGTCTGAAGTTTAGCAGGTTAACTTATTGTTTTCAGTAAACCAGAATCGGTTCGATTAATTTTCAAACAAAATTCACGAAATCACTTAAGTATATGACGAAAAAAAGGCCGACCCTGTCGACCTTTATTCAGAAAATACTTTTAGCTCAAAGCATTTTGCTGGTTAACTAATTGATTTTCAGTTCGTAAACCTAACAATAAGCTTAGGCACATAAGCAATAATATGAACGCAAATGGTAGCGCCATTGATACCGTTCCAGCTTGCAGTGCTTGAATGGATTCTGTACCGCCAACCCACAATAGAACGGCTGCAATCGCACCGCCCATCAACGCCCAAAATACACGTTGAGGAACAGGGGCATCCACTTTACCGCCAGAAGTAATGCTGTCGATAACTAATGAGCCTGAATCTGACGAGGTGATGAAGAACACCATAATCAAACCAATCGATACTACAGAAAGCATAGAACTCATTGGCAGCGCATCATAAGTGTGGAATAGAGAAAGCGTAATATCTTGCAAACCATTCACGCCTATCTCACCCACCTTGTTCGCCACTTGATCAATCGCGATACCACCGAAAATAGCCATCCAGATGATGATTACTGTCGTTGGGATGAACAATACAGCGACGATGAATTCACGAATAGTACGACCTTTAGAGATACGAGCGATGAACATACCAACGAATGGTGACCATGACATCCACCAAGCCCAGTAGAATACCGTCCAGCCTTGCATCCAAGTTTCATCATCACGACCATGAGGATTACTTAGAGGAATAAAGTTTTCAATGTAGCCCATTAGTGCGGTTGGGATTGCTTTAATACCCGCCATACCACCAGCGATCGTCACAAAGATAAGTAAACCCAAAGCAACCAACATATTGATGTTACTCAGAACCTTTACACCACCGTTAATGCCGCGAATGACTGACATTGTTGCTAAGAAAGTAACCACTGCAATAACAACTAGCTGCATGCCAATACCACCATCGGTACCAAACACATGGTTAATACCACTTGTCGCTTGTTGTGCGCCTAGGCCCAATGATGTTGCAAGTCCAAATAGTGTTGCCAATACCGCCACGATATCAACAATATGACCAAACCAACCCCAAGTTCTATCACCTAATAGTGGGTAGAAGATTGAGCGAATAGAAAGCGGTAAGCCTTTATTGAATGTGAAGAAAGCGAGGGCTAGAGCAACAACAGCGTAAATCGACCAACCGTGAAGACCCCAGTTGTAGATGGTTGCACCTAATGCCAACTTAGCTGCTTCAGGAGAATAAGCTTCAACACCGAGCGGTGTTTCATACCAACCTGTAAAGTAAGCGACGGGTTCAGCTACACCCCAGAACATCAGGCCAATACCCATTCCTGCGGCGAATAACATCGACATCCAAGACAGGTTAGAGTGCTCTGCTTTGGCATCATTGCCACCAATACGTATCTTGCCATACGGGGAGACAATGAGGGCAAAACAGAAGATAACAAAGATGTTGGCTGCCCACATGAAGAAACCATCGAAGTTACCGATGACTTTCCATTTGATTCCATCCAGTGCCGCTTTTGCGGTTTCTGGATCTGCGACTAGAAGTGCAACCAAGAAGACAATGATCGCTCCTGCACTGATTCCAAATACTGGGTTGTGAACATCAAAACCCCATTTCTGAACGTTATCTTGTCCTACTGTATAATCGGTATTTTCAATACTATACCTATCTTTTACAGGCTCCATGCTTCCTCTCTAATTGGTAGCGCACAGTTTGCAACATTGCATTCTGCACCTAAATTTCGAAAAGAAGAATATCAACCTGTCGCAAAAATACTAAAAAAACCTCCAAAAAGCAGGGCTTAATTACACATTTAGTAATTAAATTACACATTTAGTGTCATTTAGCGTACGATTACTCCACAAGCCCCGAATTGACAGCGTACTTGGCAAGCTCTGCCGTAGAGTGAATATCCAGTTTGTGCTTGATGTTTTGTCTGTGGGTTTCAACCGTTCGGTAACTGATATTCAAACCCTTCGCGATCTCTTTACTGCTCTCCCCTTTTGCGACTAATTTCAATACCGCTTCTTCACGCCTGCTCAATGGATTCTTCACAGATTGCGTGGGAGTAATCGGCTGAGTAAATAAATTCTGTGTCACTTTTTCACAAAAATAGGTCGAGCCTTGATTGACCGTTTTGATCGCCTGCACCATTTTTTCAGCCGAAATCTCTTTCAACATATAGCCGACTGCGCCCGATTGCATCACCTTCATGATGTATTCACGGTTGTTATGCATAGTCAGCATCAACACCTTCGCTTCTGGGTCTTCTTCTTTAATCAGATGGGTCGCATCAATGCCGTTCATGATAGGCATGCTGATATCCATCAACACCACATCAGGCCGCAGAGACTTAACGACCTCAACCGCTTCTAAT
>NZ_CAWPOA010000031.1:871940-873124 GCF_963889365.1 Vibrio sp. OPT20 | reverse complement strand
CCATTACTGGCCGTACCTATCACGCTAATATCTGGCTCAAGTTCCAATCTCGCCATAAAGCCATCCAATACCACTTGGTGATCGTCAGCGATCACAACTCGAATAACTTCACTCATTCATTAATCCCTCTAGTGTCAGTAACACTGTAATTTCCGTTCCAAGGCCAATCTCACTCATCAGCTCAAAATCACCACCAATGAATTCCACTCGCTCTCTCATGTTACGTAGACCGATCCCTCGTTTTTCCATCGCTTTATAGGTGTTGAAACCGACACCGTTGTCTTGGATTAGAAGCTGTAACACGTTGCCAATTTGCTGCGCGATAACCGTTACTTTGGTCGCTTGTGCGTGTTTCTCTATATTATTTAGGGACTCTTGCACCACTCGATATAAGGTCGTCGCGGCCTCTGATTTCAATTTTCCGGGCTGAGTACTAAACAAGGTTTCAACCTCAATACCCGAATGCGCCTGAAAATCTAATAACAGCGATGACAGCGCCGCTTCTAAGCCGATATCATCCAAAGAACTTGGCCGAAGTTGATGCGAGATGTGCCTCACCTCTTCGATCGCTCGCATCAATGAATGCTGCGACTTATTCAAATGCGCTTTGAGGTCTTCATTTTGTAACTTATTACCAAGTAGTTCTAAGTGGCAACGACTTGATACTAATAATTGATTAATACCGTCATGTAGCTCTCGCGCTAAATGCTTCTTCTCGTCTTCTTGGAACATCACCGTTTTATGGGCGAGCTCTTTTAAATTATTATCCGCGATTCGATGTTCATGCATGTTAATGGCCAACGTCAGCACGATAATAACCGCCACCGTCACGCTAAGAATCACCACAATCGAGAAGAACGTGGTTTCAATATTCTTGTTGATCGCAGCCTGCATCGAAGCCACTTCTTGGTGCACGTCTTCAATATACAAACCCGTGCCAATCATCCAATCCCAACGCTCTAACCAAGCGGCGTAACTCAGCTTAGAGACCACTTCCCCAGTCGAGGGCTTTTGCCACAAATACTGGTGGAATCCTCCTCCGGTTTGCGCCTCTCTTAGCAGTGCTTCTATCAGAAAATCACCATCTTCATCTTGCAATTGAAGCAGATTTTTTCCAATCAATTCCGGCTGTATTGGATGAACCAAATTGGTTCCGTGGCGATCATATGCGAAGAAATAACCAT
>NZ_CAWPOA010000031.1:848253-871887 GCF_963889365.1 Vibrio sp. OPT20 | reverse complement strand
CAGAGCCATATCTAAGTTTAGACAATATGGTTCGAACTTCTTTTTTGGCTTGTGCTTCTTTGATATCGGGGTCGTTGTAGATATGTTCAATGGCGTCGAATGCGAGGTCGACCGTGTCTTTGAGGGCGTTTTCACGCGACTTGATTAAGCTGTCTCTGAAGATCTCGACCTCTTTCGCACCCAACGTCTTGGTTTGGTGTAACGAGATCCAACTTATGCTCGCCGTGACCAGTAGCAACGGGAGTAGCGTCAGCAAAATCAGCTTAGCTTTTAGAGGCATTCCTTTCCCTCACAAAAAACGGCTTACTGAACATCAATAAGCCGTTTTACTTTAGCAATTTATAGATAGCCGTTGAAACATATCATTCACATTCTTGGCTTCACTCACATTCCATAGAAAGAAGGGAAAGCGAGAAGTGATCCAAGTACGAGGATTTGAATCAGAATGAACGGCATCACGCCTCGGTAGATGTCTTTTGTGGTGACGCCTTTCGGTGCAACCCCTTTCAAATAGAACAAACTAAAACCAAATGGCGGCGTTAAGAAGGAGGTTTGTAGGTTCATCGCGATAAGGATAGCGAACCAAGTCATGTTGATGCCCATCAGTTCAGCAACAGGCGCAATGATCGGCACGATAATGAAACAGATTTCTACGAAGTCGATGAAAAAACCCAGAATCAAAATCACCAACATGGTAATGATCAAGAAGCCCCATTTTTCACCCGGCAACTGCAGCATCCACTCTTCAACCAGATAATCACCGCCAGTATAAGTAAACGCCATCGAGAATGCCGTCGCACCAAGCAAGATAGCAAAGACCATTGCCGTGACTTTCACTGTTTCTTTGGACGCTTCATACACCATCGACCAACTGAATTGACCGTACAGCAAAGCAAGTACTAAGGCTCCCGCGCCACCTAATGCAGCTGACTCTGTCGGCGTGGCAACACCCGCGAAGATAGAGCCCAATACCACAATGATCAGCGCGAGTGGCGGTACGATAGCTTTCAGTGCATTGATGACTTCTTGTTTACGACTAATTGAGTCATCACGTTCAATTGGTTGAGCCGCTTCTGGGTTAAGCTTGGCGTATATCAAGATATAAACGATATATGCGCCCACCAACATGACACCAGGCCAAATCGCCGCTTGGAACAAGTCCCCTACTGGCACACCGAGTACATCACCTAATAAGATCAGTACGATAGAAGGCGGAATGATTTGCCCTAACGTGCCAGACGCACAAATAGTGCCGCAGGCTAAGCCTTTGTCGTAGTTGTACTTGAGCATAACTGGCAACGAGATAAGACCCATTGCCACCACAGAAGCACCTACTACGCCCGTTGAAGCAGCAAGCAGTGAACCTACCAGTACCGTCGAGATCGCAATACCACCACGAACGCCACCAAACAGTCGTCCCATTGACTCAAGCAACTGCTCAGCAAGCTTGGTCTTTTGCAGAACAAGCCCCATGAAAACGAACAATGGAACGGCCATCAGCACCGTATTTTCCATGATCGATTGAATTCGATATGGCATGAAGGCGAACATTTCGATGCCTTCAGCCCAAACACCAAAGATTAACGCGATACCACCAAAGGTGAACGCGACCGGGAAGCCAAGTAAAAGTGCAAACAAGGCTACGAAAAACATTACTATTCCAATCATGTTCAGCCTCTACTTATTCTTTGTGTGAGTATTTTTTGTGTGAGTATTGTTTGCATGCGTGTTATTTGCATGGATAAGGTGCGGATTAAAAATTTTGTTCAACGAATGCAGAATCAAACCAACACCACTAACTGCCATCAAGAAAAACGACAGTGGGATCATCGCTTTAATGATCCAACGATACGGCAAGCCACCGGGATCGCCCGACGTTTCACCCAGGTTATAACTCTCTTTGGCCACATCGATACCAAACCAAGCCACCAGCAAACAGAAAGGAAGCAGGAAGACAACGGTGCCTATTAGGTCAATAATCGCTTGTGCCTTGAAGCTGAGTTGTTCGTAAAAAACATCCACTCGCACGTGGCCACCCGCTTTGATGGCGTAAGGAACACCTAATAGAAAAACGGCTGAGAAAAGGTGCCATTCCATCTCTTGGAAGGCGATAGACACATCGTTAAAGGCGTATCGCATCACAACGTCATACACAACGTTCGCAACAAGAAGGATAAACAACATACTGGAAAGCCATCCCAGTGCATCACCGATACGATTAAATAGGCGTTCAATATAAATTAGACTTCGCATTCCCGACTCCATGGAATTTGAAAAGACATCGCGTATTAGAGTTAGGGCAGCTAAAACAAGTAGCGCTAACAAGATGCACGACGTAGAAAGGGTTCTTGGGATCTTGTTACAGGATTTATCCTGCTTAATTATTATGTTTAAAATGAACCCGCCGCTTATCTGCTTAGATACGTAAGCCCTTAGACTTAAGCTATGTAACAGTACGTTTGCTTTGGGTTCATTTAACTTTTAGGTCACAACTGTCGATTATTTCGCTTGGCTATTTAAATAAGCTCTGTGTGAAATATCCGTCCATGAGCGCACTTGCTCTAGGTAGCTTGCTTGTGAAGCTTGGATCTCTTTCGCCAGCTCATCTTTCTCAGCATGTGCAGCAAGTAGGCGATCGTTCGCTTCTTTCAATGCCGACATGACTTCAGGCGGGAAATCTTTAACTTGTACATCTGGGTATTCTGTTTTCATTGAAACCCAGTTCTTGCCACTTTCGTGCGTTGCTTGTGTGTACATGTCGTAAGCCGCTGTACGCATTGCAACACGCAAGATTTCTTGTAGGTCTTCAGGAAGCTTGTTCCATGTACGCTTATTCACTAGGAATTGAAGCTCTGAACCCGGCTCGTGCCAACCTGTGTAGTAGTACGGCGCGATTTTGTGGAAACCCATGCGCAGATCAAGTGATGGACCTACCCACTCTAGTGCGTCGATTGTGCGGCGCTCCAAAGACGTGTAAAGCTCACCAGGGGCAATGTTAGTCGGCTTAGCACCTAGCTCCGCAAGGATTTCACCAGCAAAGCCTGGGATTCGCATTTTCAGACCTTGTAGATCTTCAACGCTGTTGATCTCTTTTTGAAACCAACCACCCATCTGAATATCCGTGTTACCACCTGGGAACGACATTAGGTTGTGTGGAGAGTAAACCTGCTCCATCAACTCCATACCGCCACCGTGATAGAACCACGCATATTGTTCAGCTGGCGTCATACCGAAAGGCATAGAAGTGAAGTAAAGAGTGTTTGGAACTTTACCTTTCCAGTAGTAAGAGCCTGAGTGACCCATGTCGTATTGACCAGACTTAACCATGTCAAAAACGCCAAGCGGTGCTTTGTGTTTGTTCGCTGAATCGATTCTGATTTGCAGTCGACCATTCGACATTTTCTCAGCCATCGCAGCCATGTTTTTGGTTGCATCACCGAAAACAGGGAAGTTTGGTCCCCATGTTTCAGCAAGCTTCAAGCGATAAACCTTATCAGCAGCTGTGGCACCAGTTGCGACCAAAGCTAAACAAGCCGCTGCAGTAACCGCAACGTTTTTAAAAACTCGTGTGAGGGAGTTAGAAATGAGACTCATGTTCACGTCCTTTTGTTGGATTAACACTCTTTCTGTGAGTATTTTTTATGGTTCAACATAAGAGTGCACCTTGATGAGGCAACTAGATATCAGGGAGAGCACGCACGACAGACCCACACAAACTGCGTATTAGACCAAAGGATTACGTAGAACTACGTAGGAGATAATTGAGTTATGTCGATTTTAAAGGACTTACTCCATTCACCAGGGGAATGCTTATTGATAAATACCTAAGTATTAATAATTAAATACCGTTAACAATTGATTGCCATTTCGTGATGAGGCTCTATTCACACCACAGATCAAATACGCACCTAAATGCATTTAATCCATGAGAATCAAGGTTTCAGAGAATCAGACGCCCTACTTTAGTGCTTACTGATTCGAAACATGGGACACGCGACAGACAGATGAATAACGAAAGAGATCAGCCGATTGGAAATAAGGCTGCTGGGGCTAGGTTTGAATATAAGTATGGGTTTAGGGTTTAGGTTGTGTTTTTGTTTTTGGTTTTGGTTTTGGTTTTGGTTTTGGGTTAAACATGATCCGTCAGATACAAAAAAGCCTCGAAAATCGAGGCTTAAAAACTTAACGAAGCGAATGTAATCCCACAGGATTAGATAGCTTTGTAGATAACCTTGTTACCTGCAAGTTGCTCTTTCGCTACTAGGTTTTCTTCAAGAAGTTTTTTCAATGCGCCTGTTGCCCATGAAGCTGCTTTCGCGTCTTCTTGACCAGCTGCTAGGCCGATACCTTTAGGGTTAATGCCTTCAGCATTGCTAACAACGATGTCTAGAACTTGTTGTTGCTTAGGAGTCAGTGCTACTGCAACTTCTTTAGTTGCTGCTACTGCTTTCTCTACCGCTGGTTTTGCTGCTACAGTTTTTTCTGCTACAACTTTCTCTGCGACAGGCTTCGCTTTTTTCGGCGTTGCCACTGCTTTAACTACAGCCGCTTTAGTGCGTTTCTGCAGTTTAGCCTGCACCTTACGCTTATGAGCAAGTCTCATTGAATATTTCTCCAGTTCACTGCTCTTTTCGCAGTGGTGAAAATTTGAAGCGCGATTTATACCAAAAAACAGGAGCTATTTGTAGAGTGAAGCGCCGAAAGTCGACGAAAAATACCGATATTGTCTACTAGCGTCTATTATTTAATCATCGACTTATCAATTCAGGGTCATATACACTGGTTATCCATCCAGACAAAAATATGAAAACTTGGTGTTGCCTATGGACACTCGTCACCTTACAAATTTCTCTTTGCCTTCGTTCACACGTTCGTACCGTATTCTGGCCGTTGTTTTAGGCTTCGTTTGCTTGATCGTTGCTCTGTACAGTGACAATCCAAAGTTACTGATCGTGGGTGCATTTTGCATTATTGCCCTACTCGGAACTGGTTATTATTTAATGTTGCGCAGCAGAGTGATGTTCACTCTCACACCGACGCATTTTCAGCAGCATTTTTATAAAGGTGGGTGGGTTTTAAAGTGGAGTAATATTGAAAAGATTGGCCTATGTACTTACGAACAAGATGGGTGGCATCAACCTCTTCCTTGGGTTGGTATCAAGGTTAAAGATTACTCGCCCTACCTCGATTCAATTTGCCCTAAAATCACTTGCGAGTTATTGCTGAGTCAGCGAGCACTTTTGTATCTGGGCGCCAAGCAAGCGGGTAAAGAGTCAAACTTTGAAGATATGGTGCTCGACTCATCGCATTACCATGCTCGCTGCACTGAGAGCGGTTGTGTGGAACTGAACAGATATAAAGAGTCACAAAATACTGACGAGGTTATCTTCAACGATAGCCAAACACAGACTAGCCCAAGTTCATCCCATGAATCGAAATCCCATAAATCGAATGCGCAAAACGCAGTGATTAAAGACTATTCAGGATTGCAGGCGATGCTTGCGAACAGGATGAAATATCAGAGGGGTTTCCACGGTTACGATATTTTCATATCAACTCAAGATTTGAATATGAGTGGAGAAGAGTTTATTGGACTTGCTCGACGCTACTTGGCGGCTGCCGAGCGTCTTTCTGATTAAAATTAAACAGGTTTAAAAATAAACTCGTACGCAATAAAAAAGCTTAGCTTTCATAGGAAAAGCTAAGCTTCATTTTCAATCGTTCTTCTATTAAATCAGAGACCTAGTACAGAGGCATTTCATCTGCTACGAATGGGTTTGATGCGCGCTCACGGCCAAATGTAGACTCAGGGCCATGACCCGGAACGAATGTTACGTCGCTGCCTAGTGGCCAAAGCTTAGTCTTGATTGAAGCAATCAGCGTGTTGAAATCACCTTGAGGGAAATCCGTACGACCAATAGCACCGTTAAATAAAACATCACCAACAAACGCCATGCGCGCTTGCTCGCTGAACAGTACAACGTGACCTGGCGTATGACCCGGAGTATGAATCACATCAATCACTTGGTTACCAAAAGTCACTTTGTCGCCCTCTTCCAACCATGTGTTTGGTTCAAAAGCTTTGCACAGTGGGAAACCAAACATCTGGCTTTGGTTCTCTAAGCCTTGAAGCCAAAAGTTATCGGCTTTATGCGGGCCAACAATATTCACGTTCAAGATCTCAGCAAGCGGTACAGTGCCGCCCACATGGTCTAGGTGACCGTGCGTCAGTACCAAGTTCACCACTTTAACACCTAGCTCTTCAATGATCGCAGCCAACTGTTGAACGTCACCGCCCGGATCGACAACGATGCCTTCCATTGTCTCATCACACCACACAATTGAGCAGTTTTGAGAGAAAGAGGTAACAGGGACAACTTGATACTTGAGAGACATATACAAACCTTAAAGGGCAAACTGAAATTTGGGCAAACTATGACATTGGATGTCTACTTTGACAAGTCCCTACCGTTTCGCTCGCAATCTAAGCCTAGCGCTACCAGCTGCGAACTGGGCCAGTATCGATATGGATAAAGTTGCTACGTGCATAATAACCTACACCACCCGCGTTCAGGCTTTTGGCTACGTCTCTTAATTCTTTTAGGTTGACGCCATCAATACGGAAATCAATCGCTTTACCCAACATGTGGTAGCTCTTCTTAGCTACGCCACTCGACTTAGAGCGCAATGCTTCATTGGTCGCAGGAGAACGGTAACCAGAGATGATTTGAACTTCTTTTTGAATACCTAAGACATTTTGAATCTGAGTGATCTGATCAAACAGGTTCTTATCCATTGGGTGAATTTCATTACGGCGGAAATCGCGACATAGTTTGCTGAGGCGTGCCATCTCGTCACCAACATAGTTAGTGCCATCGAAATAACAGGTCTCTAATCGTTCACCAGTGTGAAGATTGTTCATGCTAATCGTTCTTGGTTGATCAGGGTATGAAGCAAAAGCGATAGAAGGAGTAATTGAGGCGACAACAGCGGTACCACCAGCGTAAGTCAGAAACTGACGGCGTGAAAATAAACTTTGAGACATACAGCAAAAAAACCAATTAGATCGAACGAAAAATGCACGATACATAATGGTAATTGCTGCGTCAACGTACAAAAACCGCCCAAAAGGTTAGTATTTGTAACCTTTGCACGGTTAGTTATTGATCCACATTATAATTTTATCAATAGAAGCTTGGTTGTCATTTTTTGGTCAAGATCACCCTTATTGGCTTCAGTGATAATTAACCACCCTCTTTATCATATTGATAGATGTCACCACGATATTGTATGCCCCCTTCTTCAAACAATACGGTTTGATAAATGATATGTACGGGGATTCGCTTCTTGAGTCGCACCTTAGTATTCGGAGCAAGGTCATCACTCTGGTTAGGTACTTTCCTTACCTTGGTAGCAAACAACAACTCAGCCAATTCCTCTGCATGTTCAACGCGTATGCAGCCGGAGCTATAAGCACGGAAGTCGTCATTAAACAGACCTTTGCTTGGCGTATCGTGCAGATAGATCGCTCGCTTGTTAGGTGTGTTGAACTTGTACAAACCTAATGCATTACGCGACCCGGCCTGCTGACGCATTCGATATGGGAAAGAATTGAAATTGATGGTCTGCCAATCGATCTCAGTGGTGTCGACCGTCTCCATAGTGCGCCAACCATCAATCACTTGGAAGTTGTGTGTATCTAGATAGCTTTCGTCCGCTTTCACCTTAGGCAAGATGTCTTTGACCATGATTTTCCATGGCACATTCCAAGTCGGGTTTAGGATGACCGAATCGAGATTTATCTCTAAAAGTGGTGTTTTTCGCGACTTTCTGCCCACCACGACTTTGGACTCAAAGACCTCTTCGCCATCTTCCCAATACTTCATATCAAAACTAGGCACGTTGACCACGATGAGAGAGTCTCTGTCTCTAGGCCACAAACGAACACGCTCGGCATTCAGAGCCAATGAAGTCAACCGATCATCAAAGCTCATGTTGATCCATTTGATCGTATCTGGCCCGACGATCCCATCATCTGTAAGGCCGTGCATTCGCTGAAAAGATTTAATCGCCGTTTGCAGATCTCGATCGAACTCGGGAAAATCGACCGCGATCATCGAGGTATCAACACCAACCAAGGCAATGCGCTCAACAAGAACCGTTTTGCCTGAAAGCTCGTCACCCAAGCGCTTCAAACCTTTCTGTCTATATCGTTCAATATTGAGTTCAGAGGCGGTTTCTAACACCGAATAGGTTGCTTTGAATTGGTCAAAATCCCCAACAGGCGGCGCGTAAGACAACACCATTTCCAATAAGTAATCATTGGCGACGCTGCTTTTCAATCTCATCAGAATATGCGGAGAAGGCGCGGGTAATTTGGAATGCAGCTTGCCCGAGAAGTACCACTCTTTACCGGCAAGCGGCGCATTTTCAACGTAGCTCAGGTAGTAGATAAAGGTATCGGTGAGTAATATGTCCAACTCTTGCCATTGAGCATGAGATTGATAGTGACGAATTTGCTTGAGTTGTCGCTCGAAGAGTGGTGCCATTTGAGCTTGTTCGAGAAGCGACAATTGAAATTCAAACGCCTTAACAAGTTCAGGTGAATCCCAAAGAATAGGCAGAGACGAGTCTTGATAAATACTCTGGGTAAGCTCTGGATAAATCAGCATAAAAGAGAGCTCTGAATCAGCCGGAATAAATCGACTCTCGTCAGAACTCGTATAGCTCCATGCGTGCACAGAAACTAGAACTAATAATCCACAGAAGTATTTCGCGAACATGCTTAACTCCATCACCAACCATCTCATAAGTATGGCAAAGAAATGGGAGTAAGCATGTTATTTTTAAGAGGCTTTATAAATCAGATTGAACTCCAATGGTTATCCCACTGGACCGATGATTGCTGAGTTGATTTCTCATAAGGCTTGCTCTGGCTTACCACACTTCCTGCCCCAGAGCTTAATCGAAACTCACCATCAAGCAGCACAGCACCAGAAGCATCAGATAATGCAGAGAGTTCTACTAATTCTTTGGTTTCTTTAGACCAAATACCGTAGCAGTTGCCTCTTGGCGAAGTCGCAATAATCCAATCATCTGACGCCGCAATGCTGGCGATATAGTGATTGAACCTTGCCCATTGCTCTGGCTCTGCGTTCAGCGATTCAAACTGGCCGCCTTTAGTATGCATCGCCAATAGCGAAGGATACTCATCTGGTTCACCACGATATTGCTGGCCACAAAGCACGGTTTCAGCACCATCATGGGCTAAGTGTCGAATGCTCAGCTTCTTATCCAACAATTCAACCTGATCAAGTAACACACCTTCAGGAGAAACATAACTCAAGCTCGGCTGCATCGAATCGAGGTTTTTCGGTGTTCTACCATCAGTATGAACGCCACCAACGCCGATCGCGAGATTACCATCCGGCATGATGATCACTTCATGAGGCCCAATACCAAAACCGCTGAACTCTTCGACCTTACGATAGCCTTGCGCGACATCGTAAACGCCAATCACACCTTGGCTGCTGTCCGTTTTCCCTTCAGTGGCATACAGTAACTTGCCATCTAATGAGTAAACGCCATGACCATAGAAGTGACGGTTGTTACCTTTCACGACCATTTTGATCTGCTGACCGTTTTTATAGTCAAACACCATAAAATAGTCACCAGGACGACGAGCAAACACCACCGCATGTGATGAGGTTGGGCAAATCGCGACGCCATGACCACGATCTGGGATCGGCAGTTGACTCAATGGCATTCCATATTCGTCAGCCACAACCGCTGAATATTGACCTCGCCCATTCAGCGCACAACCGATTAATTGAGGCTCACTAGATGAGCTCACAGCACCAAAGCGACTAGCGCAGCCAAACGGAAGCAATGGAACAGCTGCACAACCCAGTGCAGCCTTGAGTAGCACTCTTCGCGTAGTATCAGTCACCATCGGTAGCATTAAATCCTATTACGACACCAAGCTCTATCGCCACTTCTTCATGAATGAGGTACTTCAAACGTTCTAGTTTGTTGTATTGAGTCAGCACATCTCTATAGCCCTCTTTGCTCTGCAATAACTCAAACAAGCTTGAGTCTGTAGGCCAAGTATCTAGCGTCAATGTGAACTGGTCAGCAACGCGATCAGCTAGGTCGTTTAAGCCCTTCTCTCTCAACAAGCCGTCTAGACCATTGCCATCGGCAAGGTACAAATTCTGAAGTGCTGCTACATTCGCTTTTAGTTGAGTCATCGAGGTTTGTGCACGCCATGATTCTGAGAAGTAAGGACGCGGATGACCAATTTTCGCCATCGGGCGACTCAGCTTTTTCATGCTGTAATCAAGTTGGTTGGTCAATAAAGCGATGTATTCAGACTCCCAGCGGGTCTCGTCTAGCGCTAACCAAGGGTTAACCTGCCATGCTTGTGCAATCGAAGATGACTTAATCGCCAAGTTTTCAGTAATCGCTTGTGATGATTGGCAACCTAGCGCTTTGTCTTGAAGCAGTGGCGATTGCTCGTCATAAAGCGACCATTCCAACGCTCCTAGCCCTTGCACTGTCACACTCTGCTGAGCAATTTCGTCTTGAGACCAAGCTTTGTTCTGCTGAGTTAATTGACGCATCTTAAGACCCGTCGTGTTCTTTTTGTCTGGCCAGAATTGAACATTCCAGCTCTCTTCAAGCGCTGCTGTTGGGCCTCTTTCTTGGCCTTGTAGTGCCATCCAGCTGTTCATGGTGAGCTGCCACTGACTTTTCAAAGCACCTAACTCAACATCATTAGTTTGGCAGTAACCCTGCATCAAGACTTCTAGCTGGTTGGCTTGCTTGGCGAATAGGACTGCAGAATCAAACTCTTGTTGATAGACACTGCGACTGATGTGGTCGGTCGTGTCTGCTTGATAAGACACACCGTTAACCTCAGATGAAGCGGCTTGCTCACCCGATGATTGGCAGCCTGCCATGATTAATACCGACAAAGGCATTAACAAAAATTTATGTGTCATGCTGTTACCTTACTTCCTAATTTTTCTTTTAATTATATGAGTTCATTAAATACGAAACGACCGCTGGACTCGTATTCCTACAAGTTCAGCGGTGCTAAGTGGTTTGATAGCGGCTTTCTTAAGTCATTAGCCGTTAACTAAACTGAATTCAACTCAGCCTATAACGAGTTTAAGAACGCCAATAGCGCTTCACGCTCGCTGCTACTAAGAGCTAAAACGTTTTGTTTCGCCATTTCTGCTTCACCGCCATGCCAAAGCACAGCTTCCATAACATTTCTCGCACGACCATCATGAAGTAAGAACGTGTGGCCATTCACTTCTTTGGTGTAGCCTAATCCCCATAAAGGTGTTGTGCGCCATTCTTGGCCATTCGCAAGATACTCAGGACGGTTATCCGCTAAGCCTTCACCCATATCGTGCAGCAACATATCGGTATATGGGCTAATTAACTGCTTAGACAGTGCCGGTAAACCTTCACGCTCTGCCGTGCGGAATTCAGCTTGGTGACAACTTTGACAACCAGCGTCTTTAAACAGCTTTTTACCCTGAACAACGACTGGATTGTCGACATTACGACGAATAGGTACCGCTAGATGCTGCGAATAAAACTCAACAAAATCTAGAATGTTGTCGCTGACTTCTGGTTTACCACCATTTGGAAAATCATCACAAGTTGATTGCGCTGATGTACAGTTTTCATTCGGGAATAAGCGACTCGTTAAGCCCAAATCACCGTTAAACGCCGCCGCATTTTGCTGCATTAGGTTTGGCTGTCCAGCTTTCCAACCAAAACGACCTAGAGCCATTTCGTTGGTTTGAACATCGAGAACATAGTTAGCTTTACCTGAAATACCTTTCTTGTCGGCCAATTGCTGATCAGCAAATCCAAGAATCGTTTCTTTTGAAATGCTCTCCAGCAGACCAAGGCCAATCATTGGCGGCGCAACGCGCGCAGAAAACTCTGTTTTAGGGTGCATCTCGCCAAAAGCAAGATCAGTAATCTTTAGGGTTGGTTTACGCAGAGTCAAGACTGTGCCGTCTTTGAATTCAACGGGAACATCTGTGTAGCTGATGTTCACTTTACCCTCTGGTTTCACACCTTGAAGCGCGAAATCTTGTAACTGGCCGCCGTAAGTCGGTTCTGGAATACCACCATCACGAATGAAGGCTTGTCTCTGCTCTGGCGTTTCGGCTGGAATACTTAAGCGAACCAACATTGAAACCGCGTTCTCATCGCCTTTTTCAGGCGCATGACCACGACCATCTTTAATATGGCAGTTTTGACAACCGTTGGTGTTGAATAGTGGGCCTAACCCATCACGCGCATCGGTTGATGAGGGTGCAGGTACCCAAGGGTTTCTGAAGAAACTGTTACCAACACTGAAATCCAAGCGTTTGCTCATTGGTAGATTGGCTGCAGGAAGAGAAAAAGCATTCGCTCCCTCTTTCTTCACAGTCGTTTTACCACCAGAGTAAGTTTCATGGGCATGTAATGGCGATAAGAAAAACAGTGCGGTTAATAGTGAGGCTGATAGATACGACTTCATACATTGCCTTGCGGTGTTTTTGATTTTAGTTTTTATGTGGGAGTAACTTTTTTGAATAACAAACAATTAAGGGCTCAATGAGAGCCCTTAATTGTTTTCGTCTCGGGTTCTTAGAACTCGTGATCAGCCGTGTCTGGGTTAAGGCTATCAATACCAATAACACCAGCGGCACGCTCAATCGCAGCGGTTTGAGACACTAGCGCAACAATCGTTTTGTTTACTAGTGCGTTACCCGCAGCGTTGTCAGCAGCAATTAGCTGATCGAAGTGCTGGTTGTTTTTCTCAGCAGACGTTACTAGTTGACCAACTTGTGCACGTGCTAGGTCAAACTGCTTTTGGATCTCTTTCGCAGCTTGCTCATCTTTTTGCTCTACTAGGTCAAACAGGCTTGGACCTGAAAGCAGAGTGCCGTCTTCACGCTTATATAGACCCGTGTAAACGTTGTAGATGCCTTGCTCGTTGTAGTAGTGAGAGTTGTGCGTGTTATCAGAGAAACAATCGTGCTCGTCTTCAGTAGAGTTTGCTTCTAGTGCAACCTTCATACGCTCACCCGCTAGTTCGCCTAGAGACAGCGAACCCATGCCAAATAGCATTTTACGTAGGCCGTTGTCGCTAGATTCAGAAAGAAGCTCTTGACGGTAGTTACCTTTCTCGCCTTCAGCCCACTGTTTTTCCATCCATTCTAGATCTTGGATAAGAAGTTCAGCTGATGCTTTTAGGTATGCGCCACGACGGTCACAGTTACCATTAGTACACTCAGCGCCAACAACGAAGTCAGTGTAAGCACGCTCACCTGCACCGCTGTTTGTGCCGTTTAAATCTTGACCCCAAAGTAGGAATTCAATCGCGTGGTAGCCAGACGCTACGTTTGCTTCAGAGCCACCGATCTCGTTGAGATCTGCAATTAGTTCTGGAGTAATGTTGGTTGCGTCTACCGTTGTCTGACCAATTTGGAAAGTTTTATTAGCAACGATGTTTGCGCTAGCGCCTTCGTTACCAAGCTCATATTGGTAATCAGTCGAAACGTAATCGATTAGGCCCTCATCAAGTGGCCATGCGTTCAATTGGCCTTCCCAATCGTCAACAACAACGTTACCAAAGCGGAATACTTCTGACTGTTGGTAAGGTACGCGAGACTCAAGCCAAGCTTGTTTTACTTGTTCGAAATTGCCAGCAGAAGGAGAAGCTAAGAAGGTATCAATAGAAGAGTTCAACGCTTTTGCTGTAATTACTGAATCTGCAAACACGGCATGAGCAATATCTGCGTAATGTTCTACAACTTGATCTTGAGTTACTGCTGCGAAAGAAGAAGCAGAGGCAAAAAGGAGTGACGAAGTTACGGCTTTTGTCACTAAAGATTTAATAGTCATGAAGCATCCTTGTTGAGCTTTAAATTATTATTCGTAGTAATAGTGCAAACCATTATCATTTGCACTACGGATTGGAATAATACAAACTTACAATTTTATTGCAAGATAAATACAAAAAAACCTCACATATGTGAGGTCTTTAAACATTTTTATGTTAAGCGCAACAAAGAGGCTAATCAAATATCCAGATTATGCTTACCGTGTGAGACTTTTGCCTTCAGGTAGCTTTCATTACCCGACTTAACATGAGCAGAGGTGTTCACCACTTCTTCAATCTCAATACCAAAAGATTTCAGCTCATTGATTTTCTTTGGGTTGTTAGTGACTAGGCGAATTTTTGTGGTTCCTAAAGCACGAAGCATTTCTGCCGCTTCAGTAAAATCACGCAAGTCATCACCGAAACCTAGATGGTTATTGGCTTCGTAAGTGTTCATACCTTCGCTTTGCAGGCGGTATGCATCGATTTTATTGTATAAACCAATACCACGACCTTCTTGGCGTAAGTAAAGAATCACTCCACCCGTCTCACCCATAATTCTAATGGTTTCGTCTAGCTGCTCACCACAGTCACAGCGAGAGGAATGGAAAACATCACCAGTCAGGCACTCAGAGTGCATACGAACAAGAGGTATGTCTTGTGTCTTGTCTGCTGATTTAAATATCACAGCAACATGCTCTTTATCTGTTTTCAATCCATGAAAAGACAGAAGTTCAGCATCAATACTGCTTGTTACCCCTACTTTGAAATCTATTCTGGCACGCACTTCCGCCATAGCTATACTCACTTGAAAATTCGATGTATTTAACAACACTACATTATATGTCTAGGCAATATTTTGTAGCTAACTATCTAATGATAGACACTATGAGGCTGTTAACAATTTTTTTCAAGGTCGACCATGCACTAATTGTTATATTATAACAATAATTTTTCAGGTAACAAAAAACCCCACATTGGAATGACCAACATGGGGTTATAAATTAATCAGTTGCGGCTAAGGCTACGATTTTTTACAGAACGTTCAACTTATTTGAGTTTGCTTCCAGATAACAAGCTGAACCCAAGCGTTCTCTAATTCGTTTAACTCTTCTTGAGTAAGCGTAGAAATGCTCGACTTTGCACTGTATTTTTCTGCCCATTTGTCAGATCGGACACGAGTATGGAACTCTTTCTTTAAATTTGAGATTACGTTATCCACAGATACATCCTTATATAACAGTGCTTAGCCTTTATAATCCTTTAATGTTACAAAATACAGGTCAATTGGTAAACAGTAATACATAATTTTTATGAGCTCTTTCTAACACTTTTTACTGATAGATATATAAATAAGAGGAATAATACGCTCGGAAGTAGCCAAAGTAATAAGTTTGAAACACTCATTGCTGGTTTATAGAGCACAAATTCACCGAACCTTTCCGTCATATATTGAGTAATTTCATTATTACTCTTCCCTGCTTTCACCATATTGAATACAACAAGGCGTAAGTCTTTTGCAATTGGAGAGTTCGACTCAATCAGGTTTTGATTCTGGCATTGTGGGCAACGTAGGGTTTTTGCCAATGTAATAGCGCGCTGCTGTTGTTCTGGGTTTTCAAACTCAAACAGCTCAACTTGAATACTCGTATCCTTATTACTGGCTGTAAACAGATCTTCTGCCAAAATCGGAAAACTAATAACCATAAACGTAGACAGCACAACGAGTGCTTGTATTAAAGGCTTCATCATCCATTCGCACCATCAAAATACATCGCAAGTTCTTCTTGCCACACTGATTCGTTGATCACGCCCAGTAACTTCTTAATGATTTGGCCGTCAGCGTCGACCAGATACGTTTCAGGAGTACCGATTACGCCGAGTTCTAACGCTAGCTTACCTTGAGGATCACTGATCACCGTTGAGTACGGATTGCCATCGCTCGATAACACATTGATCGCTGCCCCGGAGTTATCTCGATAATTGAGCCCAACAATTGGAATACCTTTATCATGAAGTTTGAGCAAAAAAGCGTGCTCAGTTTTACATATACCGCACCACGAAGCCCATACATTAACCAGTTGATAAGGATGCTGAGTGACATCAGCCAACGTAATTTCCTGTTTACTACTGATGCCTTCACTATTCGCTAACGCAGTAGATATGAATTCTGGGAATGCCCTTTTTTGCTCTGACACAATCGTCGATTGCTGCTTATTATTGAGCGCAAAGGCAAAACCCAACACCACCATTAATGCCAAGATAATTAACGTGATGAGCTTGTTACGAACGCTGGTATGCATACTGTGACGCCTTAACGGTTTTCTTTTTACGATGAGTCAATGAGAGTAAAGCGCCAAGAATGGAGAACAACCCACCAAACCAGATCCAGCGCGCATACGCCTTGTATTGCACTCGAAACGCATAAGCGGTGGAATCTACTTTCTCGCCCATGGTGATATAAACATCGCCATGCCAGAACCACTTCATTGCAGGCTCACTCATGTTCATGACTCGAACTTGGTAGTGTCTTCTTTCTGGCGCGATGGTAAAGCTTTTCTCACCAGTATCTAAGTTTAGTATCGCCTTCTCTGCGGTAAAATTTGAAGCGACATAAAGCTCAGTATCACGATGAGAAAGCGTCCAATCCATGAACTCTACTTGTGCGCCCGGGCTTAGTTTATAGCTGCGCTCAAATGAGTGATAGCTATTCATTGCAGCACCTACAGCGAGTACTGCAACCCCGACATGAGCAAAGGTCATCACCCAGACTTTGCGTTGGAACTTGGAGCTGCGCGTCACCACTAAGCCATAAACATGAGTGAGTAATACCCAAAACGCGAGTGACCATGTCATCAGAGCCATCACTTGTGCTTGCGCCTGTTCTACTTGCCAAGAATAACAAGCGTAACTCAATGCCAACGACACCAAAGCTAACAATGAAATAACACCTTTGGTTGCCTGAGGTTTAATACTCAGTAAAGGGGCTAAGCCGACGACGGCTAACGCAAGCAAAGCCAAAGGAGCAATTAACAGATTAAAGTAAGGCGCACCTACCGATATGTTCCCCAGTCCAAATAGCTCGAATACCATTGGATAAAAAGTGCCAAACACCACAACAGCGGTCGCCAGGACAAAAATGAGTACCGCGACTAGGCTTAAAAAACTCTTACTGGCGAAGCTAGTAATCGGGTTAGATTCAAAAGATTCTCCTCTGATGATAAGCAGAGAAAATGAGCTCACCAATACCAACACTAATATAAGTAGCAGTGCGATACCTTTGGTTGGGTCAACGGCAAAAGCATGCACCGACGTTAATACGCCAGAACGAACAATAAAGGTACCCAAGATACTCAAACAAAACGTAATGAAAGCAAGGCTGAGAGACCATTTCAAGAGCTGTTGTTTACCCTTAGCAACGCCTAGACTGTGCAGTAAAGCTGTTGAAGTAAGCCACGGCAACAAGCTGGCATTTTCAACAGGATCCCAGAACCACCAGCCGCCCCAGCCTAATTCGTAATATGCCCACCAAGAACCAAGAATGATCCCTGCAGTTAAAAAGATCCAAGCGACTAGACACCAACTGCGACAATGGGCAACCCAATCAAACTCAATAGGATCAACCAGCAAAGCGGCTACAGCAAATGCCAGCACCACAGAAAAACCGACATAGCCAAGGTAAAGTAATGGAGGATGAAAGATCAGGCCAACATCTTGCAACATTGGGTTAAGGTCACGCCCTTCTAGCGGCAAGATCGAATTCATTTCAAATGGGTTGGATGCGAATAACGTGAACCAAGCAAATATCGCGAGCAGTAGATTCATTACCCACAACACACGGCTTTGGTATTCATTCGAATAGTGTTTTTGTAAGGCAATCACGCCAGACCAGACGCTGATCGTCAGTACCCAAAATAACAAGGAACCTTCATGGCCTGCCCATACGGCTGCAAGCTTAAAAAATGAGGGTAATTGAGTATTCGAATGTTCAGCGACATAGAGGATAGAGAAGTCATCACTGACAAAGGCATAGCCAAGCAATGCGACAGAAGTGAGAGAAAACAATGCACTTGAAAGAGAGAAACTGCGGATTAAACCTATATTTTGCGTCCGTTTTTTTAGCATTTGATAAAACGAATGCACACCAATAATGCTACTGAGTACAGCAACCAACACTAAACTAAACAGCCCCAAAGAACCGACCATATCACCTCAATAAGGCTCCGCTTGAGCAGAGCCGATCTGAACACGCATCTCATATTTGTTTAAAGCATGTTCATTAATAAGCAGATATTCAGTATCCAACATCTGCTCACTAATAAACTTGAGCAAAATTAAGCTATCGTTAACTGCCCTGCATAAAGGACAAAAGTTCGCAGCATTAATACGCCCATTAGACTTAGCGAAGTCACGGAGAAAATATACACCGAGCTATGGCGGATTGAGGTTGGTGTGACGGCATTCAGCAACAACGGTAAAACCATGCCAACACCGATGACGCCATACCAGAACCAACTCGCCCAGAAACCACTACCAATTGCATTCCATACTGCTTGTTCACTTTGACCACCAGCGAAGATCAGCCCAGTAAAGAAAGTAATTAGAACAAACAACTCAAACATCACGACTGGACGTTCGAATCCGTGAATCCATGAAATAGTCGGGCTATGAGGTGATTCTTTAAAGACCAGCACACCAAATAAAATACACGCCGCCGCTCCCGAAGATAAGCTCGAGAATAAGAACAAAATCGGCAGCACTGGGTTATTCAATAGTGGGAAAGTATTTAAAGCTGAAAGCAAGAATCCGGTATAAGCGGCAAGCATAAGAGCAAGAACAGCTAAGAATATTTCCAGAGCATTCTCAAACACTTCTAATTTGCCAATCCAATTACCGACAAAATCAAGTCGCCCTTTTAGCCATGCTTGATCATTCAAGAACACGACTATTTGATCTCTAAATATAATGCCGATCCAAAGGAATAAGATCACCATATATACTTGGAATAAGATCACACCCATCGACATCACAGACGTTGGATTATAGAAGATCATAATCTTCCAAAAGGATAACGGTTTTGTCAGGTGGAAAACCAAGATAAGCAGACCTGAAATGATCCCAAATGGTGCAAGAAAAGCCGTGGCCTTTAACACACCATCATGAGCGGGATCGCCTTCAATGACCTTACGTTTTAGGTAAATGGAGATCATTACGGCACCCGCCGACATCCCCGCGAGAAATAGATAGATGGCTATAATCCAGTCCCATACCACCGTACCAGACTGAAAAGCTGCGTCCCATGCACTCATAATCAAATCTCCCCTTTTTGGTGTGGCACTTTATAGAGTTTTGGCTGAGTACCTAGATAAGCTTTATCTCTGTAAACCACCTCCGATTGAAGCACCTGGTTTATCTCACTCTTAGGGTCATTTAGATCGCCAAAGACCAGCGCATTGGTCGGGCAAGATTCGACACAAGCAGGCAACTTCCCTTGTGCAAGATTGGTATCACGACAGAAGTTACATTTATCTGCGGACTTGTTCTCAGGATGGAAAAAGCGCACTTGATATGGGCAAGCCAATAGACAATAACCACAACCGACACACTTCTCTTGATGAACGTCGACAATGCCGGTTTTTTCATCTTTGTAGGCCGCGCCTGTTGGGCAAACCATCACACAAGGTGCGTTATCACAATGTTGGCAAGAGTTACGAGTAAAACGGTAATCAACATTGGGATATTCGCCTTGGGGCTCACTCTTAATAATTTCTAAGCGCGATACACCTTCCGGTACTTTGTTTACTTCACGACATGCTTCGGTACAGGCGGTACAACCAATACAAGCGGTTTCGTCATGAATCATTCCATAACGTTTAGTGCCATCTTCTTGAACATTGGCTAGCGTCTTGCGACTTGTTACTGCCGCAGTTCCCGCTACACCTGTGGTAAAAATAACGGCACCAGCGCCTGCTAAAAAGTTTCTTCTTGAGCAGCTCATAGATTACTCCTCTTCTTTCTTCTGGTTGAAGTCTGAATGGCAATCCACACACAGCTTGATGGTTTGCTTCTTATCTAAGCCCAACACCTTTGCTTCAGTCGCATGAACATCATGGCAATTTGAACACGTTAAGTTTTGCGCGTGAACATCGTGAGTCCAACTCGCTTCACGCAGATCATCAGGCTTGTGACAATCGATACATTGGCTATTGGCATCTAAAATTAAGCTAGGGTCTAGGAAAACCTTTTCAGTTCCCGGTTGTGATTGAGCCTCGCGATACTTCACCACTTCGGGCGCACCTTCACGGTGATCGGGGCTAATAGAACTATGACAGTCGGTACAATTTACTTCGCGGCCAAGCAAAGCGTGTGCACTTTCACCATGTGAACCCAATACCGTTTCTTTTGAATCTTTATGGCATTGAACACACTTGTAGTCTTTGTCGCGGATTAATTCGACTTCATGTCTTGTTGATTCTCCTACTGGCGTAACAGCAGGCTCAGCAACAGCATGAATGGAATAACCATAGAGGCAGAATGCTAGAAGGGATTTAAGCATTATGACTATGGCCAATTTAATATTGCCCATTTTATCCTTTCCTTATACCGGCATTATTTAACTCTCAACTAAATAATATTCCGGTTAAACAAAAGTACCCTTAAACGATATTATTACCGCTTAAATGATATCAATTCTTATTTTGGATAAGCCACAACGCTTTCTATAGTTAGAATATACCTCTAATTGGGTAATACGAAATTTGGATGGGTTAATCTGTGAACGCAATCACCCTATTTATATCATGGTCAATTTAGGTAATTGATTGTTATATATGATAATAATTCTCAATTAAATTTTAATAACATTGCCCACCAATACCCCTTTAGGGGTATATAAACTTCAACGTGATTGAAGTCACTACCATTAATTGATCTAAGACAAGCTATATCCAACACGTAACAAAATGTGTTTGTTTATGAATTAATATAAACAGGAATTCTCCAGTTCTTAATTTGAATAGCAAACTCACAACGCTTGGTATAAGAATCAGTATATTGGAGATATCACTGTGAAAAAGCATTGGATACGTAATTCGGTCACAGCACTATTAATGGTTAGCGCATCACTAGCAAGCGCGACCAGTTTTGCTGCGTCTGAACAAAAAGAAATTGGCGATCCTCGTAACGACCAGTTCGAGCAAAACCACCCAGATCAATATCATTCATGGAGACAGACTTCAGAAAGCGAAGTTATTGAAGACGCACTAAAAGAAGATCCCAACATGGTTATCATGTGGGCTGGCTACGGCTTCGCAAAAGATTACAACAAGGCACGTGGTCACTTTTATGCGATTGACGATGTACGACAAACGCTTCGTACTGGCGGCCCAACAGACGAAAGCTCAGGCCCAATGCCAATGGCATGTTGGAGCTGTAAGAGCCCAGACGTAGCACGTGTTATTGAAGAACGTGGCGAAGATGGTTACTTCGAAGGTAAGTGGGCGCGTCTTGGCAACGAGATCATTAACCCTATCGGCTGTTCAGACTGTCACGATACCAAAAGCGAAGGCTTTAAAAATGGTGAACCAGCACTTAAGGTGACTCGTCCTTACGTTGAACGTGCATTTGAAACGATTGGTAAAAAGTTTGATGAACAAAGCCGTTTAGACCAACAAGCTTCTGTATGTGCTCAGTGCCACGTGGAATACTACTTCACAGGGCCAACCAAAGGTGTGAAATTCCCTTGGGACCAAGGTACAACCGTTGGCGACATGGAACGTTACTATGATGCAATCAACTTTAAAGATTGGACGCATAAAGTATCGAAAGCACCCATGTTGAAAGCACAGCACCCAGGTTTCGAAACATGGCGCGAAGGCATCCACGGCAAGAACAAAGTCGTTTGTGCTGACTGTCATATGCCGAAGGTGACCAAAGAAGATGGCACTGTTTATACCGACCATAAAGTGGGTAACCCATTCGACCGCTTCGAAGATACGTGTGCAAACTGTCACACTCAATCGAAAGAAACCATGCGTAACATCGTTTCAAGCCGTAAAGCGCAAGTTCTGAACATGAAGCTAACTGCTGAGAAACAAATCGTAGCCGCTCACTTTGAAGCTGGCGCGGCATGGGAAGCGGGTGCGACAGAGCAAGAGATGGAGCCTATCCTACTGGATATCCGTCACGCTCAATGGCGTTGGGACTACGCTATTGCGTCTCACGGCATTCATATGCATGCACCTGAAATCGCTCTAGAAGTGCTAGGTACTGCCGTTGACCGCGCAGCCGATGCTCGAACTAAGATTGTTCGTCTACTGGCGAAGAAAGGCATCACCGATCCAATCGAGATTCCAGATATCTCGACAAAAGAAGCAGCTCAAAAAGCGCTTGGAATGGACATGGATAAGATGAACGCTGAGAAACAACACTTCTTAGACACTGTTGTTCCTAAATGGGAAGAGCAAGCTGAAAAGCGTGAAGCCAACTACGAATACTAGTTTCTTCAATTAGACCATTACGTAAAAACCAGTCACACTATTATTGTGTGGCTGGTTTTTTTAGGTTTTGGGGAAGACACATCAATATCGCCCCCCCGATCCGCTCGCCAATTCAAGGAATAAACAATGAAAATCTTACTTTCGCTTTCGGCATTATGTATTGCACTACTCAGTTCAGGCGTTCACGCATCTGAGCGTGCAGAGACAGGGTGGGAATTAATAGAGAAAGGCGCATTAGTGGTTGATGTCAGAACACCTGTAGAGTTCGAACAAGGGCATCTAGACAACGCCATCAACTACCCTCTTTCTGAAGTGGCTACTCACTTTGCTAAGATAGATAAAGACCAACCCATCGTGTTGTATTGCCGCAGTGGCAATCGTTCAGGACAAGCTTATCAATTCTTGCGTGCTCAAGGGTTTACTCAGATACACAACGCCGGTGGCTTAATCGAAATGCAAGAAAGCCAATAACTTGAGAGATTAATGGCTTTAGAGGCTAATCGCTTCAAAAGTAAGTCGTTTCAAAGGCTAATCGTTTCAAAAGCAAATCGCTTCAAAGACAAATAGTTTCAAAGGCTAATCAGGAAGAACAGCCTATTGACCAAGCCTAGCGGATCATTTGTTTGGCTTGGTTGATCGAATGGATAATAGAAACACGATCAATGCCCTTTTGATTGGAATCGAGAATTTGAGTCCACGCATCAATCGCTTGTTGATAGCGCATACTAATGAAGTGATCGGTCGCAATCAGCATCAATGCCGTACGATCATTGGGATCAAGCTGCATGGAGTGATCCAGTAACGCATTCACGTCATCGCTCATCGCTTGAGAACTAAGATAGTAAAGTGCCGTTGCTTTGGCTGCATAGAGGCCAGAAGGTGCTTGAGGGTCTAATCGAATCGCGTAGTCGTAACAGGTGAACGCTGCATCAAACTCCCCTTTCTGCATATACACACCACCAAGCTTAAACCACAAATCGGATTGATTCGGGTCTTGCTCAAGGCTTTGCTGAAGTTCATCTTCGAAATCTGTCGCCGTGTAGTTATTGTTATCATCCAATGGAAGTTGAGGTAACTCTTGTTTCAGTTGAGACCAGACAAGCACACTCAAAGCCACAGCAGTAAGTGAAATCATCACATTGCCTTTTAGATGACTGCCATTGTTGTTCGCGGCAATAACGATCACAATCAAAAACAGGCTCATTAGTATCAAAGCGACCAACAACCAGATATCCATTT
>NZ_CAWPOA010000031.1:836713-848201 GCF_963889365.1 Vibrio sp. OPT20 | reverse complement strand
CACACTCCTCTTTTATTCCCCTCTACTCTATCGTTTTCATCTCCTCGCTATATTGATCAAGGTTTAGCTATCGATATTTTGACGATCACAGTTCAACGATAAAGTCAGAGCAAGATCCACACATAGCAGGCAATAAAAAACCGAGCACTTAGGCTCGGTTTTTTCATTGGTAAGCTAAATTACTTAACGTAATCGAGATTACTCAGTGTCTTGCTCGCTATCACTTTCAGAGTCAGAAGCATCTGATGCTTGCTCTTCACTTGATTCAGAAACGACCGTTCCTTCTGCATTAACTGTTTCTGCGTTTACTGCGTCAGCATTTGCTTCTTCAGTTTCTTCGCCTTCAACAATCTCAGCTTCTTCTACTTCGTCGATACGTTGTAGACCTACAACATTCTCGTCTTCAGCAGTACGAATCAGTGTTACACCTTGAGTGTTACGACCAACTTGGCTTACTTCCGCTACGCGAGTACGTACTAGTGTACCTGCATCGGTGATCATCATCATTTCATCGCCTTCTTCAACCTGAACAGCACCAACAACTGGGCCATTACGATCAGAGACTTTGATAGATACTACACCTTGCGTTGCACGGCCTTTCGTTGGGTATTCAGCCAACTCAGTACGCTTACCGTAACCGTTTTGAGTCACAGTTAGGATATCGCCTTCGTTTGAAGGAACAATCAGTGAAACCACTTGATCGTCTTCTGGGAGCTTCATACCACGAACACCAGAGGCAGTACGACCCATTGGACGTACTTTGTCCTCGTTAAAGCGAACAACCTTGCCCGATTTAGAGAACAGCATGATGTCGCTATTACCATCAGTAATATCAACGCCAATCAGTGAATCATCGTCACGTAGGTTAACTGCGATTAGGCCGTTAGCACGTACGTTTGCGAATTGATCCAGTGATGTCTTCTTAACTGTACCGTCGCCTGTTGCCATGAAGATGAATTTCTCGTTTGAGAATTCAGAAACAGGCAGGATAGCCGTAATACGCTCACCTTCTTCTAGAGGAAGAATGTTAACGATAGGCTTACCACGAGCTGTACGGCTCGCTTGCGGCAATTGGTAAACTTTCAGGCGGTACGTTTTACCACGAGTAGAGAAACATAAGATGTTATCGTGAGTATTAGCAACAAGCAGACGCTCAATGTAATCCTCATCTTTCATCTTAGTTGCACTCTTACCTTTACCACCACGACGCTGAGCTTCGTAGTCGCTTAGGATTTGGTACTTAACGTAACCTGCGTTAGAAAGCGTTACTACAACGTCTTCTTGAGCAATTAGCTCTTCCATGTCGATGTCATGAACCGCTGCTGTGATTTCTGTACGACGCTCGTCGCCATAGATATCACGTACCGCTTCAAGTTCTTCACGGATCACTTCCATCAAACGCTCAGTGCTTGCAAGAATATGCATTAGCTCAGCGATCTCTTCTAGAAGTGCTTTGTACTCGTCTAGAATCTTCTCGTGCTCAAGGCCAGTTAGGCGGTGAAGACGAAGTTCTAGAATAGCTTGCGCTTGAGTTTCCGTTAGGAAGTATTGACCATCACGGATACCGTATTGGTCTTCAAGCCAATCTGGACGAGCTGCATCAGTACCAGCACGTTCAAGCATTGATGCTACGTTACCAAGATCCCAACCACGAGATACTAGACCAACTTTAGCTTCTGCTGGTGTTGGTGCGTTCTTGATCAGTTCAATGATTTCATCAATGTTTGCAAGCGCTAAAGATAGAGCTTCCAAGATATGTGCACGGTCGCGCGCTTTCTTCAATTCGAAGATAGTACGACGTGTCACAACTTCACGACGGTGATCAACAAAACACTTCAACATATCTTTAATGTTGAAAAGTTGTGGTTGGCCATTGTTCAGAGCAACCATGTTGATGCCGAAAGTTGTTTGCAGTTGAGTCTGTGAGTAAAGGTTGTTTAGTACAACTTCACCGACAGCATCACGCTTACATTCAATAACAATACGCATACCATCTTTATCAGATTCGTCACGCAGTGCACTGATGCCTTCAACTTTCTTGTCTTTTACAAGTTCTGCAATCTTCTCGATCAGACGAGCTTTGTTCACTTGATATGGAATTTCAGTAACGATAATTGTTTCTTTACCGTTCTTTTCCATTTCAATGTTCGCTCGTGAGCGCATGTAAACTTTGCCACGACCAGTCTTATATGCATCAACAATGCCCTTACGGCCACTGATTAATGCTGCTGTCGGGAAGTCTGGACCCGGGATGTAGTCCATTAGCTCATCAATAGTGATGTCTTCATTATTGATAAATGCTAAACAGCCATCAACAACTTCGCCAAGGTTATGTGGCGGGATGTTGGTAGCCATACCTACTGCGATACCAGAAGCACCGTTAACCAATAGGTTTGGTATTTTTGTTGGTAAAACTGCTGGTATTTGCTCGGTTCCATCATAGTTAGGAACGAAGTCAACCGTATCTTTATCAAGATCCGTTAATAGCTCACCAGCTATTTTTGACATACGAACTTCGGTATAACGCATTGCCGCAGCTGAATCGCCGTCAACCGAACCAAAGTTACCTTGGCCATCGACTAACATATAGCGTAGTGAAAACGGCTGAGCCATACGAACAATTGACTCGTATACCGCACTATCACCGTGTGGGTGATATTTACCGATTACATCGCCTACTACACGAGCAGACTTTTTATATGCTTTGTTCCAATCATTACCTAATACATTCATCGCGAACAAAACGCGGCGGTGTACTGGTTTTAGGCCATCACGCACATCTGGAAGGGCACGACCAACGATGACGGACATCGCGTAGTCTAGGTATGAACCTCTAAGCTCATCTTCAATATTTACGGGCGTGATCTCTTTCGCTAGATCGCTCATAGAGCCATTTTCCCTCTATAGTCAGATCGTATTTTTGAATACGTATAAGACCGAAAAATATAACACAAATTTACCTACGGAGGCATCACTTTCCCTCTCCTTTTACCATCTTGTGACCCTTGTAGCCAATCTATTGATGAGAAATTGCACCTCAGCGTCATATCTTGCTGAAACATGGTCACTTTACACCCAATAAACTAGCAAAATTGTAGATCTTCTGGTCAGCAGGAAAAGGCAAGTTATAATGCCTGCAATTTCATGGATGCATTATTTAACTTGGAAATGCCGATTATGACTAAATCACAGAACGTAGACCCAGCAGAAATCAAAAAATTCGAAGACATGGCGTCGCGCTGGTGGGATCTAGAAGGCGAGTTTAAGCCACTACATCAAATCAATCCGTTGCGCTTAAATTACGTGCTAGAGAAAACCGAAGGCCTTTTTGGTAAGAAAGTTCTCGATGTTGGCTGCGGCGGCGGTATTCTGGCTGAAAGCATGGCTGTCGAGGGTGCGGTAGTCACCGGACTAGATATGGGTAAAGAACCGCTAGAAGTCGCTCGTCTGCACGCATTAGAAACCGGCACCAAGCTCGATTACATCCAAAGCACCATTGAAGACCATGCAGAGCAACACCCACACACTTACGATGTGGTGACGTGCATGGAAATGTTAGAGCACGTTCCTGACCCACAGTCGGTTATCTCGGCTTGTTCAAAATTAGTGAAACCGGGCGGCCATGTGTTCTTCTCAACATTGAACCGTAACTTTAAGTCTTACCTGTTCGCTATTGTTGGTGCAGAGAAGTTACTTAAGATTGTGCCAGAAGGTACTCACGACCACGAAAAGTTCATTCGCCCTGCTGAGCTTATCAAAATGGTTGATAACACTCCGCTTCAAGAACTAGGGATTACAGGACTGCACTATAACCCGTTAACGAACACCTACCGTTTAGGCCAAAAAGTCGATGTGAACTACATCGTTCACACTCAAAACTTGGGCTAAAAAATATCGGTAGCCCTACCGTAAAATATTTTGTAAAAAAGACGAATGAAAAGAGTTGCAATTACCATAAGTTTGCGACTTTTTTCAGTCTAAATTTCGTGCGCTAGCTTCCATTTTGACCACCTCGATTTAAATTTAATCGTCCAAAATCCATTGCCTATTTTACCCAAAGATCAAGGGATTTTTTTTTATAGGCGTGCAAAAATAAAGCATCCTTAAAAGGCGACTTTTGTACAATCAAGTCACGTCTAACGTCATCAGTTAGTGGTCACTTACAGTTTTTTTTCAATCCACCACTTATCCACAAGCAACCCAATTTCTTTACCTTGAAAAATATCAGTTGTAGCACTATCTTGTAACCCAACAAACAAATGACCCCTATATGTTGTGTTTGAACTACAATATATGGGTAGACCAAGATCACAAAGCCGAAACGTAATTTACAAAAATTACACAGAAATACACAAAAACACGGCCTTGTTCAGTTTTGTTAGGGAAATTAAGCAGAATGAACCAACAACTTACTGTTACCAAGCGTAACGGGCGCAAAGAAACGATCGATTTAGAGAAAATCCATCGAGTGATCACATGGGCAGCTGAAGGCTTGCACAATGTTTCTGTATCACAAGTAGAATTGAAAGCTCACATTCAGTTTTACGATGGCATTACCACGACTGACATTCATGAGACAATCATCAAGTCAGCAGCGGATTTAATCTCTGAAGAAACTCCTGATTACCAATATCTAGCAGCACGTCTGTCAGTGTTCCACCTACGTAAAAAAGCGTACGGTGAATACGAGCCGCCTGCACTTTATGACCACGTTGCAAAACTGGTTGATATGGGTAAATACGATAGCCACCTAATGGAAGACTACACGAAAGCTGAATTCGAAGAGCTTGACGCGTACATCGACCACAAGCGTGACTTGAACTTTTCTTACGCGGCGGTTAAGCAGCTTGAAGGTAAATACTTCGTGCAGAACCGTGTAACAAAAGAAATCTACGAGAGTGCTCAGTTCCTTTACATCCTAGTTGCTGCGTGTTTATTCGGTAAATACCCGAAATCAACTCGTCTTGACTACATCAAACGTTTTTACGACGCCTCGTCTACGTTTAAGATTTCTCTACCTACACCAATTATGTCTGGTGTACGTACGCCTACTCGTCAATTCAGTTCATGTGTACTGATTGAGTGTGGTGACAGCCTTGATTCTATCAACGCAACAGCAAGCTCTATTGTTCGTTACGTATCTCAACGTGCTGGTATTGGTATCAACGCAGGTCGTATCCGTGCGCTTGGTTCTGAAATCCGTAATGGTGAAGCGTTCCACACTGGCTGTATCCCTTTCTACAAATACTTCCAAACAGCTGTTAAATGTTGTTCTCAAGGTGGTGTTCGTGGCGGTGCAGCAACGGTGTTCTACCCACTATGGCACGGTGAAGTTCAGTCTCTATTAGTACTGAAAAACAACCGCGGCGTTGAAGAGAACCGTGTTCGTCACATGGACTACGGCGTACAGCTGAACAAGCTTATGTACTCTCGTCTTGTTCAAGGTGGCAACATCAGCCTGTTCTCACCTTCTGACGTACCTGGCCTTTACGACGCGTTCTTCGAAAACCAAGAGCGTTTTGAAGCACTTTACGTGAAGTACGAAAACGATCCTTCAGTGAAGCGTGAAACGGTTAAAGCCGTTGAGCTTTTCTCTCTGCTAATGCAAGAGCGTGCTTCTACTGGTCGTATCTACATTCAGAACGTTGACCACTGTAATACACACAGCCCGTTTGATTCTGAAGTAGCACCTGTTCGTCAATCGAACCTATGTTTAGAAATCGCGCTACCAACTAAGCCGCTTTCTAACGTAGAAGATGACGAAGGTGAGATTGCACTATGTACGCTTTCAGCGTTTAACCTAGGCGCAATCAACGAGCTAGACGATCTGGCTGAACTTTCTGAACTGGTTGTTCGTGCTCTAGATGCACTACTTGATTACCAAGACTACCCGCTTCCAGCAGCACGTAAGTCGACAATGAACCGTCGCACTCTAGGTGTGGGTGTAATCAACTACGCATACTACCTAGCGAAGAATGGTGTTAAGTACTCTGATGGCAGTGCAAATGGCCTGACTCACCGTACTTTTGAAGCAATTCAATACCACTTGCTAAAAGCGTCTGTTGAGCTAGCGAAAGAGCAAGGCCGTTGCCCATCTTTCCACGAGACCAACTACGCGAAAGGCCTACTGCCAATCGATACTTACAAAAAAGATATCGACTTAGTATGTGAAGAGCCGCTGCACTACGATTGGGACACGCTACGTGAAGAGATCATGGAGCACGGTCTACGTAACTCTACGCTAACAGCGCTTATGCCTTCTGAGACTTCGTCTCAAATCTCGAACGCGACTAATGGTATAGAGCCACCACGTGGTTATGTATCAGTGAAAGCGTCGAAAGACGGCATCCTGAAGCAAGTTGTTCCAGATTTCCTAAATCTTAAAGACAACTACGAGCTACTTTGGAACATTGGTACTAACGACGGTTACCTGCACTTAGTGGGTATCATGCAAAAATTCGTTGACCAAGCTATCTCTGCAAACACTAACTATGATCCAAGTGTTTACGACAGCGGTAAGGTTCCGATGAAGCAGCTGCTTAAAGACTTGCTAACAGCGTACAAGTACGGTGTTAAGACGCTTTACTACCATAACACTCGTGATGGTGCTAAAGACGACCAAGGCGACGCAGTTCAAGTGCCGGAAGAAGATTGTGAAGGCGGCGGTTGTAAGATCTAAACCGCAATAAACATTAAGACCCCAGAGAAGTTATCTTCTCTGGGTTTAAAGCATTAACAGGGTCCGTTTTATTGCGGGTCTTTAAAGGATTTGAGGCATTTATGGCTTACAGTACTTTTTCTCAACAAAAAAATGACCAACTAAAAGAACCAATGTTCTTGGGTCAGTCGGTAAACGTTGCACGTTACGACCAACAGAAATTCGAAATCTTCGAAAAGTTGATCGAAAAGCAGCTTTCTTTCTTCTGGCGTCCAGAAGAAGTAGACGTGTCTAGCGACCGTATCGACTACAACAAGCTTCCAGAGCATGAAAAGCACATCTTCATCTCTAACCTGAAGTACCAAACGCTTCTAGATTCAATCCAAGGCCGCAGCCCTAACGTTGCCCTACTTCCTTTGGTATCACTGCCAGAAGTTGAAACTTGGATTGAGACTTGGTCATTCTCTGAAACGATTCACTCTCGTTCATACACGCACATCATCCGTAACATCGTGAATGATCCAGGCGTAGTATTTGACGACATCGTTGAAAACGAAGAGATCCTGAAACGTGCGAAAGACATCGCGTTTTACTACGATGATTTGATCAAGCTGACGGCTGACTACCACCGCTACGGTGAAGGCAACCACAACATCAACGGCGAAGACGTTAAGATTTCACTTCATGACCTGAAGAAGAAGCTTTACGTATGCCTAATGTCTGTAAATGCACTGGAAGCGATTCGTTTCTACGTAAGCTTTGCATGTTCATTTGCATTCGCAGAGCGTGAGCTAATGGAAGGTAACGCGAAGATCATCAAGCTAATCGCTCGTGATGAAGCACTTCACCTTACTGGTACACAGCACATGATCAACTTGCTACGTAATGGCCAAGATGACTTCGAATTCATGCAGATCGCTGAAGAGTGTAAGCAAGAGTGTTTCGACCTATTCAAAGAAGCGGCTGAGCAAGAAAAAGAGTGGGCAGAATACCTATTCAAAGATGGTTCTATGATTGGTCTAAACAAAGATATTCTTTGCCAATACGTTGAGTACATCACTAACATCCGTATGCAGGCTGTTGGTCTAGGTACCGCTTACCCAGAAGCAACGTCGAACCCAATTCCATGGATCAACGCTTGGTTGTCTTCAGATAACGTTCAAGTTGCTCCACAAGAAGCTGAAATCAGTTCTTACCTAGTTGGCCAAATCGACAACGAAGTAAAAGCTGACGACTTTGAAGGGTTTGAGCTGTAATGCCAACAATCAAAATCAACAAGCTGACTTCTATTGAATCTAACCCTTCAAATACTCTATTGGAAACAATGGAACAAGCAGGGTTAGAGCCAGAATACAACTGCCGAGATGGCCACTGTGGCGCTTGCCGCTGTACGTTGGATTCTGGTGAAGTCGAGTACGTTGGTTTTGCTATGGCTTACACACAAGCCAATGAAATTTTGCCATGCATCTGCAAAGCAAAAACTGAGTTATCGCTGAATAACGTTATTCATAGAAGCAAGCAAAAACGCGCATAAGCAACTGGCTTTAGGTCGCTTTGCTCGAATAACTTCAATAAGAACTAAAAAGGGTCCGCTTCCTCTAGGAATGCGGACCCTTTTTTATTTATGTCTTTAGGTATCTGAGACGACTCGCCTCTCACTCAACCAAAGCCTTTCTGCTAACTTGCTGCCACAAAGCCAAACCAGACGTTTACTACTGAATAAGGTTCAAAGTCACTGAGCCAATGTAACAAGCGCTTCGGCACTCTCCACAGCCGTTACACTTATCTTTGTCCACCGTAGGCAACTCCCCTGCTTCGATTTGAATCGCACTTGCTGAACAAGCGGTTTGGCACGCATTACAATCCATTTGCATGTAGTTGTTACAGCTATCCGCAAAGCTAGGCTTGAGGTCTATATAAGGCGTGACCGTTGGATGAAGCGCGCCAGTCGGACACACTTCAGTGCATTTGTTACACATAGAACAACTGTTGTAATCCAAATTCAGCAGCGCACTGCCCTCTAGCATCTCAATAACGCTATTCGGACACGCTTGCTCACACAATCCACAACCGTCGCAAAGACGCTCAAACAGCACCTCATCGACCGCTCTTGGCGGCCTTGCATGCGAGCGTTGTGACTTCTCTTCATAATTCGCGGCGGCTTTAACCGGTTTAGAAAGTCGAGTTAAGAAACCGCGTCTATTTGAATTTATTTGTTCAGACATTAATCGATATATAACTTTTTAGGAACAACGTTTATTTTATATTCAGATGTTAGGTATTTAAGCCAATCTATTACATCAGTTGATAGCTTCTTATAAAAAGATAGTTCTGATGCTGTATTTAATTTTTCCAAATAAACAGAAGACCAAGTTAATAAATGGAACCCCAACAATTCACGCGCTGAATCAATATTATTATTCTCTAACAAATACGCATGGGCGAATAACATTAAACCAAATTGATCTTCCGGTTCTCTTAAGCCCGTGTCTAATTCAATCTGATTCAATTCTAAAAACTGTCGATACTCTACAGTAGAAGCACCGAACACAACGCGGTCTTTATCTAGGTAAACAGATCCCCAAGGCGGAGCTGGCATGTCGCCAACGCCTTCAAACAGACGGCTGAACTCCGCTGAGAGTGCATCTTCGTCTTCACTTCTCAATGCCTGCAAGCATTCTTCAGAGAGCACTTTACTCTCCACCAAAGCTTCGACAATGGTGATCAACTGTTCTTTACTTGTCGCTTGATAAAATAGCGAACCCAATAATTTATGCGTATCGATAATCATTATTATTTATACCGTTATAGGTTTAAAGATAATTATATTAATAAATACATTTCATTCTTTGATCCATTTTATACATTCGATTCATAACATTTAAATTTCGCTCTTATTTGATGCCAATCAATCAATATTTAAAAATTAAAAGACAAAAACAAAACTACCTATAAAGTGCTAGTCATCAATAACAATAGGCATCTTAGAATGACGAATAAGAAAGAATCTGGGGTAATGAATCTTACTCGAAGAGGCTTCATGAAGGCTTCTTCTGCAGTAGGCAGCGCAGCTGCACTCGCAGGCGGTATTGCGTTACCTTTCAAATCCAAACCCGTAGCGGCTGCGGTTGCTGAGAATGTGGATGAGAAAATCGTATGGAGTGCATGTACAGTAAACTGTGGCTCTCGCTGCCCATTACGTATGCATGTACAAAACGGTGAAATCAAATACGTAGAAACAGACAACACAGGTACTGACGAATACGGTCATCACCAAGTTCGTGCTTGTCTACGTGGTCGCTCTATGCGCCGCCGTGTTTACAACCCAGATCGCCTGAAATACCCAATGAAACGTGTTGGTAAACGTGGTGAAGGCAAGTTTAAACGTATTAGTTGGGAAGAGGCTTACGACGAAGTAGCTGGCACCATGCAACGTCTTATCAAAGACTACGGTAACGACACCATCTACCTAAATTACGGCACAGGTACGCTGGGCGGTACGGTAACTAAGTCTTGGCCACCAGCACAAACGCTGATTGCTCGTCTAATGAACTTAAGTGGTGGTTACCTAAACCATTACGGTGATTACTCAACGGCGCAAATCGCGAAAGGCTTGAGCTACACCTACGGTGGTTGGGCAAACAACAACTCTTTCTCTGACCTAGAGAACACCAAGCTTAATATCCAATTTGGTAACAACCCTGCCGAGACACGCATGTCTGGTGGCGGTCTGATCCACCACTATGTAGAAAGCAAAAACAAGTCGAACGCAAGAACAATCATTATCGACCCTCGCTACACCGATACTGCCGGTGGCCGTGAAGATCAATGGATCCCAATCCGTCCTTCTACAGATGCGGCCTTGGTTGCTGGTCTTGCGCACGTGATGATCACTGAAGACCTTGTCGACCAACCGTTCCTAGACAAATACTGCGTAGGTTACGACGAGAAGACACTGCCGGCATCGGCGCCTAAAAACAGCGACTACAAATCTTACATCCTAGGTTTAGGTGAAGATGGCGTAGAGAAGACACCAGAATGGGCTTCTAAGATCACCGGTATTCCCGTTGATACTATCGTCAAGCTTGGCCGTGAAATGGGCACAGCAAAACCGTGCGCAATCCACCAAGGCTGGGGCCTGCAACGTACTGCGAACGGTGAGCTAGCGTGTCGTGCAATCGCAATGCTGTCATTACTAACCGGTTCTGTGGGTGTGTCTGGCGGTTCAACAGGCGCTCGTGAAAGTGACATCAACATTCCGTTTGTTCGCTTCCCTACTGTGCCAAACCCAGTTGAAACGTCTATTTCAATGTTCATGTGGACAGACGCGATTTACCGTCACCATGAAATGACCGACATCACTGACGGTGTTCGCGGTGCAGAGCGCCTTAAGAACCCAATCAAGATGATCTGGAACTACGCAGGTAACTGCATCATCAACCAACACTCAGACATCAACAAGACTCACGCGATTCTTCAAGATGAAAGTGCGTGTGAAATGATTGTTGTGGTTGATAACCATATGACTTCTTCAGCAAAATACGCCGATATCATCCTGCCAGATTTAACAACGTCTGAGCAAGACGACTGGTGTATGGATGGTAAAGCAGCGAATATGCCTTACTTCATCTACGCGCAGAAAGCGATCGAACCTCAGTTCGAAGCGAAATCTATCTATGAAATGTGCTCTCAGTTGGCTAAGCGTATGGGCGTCGAAAAAGAGTTCACAGAAGGCCGAACTCAAGAACAATGGATTGAGCATCTTTACGCTGAAACTCGTAAGAACGATCCAACACTGCCAACCTTCGAAGAGATGAAAGATCTAGGCAT
>NZ_CAWPOA010000031.1:667685-836664 GCF_963889365.1 Vibrio sp. OPT20 | reverse complement strand
CTACAAACGTAGCTACGACCACCACTACATTGCTTACGAAGACTTCCGTAAAGATCCAGAAGCGAACCCACTGACCACACCAAGTGGCAAGATCGAGATCTACTCGGAGCAACTGGCTGATATCGCGAAGACTTGGAAGCTGAAAGAAGACGAAGTGATTCACCCACTTCCGATTTACGCGGATTCTTTTGAAGGCCATAACGATCCACTAGCAGAAAAATACCCACTTCAGCTAACCGGTTTCCACTACAAGGCTCGTACTCACTCGACTTACGGCAACGTTGCTGAAATCAAAGCAGCAGCACCGCAAGAGTTGTGGATCAACCCGATTGATGCTCAAGAGCGCGGTATTAAAAATGGCGACATGGTCAGTATTTTCAACGACCGTGGCGAAGTACACATTCCAGCGAAAGTGACACCTAGGATTCTTCCTCGAGTTGTCGCACTAGGCGAAGGTGCATGGTACGCACCAGATGGTCAGAAGATCGACCATGCAGGCTCTATTAACGTGCTGACGACTCAGCGCCCGAGCCCACTTGCTAAGGGTAACCCTCAGCATACAAACCTAGTTCAAATCAAAACGCTAAACAAAGCATAAGGTAGGTTGGAATGAAACAATACGGCTTTTACATTGATTCAAGTAAATGCACGGGTTGTAAAACCTGTCAGCTTGCTTGTAAAGATTATAACGATCTAGACATCAAAACGAACTACCGTCGCGTATACGAATACGCAGGTGGTGGCTTCACTCAAGATGGTGATACCTGGGTTCAGAAAGATGTCTTTTCTTACTACCTTTCTATCGCTTGTAACCACTGTACTAACCCAGCGTGTGTGAAAGTGTGTCCTTCGGGCGCGATGCACAAACGTGATGAAGACGGTTTGGTTGTGGTTGATGAGAGCGTATGTATTGGTTGTCAGCACTGTAGCAATGCCTGTCCTTACGGCGCACCACAATACAATGCTAAGAAAGGTCACATGACTAAATGCGATGGTTGTTACCAACGTGTTTCTGAAGGCAAACAGCCTATCTGTGTTGAGTCTTGCCCACTTCGCGCGTTGGAGTTTGGCGAAATCAATACACTTCGCGAGAAGTACGGCTCTGGTGCGGATGTGGCTCCACTGCCATCTTCAACAGAAACGCTACCGAACATCGTGATTAAGCTGAACAAAAACGCGAAGCCGACTGGCGATACCAGTGGTCACCTAGCAAACCCGAAGGAGGTGTAAGATGATTTTTCATGAGTGGTCTTTAATCTTCTTTACTGTGCTGGCGCAAACTGCGGTTGGTGGTTACTTACTGATTGGCGCACGTGCACTGGTACTTGGTCATGACGAAGAGAAGCTGAACAGCTACAAGGTTCCAATGTTCATTCTGTGGGCACTAATGGGTCTTGGCTTCATGTTCTCGACAACGCACCTTGGTTCTCCACTGCGCGCGTTTAATGCCTTTAACCAACTAGGCTCTGCTTGGTTGTCTAACGAAGTGTTCTTCGGTGCGGCATTCTTCGCTGTCGGTGGCCTGCAATGGCTATTGTCTGTGCTTAAGAAAGGTGGCGTTGCTATCCAGAAAGCACTGATGGTTGGCGCGATGGTGTTGGGTGTTATCTTCATGTACGCAATGATCAACGTATACATGATCAACACTGTACCGACGTGGGACAACATCTACACACCACTGAGCTTCATCATGACGATGGTTGTGGGCGGCTTGCTGCTGTCTCAGTTCGTGATTGTATTCGCCAACGACAGCCGCTTTACCGTTGACCGCAACATCACGATGCTGGCTGTTATTGCCGTTGCTATTAGCTTGATTGTGACAGTAGGAAAACTGAACCTAATCGGTGACATCCAAACTTCAGTAGCTAAAGCGTCTGAGTTGGTTGACGGTTTAGGCAGCTATGTGATTCTTCAAGTGGCACTGCTGATGGCAAGCTTGCTAGTTTGGATTCTACCGATGCTGAACAAAGCAAAAGTGAACCCAGTAAACCTAGGCTTAGCATTGGTACTGTTCTTGGCTTCAGAGTTAATCGGCCGTGGTTTGTTCTATAGTCTACATATGACAAGCGGTTTGTAATCAAGTTCTTACAGACATGAGTTACGTGTAAACAACGCTGCTTGTTTGGTTATCTAGAAGGCTAGATAAACAAAAGGCCCAACACCTATTTAGATGTTGGGCCTTTTTATTCCGTTTTTTCTCGCGTTTTTAGTACAGTCTTGGTTAGCTCGCCTAAATACTTATTTAATAATAGCCGCTGGAATAAACATGTCTTTCAATCGCTTAACCGAAGAGTAAGTACCAAACATCGGTTTGTTGTCTAGGTGTCTTCTCAGCATATCGGCGGCAACGGTCTTGATCACGTTACGTTGGTCTTCGCGTGAGTACTGACGATAAAATTCAAGCACCTGGCCCCATTCTCCCGCTTCGGTCGACAATGCAACGCTGAATGTGTTGCCTTCTAACTTGCCAGTCACCAAAGCTAGCTCAGTACCGCACTTCTCTCTTGTTGCGCCAGCCAGAGCAAAGGTTGCAGCTAATGGATCGCTCTTCTCAAGTTCACTCTCTTTTGGCTCAGCCATCACCCACGAATGCCCGAAGCAATCTTCAACCTGCTCATTCAATTGCAGCCACGCTGACAATGCGCCTTTGGTCGACACTTCAGACACAGATAACGTCTTCTTTTTCTCAGCCATGATGTGTCCAATATGATCAATCATAGGCTCATCAACACTAACGACATTACTTTCTAGCAGCTTGTAAACCATTTGCAGCAACTTAACGCGAGTTTCTAAGTCTGCCTTAGGACCAAACAGTTTGACCTCAATGAACGGCAGATAAGAACGGTAACCCAACTCATAACCTTCAGGCAGCTTTAATTGGTCCAAAACATCGGAGATACCGGATTCAGACAAACCAAACGTAAACAGTCGACTGCATTCAGAGGCAACCACTTGAGGGTAAGTACGCGACAAATCGGGAATGATCTCAAACGTGACCATGCGTTTGAATTCACTCGGGACACCCGGAGTGAAATAGAAAGTCGCATCGTTGATTTTCAGTTTGAAGCCGCAAGCCGTGCCCACAGGGTTATCGACAATCTCTGAACTCGCTGGCAACAAAGCTTGTTTAAGGTTGCTGTCCGGCATCGGCATACCACGTCCAGAAAACATCTCTTCCATACGAGTTAGCCATTCAGGGAACATGACGAGTTTCTGCTCTGAAGCCGTCGCAGCCGCAGCCGCACTCATATCATCAGTTGTCGGTCCTAAACCACCATTAACGATAACCACATCATAGTTAAAACTCAGCATCAACAGTTCTTCAACTAGAGCATTCATTTGGTCACCCACAGTCGAACGTTTCGCTAGGGCAAAACCGTGCTGATAAAACTCAGCAGACATCCAAGCTGCGTTTGTGTCTACAATGTCCCCATGAAGAACTTCTTCACCAGTGCTTAACATTGCGATTTTCGTCATATTTCTATCCTTTGTAGTCATAAAAAGACACTGCATTATTTACAAACTGGTCTATGGTTGAGTTTGAGACATTTCATCTTTTCACAAATATTAATAATGTTAAATCTAAGGTTTTCTTAGGAAAAGCAATAAATTATTAGTTCCCTAAATCAGGCATTTAATAGATAATTGTGACTCTGATCAATTCTTAACTTCTCATGGAGACCCTTGTGGCCAAATCACCGTTACTAACGAAGGTTACTGCTGCATTTTCAATGCTAATGTCAGTTAACTCGGTTGCAAGCCAATACGACTTCGACCAGCCAATCAACCTTTCTTACTCGGATGAATGTGCTCAAGATTACTGTGTTAATGAAAGCTTGTACACCTACAAGCCTAGCAAGAACTATGCACTAAGCGAATCAAGTGATCAGTACGATCTAACGATCGATAAGCAACCAATCTACCTTACTGTCAGCGATGGCAAAGATTGGGATTACTTAATGGGTCAAACCTACACAATTCTTGGCCTAAGTGTCGCAACCGTTGGTCTAATGACTCTTTTACCTGAAAGTATCACTAAGTGGGATGATGACCAACGTGATATCAGCGCACTAGGTAAAAAATGGAAAGATAACGTTTCCGAAGGCCCAGTATGGGACCGTGACGAACACTTCCTAAACTACGTGATGCACCCGTATTTCGGTGGTGTTTACTATACGGCAGCTCGACATGCAGGTTACGACGAGTTTGAGTCTTTCTTATACTCTTGGACAATGTCGACCTTCTTCTGGGAATATGGCGTAGAAGCGTTTGCTGAAGTACCTTCATGGCAAGATCTCTTCATCACACCATTCTTTGGTGCGGTTGTCGGTGAAATGATGCTAGAAGCAGAACAAGACATCGTTGCTTCAGGTGGCGAAGTGATGGGCTCTCAAACCATGGGTGATGTTTCGTTGTTCTTCCTTAACCCTGTTGGCCATATCCACTACTGGGTAAGTGATGCATGGGGTGGTGACGCAGAAGTTAATCTGAATACTAACCCTTGGTGGGATAACCAAGACGCCGCTCGATTCGCCTACGATGCTGGCGCACGATACGATTCTCAATTTGTTGGTATGAACTTTAAAGTAACGTTCTAAATCGTCTTTCAGTCTATGAATTTCAAGTTACTGCATTCCTAATAAAAGCGACAACTCTTCTAAAAAGCGGCTCTCTAGCCGCTTTTTTTGTGCCCTACTCTTCATTCTCTTTTTTTACATCACAGCTTAGTTTCAAAAATTGACATAGGTCAAACATTGTTCGATGTAAACTTCTACACTGAAATTAAAGAACTTTATCGCGTGATATCAAACATTTAATTAGCAACGAATCATTGAAACTTTGGGGGCTGATATGAACAGTACATTTATCGTAAACTTTATCGGAAAAGCATCACCAGCAACAATCAAACAACTTGCTGCGGTTACTCACGAAAACGACGGCAAATGGCTCATCAGTAAAGTGAATTTTATTGAAGACCAAGTCGCAGGCGTACTTAAGGTTCAACTTCCAGCCATCAACGAATCGATTGTCAAAGAAGCTTTCAGCGCCAATCCAGATCTCATCGTACAGTTTGTCGATTCAGATCATACGCACAATGCTCAAGACACAATCCATCACCTAAGACTCGACTCTAACGACAGAGCCGGTATCGTCAACGAAGTGACACATGTATTGGACAGACAAGGGATCAGCATTCTTGATATGGATTGCCACCGAGTCTTCATCGCTGGCGGCGGTGGCGTTAGCTCAAGCCTATTTACTTCCAAGATTGCCGTTAAGCTGCCAATTGAAGTTTTGATTGATGACGTAGTAAATGAACTAGAAACACTGAGCGAAGATACTCGTGTGATGATAGAGAGCTAACGGATAGCACTTCACTTCTATCCTTACTCTTTTCTCTGGTAACAGTTATCTAAAAACAAAAAGAGCAGCTTATCGGCTGCTCTTTTTATTGTTCTAAAGCTATAACTCAGTTACTTAACTGACCACTGTGACAGAGAACGTTTAAAGTCTTCATAGCCAAACTCATTCAGCTTTTGAACGTCGCCATTGCTGCGCTCGCAGTAGATTGAAGGCATTTTAAGGCCGTTGAACCAGTTCAGTTTCACCATAGTGTAACCAGCACTGTCCAACAGATGCAGCTTTTGACCAATTTTCAGCGGCTCATCAAAACTCGCTTCGCAGAACTGGTCGCCAGCCAAGCATGAACATGAACCAATCACATAGTCATGACTACCATTTTCAGACGCTTCTAATACCGATGCTGGTTCATTATAGATAAGCGTATCAAGGCGGTGTGCCTCGGTAGCTGAATCCACAATAGCGGTTTTCTTCACGTTCTCTACGATATCAACCACTGTCACAACCAAGTCAGTTGTTTTAGTGATGATGGCTTCACCCGGCTCAAGGTACATCTGCACGCCGTGCTTTTCAGAGAAGGCTTTTAGCGCAAGACCAAGCTTTTCAATGTCATAGCCCGGCCATGTGAAGAACACACCACCGCCCATACTCACCCAGTCCAATTTATCTAAATGCTCACCAAACTGTTCTGAGATTGAATCAAGTAGGCCGATAAACGCATCAACGTCTTTGTTCTCACAGTTCATGTGAAACATTACACCATTAATCTCATCGAAGATTTCTGGTTTGATGTGGTCAGCTTGCACACCCAAACGCGAGAATTGACGCGCAGGGTTTGCCAAGTCTTGCCCTGCGTAGCTTACACCCGGATTCAGACGTAAACCCAGCGACGCTTTGCCTTCAACAATATGACGGTACGCTGCGAATTGGCTTTGCGAGTTGAAGATCATCTTGTCGCAGATATCGGCAACTTCTCTCACGTCATCTTCGCTGTAACCCACACTGTAAGCATGCGTTTCACCACCGAAAGTTTCATGGCCAAGTTTCACTTCGTATGGACCAGAGCTTGTCGTGCCATCGAGGTAAGGTTTGATGATGTCAAACACACCCCATGTCGAGAAACACTTGAGTGCCAATACCAACTTCACACCTGAAATCTCTTTCAGCTGCTTGGCTATCTCTAAATTCGCAATCAACTTGTCTTCGTTGATCATGAAATAAGGCGTTTTTAGTTCGTTGTTTTGCATGTTAATACCTTGCGGCCCTCGAGTTCACGAAGGCACATGATAATCGAACAAAGCCAACGCAACAGCATCGGCTTGTAATTATACGTTCTCGTCAATCATATGACTTTGAATGGAATTCGCAGAGCTTTGCCCTTGTCGCTAGGACATCGCGCGGAGTTTACGAACGTAAATGAGCACGATGGACAACGCGACAAGGGCAAAGAGCAAGAATTACTTAAAAGTATGGATCAGAGGTAAGCCAGCTTTAGGCTCTAACTCTTGAACGTGCCAATCTAGACCGATTTCCGGCATGGTTGCTAGGAACGGGTCTGGGTTTAGCTGTTCCATGTTGAATACGCCTTTATCAGCCCACTCGCCACGGAAGAACTGAAGTGCAGCGGTAATTGCTGGAACACCTGTTGTGTAAGAGATCGCTTGGTGCTCTACGTCTTCGTAAGCCACTTCGTGGTCTGCGTTATTGTAGATGAACACGCTGCGCTCTTTACCGTCTTTCTTACCTTGAACCCAAGTGCCGATACACGTTAAACCTGTGTAACCCGGAGCTAGAGATGTTGGATCTGGTAGCAGTGCTTTAAGAACATGTAGAGGCTGAACCACAGTGCCATCGTGCAGTGTTAGCGGATCAGGGCTTAGAAGGCCGATATCACGCATGCAGTTGAAGTAGTTCAGGTATGCATCGCCGAAGCCCATCCAAAATTCGATACGCTTAGCTGGGATGAACTCTTTCATTGAACGAACTTCATCGTGTGCCATTGAGTACACTTTGTGAGAACCACAGTTCGGGAATTCAAACTCAAGCATACGAGAGTGACAAGGTACTTGCTTCCACTCTTCATTTTCCCAGTAGAAAGAATCGCCTTGGATCTCAAGCATGTTGGTTTCTGGGTCAAAGTTTGTCGCAAACTTCTTGCCGTGATCGCCAGCGTTTACGTCCATCACGTCAATTGAGTCAATCTCATCGAACAAGTGCTTAACAGCGTACGCCGCAAAGATTGATACCACACCAGGATCGAAACCCGCACCAAGAATACCTGTGATGCCCGCTTCAGCGAACTTCTCACGGTAACCCCATTGCCAATCGTAGGCTTGTGGTACTTGTTGGCCTTCAGAACATAGGTCAACTGCTACCGATGTATCTAGGTAAGAGACTTTAGATTGATAACACGCTTCCATGATCGCCATGTTTACCCAAGGAGGACCAGCGTTGATCACTAGATCCGGCTTAACTTCTTTAATCAAAGCAACAAGCGCATCAACATCGTCAGCGTCTACTGAACGTGCTTCTAGTTTCTTAGTTGAATCTTTAAGGTTGTTTTTGCCCTTGATAGATTCGATGATTTTTTCACACTTCGCGATTGTGCGAGAAGCGATCGTGATATCACCCAGTACTTCGTTATTTTGTGCTGCTTTATGTGCAACAACCCAACCGACGCCGCCTGCACCAATTTGTAGAATAGCCATAGTTTTAATTACCCTTGTTGTTCTGCTAGCTCAATAGCTAAAGTTTGAATTTTGTTAATTAGAGATTTGAAATCTGATGTCGTTAAGCACGGATTCAAGATAGTGAATTTCAGCGCACTTTTACCATCAACGACCGTTTCGCCAAGCACGGCAACACCACGAGTCAGCGCTTCCAGTCTTAACGTTTGATTCAGTTTGTCCAAATCCATAGCGCTGTTTGCTGATTGCCCATTGCTAGGCACCGAACGGAACAGCACAGTCGAAAGTGACGGCTCAGCAAGAAGTTCAAAATCATCATGCTTCTGAATCAGGTCGGCAACCTCAAGCGTCTGCTCTAGGAGATGATCGTACATATCACCCAGTTGCTTTGGCCCAACGCTTTGCATCGTCATGAAGACTTTCAGTGCATCGAAACGCTTGGTGGTAGCGATAGACTTATCGACTAGATTCGGCAGTTCATCGTGTTCACGGTTTAAGTAGTCTGCGTGATGCAGTAGGTACTTAAAGTTTACTCTGTCTTTGAGAAGCACAGCACCACAGCTGATTGTTTGGAAGAACAACTTGTGGAAATCAACGCTCACTGAGTCCGCTTTTTCGATGCCTTTCAGACGAGCTTTATGACTACTTAAGATAAGCGCGCCACCGTAAGCACTGTCGACATGGAACCAAAGATCTTGTTGGTTGGCGATATCAGCTATAGCTTCCAGGTCATCAATAGCACCATGATCGGTTGTACCCGCAGTACCGACAACAGCAAAAGGAATCAGATCTTGTGCTTTAAGTGCTTTCACTTCTGCGTCTAGCAAGTCCGGCTTGATCGTGCCGTTTGCATTGGTATCAAGACAGCACACTGCCGCTTCGCCTAATCCCATTAAAGAGGCAGATTTTTGAACCGTGAAGTGAGATTTTTTTGAACATAAGATACGCAGTTTGCTCGCGTACTCTGGCAAACCTAACTTTTGAATCGAGTGGCCATCGTGCTTATCGGCAACCCAGTCTCTCGCAAGCAATAAACCCATTAAGTTACTTTGCGTGCCGCCACTGGTGAAAACACCATCAGCTTGATCGCCAAGTTGGTATTTCTCACACATCCAATCCACGACTCGTTGTTCAACATAAGTCGCTGCAGATGCTTGGTCCCATGAATCCATTGATTGATTCAACGCCGCGATAATGGATTCCGCAGCAACAGAAGCCATAAGAGGAGGAGTGTGAAGGTGTGCAATACAGTCTGGGTGCTGCACGAAGATAGAGTTCGCTGCGACTAAGTCAGCCGTGCTATCCACAACATCAACCAGAGCGTGCTGGTTGTTATCGAGATCGACAGCATTGATGGCAGCTTCTAGCACTTTAGGGTCTAAACCTGAATAAGGGGTTTCAACTTGTTCAAAAACGGTTTTCATCGCTTGAGTGGTTTGGTTCATCACGTTAGCGAATTCGTCGCTACCGCCTAAACCTGTCTGGATGAAATGCTTGTTCCATTCCTGATTCGATTCTTCGCTTTGTGTTTGGTCTTGTTGTAAACCACCACCCGCTGCGATGATCGCTTCTTCCATCACGCGCAATGCAAAGTCGATCTGCTCAAAAGAGATAATCATAGGTGGAAGGAAACGAATTACCGAACCATCACGGCCGCCCTTTTCAACCATCAAGCCGCGCTCTAATGCTGCTCGTTGAATCGCTAGGGTTAATTCGCCGTCTGATTGTGGTTCGCCAAACTTGTTAAGCTCACCATTTGGTTTTTTGATCTCAGCGCCAAGCATCAGGCCTTTACCACGAACTTCAGCAATACAGTTCACGCGTGCTTGAATTTTCTCAAGCCCGTGACGTAAGTATTGGCCAGCAATGTTTGCGTGCTCAACTAAGCCATCTCGCTCGATGATTTCCAACGCTTTAGCGCCAGACACCATTGCCAACTGATTACCACGGAATGTGCCGGTGTGCTCACCCGCTTTCCAAGTATCAATACTCTTATCGAATACAAGCAGCGACATAGGCAGTCCGCCACCAATCGCTTTAGACAAACATAAGATATCAGGGTTAACGCCTGACTCTTCAAACGCAAAGCGATGACCGGTTTTACCCACACCACACTGAATTTCATCAAAGATCAGTAGGATGCCGTGTTCATCACAGATGCGACGCAAGCCTTGTAGCCAAGATGCAGGAGCTGGAATCACACCGCCCTCACCTTGTACAGGCTCAACGATCATCGCTGCTGGTTTCATGATGCCGGATTCGTCGTCATTCAACATACGTTCGATATAACGAATGCTCGCGTTGGCACCTGCTTCACCACCAATGCCAAACGGGCAGCGAAGGTTGTATGGGAAAGGCATGAAATGTACGTCAGACATCAAGCCGCTACGACGCTCTTTAGTTCCGAGGTTACCCATCATGCCCATGGTGCCGTTAGTCATGCCATGGTAAGCACCACGGAAAGCAAACATGGTGTTACGACCTGTTGTTTGCTTGGCTAGCTTGATAGCCGCTTCCACAGCATCAGCGCCAGATGGACCACAGAATTGAAGAACAGAGTTAGTTGAAAAGTCTTGAGGGAGAAAAGCTTTAACTCGCTTGATAAACGTCTCTTTTGCTTGAGTCGTAATATCAAGTGTTTGGTATGGCAAACCAGAATCGAGTTGATCTTTAAGTGCTTGGTTGATTTCAGGGTGGTTGTAACCCAAAGAAAGTGTACCAGCACCGGCTAAGCAATCGAGAAAGAGTTGGCCACGAGTATCTTCAACTAAAACACCGCATGCTCGTTTAATAGCAATAGGCAGGCGTCTTGGGTAAGAGCGTACATCCGACTCATGCTGTTCTTGCTCAAGCAAAATAGCGTCAGGTGTTAGGTCGTAAGTTCCCTCAACGATAGGAACCATAGTTGAAAATGAATTTGCGATATTATTAATATCGACTTCAAAGGCGGTAGTCATAAAAGTCCCCTTGAATGTGTTCATACTCACCTCCATCAAACGCAATTGCACACCGCCCCTCTATTGATTTAGAGAGAATTCATAGTGAAACACGCGTATTGTCTAGAAATGAGATATAGCTGTACGCTCGCATAAGTCAAATGACGAATACGAAATTAGGCCGTCTTAGGACAGCAAAAATTAGTTAGCGTGAGCTCAAGGTTCAGTAATGCTACTGTTTTGAAGGATTGGACATTTGTGCAGTATCGGACAGCTATGAAGAACTGGCCCTTTTGGAAATGCAGAGCTGATTAGCAATGTTGTTATTAGTGTATTCAATGTTGGGTTTCCCATTAGCATGGCGAATTGCGCCATAAGTATCCCGTCTATCAGCTAAAGGATTAGCCGATACCTACCCTACGTAATGTCCCAATCAGCAAGAATGGTCACTACGCGTATCCCCCAGAAGCAATCACGGCTCTTTTTGAGCATCGCCATTCCGAGATTGCGCGGGAAAGTAACATAAAGTGAAATGAACGATCAATAGTTTTCAATAATAGCTTAGTAAATAGCAGCCGTGATTCAAAAATTGCCGAAAATATCGTCAACTTATTTTTTAGGTAAGGAGATCCTCGGTTCATTCGTTCCTCATGCCCGAGGATGACGACGTGTGTATACAGGCGGTGTTAGTGATGGCTTTGAGGCTGTGGCGCCTTTCGTCATTCCCTAGCACGAGGAACGAGTTCATAGGGAATCTTGCTTTTAAAACGAAGTTAAAGGTATGAGAATTTCAATATTTTACCCACCGTCTAACCAGGGGAATCAAATAGGAAAAATGTGAGACCAGAAAAAGCTGAACAACAGAAACCAAAAAGCCCGAACATTTCTGTTCGGGCTTTTTAATTTGGAGCGATACATCGGGTTCGAACCGATGACCTCAACCTTGGCAAGGTTGCGCTCTACCAACTGAGCTAGTATCGCATTTGCTACATCCGTTAAGACGTAGACTTTAATAGATGGTGCCCCGGGCCGGACTTGAACCGGCACAGCGCGAACGCCGAGGGATTTTAAATCCCTTGTGTCTACCAATTCCACCACCAGGGCACGCAATTCTTTATTGCGATGCCGATTACTGAAAAGTAAAACACCATCTTAATGCTGACGCCAATCAACATTACAAATTTTGGAGCGATACATCGGGTTCGAACCGATGACCTCAACCTTGGCAAGGTTGCGCTCTACCAACTGAGCTAGTATCGCATTTTCATTACTCTTCTAAACGAAAGAGATAATGGAGGCGCCTCCCGGAGTCGAACCGAGGTCCACGGATTTGCAATCCGCTGCATAGCCACTCTGCCAAGGCGCCTTAGTAGCTCCAATCGAATCGCTTATTGCCATCCTCTTGGGTACGGGATGCATTCTACGGATTCAGAGGATTGAGTCAATATTATTTTTGTATTTTTAATTCGTTTGAATAGATTTCATACGAAACAGGCTAAATAGCTGACTTTGTGTGCAAAGGACTTTGTGGACAGGCCATTCAAAGGCGATCTATATCACATTAGATATCCACTATTGATAACTTAACCTTAGGTTAAAGATCAAAAAAGCGAGCCTCAGCTCGCTTCTTCATCAATGATGTTTTTCGTCTAACAAATCGTCTTTGGCAGCCATCAAGTATTGCGCCATTGACCAGTATGTAAGAACGGTTGCAACATAGAGCGCAATGTAACCTACCCACACCATCCAGTCGTCGTATCGCCAGATCAGTACCCAAAGAGCGAACATCTGAGAAACGGTTTTGACTTTACCAACCCAAGATACCGCAACGCTTGCACGTTTACCGATTTCAGCCATCCATTCACGAAGCGCCGAAATAATAATTTCACGAGCGATCATGGTAACCGCTGGAATCGTTATCCAAATCGAATGGTAATGCTCAGTCATCAAGATAAGAGCCGTAGCAACCAGCACTTTATCCGCCACAGGGTCAATAAAGGCACCGAAGCGAGACGTTTGCCCGAGTTTACGAGCCAGCATGCCATCTAGCCAGTCAGTAAAACCCGCTACCCAAAACACCATTGCAGCAGCAAAAGGAGCCCATTGGTAAGGTAGGTAAAAAACAACAACGAATACTGGGATCAAAAATAGTCTCAGTAAGGACAAAATGTTAGGTATATTCAAACGCATATTATTGGGCTCTTATTAATTGCGCTTTAATGGTGCGGGATTTTTACTATTGTTTCAATGCTTGATAAATGTTTTCTGCCAAAGAATGACTAATGCCCGGTACTTTGGCTATTTCTTCGACAGTTGCACGCTTAAGTTCTTGTAAGCCACCCATATATTTCAGCAAAGATTGACGGCGCTTAGGCCCTACCCCTTCAATTCCTTCAAGCGCACTGGTTCTACGCGTTTTACCACGTTTTGCTCTATGCCCTGCAATCGCATGATTATGGCTTTCATCACGAATATGTTGGATAAGGTGCAGTGCTGGCGCATCACTTGGTAAATTAAACTCTTCACCTTCAAGGGTCACCAAGGTTTCCAAACCGGGTTTACGTGTTACCCCTTTCGCAATACCCATCATTCTTGGTCGAAACGGCCAATCACCCCAATATTTGGAAATGATCTCATGGGCACGATTCAACTGACCTTTACCGCCATCGATAAAAATGATGTCTGGGATCTTGTCGACATCGAGTTGTTTTGAATAGCGTCTCTCAAGCGCCTGAGCCATTGCAGCGTAGTCATCACCACCGGTAATACCTGTGATGTTGTAACGACGGTATTCCGGTTTAACTGGCCCTTCTTGATTGAAGACCACGCAAGATGCAATCGTACTTTCACCCATGGTGTGACTGATATCGAAACATTCCATGCGTTTGATAACGTCCATCGACAGCACTTCTTGAAGCTCCTTAAAGCGCTGATTGATCGTCATCTTGTGATTAATCTTGGTGGTAATGGCTGTTAATGCATTGGTGTTAGACAGTTTAAGGTAGCGACCACGAGTTCCAGAAGGATTGGTATTGAAGTGGATCTTACGACCCGCAACTTCACACAAGGCTTCTTGAATCGGTGTGACATCGTCCATCAAATCAGCATTAAGGATGAGACGAGTTGGGATGGTTCTCGCTTCATTATGTGCAAGATAGTATTGGCTTAAAAAGCTCGAAAAGACTTCCTCTCGCACCGTATTGTTTGGAATTTTCGGGAAATGGCTTCTACTGCCTAAAACCTTTCCTTGGCGAATCATCAAGATGTGAATACAAGCCACGCCATTTTCTTGAGCAAAACCTAACACGTCCATATCTTCCATTGAGTCGTCAGATACGTACTGTTGCTCTTGCACGCGTCGAATCGCTTGGATCTGGTCACGGAAAGCAGCAGCTTGCTCAAAGCGAAGCTCTTGGCTTGCCTTGTCCATTTTGTCGATGAGTGTCTCAAGAACTAGCTTGTCTTTCCCTTGCAGGAATAAACGAACGTAGTCGATAAGCTCGCTGTACTCTTCATCAGAGATAATTGAGCTAACACAAGGCGCAGCACAACGACCAATCTGATACATCAAACACGGGCGCGTTCTGTTGGCATAAACCGTATCTTCACACTGACGAGCAGGAAAGATTTTCTGTATTAGGTGCAACGTCTCACGCACAGCGCCGGAATCAGGATAAGGACCAAAGTACTCTCCCTTTTTCTTCTTAGCACCACGATGCATCGACAAACGAGGATGTTTGTGACCACTAATAAAAATATAGGGATACGACTTATCATCGCGCAGAAGTACGTTGTATTTCGGTAGATACTGCTTGATGTAGTTATGCTCAAGGATAAGAGCTTCTGTTTCTGTATGCGTCACAGTGACATCGATTTTGTCGATATTGCTAACTAAAGCGCGCGTTTTTTCACTGTCGACTTTTTTACGGAAATAACTGGAAAGGCGTTTTTTGAGGTTCTTTGCTTTACCGACGTAGATAACAACAGCCTCGGCGTTATACATACGATAAACGCCGGGCTGTTCTGTTACTGTCTTGAGAAATGACACTGAGTCAAACAAGTTGGTCACTATACGATCTCAGTGTTAAAGGGTCTCAGTGTCTAACATTCCATGTCTAATCGCTAAATGCGTCAGCTCTACATCGCCACTGATATCCAATTTGCTGAACAAACGGTAGCGGTAACTGTTGACTGTTTTAGGGCTTAGATTGAGTTGTTCTGAAATATCCGTCACTTTCTGACCTTTGGTAATCATCATCATGATTTGAAGTTCACGCTCAGATAAGTCTGCGAATGGATTTTCAGACGCAGGCGAGAATTGGCTCAAAGCCATCTGCTGCGCAATTTCTGGTGAAATGTATCGTTGGCCACTATTAACCACTCGAATTGCATTTACCATTTCATCCGGACCTGCACCTTTAGTAAGGTAACCTGCAGCTCCAGCTTGCATCACTTTAGTTGGAAACGGATTTTCCGTATGAACAGTTAAAACGATGATTTTAACATCAGGGTTGAAACGCAAGATTTTCTTGGTTGCTTCTAAGCCACCAATACCAGGCATATTCATATCCATCAAAATAACGTCAGTATTATTAGTACGACACCATTTTGCAGCATCTTCACCGCTTTCAGCTTCCCCTGCTACGTTCATTCCACGGACGTCTTCAATAATACGTCGTATCCCTGTGCGAACCAGCTCGTGATCATCTACAAGGAAAACATTTATCAAACTTGTATCTCCACACTATTAATTGGCTCTGCAACCACTGTGTCGTTTCATCTATTTGAAACAATTAAACAAAGGAACAACGGGTCGCAGCATTGTGTATATCTTAACTCAATTACTAAATAAAATCTCTGTTGAATATGTGTCGAAACACTAACTTTAGCAAGTACTTATTTATAAATAAGCCAACTAAAACAACAAGCTTTTTCTAAAAATCAACCAGTTAAAACAACACCCAATAAAATTACACAAGATAAAGATATTTTCAATACCATTGAATAGCCATTCACGACAATTTCACTTATTTGCTTATGGAGTCCCGTTATTTGCCTCTGTTAACTAGAATTTAGTTAGTATTTTGGTTGCCTGTTGTGCGCAGAGAGCCGCTAGATGGTAGTATTCGATTCCCAATTTCAATAGGTTACTACATTGGATATTCAGCAAGGCTTTGTACTCACAAGACAAGCGAGAGACTTTTCAGGGCGTACCCAAATTGATTTGTGGTTAAACTCCCCTCAAGGCCCAACTCTGCTGACGATTCAAAATGAAAAACCTGTATTTTTCGTCGCTCAATCTGATGTTGAAGAATGTCAGGCAATCGCAGCGAAAGAGTCGATTGATTGCCAATTCAAGTCCCTAGAACTAGCCACATTCGATCAAACCCCTCTCGCCGCATGTTATACATCACTGGCGAGAAGTAGCTTTGGTTTAGCACAAGCCTTTCACAGCGAAGAAATTCAGACCTTTGAAAGCGATATTCGACTCGCCGATCGATACCTGATGGAACGCTTTATCAAAGGCAGCATTGAGTTCACCGGGACTGCCGTGCAAAAAAGTCAGCATCTTAGAGTTTCCAATGCAAAATGCAGAGCGGGCGATTACTTACCCAGTTTATCTGTGGTTTCACTTGATATTGAATGCTCGGAAAAAGGCGTGCTTTATTCCATTGGCTTAGACAGCCAGATGGACAGTCGAGTCATCATGGTCGGCGAACCACAAGAGGCTAACACAAACGTCCAATGGGTCCCTAATGAGAAAGCTCTACTGGAGGCGATGATTAGATGGTTTTCTGAATTTGATCCCGACATCATCATCGGTTGGAATGTCATTGATTTCGATTTTAGGCTGCTGCACAAACGTTCAGAATGGAACGAAGTGAAGCTCAGCATCGGTAGAGACAATCAACCAAGCTTTTTCCGTAGTTCTGCACAAAACCAGCAAGGCTTTATCACTATCCCAGGCCGCGTTGTGTTGGATGGCATCGACATGCTCAAGACAGCGACCTACCACTTCCGCTCTTGGTCTCTTGAATCGGTATCTCAAGAGCTGCTCGGGGAAGGCAAAGACATCCATAACGTTCACGACCGCATGGATGAGATAAACCGGATGTTTAAGTTCGATAAGCCTTCGCTCGCCAAGTACAACCTTCAAGACTGCGTGCTAGTAAATCGCATCTTCGAACACACTCACCTACTCGACTTCGCGATTGAGCGCTCTCGATTAACCGGTGTCGAGCTGGATCGTGTTGGTGGCTCTGTTGCGGCCTTTACTAATTTATACATGCCTCAAATACACCGAGCAGGTTACGTCGCGCCTAATTTAGAGCCCGAGAACTGGATCGCTAGCCCCGGTGGCTATGTGATGGATTCGATTCCCAATTTGTACGACTCGGTTTTGGTACTCGATTTTAAGAGCCTATACCCATCAATCATTCGTTCTTTCTTGATTGATCCAATGGGGCTGATAGAAGGACTAAAGTTAGAGTTAGGCTCTGAAGAAGACCAAGCGGTGGCTGGGTTTCGTGGCGGTCAGTTCCACCGCTCTAAGCACTTTCTACCAGAGATGATCGAAAACCTGTGGGCAGCACGTGACGTTGCAAAGAAGAACAACGAAAAAGCGTTCTCTCAAGCGATTAAGATCATCATGAACTCCTTCTATGGTGTGCTTGGCTCTTCTGGCTGTCGCTTCTTCGATACCCGTTTGGCCTCATCGATCACTATGCGTGGGCACGAGATCATGAAGCAAACCAAGGTTCTAATCGAGGATAAAGGTTATCAAGTAATTTACGGAGATACCGATTCAACCTTCGTATCGCTAAACGGCAGTTACGATCAACAAAAAGCAGATGAGATCGGAAACGCACTGGTCGATTACATCAACGATTGGTGGACGAATCACTTAAAAGAAACCTACAACCTAACCTCAATACTCGAACTTGAATACGAGACTCACTATCGCAAGTTTCTAATGCCAACCATTAGAGGTTCAGAAACCGGCTCGAAGAAACGCTATGCAGGCTTGATCAATCAAGGCGACCAAGAGAAGATCATCTTTAAAGGGCTTGAAAGTGCGCGAACCGACTGGACACCTCTCGCGCAGCAATTCCAACAAACCCTGTATGAAATGGTATTTCACGATCAAGACCCAACGGACTATGTCAGACAGTTTGTCGATGAAACCGCTGCTGGTAAACACGATGATTTACTTGTGTACCAAAAGCGTTTGCGCCGCAAACTACACGAGTATCAAAAAAACATTCCGCCACAGGTTCGCGCAGCTCGTCTGGCCGATGAGATAAATGCCAAACTTGGTCGCCCGCTTCAATACCAAAACAAAGGGCGTATTGAATATTTGATTACCCTGAGTGGCCCTGAGCCAAAGGAGTACTTGAAGAATGGTATCGATTATCAGCATTACATCGACAAGCAGATTAAACCGGTCGCAGAGGCTATCTTGCCCTTCATCGGTTTAGATTTTGAACGAGTCAGCGGGCAGCAGCTAGGTCTGTTCTAGATTGAGCCCTCTTTTCGAGGCGACATTAGACTCGAGATATCTATTAAAACTCGAGCCAAACATCAAAACGAAAAAAGCAGAGAAGTGCTGTGTTACTCAGCCCGCTCTGCTTTTTAGTATTCATTGGGAGGTTACGAATCTCTATCCGATTCGAAACTCAGTTTTCTGATACTGCTTAACCAGCCACTCGCCAAAGCCATCAAGAATCCCTATCACCGAACGTTTAGGAATCGGTCTACCAGAAAGTAAAATGCCTAACCTTTGGATTTCGACGTCTTTATCTGGGTGATACTTCAAGAACTGTTGACCACACTCTATTGGGTCATCGAACCAATATTTGTCACGATACATCACCAAAGAGTAACTCGCTCGCAGTAGCTTTTTAGCAATGATCACCTGTGCTGCAACTTGTTGTTCTGGCGTTGTTGCTCGGGCGATCTTATTGCGATAAACCGCCAACCAGTTTTCAGCGTCCATATTCCAGTGCTTGGCAATTTCCCAACTCGTTTCAAAGTCACCATAGCAATCTGATAAGTCTTCACCATGCACGCACACAGCTAAATGCTTGAGCATAAAGCCCCACGTGAATATGTTGTCGAAATCAACGATCCCGCTCACCAAGGTAGTTTTAATCGCCACTTGAGTGACCTGCGGGAAGCTCTTTTGAAAACGCCATTTGATGGTATTCAGCAGCGTGGTTCGTTGATCTGGGAAAGGACGATGGGTAACCACAACCACATCTAGATTCGAGCGACCGACGACGGCTTGTTTGCGTGCCACACTGCCATAAACATAGACACTGTGTAGATTGGATCCTAACCCACCTTTTAAAAAGGTAATCAGATCGTTAACCACAGGTTGGAATTCAGGTTGAAATGGCTGTGTTGGGTCAATAACAGGTAGCTGCATAGGTCGTTTCGGTAAATAAAATAATGATTTAACTGTCTCTCTATGATCGCTTAGGTGACTTTATGATTCAAGCTATTCCTATTTATAGCGTCTACGAGATATAATCACCGGATAGACCCAATAAGGACAAACACAAAATGCCTAGAGCAAGTGAGATTAAAAAAGGTTTTGCGATCAACGTTGATGGCAAAACAGTACTAGTAAAAGATATCGAAGTGACAACACCAGGTGGCCGTGGCGGTCAAAAGATTTACCGCTTCCGTGGTCACGATGTAGCGACTGGCGTTAAAACAGAAGTTCGCCACAAGGCTGACGAAATAGTTGAAACTATCGACGTAACTAAGCGTGCAGTGATGTTCTCTTACGTTGACGGTAACGAGTACATCTTCATGGATAACGAAGATTACTCACAGTTCATCTTCAACGGTGAAATGATCGAAGACGAACTACTGTTCATCAACGAAGAAACTCAAGGCATGTACGCGATTCTTATCGACGGTACTGCAGCAACGCTTGAACTACCAACTTCAGTTGAGCTAGTAATCGAAGAAACAGACCCATCAATCAAAGGTGCATCTGCTTCAGCTCGTACTAAGCCAGCTCGTCTGTCTACAGGCCTTACTGTTCAAGTTCCTGAGTACATTGCAACTGGCGACAAAGTTGTTGTGAACACAGCTGAACGTAAATACATGAACCGCGCAAGCTAAGATATTTATTATGACCGAAGCTAACGACCTAATGTCTTACGACGACGCAATTGACACTGCATACGACATCTTTCTAGAGATGGCTCCTGATAACCTTGAACCAGCGGACGTGATCCTATTCACGGCTCAGTTTGAAGATCGTGGCGCTGCAGAGCTCGTTGAAACTGGTGACGATTGGGTTGAACATGTTGGCTTTGAAGTCGACAAAGAGATCTACGCTGAAGTACGCATTGGTCTTGTAAATGAAGCTGATGATGTCTTAGATGACGTATTCGCTCGTCTGCTGATCAGCCGTGACCCTGAACACAAGTTCTGTCACATCTTGTGGAAACGCGACTAGGCTCTTCTTAAATCAGCTCAGAGTACTGAGCTGATTTTCTTACGATTTCATAGCCTCATCACTTTACCAAACTGCAACTCTACAAAATTATGACCAAAGCAAAGACAGATACACTATCCAAAGGCTATGCCTGTGTTGGATTAGTAAACCCCAAAACACCTGAAAATGTTGGCTCAGTAATGCGAGCGGCTGGTTGCTACGGAGCAAACTCTGTATTTTATACTGGCACCCGTTATGACCACGCTCGACAATTTCATACCGACACCAAAGAAAAGCACCTTGAGCTACCATTAATTGGTGTTGAAGACCTGAAAGACATTATTCCAGTTGGCTGCGTACCAATCGCGGTTGATTTGATAGAAGGCGCTAAGCCTCTGCCTGATTATAAGCACCCACCTCGTGCTTTTTATATCTTCGGCCCTGAAGATGGGACTCTGAAAAAAGAGATCACGGACTTCTGTCGTGAAACTATCTATGTTCCGACTAATGGCTGCATGAACCTTGCTGCTGCGGTCAATGTCATTTTGTATGACCGCATGGCGAAGGGTGATAACTTTTCTAATCATTTGAAAGTGACCTAAAACCAATCGTAGTCCATAGCTAGTCACCCTAGCTAGTGAAGTACTTCTACCTGGTTAATCGTTTCTACTTGGTAAGCACTTCCACATGATTTGAACTGCTCCATATTCAAGACGAAAAAAAACCTGCTAAGTTAGCAGGTTTTTTAGTATTCGAAACGTTGGATTAAGCTTTAAGCTTAAGAACTGTAGCAACTACTGGTGTAATTACTTACGTGATCTTGGCTTAGCCGGTTTAGCCGGGCGTCCGTTGTTTAGTTTAGGCTTTTTGGTAGCCTGAGGTTTGCCATTGGTCGCTGGAGCACTACGACCTGAATCAGGTGTTGTAGTACCGCGAGTTGCAGGCTTCTTACGTTTAGTCTGGTTGCTACGGCCTTTAGGAGCATTTGCACGCTCTTCGTGACGTTTAACAGCGCGACGAATTTTTTGGCTACGAGAACGCTCACGCTTACGAGAAGTGTTTGCAGGATCAAGATCCAACAGTGTCTCTTTTTCTGGCTGAAGTTCAACAAGCTCACGCAAGTAGTTTACTTCTTGAAGATCTAGCTCTTTCCAACCGCCACGAGGCAGTTTCTTATCAAGGTAGATATCACCGTAACGTACACGTTTCAGACGGCTTACTGTTGTTTCTTGTGATTCCCAAAGACGACGAACCTCACGGTTACGACCTTCGTTAATCGCTACGTAGAAAGTATGGTTCATACCTTCACCGCCAGCGTAAACCACGTCTTCGAAACGAGCCATACCATCTTCAAGTTGAACGCCACGAGTCACGTTCTTAACTTTTTGCTCAGTCACTTCACCAAACACACGTACTAGGTACTCACGCTCAACCTGACGGCTTGGGTGCATTAGGCGGTTTGCAAGTTCACCATCAGTAGTGAAAAGCAAAAGACCCGATGTGTTTGCATCAAGACGGCCAACTGAAATCCAACGAGAACCACGGATCTTAGGTAGACGATCGAAAACAGTGCGGCGACCTTCAGGATCATGACGAGTACAAAGCTCACCTTCCGGTTTGTAATAAGCAAGTACACGACAAACCACTTCTTCAGAGGCTTTGCCTGTAATAGTGTGGCCATCGATACGGATCACTGAGTTCTCGTCTTCAAGACGCTCACCCAATTTCGCAACTTGACCGTTAACACTTACACGACCAGATTTAATTAAACCTTCTAGTTCACGACGAGAACCGTGACCAGCTCGCGCTAAAACCTTCTGTAATTTTTCGCTCATTTACTCTTTTCTACCTAATTGTCGTCTTCACAGACGTCGAATGAATTTTTCGCGACCAAATCGCGGTCGCGTATTATCGCAAATAACCTGCCAAAAAGCACTTGTTATTTACTCTGGCAGGTTTGCTGTTTCGTTACAGACTGTTAATCAGTAACGCTATTATTCAAACGGCGCTGGATCGCCGGCACCACGACGTAAAACAACGGCATCATCGTCACTGAAGTCAATAACCGTAGTCGGTTGCTCACCTAAATAGCCGCCATTCAAAATGACATCAACCGCATGCTCTAGGCTGTCGCGAATTTCTTCTGGATCCGATTCGGTTGTCTCGTTACCCGGAAGAATCAGAGACGTCGACATCAATGGCTCGCCCATTGCTTCCAACAGGTCTAGGGCAATCTTGTTGTCTGGTACACGAATACCAATCGTTTTACGTTTCGCGTTCATCAAACGCTTTGGCACTTCTTTAGTTGCTTTGAAGATAAACGTATAAGCACCGGGCGTGTGTGCCTTAAGTAAACGGAAAGCCACGTTATCAACTCGTGCATACAGTGACAATTCAGAAAGATCACGGCATAACAACGTAAAATTATGCTTATCATCGATTCGACGAATTTTACAGATGCGTTCAAGTGCTTGTTTGTTTTCAAGCTGACAGCCCAGCGCATAACCGGAATCTGTTGGATAAACCACAACGCCGCCATTGCGAATAATCGCAACCGCTTGAGTAATTAAGCGCGCTTGTGGGTTATCTGGGTGTACATAAAAAAACTGGCTCATTGTTGATCCTCGTTATCGAATCTCTCGACTCTATCATCAGAAGGAGCTGGTTCACCTAAATACTGTCATCGGTATCAATTGGTGAAACCGTTTGAAACTCCCAATCTTTCCATACTTCTTCGACCCCAGAAGGTAGCCAGAGATTACGTCCAAGTTCCATCCATGGGGATGGGTAATGGAAGTCACTGCCTTGGGAGGCTAATAGTTTGTATTGTATAGCATAATCCGCAAGTGTGCGTCTTTCTTGTTGCGCTTGCTGAGGCTGAGCGACTTCCATAGCGTCACCTTTTGCTTCAACAAATGCAGCTAACAGACGCTTAACCCACTTCGCTGTTAAGCCATATCGGCCGGGGTGAGCTAATACTGCTTGGCCGCCAGCAGCATGAATAGCCGTTACAGCATCACTCATTGAACACCACGTTGGCGGCACATAACCTGGGTTATTGCGAGTCAGAAACTTTTTAAACACCTGCTGCATGGTTTTTGCGTAGCCGTTATCGACTAACCACTTAGCAAAGTGAGCACGAGTGATAGGCGCATCACCAGCAATCAATTTAACTTCTTCTAGCAAGCCTTCACGAGTCGCTTTCTCAAGACGTTGAGCAATCATCTCTGCACGCCCAACACGGTGTTGCTTCTGTTGTTCAATTAACGCTTTTAGCTCTGGTGACTCCGGATCAACATTTAACCCAACAATATGGATATCTTTGTTTTGCCAAACGGTCGAAATCTCAATGCCGTTGATCAACTGGATAGGAAGGTTGTTATCAGCAATATAGCTGCGTGCTTCAGCAAGCCCATCAGTCGTATCATGATCTGTAATCGCTAACGCTTCGATGTTAAAGCCTAGCGCTCGGTCAATCAGTTCAGGTGGAGTAAGTCGGCCATCTGAGGCTGTTGTATGACTATGTAGATCAATTCTCATATATTCTTTTTCATTGTTTTCAATTTTTATCGTTATATTTGTGTCAACGCACTTGACCTGCAAGCGCAAAACTAGTTAACTAGTACACAAATACGAAGTATCACATTTGATAGGTTCACCATGTTACAAGAATTTAACCAAAACCATAAAGATAAAGTTTTAGAACTTTCTTCAGTAGAAGCAAGTTCTGAGCTTAATTGGTGGCGCACTTGGACAAGTTCTTGGTGGGCTAACGTGTACTTCTAGTTAAACAGTTTGTTTATAAAAAAGTTATCACTAAGCCCGCTTTAATAGCGGGCTTTTTAATTTGTCGAACATCTCACATTCAACTGACTAACAAATCATCGAATTGACCATATTCTAGATTGGGTGAAAGGTATCTTTATGCGACTATGTACGGCAGGAAATTTAAAGAATCATAAAGGAGGTCTTGTGAACAAGGCCATTGAAATCAAAAAGCTGGGAACCATTGAGGTCATCAATTCTTCAGTTCCTTACTCGCAAGATCCAACCAGCGTTTTTCATACTTTGTGTGAAAACAAAACAGACAGCCTGTTGTTGGAATCTGCTGAGATTGAATCTAAACAGAACCTGACAAGCCTACTCCTTATCGACTCTGCTGTTCGCATCGTATGTCGCGGACATGAAGTAACCTTCCAAGCATTGACTGAAAATGGTCAAGCGCTTATCGAACATCTCACTCAAAACGTTAAAGCAGAAATTGAATCTGACCTTACCGATAACGTTTTGACGCTGACCTTTGTCGAGCCAAGCAACGAATTAGATGAAGACTCACGTTTAAGAGAAGCTTCTTCATTCGATGCACTGCGTTTGGTTCAACACAGCTTTGAGCAAGACGCTGATAACAAGCACGCGTTATTCATGGCGGGCCTATTCGCTTACGACATAGTGGCGAACTTTGAACCGCTAGGTGATGCTGAAGCGACTAATAACTGCCCTGACTTTGTTTTCTACGTTGCTGAAACACTATTGCGTTTCGATCACCAAGAGAACGAAGGTCTGCTTCACGCCAGCTTGTTCACTCAAGATGAAAACATCAGAACACAATTAACTGAGCGTCTAGCTGACATTCAGACACAATGCCTGTCATTGAAAGCCATCACAGAAGTAACGCCGCTCGACAACGTTGAAGCTGTACCGAGTGTTTCAGATCAAGACTTCTGCCAAACGGTTCGTGACCTAAAAGAGTACGTAGTAAAAGGCGATGTGTTCCAAGTAGTACCTTCACGTCGCTTCACGCTACCTTGCCCAGCTCCACTGGCGGCTTACAAAGAACTCAAGCAAAGTAACCCAAGCCCTTACATGTTCTACATGCAAGATGAGCTGTTTACTTTGTTTGGAGCTTCTCCAGAAAGCGCGCTGAAGTACGAAACTGAAACCAACCAAATCGAAATTTACCCAATTGCTGGTACTCGTCGTCGTGGTAAGCGCCCGAATGGCCAAATTGATTTCGACCTAGATAGCCGCATTGAACTTGAACTGCGTACCGACAAGAAAGAAAACGCTGAGCACATGATGCTAGTCGACCTAGCTCGTAACGATGTGGCACGTATTGCAGAAGCCGGCACTCGCCACGTAGCAGACTTGCTGAAAGTTGATCGCTACAGCCATGTAATGCACTTGGTTTCTCGTGTTGTTGGTCAGCTACGTGAAGACTTAGATGCACTGCACGCTTACCAAGCTTGTATGAACATGGGCACGCTAACAGGCGCACCAAAAATCCGCGCAATGCAGCTTATCCGTGACGTAGAAAAAACACGTCGTGGTAGCTACGGCGGTGCAGTGGGTTACCTAACTGGTGAAGGAACTTTAGATACTTGTATCGTGATTCGTTCTGCTTACGTTGAAGATGGCGTTGCACAAGTACAAGCTGGCGCTGGTGTGGTGTTCGATTCAGACCCACAAGCAGAAGCCGATGAAACTCGCGGCAAAGCACAAGCGGTTATCTCTGCGATTCAAGCTGCTCATACTAAAAACCTAACAACTAAGAAGGAGTCGTAATCATGGCTGATATTGTATTCATCGATAACTTCGACTCGTTCACTTACAACCTTGTAGACCAGTTCCGTTCGTTGGGTCACAGCGTGAAAATTTACCGTAACAACATTCCAGCAAAGGTAGTTGAAGCGGCGATCAACGAACTAGACAACCCTGTTGCACTGCTTTCACCAGGCCCTGGCGCTCCAGCGGATGCGGGCTGCATGCCTGAGCTAATTCAGCTGCTAAAAGGCAAAGTGCCAATGATTGGTATTTGCTTAGGCCACCAAGCGATTGTTGAAGCCTACGGCGGCACCGTTGCAGGCGCTGGCGAAATCATTCATGGTAAGGTGTCGATGATGGAACACCAAAACCATGCGACTTACCAAGGCTTACCTTCGCCGCTGGCTATCGCTCGCTACCACTCTTTAGTGGCAACGCATGTATCCGATAGCCTAACAGTGACCGCTGAAGTCGATGATTTGGTAATGTCTGTAGTTCAAGAACAAGACAAGGTTTGTGGGTTCCAATTCCACCCTGAATCGATTATGACGACCTACGGTGCAACGCTTCTAGCGAACGCTATCGAATGGGCTCTTGAGAAACCTCTTCATCTAGAGAAAAGCTCTACTCTTGATAAAAAGACTAACTAGGAAACGATCATGGAACAGATTAATAAACTTTACGAACAACAGTCTCTTACTCAAGAAGAAAGCCAACAACTGTTTGATGTGATCATCAAGGGCGAACTGGACCCAATCCTGATGGCTTCTGCGCTTACTGCACTGAAAATCAAAGGCGAAACGCCGGATGAAATCGCTGGCGCAGCGAAAGCACTGCTTGCCAATGCAAACCCGTTCCCACGTCCTGATTACGATTTCGCAGACATCGTAGGTACAGGTGGCGACGGTCATGACACCATCAACATTTCTACAACTTCTGCATTTGTAGCAGCAGCGTGTGGTTTAAAAATAGCTAAGCACGGCAACCGCAGCGTATCGAGCAAATCAGGCTCTTCTGACCTACTAGACTCGTTCGGTATTAACCTAGCGATGACAGCAGAAGACACTCGTACTGCAGTCGACGAGCTTGGCGTAGCATTCCTATTTGCTCCGCAATATCACGTCGGTGTACGTCACGCGATGCCTGTTCGTCAGACGATGAAAACGCGCACTATCTTCAACATCCTTGGTCCACTGATTAACCCTGCTCGCCCTAATATCGAGTTAATGGGTGTTTACAGCAAAGAGCTCGTCCGCCCTATAGCGGAAACCATGCTGCAAATGGGTATAAAGCGTGCTGCCGTTGTGCATGGTAGTGGCCTTGATGAAGTGGCTATTCATGGCGAGACAATCGTTGCTGAAATTAAAGATGGCAAAATTCACGAGTACACAGTGACACCGGCAGACTTTGGCCTGAACACTCACCCTCTTGAAGCAATCAAGGGCGGCGAGCCAGAAGAGAACAAAGCCATCACAACCGATATCCTGACGGGTAAAGGCACAGATGCTCAAGTTGGCGCTGTGGCAGTCAACGTTGCTCTGCTGATGCGTCTATTTGGTCACGAAGATCTAAAAGCCAACACACAGCAAGCCATTGACGCGATGAACTCTGGCAAAGCGTACGAACTTGTACAAAAGCTTGCTGCACACGCCTAACGAACGACGAGACAAAGAACATGACACAGACTACCGATAAACTGTCGACCCACGTTTCAGTCAAAGAAGCTGAAATGGCGGAAGTATTAGCAAAAATCGTTCGAGATAAATACCAATGGGTTGAAGCGCGTAAGCAGACTCAACCATTAGACGAGTTTAAGGCGTCACTAACCGCAACAGACCGCAGCTTTTATGATGCATTGAGCGGCGAACAAACGGTTTTCATCACTGAATGTAAGAAGGCATCTCCGTCAAAAGGTTTAATCCGTGACGAGTTTGATTTGGACTACATTGCATCGGTGTACAACAACCACGCCAACGCAATTTCAGTACTGACAGACGAGAAATACTTTCAAGGTGACTTTGAGTTTTTACCAAAGGTTCGCAGCATTGCTAAGCAACCTATTCTTTGTAAAGACTTCATGGTTGATACCTACCAAGTTTACCTAGCTCGTCACTACTCAGCTGACGCAATTTTGCTAATGCTATCGGTATTGGATGACGAAGAGTACAAAGCACTTGCTGACGTCGCTCACTCGCTAAATATGGGTGTACTAACCGAAGTCAGCAACGAAGAAGAACTTCATCGCGCTGTCGCTTTAAAAGCAAAAGTGATCGGTATTAATAACCGTAACCTACGTGACCTTTCGACTGATTTGAACCGTACTAAAGAGTTGGCTCCGCTGATTCGCGAACTGGCTCCAAACGCAGTCGTGATTTCAGAGTCTGGCATCTACACACATCAACAAGTTCGTGACCTTTCAACATTTGCAGACGGCTTCCTAATCGGTAGCTCTCTGATGGCTGAAAAGAACCTAGAGCTTGCGGTGCGTAAAGTGACGCTCGGTGAAAACAAGGTGTGTGGTTTAACTCACTCTGACGATGCAGCAAAGGCTTATCAAGCTGGTGCGGTATTCGGTGGTCTGATTTTCGTTGAAGCATCTAAGCGTCATGTTGATATCGAAGCAGCTCGTTTAACCATGAGCGGCGCACCTTTGAACTACGTGGGTGTATTCCAAAATCATAGCGTTACTGACGTTGCGAAAACGGTTTCTGAGCTAGGTTTATTTGCGGTGCAACTGCACGGTGATGAGTCTCAAGCATTTGTCGATGAACTAAAACAATCTCTACCTGAACACGTTGAGATTTGGAAAGCTTACGGTGTGGCTTCTGGTGCTGAAAACGGTGCTAAAAGCGCGCTACCAGAATTACTGAAAAGCAACGTGACTCGTCACCTGCTAGATACTAAAGTGGGTTCTCAAACTGGCGGTACAGGCCAAGCGTTCGATTGGAGCCTAATCAACAACCAAAGCGCAATCATGTTAGCGGGTGGCCTAAACCCAGACAATGCTAACCAAGCGGCTAAGTTGGGTTGTTTAGGGCTAGACCTAAACTCAGGCGTTGAATCAGCTCCAGGTAAAAAAGACGCAGACAAACTGCAACGCGCTTTTGCAGCGATTCGTAATTACTAGTCCAAGCTCGGCGCTAGAAATTAGAAAGCAGAAACTAAAAACATATTTGTGAGCTTTGCCTTTTGCGAAGCTCAAGCAAGATTAAATGACTTGGTGTGAATACACATCGATAGAATTGAAGGAATAACACAATGGCTAAACTCGATGCCTACTTTGGTGAATACGGTGGTCAATACGTACCGCAGATCCTAGTGCCAGCACTAGACCAACTGGAACAAGCATTTATCGATGCACAAGCAGATCCTGAGTTCCGCAGTGAATTCATGACGCTTCTGCAAGAGTACGCAGGTCGTCCAACGGCACTAACGCTAACGCGTAACCTGACCAAAGGTACAAAAACCAAACTATACCTAAAGCGTGAAGATCTCCTTCACGGTGGTGCTCACAAGACAAACCAAGTTCTTGGCCAAGCATTGCTAGCAAAACGCATGGGTAAACAGGAAATCATCGCTGAAACTGGCGCAGGCCAACATGGTGTTGCAACGGCTCTAGCTTGTGCTCTATTGGGCCTTAAGTGTCGTGTTTACATGGGTGCAAAAGACGTTGAACGTCAAAGCCCGAACGTGTTCCGTATGAAGCTAATGGGCGCAGAGGTTATCCCTGTTCATTCTGGCTCTTCAACGCTAAAAGATGCATGTAACGAAGCGCTACGTGACTGGTCTGCAACTTATGAAGACGCGCACTACCTATTGGGTACTGCGGCTGGCCCTCACCCATTCCCAACGATTGTTCGTGATTTCCAACGCATGATTGGTGAAGAAACGAAGCACCAAATTCTAGCGCGTGAAGGTCGCCTTCCAGATGCGGTTATCGCTTGTGTCGGCGGTGGTTCAAACGCTATCGGTATGTTCGCTGACTTCATTGAAGAAGAGTCTGTACGCCTAATCGGTGTAGAGCCTGCTGGTAAAGGTATTGATACCGACCAACACGGCGCGCCGCTTAAGCATGGTAAAACCGGTATCTTCTTCGGTATGAAAGCTCCACTGATGCAAGATGAGAACGGCCAAGTAGAAGAGTCTTACTCTGTTTCTGCTGGTCTAGATTTCCCATCAGTTGGTCCTCAACACGCGCACCTAAATGCTATTGGCCGTGCTGAATACGACAACGTGACCGATGATGAAGCGCTAGAAGCGTTCCAATTGATTGCACGCAAAGAAGGCATTATCGCAGCACTAGAGTCATCTCATGCTGTAGCTCACGCTGTCAAAATGGCTCACGACGACCCAGAGAAAGAACAGCTATTAGTGGTTAACTTATCTGGTCGTGGTGACAAAGACATTTTCTCCGTACACGACATTCTTAAAGAGAAAGGAGCATTATAATGGATCGCTATCAATCACTCTTCACTCGCTTAGCTGAAAAGAATCAGGGCGCATTCGTACCATTCGTAACGGTTGGCGATCCTAATCCTGAGCAATCACTTAAGATCATGGAAACGCTAGTTGAAGCGGGTGCTGATGCTCTTGAGCTTGGTATTCCATTCTCAGATCCGCTTGCAGATGGCCCAACAATCCAAGGCGCAAATATTCGCGCGTTAGATTCAAAAGTAACGCCAGATGTGTGTTTTGATCTTATCGGTCAAATTCGTGCTAAATACCCAGAGCTACCAATCGGCCTACTGATGTACGCAAACCTGGTTTACGCACGTGGTATCGAGAACTTCTACGAACGCTGCGCAAAAGCAGGTATCGATTCTGTATTGATTGCTGATGTACCTACCAATGAAAGCGGTGAATTTGTTGCTGCAGCTGAAAAGTTTGGCGTTCACCCAATCTTTATTGCTCCACCGACAGCAAGCGATGAAACTCTTCAATCAGTTTCTGAGCTAGGTGGTGGTTACACCTACCTACTTTCGCGTTCTGGTGTAACGGGTGCTGAAACAAAAGCAAACATGCCAGTAACGGCACTGCTTGATCGCTTGAACAAGTTCGATGCGCCACCAGCACTGCTTGGTTTCGGTATCTCTGCTCCTGAACAAGTGAAAGAAGCGATTGTAGCTGGCGCTGCAGGTGCTATCTCAGGCTCAGCCGTAGTTAAAATCATTGAAAACAACGTTGAACAACCAGAAGCAATGCTTAAAGCACTTGCTGAGTTTGTTACACCAATGAAAGCGGCTACGCAGAAATAATCGACGCTCGTAATCAATGGTCATTAAATAGAACCAGCGATTCAAATACTCAAAGGCTCCACAGTTGTGGAGCCTTTTTTATTGCTCTTCATTTGAGCCAATCACTCATCGGCTTTCATCGCTTTCTTAATCGCTGCCTCATTGAGCGTCGCTTTGATCGGATCGGTTATCTTCTCGACCAGATCGATGGGCATTGGGAATATGATTGTGGAAGTTCGCTCATTCGCTACTTCTGTTAGTGTTTGCATATATCGCAATTGAATGGCATTGGGCGCTTGATTAAGAACCTCTGCAGCCTCTTTCAGCTTGGTTGATGCTTCTAGTTCCCCTGTTGCATGGATTACCTTAGCTCGACGAGAACGTTCCGCCTCAGCTTGTTTAGCAAGAGCTCGCACCATACTGTCATCCAGATCAACATGCTTGATCTCGACATTGGCAATCTTGATCCCCCAGTTATCGGTGTGTTGATCTAGTATCGCTTGTAAGTCTCTATTGAGCTCTTCACGCTCAGACAATAGCTCATCCAACTCATGCTGTCCTAATACTGAACGCAACGTTGTTTGTGACAGTTGACTGGTCGCTTCGAGGTAGTTCTCTACGTTATTGATCGCCATCTTCGGATCCAGCACTCGAAAATAGACCACGGCATTCACCTTCACTGACACGTTATCGCGTGTGATCAAATCTTGCGTCGGCACGTCCAACACGATAGTACGTAGATCCACTCGCACAATTTGTTGGATGAAAGGAATGATGATAATTAAACCCGGCCCTTTAACACCGTAAAAGCGCCCAAGGAAAAACACCACTGCACGTTCATATTCGCGCAGCACTCTGAACATGCTGGCTATCAACAAGATAACGAGCACAATGACAATACCTATAGTGTGTATAAACATAACCGCCCCCTAATGGTAACGATGGCTAAGCAATTAATAATTCAATAACGTTTGTTCTAGCATTCCACGCTAACAGTCCGCGCTAGCTAGATTTCGATGGTGTATCATCGGGCAGCGCTTCAACATCCAAAGATAGCCCCGTCAGCTTGGTCACTCTGATGATCTGCCCCACTTGCAATTCACTCGCACATTTGGCTTGCCAGATCTCACCTTCGACTAGCACACGCCCCGTACCGGGGAAACCGCTTACCACTTTGCCAGTGTCACCGACTACCGCTTCCATCCCCGTAGTCACTGGTTTGTTTCTCACTCGGACTAGCATTGATATTGTTACGACGATAAAGGCAACAGAGAACAAACTGATCCCGATAATTAACGGCAATGCGATTTGATAACCCGGCACTTCGGTATCCATCAACATGATCGAGCCGAGCGTAAACGCAGCTACGCCGCCCAAACCGAAGATGCCAAAACTGGGGCTAAAGGCCTCTGCGACCATCAAAGCAATTCCCAATAGGATTAAAGCAAGGCCCGCGTAACTCACAGGCAGCATTTGTAAGGAGTACATCGCTAATAACAGACAGATACCGCCCAAAACACCCGGTAGCCCGACGCCGGGGTTATAGAATTCGAGTAACAAACCGTAGATACCAATCAGCATCAAAATATATGCAACGTTCGGGTTCGTGATCACTGACAGCAAACTAAAGCGCCAGTCTTGTTCTCGCTCGACAAAAGCAACATCACTAAGTTGGACTTCCTGACTGACACCGTTGATGGTGACGGTGCGCCCGTTACTCAGTTCAACCAATTGCTGAAGGTCGCTGGCAATAAAATCAATCACGTTAAGAGTCAGTGCATTCTCAGAATCCAAACTTGCTGCCTCTCGCACCGCTTTTTCTGCCCATTCTTCATTACGGTTGTGTAACTTAGCCAAACTGACAATGTAAGCCGCAGCATCATTGATGACTTTCTTTTCCATCGCAGTGGTGGCTTTTACTTGGTCTGAGTTCTCTTGTTTGGTTTCGTCTTGGTCACTCGCCGAAGTGTTATCATCTTTATTAGCATCGTCTTGAGGAGATAACGGATTAGCAGGCGCTTTGCCCCCACCGAGCGACACAGGGGTTGCTGCACCTAGATTAGTTCCGGGCGCCATGGAAGCAACGTGGCTGGCAAGTAAAATATAGGTTCCGGCACTCGCTGCTCGTGAACCCGCAGGCCCAACCCAAGTTGCTATCGGAATCGGTGACGTGGTGATGGATCGAATAATGTCACGCATCGACGAATCTAACCCGCCAGGCGTGTTCATTTTCAAAATGATGAGCTTTGCTTGCTCATCGTGAGCTTGTTCTATTTCTCTAGTGAGGTAATCACTGGTCGCCGGACCTATCCCTCCGTTCACCTCAATCACCCAGACATCATCGGCCTGAGCGAACACAGAGCTGAACAACAGAAGAAACGCAAACAAGTACTTTAATATAAAAGTCATAGCCCCCCTCCTTACAACTGAGATGCTAGATAGACGTTTTATTTAAAGCGCAGAGGTAACATCTTGGTAATAAATAGATACCTTAAGCATAGTTCAGGCTAAATTTCACACAACACGTAGCTGTGGATTTGCCCCAACATAGGTGTTCAAAAAACACTCGCAAATGAAAACAAAATGTTAACAGGACATTTTCAATACCAGCGCTTGTAAATCATTCACAAAATCTCCAGCGAAAAGTCTTTTATAAATTCAACAAATAACATCGCAATAAAAAACCAAGGCAAACGATTGCATTGTTGTGCAAAATCAACAAATGACGTTAGACCACCAGTTTTTCAGAGACTTTCACCTCTGCTCATATTGATAAATGTAAAGGATACGTGTAAAACTCGTCGCGAAATATTAATCCAATGGTACATCGTACATTGGTGAGTAGTTCTGGGATTTTTATATTTGGTAGCACAGAGGTTATGGAAGTGTTAAAAGAAAAGAGTTTACTAAGCAACATCGGTGTTCAAGTCGTTATTGCAATGATCATCGGTACCGCTGTCGGTGCAATGATGGGTGACAGCGCAACAATGTTCGCTCCACTGGGCGCAATCTTCATCAATTTAATCAAGATGCTGGTTATTCCTCTAGTCGCAGTTGCCCTAATTTCAGGTGCTGCAGGTCTAGGTAATAGCTCATCGGCAGGTAAAGTTGGTGTGGTTACACTGGGTTACTTTGCACTAACGTCTGCACTTGCTGTAGCACTAGCGCTTGTAATGGGTGAAGTATTCGAACCGGGTCGTGGTATCGATGTTTCTGGCGTTGAAGGTATGTTCTCTTCTGAATATGCTGCGAAAGGCGAACTTCCAACGTTCTGGGCAACCATCACGGGCATGATCCCTACCAACGTTTTCCAATCACTGAACGAAGCTAACATTCTGCAAATTCTCGTTTTCTGCTTATTCTTCGGTATTGCGATTTCTAAACAAGCGAAAGAAAAACGTGACCCAATCATCAATGGCGTAAACGCGATTGTTGACGCTATGGTTTGGATGATCAACAAGGTTATGATCATCGCACCACTTGGCGTATTCGGCCTAATGGCAGAAGCAGTCGGTACATTCGGTTTTGGCGCACTTATGGTCGTGTTCAAGCTGTTCATTGTCTACATTGTTGCGATTCTTATCTTCGGCTTTGTGGCTTACCCACTGATGATTCAAATCTTCACTAAGACTTCAGCTAAGAAGTTCCTAGTGGCAATGAAGAAGCCTCAAGCGGTTGCACTATCAACAGCCTCTTCAATGGCGACACTGCCAGTAACAATGGAAACGGTAGAGAAAGAACTTGGTGTTCGTAACTCTACGGCTTCATTCGTTCTGCCACTTGGTGCGACGATCAACATGTCTGGTAACGCAATTTACTACGGCCTAGTTGCTATCTTCTTCGCACAACTGTTCAACATCGACCTATCTATGGGTGCTTACGTTGCTATCATCGTAACGTCTACCCTAGGTGCGGTTGGTCAAGCTGGTGTTCCAGGCCCTTCTTTCCTAGTGGTTGCGGTTCTTCTAGCGGCTGGTATCCCTATCGAAGGTCTACCTCTGTTGTTCGCTCTAGACCGTATCTTCGACATGATCCGTACTGCTCTGAACATCACTGGTGATGCAGCATGTGCAGTCATCGTTGATTCTCTAATCGAAGACGAAGCGAAAGAAGCTGAGCTACAAAAACAGCAAGCGTAATATTAAGCTTCAGTTTTGATTGATAAAAAAACCGCCTTCATACAGGCGGTTTTTTATTAGGTGATGATCAATATTGAGTCGGTAAATCTTACCCTTGTAAGGCTAATTGATGAGTCCAAACGCACGGGGCAGAGCCAAACTAATTTCAGGAATAAAAGTAATGGCCAACAGTGTGACGATCAATACGGCACAAAACGGCATGATACTTCTTATAACATTCTCAATCTTGGAGCCACTGACACTACAACCTACAAATAGCGCCGTACCAACGGGTGGCGTTGCAATACCAATACATAAGTTGAAGATAATCATCATCGCGAAGTGAATTGGATGCATGCCTAAATGCTCAGCAATCGGCATAAAGATAGGGGTAAAGATCAATACGGCTGGCGTAAGGTCCATAAACATACCCACAATTAGTAGGATTAGATTCATCAGAATAAAGATGATAATCGGATTATCTGAAATAGAGAGCATCCAATCGCTGATCATGGTTGGTAGACCGGTAAACGCCATTGCCCATGACATGATGGTTGAAGCACCAATCAAGAACAGCATAATGCCAGTGACCTGAACGGTTTCTCTACAAATTATCGGGAAGTGTGCCCATTTGAGAGTTCGGTAACAGAGTGACAGTATAAAAGAGTAAAGAACCGCTATACACGCCCCTTCTGTCGCAGTGAAAACACCACCAATAATACCGCCAATAACCACAACAATAAGCCCTAAGCTTGGCGTTGCTTGCCAAACAATATTCAGCACATCTTTCGCTGTGAAGCCGTCATTGGCACTTGTTTTATATCCTTTCTTTTTAGCGATGAAATAGGCGACGACCATACAACTTAAGCCCATTAAAATACCTGGGACATAACCTGCGATAAACAGCGCCGCAACGGATGTGCCACCCGATACCACTGAAAATACGATCAATGAATTACTCGGCGGTATTAGTAAGCCTGCCGGGCAAGATGCAACGTTTACTGCTGTTGCTAAGTTTTTATCATAACCATCTTTTTCTAATTCAGGGCCTAAGGTTTTACCAACCGCAGCAGCAGCTGCAACGGCTGATCCTGAAACAGCGCCAAACATCATATTAGCGAAGATGTTGACGTGAAAAAGTGAGCCCGGGATCCAACCAACCAAGAGCTTTGCAAGGTTGATGAGTCGACTCGCGATGCCACCCACATTCATTATGTTCCCCGCGAGAATAAAGAAAGGGATGGCTAATAAACTGAAACTATCGATACCGGTAATGATTTTTTGACCCGCAGTAATACTGGCGACTTCAAACGGTAAGATGAAATACATGATCGTTAAAGATGACATGGCAATTGCAATCGCAATGGGCATGCTAATCGCGATCATGAATAAGAATAGGCCTAGCAGCCAAACACCAATGGACAAATCCATAATATAGAGTCCTTTTAAAACTTACTTTTTGTTGGGTTCACAAAAAAGATCAAACGTATTCATGACCAAATAGATGAGGATAATAACGGCTGAAATCGGCAATATTGAATAAACCGTCGACATCGGTAATTGCAGTGCTGGAGAGAGTTGTTGTGTGGTTCTTCCCATTAGGGCGATGCCACCTTGAAGCATTGCTAGAAATACAAATGCGCCAGAAATGATATTGATGAGTACATGTAATGCGATATGTGCTTTACCCTTAAGATAACCATCCAATAACGTTATTGCTAAGTGTCCTTTGATACCGAATAAGTAGCTTGCCCCTAATAAGCCAAGCCATACCATCGCATAACGAGCAAGTTCATCAGTCCAGTTACTTGGATCATTCAAAACATAACGACTAAAGACCTGCCAAGTGACAGTAACAACAAGTAACATGAGTGCAAAAGAAGAGACAAAAAGAATCAGCCTATCAAGTAGGTTTCTGAAAGTTGCTAACATGGTGTGATACCTCAAAAAATTTTGCCTTAGCAAAGCCAAGGCAAAATTATATTTTCACTAAGACTGATTAAAGAGCTTCAATTTTTTCAATGAATGGAGCTAGTTTTGGATCTTTTTTCGCCTCATCAATCATAGGTTTAACAGCTGCACGGAAAGGGGCTTTATCAACTTCAACAAACGTTACGCCTTCTTTCATTCCTTTCTCTTTGTTCATGTCATCTGTTGCGTCCCAGATTTTGATCTGCTCTTCAAGAGACTCAGCAGCAGCTTCTTTTAAGATTTTTTGCTCTTCTGCCGTTAATGAACCCCATTTGTATTCTGAAATGATGATCACGTCAGGTGTCATCATGTGCTGGTCCATAGAGTAAAATTTGGCAACTTCGCTGTGTTTCATTTCAACTAAGCTAGAAATATTATTTTCAGCACCGTCAATTACGCCTTGTTGCAGCGCCGTGTATACCTCATTGAAAGGTACAGGCGTTGCTTTACCACCTAATAGGTTAACCATTTCCATCATGGTTGGAGAACCCGGAACTCGAACTTTCATACCAGCGAGATCAGCCGGTGAGTTAATGGCTTTTTTAGCGTAGAAGCTACGTGTGCCTGAATCGTAGAATGTAAGACCGATGAAGCCTTTACCTTCACTTGAAAGCAACATCTCTTGTGCAGCTTCACTTCGCATGAAGGTTCTCATATGTGGAACGTCACGGAATAAGAAAGGCAGTGCATTAACCTTAAACGTTGGTTCAAAAGATTCGGCTAACCCACCATTGATTTTGGCCATATCAATCGCGCCAGTAACAACTTGCTCCGCTTGGTCACGTTCAGAGCCTAATTGACCGTTTGGAAAGATCTTAATCGTAAGGTCACCATTCGATTTTTCTTTAACTTTATCAGCCATGATCACCATGCCTTGGTGAGCTGCGCTTTCTAATGACATTGCATGCCCTAAGGTCAAAGTTTTTGCTTGAGCGCCAAATGCCATCAGAATTGATGCCGCTGCAATCGTCAGTAGGTGTTTTTTCATGTTCTTCTCCAGAATCCATTTTGTAAGAGGTACAGTTTTTATATGACACGTTCTAGCTGAGCTTGAAATCTAACGTTCTATTGCATACTGCTCATGACCGTAACGTTTCATTACAATATTCTTACCTTCATATATTTTGTATTACAATACTATATGTATATTTTGCGAGCTAAGGTTCATCTATTTGCCAGAGAGCTGAATTGATTGTGATACCAATCATATTTGGCACCAATTAGACCATTAAGCAGTCTAACTTCGGATTTTTGGGGAATTCCGATCGCTTTCAACTGCTTTTAGAACAGTCTATTAGCAAATAATTATGCGCAAGTTTGTGTTATTTTAAGATCTTAAAATCAGTAATTAAGCACGGACAAAGAAGGTCTCATCGATTGAAAAAGCGAGTCGTGAAATGCGGTTTCTGAGGTGGTAGAGGTAAGGTTTTAGACTGAGCGTATGGAACAAGAGTGGATAAGCAGGGATAAAGACAACGGTGGGTATCTTACTAGGACGAATTGTTTGTAACAAAAATCCGAGAGCCTCACAGCCCTCGGATTTTGTTGGTGGTCTAGTTTTTAGGCGTTAGACGAATTACAAATCAGCGCCATAAATATCAAACGTGAAGTACTTAGCGGCGATCTTGTCGTAAGTACCGTTCGCTCTGATCTCTTCAATCGCGGCATTGAATTGTTTCGCCAGTTTTGAATCCTGCTTTCTTAGTGCTAACGCCGTACCTTCGCCAATGTAGGCTTTGTCGGTCACTGCTTTACCTTTGAACTCAAAGCCCTCGCCTTCTTTCTTATCTAAGAAAGCTAATGACAGTTGATCCGAGTTGCCGAAGGTTAGATCTAGACGGCCGTTTTGCAGATCCAGATAAACTTCATCTTGGCCGGTATAGCGTTTAATGTTTGCCACATCGCCAAACTTGTCTGTTACGTAGCGATCGTGAATCGTGCCTTGCTGAACACCGATGGTTTTACCTGCTAAGCCTGCCTCATCGACGCTGAACTCGGCGCTTTTAGCAGCAACAAACACGGCTGGCGTTTGGTAGTACTTATCGGTGAACAAGATTTTGCGCTTACGCTCTTCGGTAATACGCATCGAAGCCATGATCACATCTGATTTTCTTGCCAACAAACTTGGAATCAACGAATCCCAGCTTTGCGATACCCACGTGCAATCCAACTTCGCTTGCTCACACAAGGCGTCAGCTATCTCAATATCAAACCCGACAGGCACACCGTCACTGTTTTTATAGTTGAATGGCGGATACGTAAAGTCCGACGCCAAACGGATTTCTTTCGCCTGTACCGTTGTACCAAGTAAAGCGGCCGCACAAGCGAGTCCTAGTATTATCTTTTTCATCATTGCCATCCTAGATATGATCTTTATCGAGTTGAGATTGAGTTTCTTTATGTTGAGATTGTTGAATTTGTTTGCCTTGTTGATTCTTGTCTAATTCGGTTTGGTAACGTGTTAGTGACGTTATCACTTCTAACATGCTCTCTTGGCTACCAATACTGATTCGAACACAGTTACGCAAAGCAGGTTCGTGGTTTTGATTCCTTGTCACAATGCCATCCTTCGCCAATACACTGAACACTTGATGCCCAGGTTTTTGACGCAGCAAAATAAAGTTCGTCGATGAAGGGTAAACCGACTCGATGAAATCAAACTGCGTTAACTCACAAGCAAACCAGTTACGTAGTTCGACCAGCTTTTGTGTCACGTCTTCCATCACTGAAACTCGTTCATCAGACAAAGCGTCTAGCACTATTTGAGATGAGCAATCCGGCATCGGATACGGTGGAATCAGCTTCGCGACATACTGCATCACATTTTGACTCGCTAAGATAAAACCACAACGAACCGCAGCCAGTCCAAACGCCTTAGACAAGGTGCGAATCACTACCAAATGCGGATAACGCTCAATAAGGCACACCGCTGACGTTTGTGGTTCAAACTCGATATACGCTTCATCGACGACCACTAGAGATTTTCCAATCGTGCCTTCCAGTACCTGAATCAAATCCGATTTGGGAATCACATTGCCCGTTGGGTTATTTGGTGAGCAAAGAAACACGATATTAGCCAACTTCGCTTTGTTCACAATATCAGTGACGTTAAGGCTGAAGTCTTCCTGCAATGGAGAATCCAAGGTATTAATCGCCAATGCATCGGCGCAAAACTCATACATTGCATACGTTGGTGAACAAATAAGTATATTGTCACTCGCTGGCTTACAGAATGTTCTGATCAGTAAATCTATCGCTTCATCGGCGCCACGAACGGCAACCGTTGCAACATCAGTTCCGCAATACGCTTGATAAGCTTTGGCAATATCTTGCGGTAAAAAATCTGGGTATCTATTGTGGCTTGCTTCTCCTGGAAACAACGAGCTTTCCAATTCATTGGCGTTTAGCCAGACTCGTCCATCACCACCAATTCTTCTTGCCGATTGGTAAGGTATTAATTTTTTTACAGCCTGAGGTACTAAACTATCGATAAAAGATGTCAAGAAGCTATCCCTTTCACAAAATCACAATGTCTTCACCACTGCCTTCATATTCAAAAAATGTGACTTATACACATATTGAATCACAAATGATGATTAAGTATTTACATTCAAACAGAACACTATTGATAAATGAATCGAAATAATCACATAATAGCCATGATAAAAAGTCATAGGTAAAGATATGAATCGCACACTTCCTTCAACTAAAACCTTGCTCGCGTTCTTGTCGACGGCAAGGCATCTCAACTTTACGCGAGCGGCACATGAGCTCAATGTTACGCAAGGTGCAGTAAGTCGTCAGGTATTGTCGTTTGAAGAAAGCCTTGGCTGTGATCTCTTCTATCGCCATGCTCGAGGATTGTCTTTAACGCCGAAAGGAGAAGAACTGGTTCCCCTGATACAAGGAACGATTCATCAACTGCAATCGGCTCTCAATCAAGTGGCAAGTTCTCCCTCGAAGATCAAACTCAACGCCCCCAGCTGTATTACCTCTTGGCTGCTACCCAAGTTGATGTCTTTTCAGCCAGCCTACCCTGAAATTGATGTCGAGCTCACGTCGACCATCAAGCACGTTTTTGAACCAAGCTTTGACCCGTTTGACGCCGTAATCACCTATGGTAAGAAGCCAAACCAACAATCGATTGTGAGCCAGTTATTGTTCAACGAGCAGCTGGCTCCGGTCTGCCAGGCGCAAAGCATTACTCAGGGCCATCTTGTAAGTAGCGCTTCTACTATCATCAAGCCACACAAGCTCGCTCAATACACTTGGTTACACGCCAACAATGAGCAAAGTGATTGGCGACTTTGGTTAGAGCACATAGGAAGTCATGACCTTTCAAGTAAGAACAACCAACAATTCGCGACACTTGATCAAGCGATGAACGCAGCCATTCAAGGGTTTGGCATTGCCATAGGCGACATCACGCTGGCTAAGCAAGATATTGATTTGGGCAGGTTGGTGAAAGTGAGTGAAGGCAGTGTCTTTTCTGGAAATGGTTACTTCTTGCTGCAGCCTAAGAATCGACAAAATACATCTTTATCTACGCTGGTTGATTGGCTTGTCGATTAGCGGCAATCATCGTAGATAGAAGCACACTATAAATGGCAGTAGAGCGTCATAATGAGAATTTCATCGTTCTCAAAATGAAACTATTCTATGTCTGTTACGTATTGGTTGTCTGAGAACAGAACGTACCTTGCTTTAACTATTTGAAAAGAAGTTCAATTCTATTTGGTAGGGAAAATGTTCCGTTCAATTAGAGAAAATGGCATTCGAATTGCTTTGTCATAGATAACCCAACCAATATACAGCAGGTTGCAACAGTTTCACTGCAGCTTGTCACGGAGGATAGGCTATGACCTTACAAAGACATACGTATTACGGCTTGATTCACCATGGAATTAAAACCTTATTAATGGACAGAATTGGCCACTTCACAGAGCGTGAATATCACGAGTATCTCGACCTAACGACAGGCAAATCGACGTGTTTTGCCATGAGTGAGCAAGAGCTCGAAAACACCTTAGACAGCTTAAAGAGCGAAGGTTACCTTGAAGATATCAAGAAGCTAATACCTCGCTACCAAACCACATCAATGCGATAACGTTATCCAACTCGATGATGAAAAGATCCGACTAGATAAAGCATTTACATGGAATTAATTAGCACCCAATTGTCTCGGGCTATTTAGCATCGAGACAGTTTTCGTTAGACTGTCTACAACTCAACTAACTGGACAGTCAGTGCCACATGAAGCAAATCCTTGATTTCATTCCTCTCATTATTTTCTTTGCGCTGTATAAGATGTATGACATCTACACGGCTACAGGTGCATTGATTGTTGCTTCCGCAGTACAAATCGTTTTGACATACGTCATCTACAAGAAAGTAGAGAAAATGCAGATCATCACATTTCTGATGGTTGCCGTATTTGGTGGCATGACCATTTTCTTGCACGATGACAACTTCATTAAATGGAAAGTAACCATCGTTTATGCATTATTCGCTATCGGCCTGACCGTCAGTCACCTAATGGGCAAGTCAGCGATTAAAGGCATGCTGGGTAAAGAGATCACACTTCCTGAAGCGGTATGGAGCAAGATCAACTGGGCTTGGACTTTGTTCTTTACTCTATGTGCCATTCTCAACGTTTACGTTGCTTTCAGCCTACCCTTGGATGTTTGGGTAAACTTCAAAGTGTTTGGCTTACTGATCGCTACTTTTGCATTTACCTTGCTAACGGGTGTCTATATTTATAAGCATTTGCCAAAAGACCAGCATCTACAAAAAGATCAGCATTTGCCAAAAGAACAGCATCTACAAAAAGATCAGCAGAAAGAGTTAACGGATAAAAATACCGACGAGAAGTAACCCTAAGGGATGAGTCCTCATCCCCTTTTTGATACAATTATTATCAATATGCTATTTAACAGTGGCCAATGATACTCGTGATCATTGGCCACTGATTGTTTGTGTTCGGTGAATACGTTAAAAATACGACCACCGCGAACCCCGCAAACACATCTATTTAAATTTAAAACAATCAATACCATTAAGAGTACAACAATGACTATTCAATCAACTTTGAACCCGATTGGTTCTTTACTTCTTCGCACTTTGGCGATGCCTTCTGATACCAATGCAGCAGGCCAGATTTTCGGTGGTTGGATAATGTCTCAGCTCGACCTTGCTGGCGGGATACTGGCGAAAGAGATCTCTAACGGCAAGATAGTCACGGTTTCAGTATCGGGTATCGAGTTCAAACAACCAGTTTCAGTGGGTGATGTGGTATGTGTTTATGGTGACTGCACCAAGATTGGTCGCAGCTCGATGAATATCGACCTAGAAGTATGGGTTAAGCCGGTACTTGATCACGGCATCGGCGATCGTTACAAGGTATGTGGCGCGACATTCAACTACGTTGCTGTAGACGAAAGCGGTAAACCCCGCCCAATTAATAAATAGTACTTTCGACGACCCTATCGCACTTTAAGGTCTTTAGTCGTTTCGATTAAAAATGCTAAAGACCTTCTCACTCTCCCGCACCATTTCACAATTTCTTATCATTAGCTCTTCCAATACCAATTAGTTCGCGTAAATTAGCAAGATAGCGAATTTAAACGCCCTCAATTTAGTGAAGTAAAATAAGGATATCTCAATATGTGGTACGTGATTTTTTCTCAAGACGTCGAAAATTCATTAGAAAAACGCCTAAGTGTTCGCCCACAACATCTAGAACGCCTACAAACACTTCACGATGAAGGCCGCCTTTTGACAGCAGGTCCAATGCCAGCGATTGATTCAGATAACCCTGGTGAAGCGGGCTTCACAGGTTCTACTGTGATTGCTGAGTTTAATTCTTTAGACGATGCACAGGCATGGGCAGACGCAGACCCGTACATTGCTGCAGGTGTCTACCAAAATGTGATTGTTAAACCATTCAAGAAAGTATTTTAACGTGAAAAAATGGATTATCGGTTCACTGGCCGCTGTTCTGCTTGCAGGCTGCAGCTCATCAAGTGAACAAGACAAACAAAGACAGCTAGAAATGATGGCGCAGCATCGCGCTGGCGTTTTATCCGCAGGCTTGCCGATTGAGTATGGTCCGCTATCGGTCATGCGCGTGCTAGCAAAAAACACGGTTATCGAAATCATGATGATCTACAACCAAGATGCAAAAGGTGCTAAACCTTTAAACCAAGTTGTAGACATGAGTGTGAATAGCTACTGCACCAACTCTGAAGTAAGAGCAAACCTCGACATGGGCTTGGCTTACAACATCAAGATTCGCAACACTCGCGGACAACTGATCGTTGAGAAGCTGATCAGTAAAGATACGTGTCAAAGTAGCAGCTAGTTTCTAGCTCGAGATTCGAACAAGTATAAAACCAGAAGGCCTCGCAAATGCGAGGCCTTTGTTGTGGTTCATCGTGGGTTAACGGATCAATCAAAATCTTAGACTGAATTATACCTCAGCTGATTCCCACTCTTTACGCAGTGTCTTAGTCGCCGACACAAGGTTTGTCAGTGCGGCTTCTGTTTCTGCCCAGTTACGGGTCTTCAAACCACAATCAGGGTTTGCCCACAAACGTTCTGCTGGGATTTTTTCTGCCGCTTTCTTCAGTAAATCAACAATCCACTCTTCTGAAGGAATGTTTGGTGAGTGAATGTCATAAACACCCGGTCCAATCGCATTCGGGTAGTTAAACTCTTCAAACGCTTTCAGTAGCTCCATATTCGAACGAGAAGTCTCAATGGTAATCACGTCGGCATCTAGTGCGGCCACTGAATCAATGATCTCATTGAACTCGCTGTAACACATGTGGGTATGAATCTGAGTTTCTGGTTTAGCACTCGCTGCTGAAATCTTAAAGGCATCCACTGCCCACTCTAAGTACTCTGCATGGTCGCGCTTTTTCAAAGGCAAACCTTCACGAATGGCAGGTTCATCGATTTGAATGATGTTGATCCCTGCATCTTGCAAATCAGACACCTCATCACGCAGAGCAAACGCCAGTTGGTTAGTGATCTCTTTGCGTGAGATGTCTTCACGTGGGAATGTCCAACATAGAATAGTGACGGGTCCTGTCAGCATGCCTTTCATCTGCTTCGAAGTCAGAGATTGTGCATAGGTCGACCATTCCACCGTCATTGGTTTTTCACGCTCGATATCCGCGACCACAATCGCGGGCTTCACGCAGCGAGAGCCATAGCTTTGTACCCAACCAAACTTGGTGGTTTGAAAGCCTGCTAGGTTTTCTGCAAAGTACTCCACCATGTCATTGCGCTCGGCTTCGCCATGAACAAGCACATCTAAATCAAGTGCTTCCTGACGTTTGACCGCATCCGCGATGTGGCCTTTTAGTGCGTTGGTGTATTCCGCTTCACTCAATTGACCAGTGCGGTAAGCACTACGCTGAACTCGGATCTCACCTGTTTGTGGGAACGAACCAATAGTTGTAGTTGGTAATAACGGTAAGCCGAGAACTTCAGACTGATGCGCTGCGCGTTCTGCGTATGGAGCACTGCGCTCTGCTAGTGCTTTAGTAATGGTATTGAGTCGAGCTTGAACTTGCGGCTTGTTCACATGCGTCGCGCTCTTACGTGCAACGATAGGTTGGCTGTAAGTCTCACACGCCAAAATGGCATTTTGATCACCGTCTAACGCCGCACCCAATAAGCTCACCTCGGTCACTTTCTGTTTTGCAAAGGCAAACCAACTCTTCACTTCTTCGCTAAGCGTCTCTTCTAACTCAAGGTCGACCGGGCTATGCAGCAGTGAACATGAACTTGCGACCCATAGTTTATCGCCTAGCTTTTCTTTCACAGGTTGCAGTAACTCAAGCTGAGAAGCTAAGTCTGCTCGCCAAACATTGCGTCCATTGATTGCACCCGCAGAAAGTACCCAATCTTCCGGTAACTTATTCGCCACTTCATCGAGTTGCTGCGGTGCGGCAGCCAAATCGATGTGTAAGCCGTTGACGGGCAACTCCACGATCTTGCCCAACGTATCAGTCACAGAATCAAAGTAAGTGGTCAGCAATAGTTTTACATCGCCTTGAATCACTTGATAAGCCAACTTGAATGAATCTGCCCACCGCTTTTCAAGTTCCAGAGAAAGGATAGGTTCGTCGATTTGCACCCACTCAACACCTAACTTGGCAAGTTTAACCAAAATCGCTTGGTAAGCAGTAAGCAAACGTGGAAGCAATGTTAAACGCTCAAAGCCCTCTTCCACTTCTTTACCTAGATATAAGTAAGACAGCGGGCCGAGAAGGACTGGCTTCACCTTATGCCCGGCTTTAATCGCTTCATTCACTTCATCAAACAGCTGCGGCCAGCTCACTTCAAAGGTGTCGTCTTTACTGAACTCAGGAACAATGTAGTGGTAATTGGTGTTGAACCATTTCGTCATGTCGGAAGCAGCCGAACTGTCTTTAGTGCCATCATTAGACGTATGCGTACCACCGCAGCAAGTAGACTGAACTTGAGACTGACCGCGACCTACACGGAACAAGGTATCCAGATCTGGGAAGGCTTTTTCATCTTCTGGTCCACCAGCATGACGTTTTGGCACATGACCTAGAAGTAGAGTCGTTGTTAGAACATGGTCGTACCATGCGAAGTCACCCGCAGTTGCAAAGCTTAGATTCGCGTCAGCTTGTACATTCCAGTTACGATTTCTTAATTCGCTGCCGAGTTGCTTGAGCTCAGATTGATCGATTTCACCGCGCCAGTATTTCTCGAGCGTGAATTTAAGTTCGCGTTTTTCACCAATGCGTGGGTAGCCAAGAATATGCGTTGTTGTTGTCATGAGTCTGTTCCTTATTCGATAATTTTAATTTCCGGTCAGACTGCCTTTGATGATTTCACTTTCCCATAAAGGCGTCTGGATGGCTAAACTATCGCCCTAATCCGATCTATGGACAACGTCCAAATATTCATCTTGTTTATTAATAATATTCATCTTGAATCATCCAAAGATGAACAGTTTAAATCCATCTGGACATCTAGACGTTTACAAAAGACCAAAAACACCGTAGGGTGATTATTAAGAAATATTGAATTGGCTTAGGGAATATGAGGAATACTCATGATAGAGCTTAAACACCTTCGAACATTGACCACCTTGAGAGACAGCGGATCGTTAACAGCCACTGCGACCTCTCTTCACCTGACTCAGTCGGCGCTTTCTCATCAATTAAAAGACCTTGAAGCGCGTATTGGCGGTCAGCTTTTCCTACGAAAAACTAGGCCAGTGAAATTTACCTCTGAGGGTGAGATCTTGCTTAAGCTCGCGGATGAGATACAGCCAAAGATTGCTAAAGCAGAGAATGAGTTGGCGAGCCTAAAAGAGGATGTGAATGGCCGATTGCACATGGCGATCGAGTGTCACTCATGCTTCCAATGGCTAATGCCCGCGTTGAAAGAGTACCAAGTTGCTTGGCCAAGCGTGACGCTAGATTTCTCTTCAGGGTTCGGGTTCGAGCCTCTACCGGCATTGATGGCAGGTGAGTTAGATTTGGTGATCACCTCCGATATACAGCCCCGTTCTGAAGTTCACTACGAACCGCTTTTCGATTTTGAGATGCGTCTTATCACCGCGATCAACTCTCCTTTAGCCGAAAAGCCGAGTATCGAACCGCAAGATCTTAGTGATATCACGATGCTCTCGTATCCAGTTCAAAAGCAGCGTCTCGATGTAGTGAAACACTTTTTGCAACCTGCAGGCGTTGAACCAAAGAAATGGAAACAGGCAGACAACACATTAATGTTGGTACAAATGGTATCAGCTGGCTTAGGGGTCGCAGCATTACCAAACTGGGCGATCAGTGAATTTTCAAGGCAAGGACTCATTGCCAGCAAACCATTAGGCAAAGGGCTTTCAAGAAGGTTATTCGCAGCGGTAAGAAACTCAGAAAAAGACAAACGTTACCTACAAGCTTTCTTTAGCACGGCAAGACAGCAAAGTAAGAGTCACCTAGATGGCATTGAAGTCGTTTAAGATGCGCGTTGTTGGGTTAGTTTATGCCAGCGTTGAACCAGATAGGAATGCGCCAGAAACAAAAAAGTCACAGATTATCTGTGACTTTCTTCTTTTAGCTTTAGTACCGACGATAGCGGTACTTGTTCATTCACGATACTGGCTCACTCTCGATAACTAGTTCATTCTCGATAACTGGCTCACAATCGATAGCTAGTTCATTCTCGATAACTGGCTCACAATCGACAGAACATGCGCCAGTTTGCTGCTTATCTTGGATAAGACTTAAACTGGTTAGTTAATGGATCGTATTGATAGCCAAGCATATCAAGCTTACCTACAACACTTTCTATATCCATTTCATACATACTGATCAGCTCTTCAAAGCTATCGCATTCTAAGCGAAGTTTTTCATTCACGATTCCCAGCAAAATAATGCTATCGAAACCTTTGACGTTGCTTAAATCCATCCCATACTCCTAACGAACACACCGACTAGATTTAAGTTTAGAACGCTTACCAACACCACGCTAAAAAACAGATCACACTTTTTCGATTCAACACCGAAAGGCTTGTGAGATCAATAACCGCCTACATCGCCCAAACTGGCGTTAAACCAACGGCCGCCACCAATAACATCAACAATGAAATAGTCAGCTGAAGCTTTTCAGGGGTTTTGACGAACAATAGATGCCAACACCACACTACGATAGCTGAGATTAGCAAAGCAAAGCTAAACAGTAGGGTTGAAATCAAGGGCTCTAATTGAGCTTCAGACAGAGAATAAACATTTACGACCGTCGCCAAAACCACCAGCATGCCTGTTAATACGCCCACAACAGGCAGAACACGGTGAAATGCTTGTAAGCGTGTTCTCGCAATCGTCAGCAGTAAATGACCAAACGCAGACCCCAACAGTGCCACTAGCAGTAAAGTAGTAATAATACCGACGGTGGTTGCTTGCTCAGTCGCTTGGATAGCAACGTATGACAGCGCCAAACCACATGCAAGGTACATCACCCAAATAGGACCAGAATCACGTGTCTTCTTAGTTTGAACTTGAGAATAGAAATAAAAGATCGCGAACACGACAAGAAACGCTTCAATTCTTAATGAAGCAACAGCAAGCCAAAGCACGCCAATCGCAGGTAACATCTTGTGAATACGGCCACGTTGTCCCGGGCAAATATCCCCTTTTACCAAGATGAGGGTTAAGATCAGTTGGGCTCCTAATAGCATCGGAGCAAATTGTACTAATAATGATTCGACCATTGTGGATCTACTTCTTCAGACTTATTTTCGCGAATAATATCAAAAACTGCTGCGAACACTAATCAAAATCACAAATTAGCGACGTTATTCAAGGCTTCAACTATGCTGTTGTATGGTTCTTTTGTCAGCATTATCTGCAAAATGGCGAAAGACATCAGAACTAACAGGGGCATGTTCTACTGGCTAGTCTAGGCTCATGCCGCTATAATTCCCGCCTCAAAAATCAGAGGTTGAAATATGTACAGCGATATCACTCCTATTCATGAACACAAAAAATACTGGGCCGAGTGCTACGGAACAGCACCCTTTTTGCCTACCAGTAGAAAGGAGATGGATGCTCTTGGATGGGATAGCTGTGACATTATTATTGTAACTGGTGACGCTTATGTCGATCACCCGAGCTTTGGTATGGCTATCATTGGCCGTTTGCTTGAAGCTCAAGGTTTCCGCGTGGGCATCATTGCCCAACCAAAGTGGGACAGTAAAGATGCCTTTATGGAACTGGGTCGACCTAACCTATTCTTCGGCATCACAGCGGGTAACATGGATTCCATGATCAACCGCTACACCTCTGATCGCAAACTTCGTCACGACGATGCTTACACGCCAAACAATGAAGGTGGCAAGCGTCCTGACCGTGCAACTCTGACTTATTCTCAACGTTGTCGTGAAGCCTACAAAGGCACGCCAATCGTTCTTGGTGGTATTGAAGCAAGCTTACGTCGCGTTGCGCACTACGACTACTGGTCTGATAAAGTTCGTCGCTCTGTATTGTTTGATGCAAAAGCAGACATTCTTCTTTTCGGTAACGCTGAGCGTGCACTGGTTGAAGTGGCACACCGCATTGCCGATGGCGAAGACATGTCTACGCTGACCAATATCCGCGGTACTGCTATCAACCTGCCTGCAGCGCCTGAAGGTTACAAAATTATCGATTCTTCTCGTATCGAAAAACCGAACAAAGCCTACGTTCCGGTTAACCCGTACGAAGTAGAAACACAATGTGATACCAAGAAAGATGAAAAAGAAGAAGTAAAGGCGCAGCCAATTACTATTCGTCCTTCTCGTCACGATGCAAAAACAACCGCGGTTCGTATCCCTGGTTTCGAAAAGCTCAATAACGACCGTATTCTTTACGCTCATGCTAGCCGTATTCTGCACCTAGAGACTAACCCGTATTCAGGTCGTGCTCTTATTCAACGCCACGGTGACCGCGAGCTATGGGTAAACCAAGCGCCAATTCCTCTTGCAACTGAAGAGATGGATTACGTGTTTGGCCTTGCTTACAAGCGTGTTCCTCACCCTATGTATGGCAAAGCGAAAATTCCTGCATACGACATGATCAAAACCTCGGTTAACATCATGCGTGGTTGTTTTGGTGGTTGTTCTTTCTGTTCAATCACAGAGCACGAAGGTCGTATCATCCAGAACCGTTCGAAAGAATCGATCTTGGATGAAATCGAAGACATTAAAGATAAAGTACCTGGCTTTACCGGTACCATTTCTGACTTGGGTGGCCCAACGGCGAACATGTATCGTCTAGGTTGTTCTGATCCTAAAGCTGAAATTAACTGTCGTCGCCCATCATGTGTGTTCCCTAAAATCTGTGAAAAACTGAACACAGACCACCAGTACACCATTGATCTTTACCGCTCAGCGAGAAAGGTTCCGGGCATCAAGAAAGTAATGATCGCATCAGGCGTTCGTTATGACCTTGCGATTGAATCTCCAGAATACGTTCGTGAGCTTGTAACTCACCACGTTGGTGGTTACTTGAAGATTGCTCCAGAGCATACTGAAAAAGGCCCTCTGGATCTGATGATGAAACCGGGCATGGGCACTTACGATCGTTTCAAAGAGATGTTCGAGAAGTACAGCGCTGAAGCGGGTAAGAAACAGTACCTAATTCCTTACTTCATCTCTGCTCACCCGGGCACGGAAGATGAAGACATGCTTAACCTTGCGTTGTGGCTGAAAAAACATAACTACGAGTGTGACCAAGTACAGAACTTCTACCCATCGCCAATGTGTAATGCGACGTCGATGTACTACTCAGAGACTAACCCTCTGAAGCGCGTGAAATACAAAAAACGTGAAGATGTTCCAGTGCCTAAAGGTGATCGTCAACGTCGTCTGCATAAAGCACTGCTTCGTTACCACGATCCAGAAAACTGGAAGATCATCCGTGAAGCACTGATCAGCATGGGCAAAAAGCACCTAATTGGTGACAGAGCGAACTGCTTAGTACCAGAAGAAGATTTTGAAGCTCAGACACCGGCACAGCGTCGTAAGTCTGGTCGTCACGGCTCACAACGTTTTGCAACTAAGCACAGCAAAGCTCAACCGGGTCTTGGCGGCGAAAGTCCACGTAACCATTCTAAGCCAGGTGGCAATAAGCCTAAACCGGGTGGTAAGAAGCCAACAGGTAGCCAAGGTAACGGCAATCAGGGCAATCAGGGCAATCAGGGCAACGGGAAGCAGAACGGTAATGGTAATAAACCAGCGACTGGCTTCATCAAAAAAGCCCCTGCTAGTCAGCAATCTCAAGGCAATGGCGGCGGAAATGGCAAGCCAAACCGCAACAAAGCGGGCAATGGTCAAGGTGGTAAACCAGCAAGTAACGGAAAGAATCGCCAGCGCGCAACACAGCGTTAATATCGCGAGCCGATTTACTTCACTATCGTAAAAATACAAAGCGCAGCTATTTAGCTGCGCTTTTTTGTGTCTGTTACCAATATTTTTAATTGGCTAATTGATTACAAGAGAGCTTAACGGGTGAAGACCCAATACTGACTAAACAAATAGTTAGTGACCATGCCCACCAAGATACCAACGGCCATTGCGATAAATACAGCCCCAGTAAATGCAGGAAGCAATTCAGTCATCAGCTTAAAGCACAGCAAATTAGGTATCGCCGATATCGATGCGGAAAACATGAACTTTTGCCACTGAATCAACTTCTCTGACCAACTACCCTGCCCTTTGAAGTCAAAAGTTAGCACTCGATTACCAAACCACGTTGTCGTTGCGGCTGCAATGAAAGATCCTATCCGTGCACTCATCAAAGGCAGCCCAACGGCATAATGCAGTAACGCAAAAACTAAGCAATCAACAACAAACCCACCAATCCCAACCACAGCAAATCGAACTACCTTGTGGTGGGACTGTAACCTCTGACTTTGCGTTTGAAGCTTGTTGTTGAACATTCGTAACCCCGAGTTAACGCTGAACATCGCTGCCACTTTGAATGTGACTCAACGATAGATTTGGCTTGATGCTTGAGCTATGACAGCTGAATAAAGCACGCTTTATTTTCACCGTTGGCTCTAGAATACACGTTAATGCGTTCTCTTTAATCTTGGTTTCCACTTCAGATCTTTTACCAATCAGGTAGAACTTATCAATGCCATCTAGCTGCTCGATATCGAGAAGTTTTTTCGCTTGACCATGACTGTAAAATTGCCCAGAGAATGGTCGTTTACCCACGTAAAAGCTTGGCGCAGAATCCGTAATCTGTTCGAAGATAATACGGTCACTTTTCTCGTTCGCCTTGCCGAGATTCAGGTAGACCATCGCAATCATTAGTAACACGGGTAGAACCAAAGCCACGCTCGAGAACCACTTCTTATCTTTTTCCACTACGAGTATAGCAATCAACAAGCCAAGAGCCGGAATACCTGGCAGGACGTAAGCTGGGAGAATATTGCCCGCCATAGTGAAAAGAATCAGAGGTGAAATCAACCAACAGACAAGAAATGAAAACAAGCCGCGATTTTCAGTATTAATTTCTGCAATTTTCTTACGTCGAGCAAATGCCAATATAGGTAATACAATCGACCACGGCGCAGCCGCTTGAAGCCAAAACAGCCAGATCATACCTCTTGCTTGGTCATGGGCAGAACCATATAAATCGCCCTCCCAGCCACTCACAACAAAACGCTTAAAGTGCTCGCCAACAATAAAGTAATCAATAAAGCCCGGTGTTGCCATTTCAGCCATGATGTACCAAGGCAAAGCAATCGCTAGCATCACACCCAAGCCAGACAACAATGGAAAGCGTTGCCAAAGCACTTTGAAAGCGCCAAAGAAGCCATGTTGTAATACTAACCAAGGGAAAACTGCGATAGCCATGATCACAATCGCTACTGGCCCTTTTGCAAGCAAGCCTAGTGCTAAGCCAATGAAACCAACATAACCCCAAGATCGATTAGTCTTCGCACTGCCTTCACCTTTCCAACCCTCTCCTCCTAGCCAACACAAGTAGAAGCCTAACATGGCAATGGTCATCGCTAAGGTTAATGCTATGTCTGTCATCACAGCGCCCGCGGCAATAGAGAAAATACCGCATGTCGCCAACACTACCGCGGCAACCAACGCACTTTGCCCAGTTCGCTTCGCCATGTAAGCGGTTAACAAAATTGTCGCTACTCCCGCTAACCAGTGAGGTGCACGAACAGCAAACTCACTCAAACCAAACAGCTCAATACCAGCAGCACTCATCCATGTGAACAACGGTGGCTTGCCCCAAAAAGGAATGCCGTAATCAAACTGAGGTGTTAACCAATTGCCGGTTTCCACCATCAAGCGAGCCATTTCTCCGTAGCGCGCCTCCGTAGTATCCATTAACGGATAAGTCGCCAAAGATAGGAGTCTTAGAACCAGTGCAAAAGCCAACAAATACCATAGGTGCGTTCTGTTCAGGCTCATGCTGACTCCTCTAATTTGAAATGTGTTTTTAATGCAGGTGTATCGACCACCGACTGAATCAGATACAGAGGGCGATTCTTGGTTTCGATAAAAATACGACCTATGTACTCACCCATTAAACCAATACTCAGGAGTTGAATACCGCCAAGGGCAAGTTGCACGACCATCATTGACGGGTAACCCGTGATAGGCTCGCCAAACATAGTGGTTTTGAATACGATAAAGACGCCATACACAAAAGCAGTAAGTGCCACTAAACCACCAATGGCCGTCGCAATACGCAGAGGTCGGATAGAGAACGAGGTAATCCCATCCATCGCCAAACCGATTAATTTGAGGTAGTTCCACTTGGTCTCACCACAGAAGCGAGCATCACGCTTAAATTGGAGCGTCGCTTGTCGGAAACCCGGCCATGAAAAAATGCCTTTCATGTAGCGGTTACGCTCTGGAAGCTGATTGATATGGTCGACAACTTCCCGGCTTAACAGTCGGAAATCACCCACATTCTCAGGAACATCAATCTTCGCCGCCACATTCATTACTTTGTAAAAGCTCGCTGCTGAAAACTTCTTAAACCATGTTTCACCGTCGCGCTGGCTACGCTGCATATTGACGACGTCATAACCTTCGCGCCACTTGGCAATCATTTGCGGGATAAGCTCAGGTGGATCTTGTAAGTCAGCGTCTAGCAAAATCACCGCTTGTCCACGACAGTGCTCGAGGCCTGCGCTCATCGCTGATTCTTTGCCAAAATTACGGCTTAAACCGATAACAGAAATTGAGCTATTGATTGAAGTGAATGAACTCACCAACTCCAAGCTGCTGTCTTTGCTACCGTCATCGACATAAACGATTTCACTCTTGATGGGCAAGCTATCAAGCACCTTGGTAAGGCGAGAGTGGAACTCTTCCAATACCTCTTGTTCATCGTAAAAAGGCACAATGATAGACAGAGAAACCGCAGGGTTGATCTGCGATGTAGATATCTTAGGGCGGCTTATATGAAGTTCAGACATAATACGTTCTTCTATTTTTTAATCTGAATCCAATCTACCCTCCCATAAGTGAAAGTTATGTTATTGACATATTTTTCACGCTCACTCAGGATAATGTTACCGTCTATTTCTGTATGAGAATCAAAATGAAACGAGTTCTATTAGTCGAAGATAACCGTGAAATCGCAGGTGTCTTGTTTGATTATTTTGAGTGTATTGGTATGGAACTCGATTATGCGGACAACGGCGAACTCGGCCTGCAACTCGCGTTGGAAAACTCATTTGATATCATCATATTGGATCTGATGTTGCCAAGAATGGACGGCCTCACGGTTTGTAATAAACTGCGAGACCAAGGCAACGCAACGCCTATTCTAATGCTTACCGCGTTAGATAGCCGCGATGATATGTTGAAAGGGTTTGAGCATGGTGCCGATGACTATCTAACCAAACCTTTTGATTTGGATATTTTGGAAGCCAGAATGAACGCTCTTGTTCGTCGTTACCGAGGAAAAGTGGCTTCTTCTAAGCTTCAATTTGATGAACTCACTATTGATCAAAAAACCCGTAAAGCCTACCGTAAAGACAAACTGCTCGCGCTTAACCCAACGACTTACACCATCCTTGAGATGCTGTGCCAAAAAGCACCTGAAGTAGTGACTCGTGAAGATATTTCCTACAAGCTATGGCAAGAAGACGAACCCAACAACGATGTGTTACGTAGCCATATCTATCAACTGCGTAATCAACTCGACAAGCCTTTTGACACCCCAATGTTGATTACCGTTCCTAAAGTTGGATTCCGTCTGGAGCCATCGAATTGATTTCAAATGTTCTGACAAGCACCAAAACACTCACAGGCCGCCTAGCGCTTTTCTTTGGGTTGATGGCCGTGATTGTATCTGCATTCGTCTATGTCGTTTTTGTTGCCGCGCTTTACATGTCAGAAGATCGGGTCGGTGAAAGACGCATCCTGATTGACCGAGATTATGCGGTAAGGTTATTTCAAGCAGGAGAAAGTGGTGAGTTAAGAATAGATGATTTGACAATCGCCTATAACGATCCTTCATTCATTCCTGCCGAATATTACAAGTTTATTAAAGATAAAGAGAGCTTCATTGGTGAAGTCGGCGAAGAACCAGAATCTCGTATGGTGTATGTGGGAGAATACACTGACGAAGGAGAAACCTTTCCAATTATCCTGCTTTCCGAGATAGACCTTGTTGAGTTAGATGTTTCTGAACTCATGTACGCGACCACCTTTGTACTCACACTGCTTTCTATCTTGATTTTTGGCTTTGGTGCGTTGCTCTATCGCCTATCTAAGAGACTGATTGAGCCCTTCAACTCTCTTTCTGAACAGCTTGAGTCGAATAAGCTCAACCTTAATGAAGAGTTTGATGTCAGTGAAGGTGCAGCTGTTGAGTTTCGTCAGTTAACAAACCAACTCAATCAATACCGTAGAGAAATCAATTCCTTGATCAAACGTGAACAGGCGTTTGCTCGTTATTCAAGTCATGAATTAAGAACCCCACTAACGGTCGCTCGTGGTGCGAATAAATTGCTATTAAGAAGCGAAACAACGGAATTTCAATCTCGTCAGGTTGAGCGCATCGATGAAGCCATTATCCAGATGTCAGAAATGGTCGATGCCCTGCTCGGTTTAGTTCGTTATGAAAGAAACAGTGACGATGCCCCACTGCGCTTGTTTAGTCAGCAAGAGTTAGAAGCTATCGTTTCCAAGAATTCATTACAGGCGGATGAGAAGCAAGTCGAGATATCCTTACACATTCAATCAGAGCCGACCATTCAAGCCACCAGCGCGATCATGAATATGTTGGTCGGCAACTTATTGAGGAATGCCATTGCAGCGACCAATAGTGGCACTGTCACGGTTACCCTGTCTGAACAGAGCATTGTGATTGAAGACCAAGGTGAAGGCCTTCAGGAACAATACAATCCGAATGGTCATGGATTAGGTTTATTGATTGTCGACGACTTGTGCCAACGCTTCCATTGGGGCTTTGAGTTGGTCAATCGCAACTCTGGAGGGTGCACTGCCAGAATCGCCTTTCAGACAGATTCAACCTCATCTAAACAAACATCTACATAAACATCAACTAGATCAGCACCAAATAAACTCTTAGAGCTGTACTCAATATCCGACGAAAACTTGATTTAGTTGGTTTACAGCACTTGCAGGCTACTAGATACTTGTTAGTCCTATTTGAACTAAAAATGCTGGCTTCTTAGTCAGCATTTTGTCTAAGCGCGATGAAACTAAATAATAGCCCTGTAACTCAACATCAATACAACGACCACACCTTTTTCTTAAAGCGTGACGATCAGCTCCACTCTCACTTTTGTGGCAATAAAGCCAGAAAGTTCATGAAGCTACTGGAAGACGAACACCCGAATACGACAACCTTAATCAGCTACGGTTCTGCGCAAGCTAACTCTCTATTCTCACTCGCTGCACTTGCAAAAATTAAAGGCTGGACGCTTGAGTTTTACGTTGACCACCTTCCTCAATGGCTACAAGAACGTCCAATCGGCAATTACCGTGGCGCTGTAGACTTGGGCGCTAAGGTTATTTCAGTCAAAGAGATGAGCTCTGAGCTTCATCCTCAGGAGTATATTGAGCAAATAAGACAGCCAGATTCTCAGTGCATTGTATTGCCTGAAGGTGGACGCTCTCAGCTTTCTGAATACGGCGTGAAGCAACTGGCGATGGAAATACTCAGCTGGACGCGTTTCGAAAACAAACACGATTTCGTGGTCGCACTACCAGCAGGAACCGGCAGTACGGCTCTGTATCTGCATAAGCATTTAAAAGTGCACAGCATCCCGGTGTTAACCTGTGCGTGTGTTGGCGGCAGCGACTATTTAACGCAGCAATTCAATGAACTTGGCGAATCCGATCACCCACAGATTTTACCGCTCAAAACCAAGCACCACTTTGGTAAGTTGTATCAACAGGACTATCAAACCTGGTTGGATCTACAAGAACAAACGGATATTGAATTCGACCTACTCTACGACCCATTGATGTGGCAATGCCTAGAGCGATGGCAAGAAGACAACCCAACCAAAACCGTCATCTATATCCATCAAGGTGGCATCTTAGGTAATGAGTCGATGTTGCCGCGCTATCAACGTAAGTATCCAGAGATGAGCATTAGCAAAACCAAAACCAACGCATCTTGGTAATTGTTTTCCTTTATTCCCCAGCTTAGCTATTCAAATTTTGGTAAGCTGAAAACATCACAAAACAGCCATCGCACTCCCTCTCGATGGCTATTCATCAGCAATAGCCACCGGCTATCCCTGCCATACATTTCAAGTTAGAAACAGAAATATGGCGAGAATCATCGCGTTATCTATACTTTCGATTGGAACGTCAATTGTCATCGAAAGGAATAACGCATGCGAACACTCACCACGCTAGGCTTGTTTTCAGTTTTACTGCCCTTCTCTGCGATTTCAGGAGAAAACATCACTTACCAAGTCGATGGTATGGATTACGAAGGTTATTGGAGTGAGGCCAGCGATCAAGCGCCTTTGGTGCTGCTCATACATGATTGGGACGGCTTAACTGATTACGAAAAGAAACGTTCTGAGATGCTCAACGAACTCGGTTACAACGTGTTCGCCATCGACCTATTCGGTAAAGGCATTCGCCCGACCGAAGTGAAAGACAAAAAACAGCACACAGGCGAGTTGTATAAAGACAGAGAAAAAATGCGTGCACTACTTAATGCGGGAGCGATGGAAGCGAAAAGGCTTGGTGGTAACTTAGATAACAACGTGATGATGGGTTACTGCTTTGGCGGCGCTGCCGTTTTAGAAGCCGCTCGTGCGGGTATCCCATCAAAAGCTTATGTCACCTTCCATGGCGGTTTATCGACACCAAAAGGACAAGACTACTCTCAGACCAAAGCTCCGGTTATCGTGTTCCATGGCACAGCAGATTCTATGATTACAATGGAAGATTTTGGCAGCCTTGCCGCTCAACTTGAAACAACCAAGGTTTCGCATGAAATGATCACCTACAGTGGTGCGCCACATGCCTTTACCGTATTCGGCTCAAACAACTATCAACAAGAAGCTGACCAAAAATCGTGGGATAGATTTACTCATGTGCTAGAAACCACCACCAGATAACCTTCGACACCCACCCAGAAAAAACAACCCCATTCTAAAACTTAAGAATGGGGTTACTTTCACCATCATTACATCATGTTGTTACAAATAACGATGAATACTCAAGTCATCTGTTTTGATATCACTTGAAGAACCACTGACTACACTTGCCAAGATCTTCCCTGAACCACACGCCATCGTCCAACCCAATGTTCCATGGCCCGTATTGGTAAATAAGTTCTTAATCGGAGTCTTGCCGATAATAGGCGTGCCATCTGGCGTCATTGGTCTTAGCCCAGTCCAATACTCTGCCTTTGAAAAATCACCCGCTTGTGGAAAGAGATCTTTGATCACCATATCAATCGTGGCTTTGCGTTTTTCTGGGATTAGGTAGTCAAAACCAGCGAGCTCTGCCGTACCCGCAATACGAATTCGGTCATCAAAACGCGTCATCGCCACCTTGTAGGTTTCATCCATTACAGTAGAGGTTGGTGACTTATCTGCATTCACGATCGGTAGCGTTAGCGAATACCCTTTCACTGGATAGACAGGTATCGACAAGTCGACTTGCTTCAACAAGTCTCGAGAATAGCTTCCTGAAGCGACCACGTAAGCGTCCGCTTTGAAGTCACCTTGAGTCGTGGTAATACTTTCAATGGTTTGATTCTGATGATTGAGCTTGACCACTTCAGTATCAAACACGAACCTAACACCGAGTTGCTTGGCTTTCTCAGTTAAGGTTAAACAGAATTGATGGCAATCACCGGTTTCATCATGTGGTAAATACAGGCCGCCAACCAGCTTATCTTTCACATCTGATAAACCTGGTTCAATGGATAGGCATTGCTCAACATCAAACAACGAGTGCTCAATTCCACTTTCTTTAAGCAGCTTCATATCTTGCTGAATGAAATCCAATTGCTTTTCGCTTCGAAACACTTGTAGCGTCCCTTTCTGCCTACCTTCATAAGCCAATTGCTCACTGGTTCTTAGCTCAGTCAGACAATCTCGGCTGTAGTTTGCGACTCTCAGCATCCGCGATTTGTTCCGTGCATATTTAGCTTCGTTGCAGTTGGCGAGCATCTTCGTCGCCCAAGAAACCAACTCAGGAGAAAGCGAAGGCTTTACTTTGAGAGGGGCATGTTCTTGGGTTAACCATTTCATCGCTTTCAAAGGGATACCAGGCGCCGCCCATGGTGAAGAATAGCCATAAGAAATTTGCCCTGCATTCGCAAAGCTGGTTTCTTTGCCACTGCAATCTTGACGATCAATAACCGTGACCGAGTGACCTTCTTTCGCCAGGTACCAAGCACTGGTCAATCCAATAACACCGCTGCCAATTACAATAACTTCCATTCTCTTCCCCTAATGCCGACAAAGCCAAAACCAGTTGAACACAGTTGTCAGTGTAAAACTCGTTTCGTTAATGATTTGTAACTTATTCCGCACGTGTTGACTTAACAATAGGTAGAGTGTTGACAAAAACTCAATTCGACTTAAAAACGAATTCGGCAGTTTGGAACTGTGATATTGGCGGTATTTGGGAGCTTGGGAGGGATCGTTACATAAATCTACTATGCCTAGATATTGTAAGCGTCATGACTCAAGAAAGTGGCGTTCTCGAGTAGGAAATCCAACAAGGTTTCGGCCTGTAACGTAAGTGCGCGACCTTTCAAAGATTGAACCTTAACCGTCGCCTTCGATAGCATCTCCAACTCGGTCGCAACCACTTCGATCTGCCCAGACTTGATCTCATCGATCACGGTGAGTTTGGGCATAAAGGTTACGCCCAACCCTGCTGAAACAAAGTTAGTCAGTGCGGTTACCGAATTGGTTTGAAGCTTTGGCTGCAAGGTAAGATGGGAAAATTGTTCGGCCTGCTTTACCAGTCTCCCCATGCCGGTCGAGTTATCGATCAAGGCGAGAGAAGCATCTTTAATATCTCGCAGTGTCACAGGTGCACTTTTCATCGTCAGGGAGTGTCCTTTCGGAGCAATCAATTCCAGCGGATGGCTGCGTTCAACGTGGGAGTGCAGTTTAGGGTGCGGTGCAGATGCATAGGTTATCGCAAAATCTATCTGTTGATCTTCCAACATTTTTACGGCGTCCAATGCCCCAGCAATCTCAATTGATAAGTTGATATCAGGGTATCGAGCCATGAAGGTTTGCATCGGCTTTGACACCAAGTTGGTAATAAACCCTTCACCGATGGCAATGCTGACATTGCCTCCTTTGAGGTTTTTAAGCTTGGTTAGTCGAGCAAGTACTGCGGCCTCTCCACGAACAATGGAACGGTAGTAATTCAGCAGTTCATTACCCGCTTCAGTTAACAGTGATTGGCGGTTGTTGCGCTCCCATACTTTCATTTCCGCTTGCGCTTCTAACTGTGTCAGCATTCTACTCATCGCGGCAGGGTCAACGTTCATCATCTTAGACGCCTTACGTAACGACCCGTATTTCGATAAAGCATTAAGGTATTCCAGCGCACGGATATTAAAGTGGTGCATTAAACTTCCTTGTGATTCAACTGACACTGATTCAAGCGTCTCACAAATTTACTGCGAACATGTATCCCAATTTATCAAGATCGTGTTTGCACTTACTAACTTGTGCACCGAGTCACTGCCAAGCCAAAGATTGAAGGAAGATTCATATTATTTAGTTTGCTGTAAATAGGACAAAGGCGACAATTTTCGTTATCGCCTTTGTGGTCATTATCCCGATGTAAACCTCAAGCAGTTAATAACCGGTCACTTCACTACATCCCAACAAAGAAACTGATCACTAACGCGTTAATCAAATCCACAAAGAATCCACACACCAATGGCACCACAATGAACGCTTGTGGGCTTGCGCCATAGCGGTGAGTTACCGCGGTCATGTTAACAATTGCAGTTGCTGTCGAGCCAAGAGTGATACCACCGAAGCCTGAACATATCACCACAGAATCATAGTTTCGCCCCATTAGGTAATAAACGACAAATATCGTAAACAGCAGTGAAAGCAGGATCTGGATACTCATGACAACAGAGATATAGCCAAACAGTCCATCGAGATCCCAGATACGCAGCCCCATCAAGGCCATGGTCAAGAACATACCTAAGCAGATATCAGAGATCATCGCTAAGCCTTTGCGGCCTTGAGCAATTTTCTCTTGTGTACGACGCTTCTTGAACAATGCTCGACCAATGTTTCCTATGAGGATACCGGCAATTAAGCAGCTTACGAATAACGGCAGTTTTAAGCCCATCGAATCGATAACTTCGCTCAAGCTGTAACCGAGCATCAGTGTTAAGTTGAGAATCAACCACGCCCACAAGACACCGTAATGGCTCAATTCACTGCGAGTTTCACTTTCTTGGTATGCACCAACTGTCACTTCTTCTTCATTGGATGGGCTCACTTTGTGCTTGTTTAGTAGGTAGTTGGCAATTGGACCACCAATCACACACGCAGCAATTAAACCAACCGTATTTGACGCCACACCTAGCTCTAGCGCGTTAGCGATACCAAACTCTTCCACAAACATTGGCGCCCACGCTAACGTTGTACCTACGCCACCGATTAAGCTAACAGAGCCCGATAACAAACCAGCTTTAGGATCCATTCCAAAGCCAGAAGCTACTGCCATCCCTACCACGTTTTGCAGAACGATAAAGACGGCAGCAAGAAACAATAGAATGAACAACGGTCGCCCACCCTTAATCAGTGTCTTAATATCCGCTTGGAGTCCGATACCAGCAAAAAAGTAGAGAAGTAAAAAGTCTCTTACATCTAGGCTAAAGGTGATTTGGATTTCAAAAATATAGTAAAGCGCCGCTACGGTCGCAGCACAAACAAAGCCACCAATCACAGGCTCTGGTAGTGAATACTTTCTTAATACTTCAGATCGTTCAATCAAACCTTTACCGATAAACAGTAACGAAATCGCGATAGTAAAAGAGAGCATTGGAGAAACTAGGGTTTCTGTCATGGGGTAATGAATTCCTAATAGTTAGATTATTAATAATATTTCGTACTATTAATAATCTAGATTCATACCAAAAGATCAAGCGTTTATCGATGATAAAAACACCAAATATGGTTCAGTCTGCGACGCCATTAATAGAGGAAATAACTATAAAGAAATGATTAAAGGAACTGATACTAGGGATGGATGTAGATGACGTGAAATATAGGGGCTCTAAAACGAGAAAACCCCAGCATTTCTGCTAGGGTTTTGAATAGTGGTGGAAGGATGGGGATTTGAACCCCAGATACGCTATAAACGTATACTCGCTTTCCAGGCGAGCGCCTTAAGCCACTCAGCCATCCTTCCACAAATTGTGTGTTGAGCTTGTCACTCAACGAGGCGCTACTTTATTGATTCTGCTTGCTTTGGTCAAGGGGCTTTGTCAAAAAAAGTGCCTTTTTCAGTTTGTTCGATTACAAATTAACTCATTAGATCAAAAACAAACCAAATTTCATTCTTTCGCTGCACTTACGCTTGTTGCTTTTCTTAAGCTTGTTGATAGTAGCCCGGAACTCGAAACCATTTACGGCACATATCTAGGAAGTAGCCATAAAGTACGCCCATACCACACGAGATAACCGCATTACTGGTTACAGCCGTAACGATCTGGTCGCTTGAAGCACCCACCGCCAATAAAATACCGGCATACACAGGCGACTGGAACAACACGTAAGCTAAAAGGTCAGAAATATTCTTCATCAACGAACTTTGTGAAAGCTTTGCACCATTACGTAAAAACCAATCACGAAAAAGACCATAAGGCCAAGCAATAGCAATGTTCACTGGGATAGATAACGTTCGAGAAGCGAGAGACTGCTCAAATGTCATACCAGAAATAAACACTTCTACGATCATGCCTGAAATAAAACAGAAAACGACCATAGCAAATGTATCCGCAGCTGCGTTTCGAATACAAAATGGACCACGAGACTTCATCGACGCCAAACCTAAAATATATCACTGCCTATTGAGTGAATTAGTAACATATAAACAAGGTGTATTTACACCCTACCAGATAATGTCGCTATTAAATCATAAGATTAGCAGTCATACATTCCAAATTAAAAATCAAGTTGTAAATTAACAACCAAAAACCTCTTCAAAAGCAGTAGCTTCCACCAAAAAATCAAACCAAGGTCAAATATTGGACAATTCGTCATTTACTTACCGTAATTAAACAACATTTAAGCCATCGGTAGATTTACGGTAATGATATTAATGACATCTTGTGTAGGTGGTGCTCCTAAAGAAACCTGCTCTAGCGCTTTATCGACTTGTTCAGTAAGTTCAGCGTTGTTCATAGGTTCAACGTGGGCACGTAGACTCTCTAGTGCAAATTGAATCAGTTCTAGGTTGTTGTCTTCTAGCGCCACATACAGCGTCACCAATAGCTCTTCGGTGTTATCTTTATTTCGCAGATCAGGTTTAGGCAGTGACTCGCTTTTACTTTTCGAGTCGTGCTTTTTTACATCTTGGCTTTCGAGAGCATCCGCTTTTACTTCATGGTATTGATAAAGCTTATTTGAATAGCGGAACAACGCGTCATCCAGCTCACGCTCATCAATCGGCTTAGCGATAATGTAGTCCACACCCGCCCCCTGCATACGTTCGCGAGTCTCTTTAAAGACATCAGCCGTACAACCAAATACCAGTACCGATGACACATCACCTATCAAAGCACGAATCGCAGTGGTTGATTCAACGCCATCCATCACAGGCATATGGTTATCCATGAGTACCAAATCAAAGCGCTCGGCAACCACGGCTTGTATTGCAAGTTCACCATTTTCGACGCTCTTACAAGTGAAACCTTTGCTGCTCATGAAGGTTTCAATGATCACCGTATTCGTTCGGTTATCCTCGACAATCAATACTTTTAAGCCTGAGTAGTCCAACTTCTTATGTGGCAAGCTCTCTATCTCGCCAGGCTGGCATGGCTGAATCTTCAAGCGAACATCAAAGCTCGTGCCTATCCCTTCTTCACTGGTGACGGTAATACTGCCATCCATGAGTTGGGCAATTTTCTTCACTATCGCTAAGCCAAGGCCTGTACCGCCAAAACGCCTTGTTGTGGAAGACTCCGCTTGTTCGAAAGGTTTGAAAATACGCTTTTGAGCTTCCTTAGAAATACCAATTCCGGTATCGCGAACTCGAATACTAAGGTAGGTGTCACTCCCCTCTATCACTTCTTTCAGGTACACCTCAACAAAGCCTCTGGAAGTAAACTTCACCGCGTTGTTCAAAAGATTAAACAAGATTTGTCGTAGACGTGCTTTATCTGAGAAGTACCAACGACCAGAAGGCACCTCAGAATACACTTTGAATTGAAGTCCTTTCTCTGAAGAGAGTGTGAAGTAGACACTGTTGATACTGCCGATGATCGAATCGAGTGGAAAGCGAGTCTCATCAAGATCCAGCCTTCCCTGCTCGATCTTCGAAAAGTCTAAGATTTCATTGAGTAAGGTCATCATGTGATCACCGGACTCATACAAACTCTTGAGATGCTTCTCTTGTTCAGAATTTAAAGGCGTTTTTAATAGGATCTGAGCAGTACCCAATACCCCATTCATAGGAGTACGAATTTCATGTGACAGGGTCGCAAGGAAAGCGGTTTTTGCATTGGTGGATGCCTGAGCTTTAACCTTTTCCGCTTCGAGATAAATGGTCTTTTCGTTGAACGTTTTAATTAAGTGACCAATTTCGTCTTCACTTGAGTAGTCAACATCTATGATTTCGCCTGCTTTCGAGCTATCTACCTGTGCAGCAATCGTTGTAATTGGGCTAATCAAATAACGGTTCAATAAGTAGTAGCCCGCCATCACACAAAGTAGCAATAGCGGAACAATACCGCCCTCAATACTCATCACCTGACGAAATACTTCGTCTGCTACACGTGACTTAGAATTAACCACATCCACTTGCCAACCGAAATCACCAAATTGATTGCTACTGATGTAGATCCCTTCAACGAGATTGAAGTTATGCGAAACCAACACTTGATTGAGTTTATCTCTGAGCATAATGCCAAGATTGTATTCTTCGGCGTGGTTCTTGATAAAGCCTAGCAACTCTTCAAGTGAGAGATCCACCGTCGCAACGCCAGCAAAAATGCCGTCGTAATAATAAGGCGATGAAGCGGTAATCATTCGAACGTGTGTGTATGGGTCGATATAGACATCGCTCCAAGAGATCGTTCCTTGTTCTTTGTTGACTACAGAGGTGTACCAATACTCTTCTTGATAAGGGGTGTTTTTAGGATTGTTATAAGAAAACAGCTGATCAATTTTTCCATCGTCGGCTTTATTGAAAAAGTGGCTGTTAAGAAGCTTTTTAGGGTCAAGCGCATAAGGTTCAGGCCAAATTCCAGCACTGACGATCGTATCGTCGCTCGCCGCCAACATGAATTTAAAGAGCGGAATAACATCATCACCGTTACGATGCGCTTGAGCAAAGCCAACTAGACTATCAACAAAGCCTTGAGAGCTGCTGAGCGGCTCTGTAATCAATGCGGACAAAAGTTGCGTACGCAAGTCGAGGTTTTGTTGTAATTTGGCGCGCACAGGGGATTCTACGACGTAATACGTCACACTACCGACAATGGCAATAAACATCGCAAGGTATAACCCAAGCGCTACCATACTTTTTTTCTTTAAAGACGACCGTATCTGCATAATTCTTTTATTGTTTTCTTTTCTGTTAAACCTAGTGTTTATCATCCATGACATCAAGCCTTTTTAGAATGAAGCTTGATTGGTACAAGTTCATTGGTACTATAAGCGCAAATATGTTCCCTTTTACGGTACCTCACTTTGACTTTACAAGATATTCTTGCGCTTCCAGAGTTGGAAGGAAAGCTAATCACAGAACACAAAACAATGGGATTTGTCACGGCAATGGCTGCGGCACCTAATGTGTTAACCCCGCATGAGTGGCTACCGTTCTTATGGGGTGGCGAAGAAGTCGCGCCTTTTACGGATGGTGAGCAGCTAGAGAGCTACATTGAAGTTATCATCACGCTTTGGAATAAAACACGTCCTGAGCTAATTGAAGGAACGTGGGTTTGGCCTGAAGCTTGCCAATTGGATGATGCAGAAGTGGTGAATACCGCTGCTCGCGATTTCTGTGAAGGCTTACTTCAAGGCTGGCAGATCGCCCGTGATGACTGGGAAACATTGATGCCTGAAGAGAGCGAAGACAACGCACTCGTGGGCGGTGTGTTGCTTTCACTGAGCATGCTTTACGACCCAGAAACGTCAATTGCGACACTTGCAGAGCAAGGCATCGAAGGCCTAGAGCAATTTGAAGAGATCTTTAACGCTGTTCCTGTAATGCTTTGCGGATTAACGCAGCGTGGTATTGCCCTGGCTGAAGCTCAATAAAGTTAGCTGTATACATACCCAAAGGCCTCACAATGAGGCCTTTTTTCGTTTTTGGACGAGATTAAAATAGTAGATCTAGAAGCCTTTCCAATCGAAGTCATCAATTCGCTCGTCGGCGATATAAAATAGTTTAGTACCGCTGCTGACAACTTGGTCTAGTTCTGGGTTAAGTTCTATACCACTCCCCGTATCAATCGCGATCAGCGTTGCTTTGTACTTCTCTTTAAACACAGAGAAAATAGGCGCGACGGTGACAGGCTCAGCGTCTTCAGGGAAATACGTTGAATATTGTGTCATACCTCTTGTTGAGCTCAATAGCTCTTGATGAAGCGCACTTGAACCTGGGTCTACTGCAGCCTTTGCTAGCATCTCTGCACCCACAGCCGGAATACATTCAGAGTTTGGGCAATGTTTATGTAGCAGGTCGCTCAGCGCTTCATCTTTAAAATAAACCAGTAAGTGAGCTTTCGGATTTCGGTTAGCACAGTAAAGTGCTGCAGACAGGGTGATGTCGTCTTCTGGGTTATCAATCAGGATGCAACTCGCAGACTCAATACCCGTTTTCTCCATCTCTTTTCCATCGGTGTAGCTGTTTACTTTGACGAAATTGATTTCACCGGGTAACGGGTTTTCGATATCTGAACGAGTACATAATACGATTGGTCGCTTACCCGTTTCTTCGTGTTGCAGCATGCGGATGAGGTGAATAGTTCTTTGTTCATTCCATCCCAACATCAAAATGTGGTTGTCCACTCTAACTCTCCTTTTCCCTAGCAAGCCCGCTCGCCAATATTCAACACCTTCTGTTGCCACTTTACCGAGTAATGCGGCAAAAAGGCTGAGTCCACCCGGAATCACAAATAGAATGACTATCCACTGCCCCGCAGCTGTGGTTGGTGACAAATCACCATAACCAACTGTAGAAGCCGTGACCACCAAGTAGTAAGCAAATACGGTAACCGAACTGGTTAAATCTGTTTCACCCGCCAAATACAGCATCGACCACGATAGAACTATGTAGCCAAGAAAAGTGAACAGTAAGTTTTTGCCATTCAAAACAAAGATGTTTGCTTTGATCCAGCGTTTGAGTTGTAACCAGATTATCATTCGAGCCTCTAATCCATTTCTCTTAGTTACATGCTAGAAAAAATACGCGATATCAACAAGATGTATCATCAGAAAAAGATACATGACCACAAGATTGATATGGTCGCCCTATACTCAGGTACAAAAAAACCAGCACTATTGGCTGGTTTTTCGTACGTTAGATAAAAGAACGGCTTACGCGTTACCTTTTACCTGCACATTTAACTGCTCTGCAAAATCTAGCATACGGTTCAATGGAATAAGAGACTTAACGCGTAATTCGTCAGAAACGAAGATTTCGTGTTGCTCACCACCATGCTCAAGTGCATTTTCAATCGCTTCAAGGCCATTCATAGCCATCCAAGGACAGTGTGCGCAGCTGCGACAAGTTGCACCAGCACCCGCAGTCGGCGCTTCAATCAGCTCTTTTTCAGGAACCAATTGCTGCATCTTAAAGAAGATACCTTTGTCTGTCGCAACAATCATCTGTGGATGAGGCAGCTCTTTTGCTTTCTTGATCAGTTGGCTTGTTGAGCCTACAGCATCAGCCAGTTCAACTACGCTTGCTGGTGATTCTGGGTGAACCAAAATAGCCGCTTCTGGGTAGACCGATTTCATTTTCTTCAAAGCATCAGCTGAGAATTCATCATGAACGATACACTCACCTTGCCAAAGCAACATGTCAGCGCCAGTTTGATTTGCAATGTAAGAACCTAGGTGGCGGTCTGGCCCCCAAATAATGGGTTTACCTTCAGCATCTAAGCTTTCAACAATTTCTAAAGCGATGCTCGACGTAACGACCCAATCAGCACGTGCTTTAACAGCCGCAGAGGTGTTCGCGTATACAACCACGGTGTGGTCGGGGTGAGCATCACAAAATTCTGTAAACTTATCCGCAGGACAGCCAAGATCAAGTGAACATTCAGCTTCAAGCGTTGGCATTAAAATGCGTTTTTCAGGGGTAAGGATCTTTGCAGACTCACCCATAAAACGAACACCAGCGATGATCAAAGTGCTTGCTGAATGACGGTTACCAAACTTAGCCATTTCTAATGAATCGCCAACGAAACCACCAGTTTCTTCTGCCAGAGCCTGAATTTCAGGATCGGTGTAGTAGTGTGCAATTAGAACTGCATCTTTTTCTTGAAGTAGTTTTTTGATGTTTGCGATGTGGGCCTGTTTCTGAGCGTCGCTCAATGGAACTGGCTTAGGCGGAAACGGGTAAACTGTATCGATTTTATCTAGTATATGACTCATTGCTCTTGCTCTACGCAACTTCTTCCGAGGATTAGAGTATTCTACACAGGACAGCGATGAGGATCAAAAAGGATTGGTTGCAAGTAGTGACTAGCTAATGCTTAAAACGCATAAACAAGGCGATGTGTTGGCATCATAAAGAAGATAAATAGACACTAAACGGGAGTGAACAGGTATAAAAAAGAGGTACCTGAGCACCCCTATTTTGTTTTACAAGTGGGTTTTAGCCACTTTAGCCGAAGCACTGTTTGGGTACTCGGTAACGACTTGTTGGTAATATTTCTTAGCTTGCGCCGCATTGTTGTTGCGTGCAGCTATGTCACCAAGCTTAACCAGTGCATCTGCTCGCTTATTTGAGTCTTTGTATGACACAACAGCGGCAAAGCTCTTCACGGCTTCTTTATCTTGCTTCTTAGCAAAATAAAGCTGACCTAACCAGTAGTGTGAGTTAGGTGTGAAGGTTGAATCTGGGAAGTCTTTTTGAAACTTTTGAAATGCTGCGATAGCACCCGTGTAGTCTCGTTGCTTTAGAATCATATCTACAGCATTTTGATAAGCGGTTTGCTCATCCACATCAGTACTGAACGTACCAGAAGCGTCTTTAGAGCCTTCGCTCGCCGCTACTGCTACCGTTGCTGTTCCTGCTGCTTTCACCTCGCCTCTCACACGATCCAGTTCAATGAACAGTTCGCGTTGGCGCTCTAGCATTTGCTTCATATCGTAGCTGTTTCGTTCCAGCTCACCACGAAGTTCACTGATCTCCAGTGCCATGTCGTCGATTTGCTGTTGCATTTGAAGCTGAACGAGATTGCGATTTTGAAGCAGGCGCTCTAAACGCTCAATATCTGATTCGTTAGATGCAGACGCTGCTCGAGAGGAAGATGATGAATTGGTTGCGGTGCTATTGAGATCGGATACTGGAGCTGGTGCAGCGAACGTAGTGTTCGCTGCACTTGCCAGTAACGAAAGCAAAATGACTCGCTTTGTGTTACTGAACATGAGGCAATTCCTCAATTATATAGTCTACTAAAATTAGTAAACTAGTACTGCGCGACGGTTTTTAGCGTACACATCTTCAGATTGACCTAGAAGAAGTGGCTTCTCTTCACCGTAGCTTACGATAGAGATTTGGTCTGCTTGAACACCTAGAGCTTGTAGGTATTTCGCTACAGCTTGTGCACGACGCTCGCCAAGAGCGATGTTGTACTCAGGAGTACCGCGTTCGTCAGCGTGACCTTCGATAGTAACGTTCATGTCAACGTTGTTGCTTAGGTAAGCTGCGTGAGCTGCTAGAATTTCTTCGTAGTCGCCAGCGATAGTAGAGTTATCGAATGCAAAGTAGATTGTTTGAGTTTCGCGTAGCGCTTGCTCTTTAAGCTCTTGCTCAGACAGTTGAGCATTAGCATCAATTGGCGTTACAACAGTTGTGTCTACGTTGCCTTCTGAACCTGAAGTTGTTTGGTTGCTTTCAGTACCTGAAGTTGCAGATGTTGCTTCATCAGTTGAGCTACATGCCGTTACTGCCATCACTGGTAGTGCAATCATCAAGCCTTTAAGAACTTTGTTAAGTTGCATCTTTTTTTCCTTACGTTATCAAACTTAGTTTCTACAGCGACTAAGTGCTATAGATAGTTAATTGCCACAATAGTTAACACTATCAATAGCTAAAAGAATGTATCACTTCGCTAGAGGAACGGTGACCATGCAGGCGCTCTTACACGTCCGTTGGTTGCCGGTAATCTAGCTTTGAAACGGCCATCGATAGAAACCATCGATAATACGTTTGTTTTGTTGTAAATAGAGCTATAGATAACCATACCTCCATTTGGCGCAATACTTGGAGATTCATCTAACAATGTCTTTGTTAGCACCTGAACCGCACCGGTTTCCAAATCTTGCTTAGCCAAGTTGAAGCCTGAATTACTGCGATTGACCATGATTAGGAATCGACCATCAGGGGTGATCTGGCCACCTAAGTTTTGGCTACCTTGCCAAGTAATACGAGAAGTCGAATTATTGGACAAATTTACATTATAAATCTGTGGTTTACCACCACGATCCGATGTGAAAATAAGAGACTTGCCATCTGGGTACCAGAATGGTTCCGTGTTATTAGAACGGCCACGAGTAATTTGAGTCAGCTTACGGCTAGCAAGGTCAAGTGTGTACACCTGAAGGCTGCCTGTTTTAGACAATACCAATGCCAATGTTTTACCATCTGGCGAGAATCTTGGCGCACCATTATGACGAGGGTATGACGTTACTTTCTCACGCTCACCCGTGTAAATATTCATGATGAATATTTCAGCTTGGCCATTTTGGAAACTCACATAAGCAAGCTTTTTACCGTCTGGTGACCATGCCGGTGACATTAGTGGTTGCTTAGAACGAAGTACCAAGCGCTCGTTAAACCCATCGTAGTCAGCAACACGAAGTTGGTATGGGTATTTATCTTTGTCGTTCACTACCACATAAGAAATACGAGTTAAGAACGCACCTTTCTCGCCAGTCAGTTCTTCATACACTAAATCAGAAATACGGTGTGCATACTCTCTCAAGCGTTTACCAGGAACTGTCGCTTTCTTATTGAACAACACGTGGTCTTTAGAAAGTACCAGTTGGCCCTCATCACTTAACGCACGGCTTTGCCCTTTGGTCAATTGACCACGAACAATGTCGATCAGTTGATAGTTGACTACATATTGGCCTTCAGCATTTTTAGTAATGCTGCCAGTAAGTAATGAATCAACGCCTAAGTTAGTCCAAGCATCAAAATCCACCTCACTTTCGCTGTAAGGCGTCTGTGGCATCTTGCTTGTTGCAACTGGGCTGAATTTACCACTGCGTTGTAAATCAGAAGCAATAACCGCTGATACATCGTGTGGCAATGGCTCTGCGCCTTCCCAACGGAAAGGGACAATAGCGATAGGTCTTGCGGAGTTAATACCGTCTGTAATAACCAGCTCCAGTGCCGCGTGTGCAAACTGGCTGCTTGTAGCTATTAAGAAAACAAAACTCAGTAATAGTTTCTTTAACACAAGTTCGTCCTTTTACTCTGGTGATACAGTTAAGTTAATGTCTTTCAGTGATTTCACAATGTCTGGGTCTTTCGGCAACGGGTAAGATTGCACTTGTGCCACTGCACGCTTGGTTGCTGCACATAAACGGCTATCGCCATCTAAGATACTCAAGCTACCCAATATCGCGTTAGAGCCCGTTGGAATCAGCTTAAGGTTCACTCGACATGAGCGCCCTCTATAGCTGTCTTCTAACAACAGGTTCTGCTGAATCAATTGGGTATAAATAGCGCCGTAACGCTGTGCTTCATCACTAATAAACTGTTGTCTTGCTGAAGAGTTTTGAGTCGATTCAGTCTCCAGTCCAGCAAAGATGTCGTTCAATGCTGCCTCTTGCTGTTTACGCTCTTTTTCAGCTCTTGCTGCAGCTTCTTTTGCTTTGCGCGCTTTCTCCGCTGCGGCTGCCGCTTCTTTCTCTTTCGCTATACGTTGCTTTTCAGCACGTTCAGCGGCTTCTTTTTCTTTACGAGCTTTATCTGCAGCTTCTTTCGCGGCCTTTTCTTTTGCCACACGTTCTTGTTCAGCTTTAGCTATCGCCACTTCTTTGGCTTTGCGCTCTTTTTCCGCTTTCACAACCGCTGCTTCTTTGACTTTACGATCAGCTTCTGCTTTAGCGGCTTTCTTTTGTTCTTGCTTTAAACGAGTCTCTTCAACTTTACGTTGTTTTTCATTCTCAACTCGACGCTTTTCCGCTTCGCGAGCGGCTTTCGCTTCTTTAGCCTGCTTTTCTTTCAGCTTTCGAATGTTCTCTTCTTCAGCTTTACGATTTTTTTCAAGTCGTTCGCTTTCACGTCTTAGTTTGTCTAGACGCTCTTGCTCTTTCTTACTCGCTGCTTCTCTTTGTTGACGAATCTGTTGAGCTTGTTGGCGAACCAACTGAGGATCAATCACCACGGCTTGAACCATCTGCCCAGTAGGCTTTGGCTCCGACATTGTGAAATCCGCCCCCCAAATAAGCGCAACGAATAAGATGACGTGCAGCCCTAGAGAGATAAGAAGCGGTGATCTAAAGTTATTGGATTTCTTATTATTCGCTTTCATGAATGCTACGGAGCTATTCCCTTATATCCGTTAATAGGCCAACCTTTGGCACACCTGCACGGCTTAATTCATCAAGTAATAAAACCACTTCAGCGTAAGGCGTTGCGGCATCACCACCAACCGCCACTGGAGAGTTTGGCTTAAGAGACAGCTCGGCTTTCACTCGGACGATAATGTCTTCCATTGATAAGCCACGCTGTACTTCTTCGTTATTCACACTCAAACCAAGCTCACCGTCTTTGTTCACTTCAACGATAATAAAGCTCGCATTGTCGTCACCCAATAGATCTTGTGCAGACTGAGCCGTTGAAGCCTTAGGCAATTCAACGTCTACGCCTTGAGTCACGAATGGCGAAGTCACCATAAAAATAATCAGCAAAACAAGCATAACGTCGATGTAAGGTACAACGTTGATCTCTGCTGTCATTTTGCGTTTTTTAGGTTGGTATCCGGCCATCTATTATTCCCTGCCAGCCATCGCTTGACGGTGAAGAATACTGTGGAACTCTTCAGAGAAAGTCGCATAGTTGTGCTCTAGCTTACCGACTCGACTGCTAAAGCGGTTGTAAGCCATAACAGCAGGAATTGCTGCAAATAGGCCCATTGCTGTCGCGATCAGTGCCTCTGCAATGCCAGGAGCAACCATTGCTAATGTCGCTTGCTTCACTTCACCTAATGCGATGAATGAGTGCATGATGCCCCAAACCGTACCAAATAGGCCGATGTATGGACTGATAGAACCGACCGTTGCTAGGAAAGGTAAGTTGGTTTCTAGCTCGTCTACTTCACGGGCAACCGCTACGCGCATTGCACGGCCAGTACCTTCCATAATGAAGTCAGGAGATGTTGCATTCGATTTACGAAGGCGAGCAAACTCAGTAAAGCCTGCGTAGAAAATTTCTTCAGTACCAGAAAGCTCGTCTTTGCGCTTATTGCTCTCTTGGTACAGTTTTGCGAGATCAACGCCTGACCAGAACTTATCTTCAAATACGTCAGTTTGTTTAGAAGCTTGAGATAATACTTTACTTCTTTTTATGATCATTGCCCAAGAAACAACAGACATGCCCATAAGAATCAGCATGACCATCTTAACTAGTAAGCTAGCTTCTAATATTAGGCCTAAGATTGAGATTTCAGCAGTCACTATTCGTTAGCTCCGTGAGAATAAATGTTGGCATTGCTTTGGGTTTCATTTTTTGATTATCGATACATGCTACCTTAACCATTGCTTTACACAATGCCTTGCCATCAGGATTTACGATCTCTTGACAGAAGACCAAGGTAGCTCGCTTCAACTCGTAAATATTTGTAATGACTTGTAAAGAATCATCAAGTCGCGCACCTTGAATAAAATCAATGTCCATATGTCGGACTACGAAACCGATATTTTGTTCTAACAAGACTTGCTGAGAGACGCCAATTGAGCGCAACATCTCAGTTCGAGCGCGTTCGAAAAACTTAAGATAGTTTGAATGGTATACAACACCACCTGCATCGGTGTCTTCGTAATACACTGTCACTGGCCACGTAAATGGCTTAGATATTCCCTGCAATTTGATACCACAATCCAAAACGATAAAGATCTCACTATAACCTAACTCCTTATCATTAATAGTATATCGCTGTGAATTTTTTGATTTAATAGACGAAAAAAAAGGCCATCTGTATAAGATGACCTCTTTTTGGCTAAAAACCCAACAAGTATAAAGGTTCACGTCGTTATGAACCTAAATCTTCTGCCTTTTATAAAAGGCGCAACACCGTTAGGTAGAGCAAAATTGTGAGTGAAACGTATGGGCTAAACAGTAGCTGCCACATCCAAGCTCTAGGCTTAAAACCAATACCATAAACCATGCTCGAGCATACAGCCCAGATGAACATAGGCCCAATGATAGCGTTAAAGCCACCGATGCTTGCCGCATACGTTTCAGGATCCCACATTACTAAACCAACATGCATGAAACCCAATATTAGGGATAAAGCTCTTAACAGAGTCTTATCCATTGGTTGGTGCAGTTTAGCGATTTGCTCCGCGAGATTACTCACTGTCTTTATCCATCATTTCTGAATGCTCTAACCATAGAGCATTGATGATGCCGAATGCACATGCTAGAAGTACACCCAAAATCCATGCGAAATACCACATAAAATTTCTCCTAAGTTATTTAACTTCTAGCTTAGTAAGCTGAAACGTCGTTATCTTCGATGTGTTTCTTATCTAGACGACCGAACATTTTGTAGTATGTCCAAGTTGTGTAGCCAAGAATCACAGGAACCATTACCGCCGCAACTCCGGTCATAAGACCAAGCGTTAGCTCACTCGCTGTTGAATCCCACATAGTCAAACTATGGCTAGGGTTCAGACTTGATGGCATTACGAATGGGAACATTGCAAAACCAGCCGTTAAAATAACACCAGCGTTAGATAGGCTTGAGAACAAGAATGCGAAACCACCACGCTCAAAGCGAGATGCAATCACAGCAAGCAGTGGCATTGCTACACCAAGAATCGGCGCAGCCCACATTGCTGGATACGTTTCGAAGTTTGTCATCCAAGCACCAACTTGAAGTGATACTTCTTTGTTTAGTGGGTTTGAATCAGCAAACGTGTCCATCGTGCTAGTGATTACGTAGCCTTCAATAGACTGAACCCAGAAGCCACCAATAATGAACAGAGCAATAGCAATTAGGCCAGTGATCTGAGCAACATTACGAGCGCGGCTGTGCAGCTCTTCTGTAGTCTTCATTTGAAGCCATGTTGCACCTTGCATCACGAACAACATCAGAGCTAATACACCACAAAGCAATGCAAACGGGTTTAGCAGAGCGAAGAACGTGCCATGGTACTTAGACATCATAAACTCGTTCAGGTCAAATGGAACACCTTGTAGTAGGTTACCAAATGCCACACCGAAAATGATTGGTGGTACTGTGCCACTAAAGCAAAGTGCGTAGTCCCAAGTTTTACGCCATTTTGGATCTTCAATCTTAGAGCGGTAATCAAGAGCGAGTGGTCGTAACCAAAGCGCTGCTAACGTCGCGTACATTGCGAAGTAGAAACCAGAAAACGACGTTGCGTAAACCAGCGGCCATGCAGCAAACAATGCGCCACCCGCAGTGATAAGCCAAACTTGGTTACCATCCCAGTGAGGGGCAATCGTGTTTAGCATAATACGGCGTTCAGTGTCGCTCTTACCGATAACCGGTGAAAGAGCAGCAACACCCATATCGAAGCCATCAGTTACGGCGAAACCAACCAGTAGAACACCGATCAATACCCACCAAATAAGTCGTAAGCTTTCGTAATCAAACATAATATTCCCTCACTTATACTTCGACTGAACGGCTAACTTTGTCTTCAACAGAGTTATCGTTTTGTTCAAAGTGGTAACGGCCTGTCTTTAAGCTACTTGGACCTTTACGTGCGAATTTCAGCATTAGGTAAACTTCAGCAATCAAGAACACCGTGTACAGTGCCAGGATAGCGAAGAGAGAAGTCCATAGCTGTTCAATAGTTAGTGCTGATGCTGCAACGTTAACCGGTAGGATTTCACCAACCGCCCATGGTTGACGACCAAACTCAGCAACGAACCAACCCGCTTCGATCGCAATCCAAGGAAGTGGGATTGAGAACAGCGCCGCTTTAAGTACCCATGGTTTCTGTTCGATCTTCTGACGACACGTTTGAACAAACGCCGCACCGAATACAAACAGCATGATGAAGCCACAAGCAACCATCAGACGGAATGACCAGAATAGAGGCCAAACAGTTGGGATAGAATCATCCGCAGCCATTTGGATTTGGTCTTCTGTTGCATCAACAACGTCGTCTGTGTAGCGCTTAAGAAGCAGACCGTAACCTAGGTCACCTTTCACTTCGTCGAACGCTGCGATGTTTTCTTCAGACTTATCGCCTGAACGTAGCTTTTCAAGCAGCTCGTATGCGTACATACCAGTGCGGATACGATCAACGTGATCATCACGTAAGTCACGTAGGCCCGTTACTTCAGTATCAAGCGAACGCGTTGCGATGATGCCCATTACGTATGGGATCTTAATTGCGTAGTCAGTATTCATTGTTTCTTGGTTTGGAATACCAAAAACAGTAAATGCTGCTGGTGCTTCTTCAGTGTGCCACTCGGCTTCTACCGCAGCGAGCTTCACTTTTTGAACTTCACCAAGCTCGTAACCAGATTCATCACCTAGTACGATTACTGACAAGATCGCCGCCATACCGAAAGATGCTGCAATCGCAAAAGAACGACGAGCAAAGGCAAGGTCACGACCTTTAAGAATGTAGTATGAGCTGATACCAAGGATGAACATTGCACCCGTAGTGTAACCAGACGCTACTGTGTGTACGAATTTAACCTGTGCTACTGGGTTTAGGACAACTTCAGCGAAGCTCACCATTTCCATACGCATGGTTTCAAAGTTAAATTCCGCACCCACTGGGTTTTGCATCCAGCCGTTCGCTACCAAAATCCAAAGCGCTGAGAAGTTAGAGCCAAGAGCTACTAACCACGTTACCGCTAAGTGCTGACGCTTCGACAATCTGTCCCAACCGAAGAAGAAAAGACCAACAAAAGTAGACTCTAGGAAGAATGCAACAAGCGCTTCGATAGCCAGCGGAGCACCAAAGATGTCGCCAACATAGTGAGAATAGTAAGACCAGTTAGTACCGAACTGGAACTCCATGGTTAAGCCTGTCGCTACACCAAGAGCAAAGTTAATACCAAACAATTTACCCCAGAACTTAGTCATGTCCTTGTAAATTTGCTTGCCAGTCATTACATAAACTGACTCCATAATGGCAAGTAGAAATGCCATACCTAAAGTCAGTGGAACAAATAGGAAGTGATACATCGCTGTAAATGCAAATTGCAATCGCGACAGATCAACAACATCAATCATGGTAACTCCTTTGTGTCGGCTGAATGACACTTGTGTGATTATTCACCGCAAAAATCCATGTTAAAACAATTTGTGTAATTGTTATTACAAATTGAAATTTGTAGCAAAAACGTACCGTTATAGTTAGATTATTGTTAAGCATGAGCTAATATAGCTGGCGCTAATATTACTGGTAAAATCAGTATGTTTCAAAAGGTTTATAGGAGAACCTTGCGTTGATTTGTATCAATTTTATTCGAGCAAATTAGAGTTATTTTTGTACAATCATGATTAAAATCACACCAATTTAGCCTCTGTTAATAACAGCGCATGATATCTGTGACAAAAGCTCAGCACCACCTCAACATACGAATTACAACTACCTATAAAGTATTAACAAAAAATATGACAACTTATTTCATTTTTTGCTAGCTAAATCAAACCTGCAATCAAAGTTTTCATTTTTGACAGAGGCTATTCAGCCTTTTTATCGAATCGCTCAAAGAGTTGTTATTCAATAAAAAGCAAAAAATCCCAGCGCTTATGCAACTGGGATCTTTGAAAATGAATAATTTAACGATTAGACGGTTTATCTATTCCAAAGTGTAAATACGCTCTGTCGGTCGCGATTCGACCTCTTGGCGTTCTTTGTAAGTAACCTTGCTGAATCAAGTAAGGCTCCAACACATCTTCAATGGTGTCTCTCTCTTCACCAATCGCAGCTGCCATGTTGTCGATACCAACCGGACCACCGCCAAACTTCTCCATAATCGCAAGCAGAAGCTTTCTATCCATGTAGTCAAAGCCTTTGGCGTCAACGTCCAGCATGTTGAGTGCTTTATCTGCAACGTCTGGGCAAATATGTCCATCGCCTTTCACTTCCGCATAGTCACGAACACGACGTAATAAACGGTTAGCAATACGTGGTGTACCACGCGCACGGCGAGCAATTTCTAATGCACCTTCAGACTCCAGAGATAGGCCAAGGCAATCCGCGCTGCGTTGAACGATATTTTGAAGATCTTCTACTTTGTAGTACTCAAGACGCTGGGTAATGCCGAAACGGTCACGTAACGGAGACGTCAGTGAGCCAGCGCGAGTGGTTGCGCCAATCAAAGTGAAAGGAGGAAGGTCAATCTTGATAGAGCGAGCCGCAGGGCCTTCACCAATCATAATATCCAGTTGGTAATCTTCCATTGCTGGATACAGAACCTCTTCAACCACTGGGCTCAGACGGTGGATCTCATCAATGAACAGGACGTCATTTTCTTCAAGGTTAGTCAGTAGCGCCGCAAGGTCACCGGCTTTCTCAAGAACTGGGCCTGAAGTGGTACGGATGCTCACATCCATTTCATTGGCAACAATGTTCGCCAACGTGGTTTTACCTAAACCGGGAGGGCCAAAAATCAACAGATGATCCAGAGCTTCATTTCGCATTTGAGCGGCTTGAATGAAAATCTCCATCTGGTTACGAACGTGGTCCTGACCTTGATAGTCGGCAAGTGCTTTAGGGCGTATTGCGCGATCAATGACATCTTCATCTTTAAAGACCGGATTATCCGGTGCAATCAGGCGATCGGCTTCAATCATAAATTCTGTTATTCCTAACTCTGCTCTTCCTGACTCTGCGCTTCTTGACTCTGTGTAAAGGCAAAGTGAATGAGTCTATTTTGTAGAACAAGTATATGAGGTATTAAACCATCGACTTCAGTGCTTCGCGAATCAATTGTTCACTTGTCATGCCATCTTTAGCCACTTGAGCAACAACTTTAGAGGCTTGAGTTGGTTTATAACCCAGTGCAAGTAATGCGCTTACTGCTTCTTCTTCTGCATCGTGAACAGTTGGCATAGAGTCCATAGGCGCTGCATCCGTTGCAGGCGTAAACAGATCACCTGCTCCCCACCCTTTCAAGCGGTCTTTCATTTCAACGACAAGACGCTCTGCGGTTTTCTTACCCACACCCGGAAGTTTAACCAACGTAGAGATATCTTCACGTTCAACGCTCTGAACAAACTGGCTAGCGGTCATGCCTGAAAGTATGCCTAGGCCTAGCTTAGGACCGACACCATTCGCTTTGATCACTTCACGGAACAGAGCACGCTCTTTTACCGTATTGAAACCATAAAGTAGTTGCGCATCTTCACGTACGACAAAGTGAGTGTAGATAATTGCCTCTTCGCCAACGTTTGGTAATTCATAAAAACAGCTCATTGGCATTTGTACTTCATAACCAACACCACTGACTTCGATTAGCAACTCTGGTGGCTGTTTTTCTATTAATGTACCGCGTAGGCGTCCGATCACAATTCACTCTCTTGATGGAATATTATTTGAGGGACAGAATATAAAAGAACTGGATGCTTATCCAGTTCTTTGTGTTTATTAAGGTGATTTATTTAAGCTTGCTTAGCTTGGGAAACCACACTATTCAGGCTTTCAACCAGATCTTTTACCGAAGTAACATGGCCTGTTAATTCAGAACCATAATTGGCCACTAAACCCGATACTGATTTAGTTTCTGCAACACTCTGCGCCACCTCTGAACTCGCGAGATCGAGTTCTTTCAGTGAGCTCATCTGCATCGCCATAATATTGGTGAGCTGATTAACATCAGTAGAAATGGTTTGAACCTCAGATATGATACCGTTCATTTCATTCGCCGTAGTTTCAATAATGGCTCGACCGTTTTCCACTTCTTCTTTACTCCGGTCTAACAAAGTTCGAATCTCTATCGCAGAATGACTGCTTTTCGCCGATAATTCTCTCACTTGATCGGCCACCACAGCAAAACCTCGCCCTTGTTCACCGGCTCGAGCGGCTTCTATTGCTGCGTTGAGTGCTAATAGGTTGGTTTGTTCGGCTACGGAAGTAATCAAATCGGCGACTTTCATGATCTCTTGATTACTTTGAATGATCTGGCTGATTGCACTGGTTGAGGCTTCTAATGACTCGGAGCTCTTTTGCGCTTTGGTTCCAACCGCTTCACTGCGCTCTTTCAGTTCACCCACAAATGAATTGGATTCTTCGATACCTTGAGTCATTTGATGTAGTTGTTGGCTCATTTGTTCTGCTGCACTCGCCTGAGATTCACAATTGATGTTCAACACCTCAACTTGAGCATGCAGATCTTGCGACTGCTGGTCTAAATGAACAGATACGCCCTGTAAGCTTTCAGAGTTTGAGTTAGCTTGGTCAAGGACAATGGAAAGTCGACCTTCACTTTGCGTCGCTTGGGTGGCAACGTGTTGGCTTTCTGAAATCGCATCCTCTGCCATTTCGATCGCCACCTCTTTTTGCTTAGCGGTAAAGGCTTGGGCAATGCAGATCACCACCAGCGGCATAATCACACCAGACCAAGTTTCTACCACTACCGCATCGGGAGTTAGCTCAAGTAGAGGAAATACAAATCCATTGAGATGTGCTGAGGTCATCACTAATGAAACACCGATAACCAGTCCACTCCACACCAAAGCCACAATTCGTGTTCCTGACAAGAAGAAAGCGACCACTAACAACGGCACCCAATAAGCTTGAGTGGAAGCCACAACCCCACCACTTTGATAAATGATGTTCAACGCGTGTACCGCCATGCCGACAAAACCAAAGTTAAGTGCAAGGCTCGGCTTACTCGTTACACGAAGTAGCAGTGCAGAGATCAGTTCGAATACGATAAGAAATAGAGATGTGGCGATCAGAAGTTGCTCTTCGTGCTTAGTCCACTTGATTAAGCTATAGACACCCACGAAGAATGCGATAAAAGTGAAGAGTAATAAGATATCGGCTTGTCTGACTTCGTTGTTACTCCACCCATTGCTTTTAGGTAGAAACAGCGCGCGCCACAGCTTGATTGGGTTCATCAGTGATCATCCTTGATTAACTTATAAGACCTCCGACCAATGTTAATAACATGTTAAATGATACGCAATGTTATTATCTGGGTTCTGTTCGAAAGATCTCATTTCATCAAGGATTTGGGGGCGTATTGTTTTGATATGAGCCAAACAGGGCGTAAGGCTCATCGAAAGCAAACTTCTAGAAAGCGATGGGGGGATTAACGGTAGCGTCCTTTTCTCGCACCTGTCGCTTTACCTGCCAGTGCAACCAAGGTTTTATTGGTGTTAGCGTGAGTGATCGCTACGCCGAGAGCATCGGCAGCATCAGCCTGTGGTTTGGCAGGTAGCTTAAGCATGCTCATCACCATGTTCTGAACCATCGACTTATCAGCACCACCATTACCTGTCACCGCTTGTTTGATCAAACGAGCCGCATATTCATGTACAGGTAAATCTGCATTCACCGCTGCTACAATCGCACTACCACGAGCTTGACCAAGTTTAAGTGCTGAATCGGCATTCTTCGCCATGAACACTTGTTCGATCGCGAATACATCAGGCTGAAACTGAGTAATGATCTCACTAACGCCCGCATAGATTTGCTTTAAGCGACCTGGCAGTTCTTTTTCGGAAGTGCGAATACAACCACTACCTAAGTAATATAGATGGCGACCATTTTGACGAATCACGCCATAGCCGGTAATGCGAGAGCCAGGGTCAATCCCTAAGATAATAGACATAACTTCAATACTGATTATTTATACATGCTTTATGAGCTTAGTATATCGAACGCAAAAAAAAATGCCCGTCAAATTAACGGGCATTTCGTTGTTCTGCGAAAGAAAAAGTTCTATCAAAAACTAAGTTTTGTTGAAAGCTTAAGTGCTATTTAAGACTTAAGCTTCATCGAAAACTCACTGCTTGATTAGAAAGTTGAGCTTAATCGTTTGATTAGTCTTCTTTCTTCGCTAAGTTAACAGCGATTGCTAGCTCTTCCAGTGATGCTGGGTTTGCTAGGCTTGGCGCGTCTGTTAATAGACATGCTGCAGCTGTTGTTTTCGGGAATGCGATAACGTCACGGATGTTCTCTGTACCACAAAGAAGCATTGCTAAACGGTCAAGACCGAATGCTAGACCTGCGTGAGGTGGCGTACCGTACTTAAGCGCTTCAAGTAGGAAACCGAACTTCTCTTGCTGTTCTTTAGCTTCGATGCCTAGGATACCGAATACAGCCGTTTGCATTTCTGCGCTGTGAATACGTACAGAACCGCCGCCTACTTCGTAGCCGTTGATTACCATGTCGTAGGCATCAGAGTTAGCTGCTGCTGGGTTCGATTTTAGCTCTTCCGCGTTCACACCAAGTGGTGATGTGAATGGGTGGTGCATTGCGTGAAGGTTGCCTTCGCCATCTTCTTCGAACATTGGGAAATCAATAACCCAAAGAGGAGCCCACGCTTTCTTGTCTGTTAGCTCTAAGTCATCACCTAGCTTGATACGAAGTGCGCCCATTGCTTCAGCAACGATGTTCGCTTTATCTGCACCAAATAGGATGATATCGCCAGATTCAGCTTGAGTGCGCTCAAGAAGACCGTTGATTACGTCTTCGTTTAGGAACTTAGCAACTGGAGATTGGATACCTTCCATGCCAGCAGCACGGTCGTTAACCTTCATCCAAGCTAGACCTTTCGCGCCGTAGATACCTACATGCTCTGCGTAACCGTCGATTTGCTTACGAGTTAGCTTAGCGCCACCTGGTACACGGATAACCGCTACGCGACCTTTTTCGTCGTTCGCAGGGCCAGAGAATACTTTGAACTCAACGTCTTTAACCAAGTCAGCAACGTCTACTAATTCTAGTGGATTACGTAGGTCTGGCTTATCAGAACCGAAACGACGAATCGCTTCAGAGAAAGGCATTACTGGGAATTGGCCCAGTTCAACATCTAGAAGCTCTTTCCACATATCGTGAACTAGCTTCTCAGTGATGTTACGCACTTCTTGAGAAGACATGAACGATGTTTCGATATCGATTTGAGTAAATTCAGGCTGACGGTCAGCACGTAAATCTTCATCACGGAAACATTTAACGATTTGGTAGTAACGGTCAAAACCAGACATCATCAGCAATTGTTTGAACAGCTGAGGAGATTGAGGAAGTGCGTAGAAGCTACCTTTGTGAACACGGCTTGGTACTAGGTAATCACGAGCGCCTTCAGGTGTCGCTTTCGTTAGTACTGGTGTTTCGATGTCTAGGAATAGGTTCTCATCTAGGAAACGACGAACGAAGCTAGAAGCACGTGCACGAAGCTTGATACGATCGCTCATTTCTGGACGACGAAGATCGATGTAACGGTACTTAAGACGCTGCTCTTCAGAGTTCGTTTGGTTGAAGTCTAGTGGAAGCGCTTCTGAACGGTTGATGATCTCTAGGCCAGTTGCGTAAAGCTCAACTTCACCCGTCGCCATATCTTTATTTACTTGGCTGTCAGGACGAACACGTACTTCACCAGTAAATTTGATACAGAATTCATTACGCAGTTGGTTAGCGATCGGAAAGATATCTTTCATATCTGGATCGACAACAACCTGAACGACGCCTTCACGATCTCGCATATCGATAAAGATAAGACCGCCTAAATCACGGCGACGGTTTACCCAGCCGCACAATTCTACAGTTTGTCCCGCCAGGGACTTGTTCAGGTTACCACAGTAATGGGTACGCATAATGAATTTCCCAATCTCTTAATTATTTACTAGTTTCCAAGCTGTCAGTGGTCATTCCACACAACAGAGCAAAGGAACATTTATACGCGGAAACTCGTTTAAAATCGACCTTCCACATTCGAATTTATTGTGTTTTATCTGGCTTTGCTGCTTTTTAGCCCATCAAGTGCGCAAAGATTCATCAAAACTGAAAAAATTGCGCTAATTATATCTCGAAAGTACCTTAATCAGCAAAACTCTCGTACAGTAGATTTTCGTTTCAAACCAAAAACTTTTTGTAATGACTGATAGCGTGATGAATAACGGTGTAATAGATGGATGATCGTGTAATAACAACAGAAACTTTACCTCTAAGACTTGGATTAACCATGTGGTCTCATTCCGAGTGGCAAAGTCAGTTCTATGGTAAGGGAACAAAACCTGCTGAACGCTTAGAGAAGTACACACAAGTTTTTCATACGGTTGAAGGCAACACGACCTTCTACGCCACACCGAGTATGTCGACCGTTAACAACTGGAAAGCCGCCAGTCACGATGATTTTAGGTTCACCTTCAAGCTGCCAAAGTTCATCACCCACCAGCAACAACTTAGGCACTGCCAAGCCGAGCTCAAAGAGTTTTTAATGACCATGTCGCCACTGCACGACCGTATTGGCCAATGGACGATTCAGCTACCACACAGTTTTGAACCTAGTATGCTCCCTGCCCTGCAAAAGTTTTGTACCTTGTTCCCCAAAAATATGCAGCTTGGCGTAGAGGTTCGTCACCTTGGTTTTTTTGATAAGGGTGATGCGGAAAAGCGCTTCAATCATTGGTTAATAGAAGAAGGGATCAATCGCATTATTATGGATAGCCGCCCCGTTTTCTCCGCACCACCAACAACGGAAGCCGTTATCGATGCTCATCAGAAAAAGCCGCGCGTTCCCGTACATGCGATTGCGACCGCCAATAACCCTATGGTTCGATTTATTGGTCACCCAGACCAAGAACCTAATATTGAGTTTTTTAAACCTTGGTTTGCCAAAATTCCAAGCTGGCTTAATGAAGGCAAACAGCCCTATTTAATGATCCACACCCCAGACAATAATCACGCACCTGAACTTGCGATAGCTATTTATAAGCAGCTGCAAAAGCAAGTGTCTGAAAATACGTCACTTATCTTGCCTGACCTCGCTCAATTTCCAGCACAGAAAGGCAATCATCAAATCTCGATGTTTTAACCCATCACCTATCAGTAACTTCGAACCTTGAGCTAAATCTCAGTTTTCGTGACAGTGGCGCTTTTTTTACGTAAAATACGTCCCCTTTTATTTGGTACGAATTTTGTGCCAATTACGCTGACTGTCGAGAGAAAATGCCATGAGCAACACAGACAATATCTTTTCCGCTCCTATTGATAAAATTGGTGACTTCACCTTTGATGCAAGGGTTGCTGAAGTATTTCCGGATATGATTCAACGCTCGGTGCCTGGCTATAGCAATATCATCTCCGCAATCGGCATGCTGGCTGAGCGCTTTGTAAAGCCACATTCAAATATTTATGACCTAGGCTGCTCTCTTGGCGCGGCGACACTTTCTATGCGTCGCCATATTCAGCAAGAAGGCTGCACCATTTTCGCTGTTGATAATTCACAAGCGATGGTTGAACGCTGCAAGTTGCACGTTAATGCTTATCGCAGTGACACGCCAGTTGAAGTCATTGAAGCCGACATCCGTGAAGTAGAAATTAAAGACGCCTCTGTTGTGGTTCTTAACTTTACGCTGCAATTTCTGTCTCCCGACGACCGATACGCTCTGCTTGAGAGAATTTATGCAGGCTTGCGCCCGGGCGGGATCTTAATTCTGTCAGAAAAATACGTATTCGAAGATGAAAGTTCAAATGAACTGCTTATCGATCTGCACCATGATTTCAAACGTGCCAATGGATACAGTGAGCTTGAAGTAAGCCAAAAACGCAGTGCAATCGAAAACGTGATGCGTCCAGACTCGATCCCTGTCCACAAGGAACGCTTTGATAAGATTGGCTTCTCAAGCAGCGAAGTCTGGTTCCAATGCTTCAACTTTGGTTCAATGTTCGCTATTAAATAGCGCACATACCCAGTCAGCTCGAACTAAAACGTCATCCTCAAGAGCGAGGAACGAGCGAGTTGGGGATCTCTATCAAGTACGATAAACCGAGATTCCCTATCATGTTCGTCCCTCGCTGTAGGGAATGACAAATTTAATTTTTATTTTAGGGTTTATTGACCCTATTAACTCAGTGAAAAACTATGTTTAATTTTGCCAATTTTTATCAACTCATTGCCCAAGACACTCGCCTACAGCCGTGGCTCAATGTTCTTCCTCAACAGCTGACGGATTGGCAAAATGCAGAGCACGGTGACTTCGACCGCTGGTTACGTGCACTGAATAAAATCCCTCAAGGCGTGCCTGACCAAGTTGATCTGAAAAACTCAGTAACCATTGGTAGCTCGACACCATTTCACACAGGTGAACTTAAGAAGTTAGAAAGCTTACTAAAGACCTTCCACCCGTGGAGGAAAGGTCCTTACACCGTTCACGATATTCATATCGATACGGAGTGGCGCAGTGACTGGAAATGGGACCGTGTCCTTCCTCATATTTCTCCATTGAAAAACCGCTCGGTGCTCGATGTAGGTTGTGGCAATGGTTACCACATGTGGCGCATGCTAGGTGAAGGCGCACGCCTAACGGTGGGTATCGACCCTTCTCACCTATTCTTGGTTCAGTTTGAAGCGATTCGTAAGTTAATGGGCGATGACCAACGTGCTCACCTATTACCTTTAGGTATTGAGCAACTGCCAAAACTAGAAGCCTACGATACTGTATTTAGCATGGGTGTGCTGTACCACCGTCGTTCACCACTGGATCACTTGATTCAGCTAAAAGACCAATTGGCATCTGGCGGTGAGCTGGTTCTTGAAACCTTGGTGATTGAAGGTGACGAGAATGCGGTATTGGTCCCTGTTGACCGTTACGCGCAAATGAGAAATGTGTACTTCTTCCCTTCTGCTCGCGCGCTAAAACGCTGGCTTGAACAGGTTGGCTTTGAAGACGTGCGTATCGTTGACGAAAATGTCACAACGATTGGCGAACAACGCACAACAGAATGGATGACACACAACTCCCTTCCAGATTACCTCGATCCGAACGATCCAAGTAAAACGGTTGAGGGTCACCCTGCACCAAGACGTGCTGTTCTTGTCGCGACGAAACCGTAACTGCTATAGGACCAAAGCCATGAACTCTGTGGTCACTAAGTCTTAGTTATTTATATGTGTAAGTTTTGAATAGCATGAGCATGAATTATATAAAATTCGCGCTCATGCTTAACAAATGAACGAACTCAGATCTCAATAATTTTCGTAGCGCTCACATAGCGATTCAATATGACCAGACTCTTACAATAGGATGCTTCACGCGTCCTTTTTTGTGGGATAAACTACTAAATAGTCTGAACTATTCTCTAATTCTCAAAGGTTTTTTATATGTTTAAGCGATTATCGCCTATCGTGGCGGTTGGTTTGCTCTCTGGTTGTACCCTCACGAACGGTGCTACCTACCACCAAGAAACTCTCGACGCTATTGCCCGCTCAGAGACAAACATCGCAAATAAGGTTCAAAATCTTGAACTGCAACTAAGTAATCAAAGCGATTATATTGAAAGCTTAGAAGACGAAATCACCACTCTTTCTAGTCAATTAGATGTTCACCTGACCAGTATGGAACACAAGGTAATTGAAGAACTAGAGCAAGAAGAACCCGTCGTCGTTGCCGCTACTCCTGTCACTACTACGTTACAACCGACCATCCTTGGCGGAATCGAAAAAGTGTCTATCGACTCGATCAAACAGAGCTTTGATGCGCGTGTTGATACTGGCGCAACCACCTCTTCTTTAAATGCTGTCGACATCAAAGAATTCGAACGTAACGGTAAAGACTGGGTGAGATTCCATTTGGCCGATAAAGCACAAGCTGTAGAAGACCAAAAATGGATTGAAGCGCCCGTTGTGCGGTATGTAAAAATCCGTCAGTCAACGAATGACCAGACAGAACGTCGAGCTGTGATCGAATTATGGGTAAAAGTTGGAAATATCCATGAAAAAGCGCAATTTACATTGGCGGATCGCTCTCAAATGAGTCACCCTGTATTACTAGGGCGCGAATTTATCAAAGACATAGCGCTAGTAGATGTAAGTAAAAAGTACGTACAAACGGAAGTTAAATAACAATAGTAGGGTAAGCTATGACGTCAAGAATTCCATTTTATATCTCTATTTTCCTGCTCATCGTGGCAGGTATAACACTGAGTATGTTCAGACATACGACCTACGGTGTACCTTGGACTCCAGGGGAAACCAGGCAGGTTTGGGACGTTGAAGCTCGTATCGAGTTCAATGCGGTTGGTAAAGAAGCAAAAGTTTCATTAGCTGCTCCTCACACTCAATCTAATTACACACTTATTGGTGAGTCAGCTTCATCTCCAGGTTACGGCATCTCTTACTTGAACACCGAGTCAGGTCGTCGTGCAGAATGGTCTATTCGCCACGCCGATGGCCCGCAAACTATCTACTACAAGACTCAATTCCTAGTTGATAACCAAGCAAAAATTGATGCGATACCACCAGAAGGTGAAATTACGCAACCAAGCTTTGATGGTCCAGAAGAAGCGGCAGCGTTGGCACTGATTGACCGAGCCACTAAGCGCTCAGCAGACAACATCACCTTCACTCGTGAACTTATCAAAACGCTTAATGATCCAGACAGCCAAAACTCTGCGCTGATTCTGAATAACATGAGCAAAGTTGAAGCAACACACAAGCTACTTTCAGCAGCAAACATTCACAATAAAGTGGTTGGTGTTATCGAGCTAGAAGATGGCCGTCGTCGTCAATCTATCCAGCAAATGAACCAGATCTGGGATAACGACCAATGGGTTTTATTCTCTCCTGAATCAAGCGAACAGCAAGTTCAGCCAAACCTGCTAATTTGGGATGAATCAAATGTATCTCTATTAGACGTGGTTGGTGGTCAGAACAGTAAAGTTCACTTCTCGATGATTGCTCAGGAGGTGACTCCCACTGAAGCAACCAACAGTAAAGTCTCTGCGGATCAACTGTTAAACCTTTCCATTCATAGTCTGCCGCTAGAAGAGCAAGCGATGTTTAAAACCATCATGCTGATTCCTATCGGTGCTCTGATTGTTGTGTTCCTACGTGTCATCATCGGTCTGAAAACGTCTGGTACGTTCATGCCTGTACTGATTGCGGTAGCCTTTGTACAAACACAATTGGTAACGGGTATTGTCGGCTTCCTACTTATCGTAGGTACAGGTCTTATTATTCGAAGTTACTTATCCAAGCTCAACTTGCTACTGGTCGCCAGGATATCCGCCGTAATCATTACGGTAATCATGATTATCTCTGTGTTTACTGTAGTGGCGTTTAAAGTCGGTCTGACTGAAGGTTTATCGATTACGTTCTTCCCAATGATTATCCTATCTTGGACTATCGAACGTATGTCTATCCTTTGGGAAGAAGAAGGGGCGAAAGAGGTGGTGCTACAAGGTGGTGGTTCTCTATTTACCGCTGTTCTTGTTTACTTAGGCATGACTAACCCGTTCATCCAGCATTTAACGTTTAACTTTATTGGTTTACAGCTTGTTATTCTAGCGACCATCTTGCTACTAGGTAACTACACAGGCTACCGTCTAACCGAGCTTCGTCGCTTTAAACCGCTAGCGGAGGACTAAGTTATGTTTGATCAATTTACTTCACCGTTTAAGTTGAAAGACAAAGGCATAATGGGAATGAATAAGCGTAACCATAGCTATATTGGTCGCTACAATGATCGTTCCAAGTATCCACTCGTTGATGACAAGCTTAAGACTAAGATTATCGCTGAACAAGCTGGTGCAACCGTACCAACACTTATTGGCGTTATTGGTCACCAAGCTGAAGTAAAAACAATCCACAAGATGGTTAAAGAGTGGCCGGGGTTTGTAATCAAGCCCGCTCAAGGTAGTGGTGGTAAAGGTATCCTTGTTGTTATTTCTCACAAGGACGGTGTTTATACCAAGCCATCAGGTTCGACTATCAATGAAGAAGACGTAGAGCGTCACATCAGTAACGCTCTCGCGGGTCTTTTCTCACTGGGTGGTAAGAACGACGTAGCCGTGGTTGAAAACCTCATCAAGTTTGACGAGTGTTTTGATGGCTTCAGTTATGAAGGTGTGCCCGATGTACGAATTATCGTATTCAAAGGCTACCCTGTGATGGCGATGATGCGTCTTTCTACTTCAGCTTCTGACGGCAAGGCAAACTTGCACCAAGGCGCTGTGGGTGTGGGCATCTGTATCGCTACGGGTAAAGCCGTTCGGGCGGTTCAATTTGACCACCCTGTGACTCACCACCCGGACACGGACAAAGAGTTGGCACAACTTCAAGTACCGCATTGGGAAAAACTGCTTACGCTAGCATCAAGCGCGTGGGAAATGACAGGCCTTGGTTACATGGGCACTGACATGGTTTTAGACCAAGAAGAAGGCCCAATGGTACTAGAGCTAAACGCTCGTCCAGGATTAGCAATACAGATTGCAAACGGCGCGGGTTTATTGCCTCGCTTGCATCATATTGAAAACCTAGGCACGCCAGCTGAATATCCAAAACCTGCCGAGCGCGTTGCATACGCCGCAAAGCAATTTGGTGTTCACGGTAACGAACTCGCTTCAAACTAAGCTCATCTAAATTAAAAGCGAAACGACTCAGTCATTGATACTGAATCTAGCTCAATAAATTAAGCCGCATAACTCTGAGAGTTACGCGGCTTTTTAATGCCTATTGTTAATTAGCTTAACGCTCGGAACTAAGCTTCTGTTGTTTCTGCTTCAGGCTCACGAATTGGGTCAATGCGGACTGCCGCCACCTTAAACTCTGGGATCTTAGCGTGCGGATCGGTTGCAGTCGTAGTTAAGCGGTTAACTGGAGATTCGACAAAATGGAATGGAATAAATACCACACCCTTTTGCATTCGCTTAGTCACAAATGCCGCGATTTCAATTTCTCCACGACGGGTTGATACTTTGAGCATCTGCCCATTCGAGATCCCTAACGCTTCGGCATCATGAACACTCACCATCGCACGTGGTCCTGCCAAGTTATCAAGCCCTTTGGTTTTACGTGTCATGGTTCCTGTGTGGAACTGTTCTAGGATGCGACCTGTCGTTAATACTAGCGGGTATTCCGCATCAGGAAGTTCTGCTGCGTATCTAAACGGAATCGCCTCCATTTGACCACGCCCGCGAGTGAATTGAGTCTGGTGCATGATGCGTGTACCGTCAGGATTATTCTTATTAGTTGGCCATTGGACGCCGTTCACCGTAATATTCTCCCAACGTAAACCACCATACTGCGGCGTTACACGTGCTATCTCATTGGTGATATCAGCAACGGTTTTGTAGTCCCAACCGCCGCCCATTGCATTGGCTAGCATTTGAATAATCACCCAATCTTCTTTCGCGTCACCGGGCGGATTAACAGCAGGATTAATACGTTGGACTCGGCGCTCTGTATTGGTGAAGTGGCCAGACTTTTCAGCAAACGAACAAGACGGCAAAACCACATCGGCATACTGAGCGGTTTCGGTTAAGAAAATATCTTGAACCACTAGGAAATCTAACGCTTCAAGGCCTTCAATCACATGCGCTTGATTTGGGTCACTCAACACTGGGTTCTCACCCATGACATACAGACCACGAACATCTCGATGGCACGCTCCATCAATAATTTCGGTGAGCGTTAACCCCGCTTCCGCTGGTAAGTCAGAAACACCCCACTCCATCGCGAATTTTTGACGAACTATCGGGTTATACACTTTCTGATAACCTGGAAGGTTGTTCGGCAATGCCCCCATATCACACGCGCCCTGAACATTGGATTGGCCACGTAATGGGTTTATACCACCGCCTTCAATACCAATGTTGCCACACAATAGTTGTAGATTAGCGATTGAACGTACGTTGTCGTGACCAGTGGTGTGTTGCGTAATACCCATCGAATAATACACTGCGGTGCGTTCTGCAGTACCAATCAAGCGAGCCATCGCGAAGATATCTTCCGCTTTCACGCCAGTCACCAATTCGACTTTATCAAGTGAGTAGCTTGGTGACATGACTTCTTGCAATAAGGTATCAAAGCCGTCGACACGATCATCAATATAATCTTGATCGTACCAACCGTGTTTGATGATCTGCTGCATCACACCATTAATCAGCATCACATCGGTGCCCGGTCGGTGCGCTAAGTAAAGCTCAGCGTGGTCAGCAATATCGATTCGTTTTGGATCAGCAACGATCAATCGTGCTCCACCATGCCTCACCGCTTGCTTGATGTGCGAGCCAATAATTGGGTGTGCTGAAGTCGTGTCTGAACCGATAATAAAGATCACATCTGAGTGCTTGATACTTGGAATATCATTGGTCATCGCCCCGCTACCCAGCGAAGCCTCTAAACCGGTAACAGTAGAAGCATGACAAAGACGTGCACAGTGATCGACGTTATTAGTGCCTAATTCACGGCGTATGAATTTTTGGAAGGCATAGTTGTCTTCATTGGTGGTTTTCGCCGACGAGAAGCCCGCCAAAGCATTGCTACCAAAGCCCTGTTTAATCGCGGTAAATTTATCAGCAATGAGTTTAATCGCTTCTTCCCAACTTGCAGGTTGCAACCAGCCATCTTTACGAATTAATGGTGTGGTTAAACGCGCATCACTGCCCACAAAATCGAAGCCGAATCGCCCCTTAACACACAACATGCCTTCATTGACCGGAGAGTCACCGCCCTCGATATAACGGATTTTGTTTTTCTGCTCATCAATATGCATGGTTAGCTTACAGCCCACACCACAATAGGTGCAGATGGTATCCACTTTCTTGAGTAGGTCTGTGTCTCCCTGCTTTCTATCACGAGCATCCACCATTGCACCGGTTGGACACGCCTGAATACAAGATCCACATTGAACGCAGTTTGAGTCGCCCATTAAGGTCTTGTCTGCCCCAAAATTAGGACGACATTCAGGTCTTGATGCAGGCTTGCCATCAGATTGATTCATGAAGCTTAAAACACCATGAACATTCTGTTCACGGCACGCTTGGATACACTGCCCGCAACTGATGCAGCGGTTGGCATCAAAGATAATAAATTCTGAACTGTCATCAACTGCAAATTTTTGTCTTGTTAAACCGACCTTCGCTTCTTCTACGCGTATCGCCTGCCAGTTCTCATTCGAAGCCACATCGATTTTGTACTCTGGATGTGTTTGCGTTGCTTTGTATTCGGTCGAGTAGTCTCGTAGGTCGCAATCGGTATTGGCTTGGCAACCACATTCTAGGCATCTTGCTGCTTCCGCAATTGCATCAGCATTATCAAATCCAGTTTCTACTTCGTCGAAGCTTTGTTCACGCTGCTCGGGTGTTAGCTCTGGCATGATCTTACGCGCCATACGCTGTATGGATTTGTATTGCTCAGGATCCACTGCTTTGAGCTGCTTGTGCTTTCTTGAGTTAAACGGTTTAGCCGGAATGTTATCCATGTCGCCATGGAAGAAGCGATCGATCGCCTGTGCAGCAATGCGCCCATCCCCCACCGCTTCCACTGCGGTTGCAGGGCCGCGTCGGAAATCACCAATACTAAAGATATTGCCAGTACCTGTATGCATGGTTTGCGGATCGGCATCAGCGGTATTCCAACGAGTAAGAGGAATATCAATCGCTTCATTGTCCATAAAGCTCAGATCCGGCTTTTGCGACACGGCAGCAATAACCGTATCAAACGCTTCAACAAAGAATTCGCCTGTTGGTTTAGGGCTGCGACGACCTGAAGCATCAGCCGGACCCAAAGCCATACGCTCTAATCGTATTTCTGATACATGACCATTTTCATCGGCTATGTTTTCTGCCGGGTTGGTTAAGAAATGGAACTTCACACCTTCATGCTCAGCTTCTTCGATTTCGTAATCTTCTGCCGGCATCTCATCTCGAGTACGACGGTAGATCAGCGTGGTGTCAGCACCATCACGCACCGCTGTTCGAGCGCAATCAATCGCGGTATTACCACCACCGATCACTGCAACCTTTTTACCAGTGACATACTGCTGAGCGGTCACGTAATCTTTCAAGTAATCGACGCCTAGATAACAACCGCCAAGCTCGCTCCCCGGATAATTCATTTCAACCGCTTGCGACGCGCCAACGGCTAAACAAACCGCATCAAAATCGTTACTCAAATCAGACAGTTTAAAATCAATACCGAGTTTCTTGCCGCACTCCACCGACATCCCGTTACGGCACATCAGCTCGATTTCTTTGTCTAGAATCGACTTAGGTAAGCGATACTCTGGAATACCGTAACGCAGCCAACCACCCGCTTTGGGCATCGACTCATAAACACTGACATCGTAGCCTTCGTTAGATAGGTAATAACCTGCTGTAAGACCACCGGGGCCACTACCAACAATCGCAATACTCTTGCCTTTGATTGGTTTCTTAGTTGGCATGTAGCTCTCTTGAGCGGCTAAATCTGCGTCGGCAGCGTGTCGTTTGAGTTGACGAATCGCGATGGATTCATCGACCAAGTTGCGACGACATTCCGTTTCACAGAAAGCAGGACATACTCGACCAATCGAAAGGGGCATTGGTAGTGTCTTTTTGATGACCTCTATCGCTTTGATGTGATCATTTTGAGCAATATGATGCAGATAAGATTGGATATCGACCCCAGCAGGACACGCTGTTTGGCATGGCGCTTCACAATCGGCGTAATGATCGGTCATGATGCGGTTCAACGCGTCTTGCCGATGAATCGTTAACTGTTTTGACTGGGTGGTAATATTCAATCCATTAGACACTTCAAGCTCACAAGAACGAGTGACACCAACGCCATCAACTTCAACGACACACAAATCACACGGTACTTTATCCGCTGTTTTGTTCAAACCACATAAAGATGGGATCTCCAAACCACATGTTTTTGCCGCTTCAAGAACGGTTTGCCCTTGCTCGACGATTCGATATTTCCCATCAATAACGATTTGAATCATACCTAAGTCCTACCTTTACCTTTCGCACACGCGAGTTATCAATAATTAAAATTTAAGTAATACAATATTATTAATATTATTAAACCTATGTCATTACCATACATTATTTGTGGTTTTGTGCGTGTGACCTCAAACAAGTTCCATTGATAATAACCATAAGGTATGAGTGGTCTATCAGTAATTATGAGAGTGGATTGGATGAAGAGTTTGAATGCAGTTTGAATGCAGTTTGAATGCAGAAAATTAGATTCGAGATACAAAAAAGCCCCTAATGATTAGGGGCTTTGAATAAATATCATTGAGTCGCTTTCGAGCTTATAGCTAAGCTATCAAGGTTATAGCTCAGCTATCAAGCTTATTGCTCAGCTTCTTCGATAAGCTCTTGAACTGGAGATGCTGGTTTGTTTTGAGCAAAACCGCGCAGGCCAACAACATGTACGTGTTCGTGGTCTTTGAAGACCTTACGAACCAGTTTGTAGGTTGTACCTTTCTCTGGGCTAATGTTTTCAGGTGCTGCAATCAGAAGTTGCATACCCAAACGGTCACAAAGTTCAAACAGCGTAGAGATCGATTTAGAATCCAGACGCGCTGCTTCATCAAGGAACAACAAACGACATGGAACGATGTCTTTACTGCGAAGTCGACGAGATTCCTCTTCCCAGCTCTGAATAACCATCAATAGGATTGACTGACCTGTACCGATCGCCTCACCCGTAGACAGTGCGCCTGATTCCGCTTGTAACCAACCATCTGAACCACGGTTAACTTCAACACTCAGCTCTAGGTAGTTACGGTAATCCAGTAGCTCTTCACCCAGAACTTGCGGAGAACGTTGACCCATATCGATATGTGGGTTCACACGTTGGAACAGTTTCGCCATCGCTTCAGAGAAGGTAAAGCGCGTTGATTCAAACAAGTCTTTGTGTTGCTCTTGTTGAGTCGCTAGCCCTGATAGCAAGATCTCGTGGCTTTCACGGATCTTAACGTTCAGACGTACGCCTTTAACCTGACCAAAGTAAATGTTAGACAAACCTTGGTTCAGCATTCGAATACGGTTCTGCTCGCGCTGAATCGTTTTCTTGATAATGCTTGCTACGGACTCAGAGCTGATTGCCAGGCGATTTTCACGCTGCGTCAATTCTTCTGTTAGTCGAGCTAGCTCCACTTCCATCTCTTCGATTGCTTCAACCGGATCATCCGTATGAATGATGTCTTGGCGAATACGCTCACGAAGGTGTTGGTAAACCGCAATGTAGAACAGAACTTTACGCTCTGGATGCGCGTTGTCTTCAGATAAACGCAGCGAATCACGCAGGTCGTCATTGTCGGCTACCGCCAGACGTAGCGCACCCAGTGATTTATCCGACATGGAGCGAAGCTCGCCCGCCGTTAGATAAGCCAGTTCACGTTTATGCAGACGACGTTCAACATCATTCTCACGAGCTAAGCGAAGTACTGAACACCAGCCTGCTTTTGCTGCAACAACGAAGGTACGAAGCTCTGTGTATTCTTTCTGAACTTTCTTAAGACGCTTAGCCAAGGCTTTCATCTCAAGTTCAGTTGACGTAATGGTACGCTCGTATTCACTCTTACGGCTGCGAGATGTGTGCAAACGCTCTTGAAGCTCGTCACGACGACGTACAGCACGTTCTTCAGCGCCTTCATCAGCATTTACGCCAAACTCTTGAAGCTCTTGTTTGAACTCTTGAACCGTTTCTTGTTTCGCTTGATGTGAGCTCTTCAGTGCTGCCAATACTTGATTGTACTGATTCATCTGTTCACGAGCTTGCTTGAAGCCATCACGGCCTTTGGTTCTTGCTTGTTCTGCTTGCACCAACTTCGCTTTCAATTGCTCGCTCAGTTCGCTGCTCTTGTTTAGAAGATCAACAGAATCCGCATAGGCAAAGTAGTGACGACGTTCAATCAAGTCAGACAGAGCAAACACTTTACCTTTCAAGCTTTGTAGAGCTTGGTCAGCTTGTTGGTATTGTGCTTCCAGTGTCTCGAACTGTTCAGGGTCTGCGTCTAGTGCAGAAACAATCTGCTCTAACGAAGCAAGTGCTTTGCCATGGTTGTTCAAGTACGACTTAGCTTCGCTCAAGCGCTCTAGTTGCGCTTCTAATTCAGCTAGGCGTTCAGCCAATGTTTCGTCTTCTAAAATACGAACCATTGGTGCTAATTTGTCTAGCGCACCCAACGCTTGTTTACTCTGTTGTAGCTGACTACGTTGCTGTTGCTCTTTAGAGTTTAATTCAGCCAAAGAACGTACAATCTGGTTACGCTTGTCACGAATAGACACTAGTGCCTGTTCAGGGTCGGCGTTAAATGCAACGTGTAAGTGCTTAGCAACAAAGCTATTGAATGCTTGGTATAGGCGATTCAGCTTTTGTGCATCAAACGCCGCTTTCGCGTGGTTTTCCACAACAACATCACGCTCTTCACGCAATTTCTCTAAACGTTGTTCACGAGCCGCACGGCCAAACAATGGGATCTCAGGGAAACGAGAATAACGCATTTGGCGATCGTTCAGCTGAACACACACCGCGCCCTCTAACTCATCAGCATTGAATGAGCTGTCATCAAATGCATCGACATCGCCTTCAAGGATGTAAAGGTCATCTGGACAATCATCAAGATCCACCAGCTTCTCTTTAATATCATCAAGATCAGAGACCACAATCGCATGACGAGCAGGACCGTACATCGCACTGAAATACGGTGCATCACCAATGGTAATGTCGTCATATATTTCAGAAAGCAGAACGCCACCAAGCGTATCTGCTAAACCTTTCAAACGAGGATCGTTAGAGCCACCCGGAGAAGCTAAGCGTTCAATCTCTTGCTCAAGTTCAGAACGGCGCGTCGCCAATTGATCTTTCGCTACCGCTTGAGATTTTTCGTCTTCAAGCACTTGCTGCATTTGAGTCATTACTGCTTGGCTATCTTCTAGCTCAGCGTCTGTTTGATCCCTTAGGGCTTCAAGTGCATCGTTCGCCGTGATCCACGCAGGGGCAATAGACTCAAGTTTTTGAATCTCTTGGTCGTGGTTTTGTTGCACACGACGTTGCTCACTCTTCGCTTCACGCAGCTCTTCTTGAGCGTACTCAAGAGACTCGATCTGCATTGCATGGCGTTCACGTTCTTCATCGAAAACCGCTTCGTCAGTCAGTGAGATGTTGTGTTGCTTTTGGTATTCAGTCGCAAGCTCTTTTGCTTGACGCTGCTGCGCCACATCACGAGCCATGTCACGGTGCTGAGCACGCCACTGTTGTTCGTTTTCAACGACGTGTTTTGCGTTACGGCCTTTTTCTAACGCTTGCTTAGCACTGTTAGACGCTTCTTTACGCTCAACGTCACCAACGATGCTCTTAACCAAAGACAGCGCTTTGTCGAACTGCGCAGACGCAGCAGAAGACATGTCTAGTTTATGCTTAGTCGACAGTAACGTTTGAGTGCTTGATTCTTCTTGTTCTTTTAGCTCAGAAACCAGAGTTAATGCGCTTTCTGCAGTAATAGACTCATCACCAAGTAGCTGCTTAGTTTTCTCTAATGCTTGAACCGCTTGCTGGTATTGAAGCGCACGAGTCTGCTGAACATCCAACGCTTGTTGGTAGTCAGCAAGCTGAGTTTTCAGGCTATCCACTTCTTCTTCAGTAATGGTTGCCTGCTCTTCAGCAAGAAGTACTCGCTCTTGAGCTTCTTCAACTACCATCATCTGTTCTTCTAGACGCTCATTCAGCTCTTCTAGATCTTCACTGTAGCGAGCAATTTTCTCTTGCTGACGAAGTGCAGTTTGAACCAATTGAAGATGATCCGAAGCCGCTTGATAATCTTGCTCTAGTGCCGATTCTTGATCGACCAACAGCTCAAGCTCTTCTTGAACGCGGTTCAACAAGTTGTTTTGATCAAGCAAGGTTTCGCGAGAACCAAACAGTTCACCACGGAATTTCATAGTTTGATCAAGCTTGTTGCGACGATCGTTGGCATGGCGCATGTAATCTGCTGCCACGTAGTTCGTAGATTCAGTGATCAAGTGCTTGAACAAGTCACGATCCGACTGAGTCGTTTTGATCGCTTCTAGCGTCATGCGGTTTTCACGCAGTGCTGATTCCATGTCTTGGAATGCTTTCTTCACGCCACCATTTTGCGGTAGAAGGTAATCACGCAGAGAACGCGTAATCGCACTAGAAATACCACCGTAAAGTGATGCTTCAATTAAGCGGTAGAACTTAGAACGGTCGCTGCTGTTACGCAATTTCTTCGGTACTACACCGTATTCAAACATCTGTGAGTGGTAATCAACAATCGAAGAAAACGCTTTAAAGTGCGCGCCTTCGTATTGTGCAACCGCCGCTTTTACGTCGTTTAACTGACACACGCGAGCATGGCTGTCTGAAACGTTCTGAATCAACACATCCGTTGGTTTTACATGGCTTGGAAGGCCTTGGATTACGAACGGTTTGATGTCTACTTTCTTATCACGACCCGCTACTTGCTGCAGTTTTACTGCAAACAGTAGACGCTGATTACGAGAGTTCACAACATCTAGCGCGGCATAACATGCGCCCGGCTGAAGTTTACCGTAAAGGCCTTTATCGCGTGACGACTGTGAACTGCCCGCTTCCGTTGTGTTACGGAAATGCAGAAGGCTTTGGTCAGGGATCAGTGCTGTGATGAATGCCGCCATTGTGGTCGACTTACCTGCACCGTTGCCGCCAGAAAGCGTTGTAACCAATCCATCAATATCAAAAGTACGTGCAAAGAAGCCGTTCCAGTTGATCATGGTTAATGATTGATACTTACCTCTTTCAATCATGCTTCACCTTCTACTTTTGTTTGTTCGCCATCATTTGACTCAAGGTCAAAACCGGCTTGATCGTTAAAAATGTCTTGTTGACCGTTTTCATCTACGTCTAGGTCTAGTTCTGATACAGCTTCCGCTTGTTCTTCATTCAACAAACTACCTTGATTAGGCTCTTGGGTATGAACCACAGCTTCACCATCACGGATAAGACGTAATTGCGCTTCTTTCATATCGTCGCCAACACGAACGTCAGCGCCAAAGCGGAATACCGCTTCGCTGATACGGAACTTGCCGGTTTCACCAATCGCAATCAGCATGCCGATACGGCGTAAACGACGCAAAGAAGTACGTACTTTTTCAAAGAGCTTTTCTTTGTCTAAGTCAGAACCAGATGCGCGGTTCGTTGCTAGCTTCATGAGCTTTTTCTCATCCGCTAACGACATCAATTCATCAAACAGTTCTTGATTGGTGAAGATACCTTCATGAGCAAGACGTTCTGGGCTTAGGTATAAGAAACACAACACCTTACCAACCAGCATGTCTAATTCAGACAACACACTACGGCCAATCAGAGATGTAGAACGCGGACGCAGGTAGAAGAAACCCTCCGGCGCTTTTACCAGTTCCGTATTGTAGCGTTGGTAAAAATGCTGAAGTTCCACTTCGAAATCAGAAAGCAACGCGTGGTTGTCTAGATCTTCTGTTGAAACATGCTTACCCGAACGCAGCATGCTATCTAGCGCAGGGAACAACGGGTTCGCTATCGCTTTTACCAGTTTCTCTGGCATGTAATCATCAGTACTTGTTAATGACATTTGCTTGTACCTTTGCACCGAAATCGTTGATTGCCTGCCAATCCGGCTGAATAGCCTGATAGTCAGACTCTGAGTAACCTAAGCGCACGGCTTGGTCGACAACAATTCTGGCTAAATCAAAATGGTGTGTGCGAGGGTGTGCTGCGAGGTAATCGCGTAGCACAAGGCCAAGGTCAATTGGCGCGCCTTGCTGTTTGTGAGCTTTTAACATCTCTGCAATTCGTTCTGAAAGCAGATCATTCACTTGCTCAAATTCTTCGTACTCAACGTCGATTGGCGCTTGTCCCATCACTTCATCATCACGAAGCACGAGCGCTTCATCACGAAGATCGGTCAGCTTCTCAGCATCGGCGTAGGTCAATAACCAAGGCGCATCAAAGTAGTCTGTGACTGACTGACGCAAGCGCTGGCTAAAGGCACGGTTTTTATCCATATCGATAGCGGTACGGATAAATTTGTGAACGTGGCGGTCGTAGCCGATCCACAAGTCGATTGCTTGCTGACCCCAACTGGTGATTCGGTCAAGCTTCATTTGCAAACCGAACAGGGTTTCGCCAACGAACTCGAGTTCATCGTCACCGTAAACAATTTCTTGAATATCGAGGATCTGTGTTTGCAGTTCATCACCCGCCGCTTGCAAGGTATCTTGCAATTCTTTTAGCGTCGCAGAAGTTTCTGATAGCAAAGCTTCACAGTTATTAATCGCTTCTCGCCAGTCCTTATTTAAAAGGTCGGCAATTTGCTGCTTAACGGTTTGTTGCTGCTCATCCATAACACGTTGGTTAAGATCAATCTGATCGAAAATTTCACCAACTGAATATTTGAGCACGCCGTAAACGTTCTTTTTCCAATGCCCCGGAGTTCCGCCCTTCTGCGCAGCTTCAATGGCTTTTGCCATCTCATCGGCAACCATAGAAAGCTGAATAGACAGTTTTAATTTAGAGAACTGACGGTGACGTAAGTAATAATCAGAGATACCAACGGCCAATGGTGATAAGCGGTAGATACTCGCACCATCGGTGATTTCACTGGTAAAGCGGCTGATCAACTTCTGTTTAACTAGCTCATTGATGGCATTGTTGGCACGAAACGCAGACGCTTCGCCAGTATCTTCAAACAGTCGAGTGACAATGGTAAATGCATCGTGCAGTTCACCTTCGCCCAACTCTTCATCGAACCTTTCATTGCTTAGTACTGCGATAGCAATTAAAAATGCTAAACGCTCTGGTGGCAAGTTTAATGAAAAATCATGCTGCTTGACCCAGCCCACCAACTCATCAATTGGCTGCTCTTCGGCAGTTTGAGTCATTTCACTCATTGTGGTTCCTGTTACTGTTCTTCGTCATATCGAACGTATTAGATATGACGCCTATTTCTTTATGACGCGGGCTTGTTACGATTGCATAGCGCATGTTGTGGCTTCTTTTACCACATTCACCGCTGTTATTGCGCAGGTTTTTGAGCCCAAACGTGAATATAACGGCCTAGCGACAGATATGGCTCTTGGCGACATAGCTGTTTTTCTAGTTCCAATACATCTTCAAATTGGTAATCGCCCATGTACTCCATATTACCTATGTAGTCACTGAAGGAACGAATGCCTGATTTACCACAGATTTCTAGACCGGCGTCTTCTATCCATTGATAAACCTCTTCTGGCTTCAAGCCTTTTTGTGGTTGCAGCTTAAACCGTTTTCGATGTGGCATCCCATTCAATACATGAGGAATGTTGCCACAAATCACATTTTTCAGGACTAATCCGTGGTGGTTGTAAAACATTATCGAGGCAACACCACCGGGTTTTACTTGTTCCAGTAATAAATCAAGCGCCTCTTTAGGATCGGCTAACCATTCCATTACGGCATGAAACATCACAAAATCGACTTGGCCTTCAAGGTGTTCTGCCACTTTTTGAACCGGAGAATGAATAAACCGATACTGTTCTAACAAACCCGCTTCGTTGATACTTTCTTGTGCAAGCTTAAGCATCTCAGAAGAGAGATCACAAAGAGAAACGTTATGCCCAAGCGACGCAATTTTTTGCGACATCTGCGCAAGGCCGCCTCCAGCATCAAGCACATGCAGCGGCGAAGCTGATTGCTCAAATTTGCTCAAAGCTTGTTCTAAATCTTCCCATACGATGATCTGACGGATCTCTCCTTTGTCAGAGCCGTAAATATTTTTTGCAAATTTGTGGGCAATATCGTCGAAATTACGGTCTTCAGTCACGGCTACTTGAGTTATTATGTCCTATCGTGCCTGCTATTCTGTCACAGGAATTTCAGGAATAAAGAGGCGATGTCTCTTTTTACTACTAAGTGATGTTTTTTCGGACTATTCGGATATGTTTGAGCTGAAAAAAGTAGTGTCTTCGTTACTGATGCCACTGCCAGCAATGTTAATTCTCGCTTTTCTGGGTTTAGCCCTAGTGATGTTTACTACCAAAAGGAAGACGGGTTGCCTAATCACCCTTTCAGCCCTATGTGGTATTTTCCTAATCGCTTTCCAGCCAGTTTCTAGTCAACTTTTAATGCCAATGGAAAGGCAACACACCGCTTTTTTACCTGTCGATGAAACCGTCGATTACGTGATGGTTCTCGGAAGTGGTCACGTCGTAGACGACCAAATCCCACCAACATCAGAGCTTAGTCGCACCGGTCTAATGCGTTTAAGTGAAGGGATTCGGATTCTACGCCTTTACCCTGGTGCAAAACTCATTTTGTCTGGCTATGGCGCAGGCACTGAAGTGAGCAATGCTAGAATGATGGCCAAAGTTGCGTTGGCACTAGGTGTCGCAAAGCCCGATATCATTCTGCTTGAAACAGCGAAAGACACATGGGAAGAAGCCCGACAAGCCGCTGCGTTCGTTAAAAATAAAAGAATGGTACTGGTAACTTCCGCTAGCCATATGACTCGCGCATTGAATGAATTCCATGCAGCTGGCATGAAGCCATTACCAGCCCCAACCAATTACCTTGCACAAGAAGGGATTGTTGAACCTTGGAATAAGTACATGCCTAAAGCTCTTTACCTTGAGCAAACTGAGCGTTACTGGCACGAAACAATGGGGTTGATGTGGCAAAGCCTGCGTGATTGGCTTGATACAAGCAATGACACCGTTGAAGAACCCATTGTTGTTCCTGAAACATCTCGCTTAGTTGAAGATGACGGTGGTATTTCTGCGGCGCAGCCTCAATAAACTCAACCGAATAAGTAAACTGAATTTTATCAGTAGACATAGTATTACCTGTAGACATAGTATTACCTGTAGAAATGGTCTTATCTGTAGGTTCGGCCAGATAGGCAAAACTGATTAACCAAGTAATTTGCAGGTTTCCAGTTCGTAAACAGTAAAAGCTAAGCAATAAAAAAGCCGAGACATCAATGATGTCTCGGCTTTTTACGTTTAAATATCGTTGTTGATTAGTCATTCCTAAAGGAAATCAATCACCAGCGAACATGTAACCTTCACCGTGAACCGTTACAAAAATTTGTGGATTCTTAGGGTCAAACTCCATCTTCGCACGCATACGACGGATTAACACATCGATAGTTCGATCGTTTGGAGCATCCACTCGGTGACTGATCATATTCAGAATGCGTTCACGACTTAATACCTGGTTAGGATAAGAAGAGAGCGCAACCAACAGTTCATATTCAGCTTTAGTCAGTTTGACCGGTTCGCCGTTTTTGCTTAGCGCACGACGAGGGATATCAAACGTCCACTCACCAAAACGAACCACAGATTCGTCTTCAGTCTCTTCAACCTTACCTGTTGCTGTTTTACGAGCGGCAGAAATGCGCCAAAGTAGGTTTTTAACTCGAACCAATAACTCGCGAAGTTCGAAGGGTTTAGTAACGTAATCGTCAGCGCCCATTTCAAGGCCAACGATTTTGTCGATGCTATCCGTGCGTCCAGTAACTAAAATAATTCCAATGTCTGATTGACTGCGTAATTCGCGAGTTAGCATCAATCCATCTTCGCCTGGTAAGTTGATGTCCAGCATAATGAGGTCAACGTTGTTTTCTTCTAACACGTTTCTCATTTGAGCGCCGCTTTCTGCTTCGCTTACTGTGTAACCTTCGTTCTGGAAGTATCCGACCAGTTTACTGCGGGTTACCACATCATCTTCTACGACTAATACGTGATAGCTCATCTACACCACTTTTCTTATTTAATAGTTTCAGTGACTATTCTATTCATAACTCGTAACAATTCTAGTGGTACACAAGATAAAAGCCAGAAACATGGATCTTTTTTGATACAAGACAATCTTAAACCTTGCTATTTATCGTCCATCGCAATTCAATATAGGCATTACCACTAACGAGTAACTTTGCGTTTCGCAAATAACCTTGTTATTCAGCCTTGGTGTGCTTTGCACAAGTGACTTCAAGATGCGTATAAGTAACACCACAAGACTAAATCAGGATCTAAGAAATGAAAGATACGAAAGCGTTCAACGAGCAAAGAGCAGAAATATACTGGTGGCTATCAAGCTTATTCGCTAAAGAGATCACTCAAGAAGAACTCGATCACTACCACTCTGTTGAAATTCGTTCTTTCCTAACTGGTTTAGGCGAAAATGAAACACTAAAGCCGGCGATCGATAGCCTAGTGGATGCGCTAAACCGCCTACAAACGCGTGAAGATGCTCAACTAGAATTGTCTGCTGACTTCTGTGACTTATTCTTAAAAACAGATAAGCATGGAGCACTTCCTTACGCTTCTATGTATATCGGTGAGACTGGCCTTTTGAATGATAAGCCAGCAAAAGATATGGAAGAGATCATGGCTAAGCACAACTTAGTGGTGAACCAAGATCTAAAAGAACCAGCTGACCACATCGCTATCGCACTCGACTTCCTTGGCAACTTGATCATCCGTTCTAATGAAACGGAACTTGAAGAAGAGCTAGAAAAATCGTTCATTGTTCAACAGCAATTTATCGAGCAACAACTTCTTACTTGGGTACCAAAGTTCAACGTTAAATGTCATGACGTTGACGAATTCGGTTTCTACGCATCAGTCTCATCTCTGCTACTTGCATTCTGTAAATTGGACACCCAATACCTTGCTGGTGAATAAGCTTATTGGATGACTCGTTAAATAAATTCAGAAGAATGTGACAATTCACCCGGATTTCCGGGTGAATTTTATTGCGAGTAATTTCTAGTCAGTCTAAAATTGTGACCGCAAACGATAAAATATGAAACATTCACGAAATGCTATGCTTATTATAGTTTTGAGCATTTCGGTGTTAAGACAAGCCGCTCAATAGCGGTTTTTTGTTTTTTAGCACTTTAGTACCCAAAGAGCCCTACAAATTTAAGCTCTTAGTTAGGTAGCTTAACGGCTACTTCATTCCGTACTTTGGGAAAGTAGCTTCTAATAGGATAAAACCATGGCCACTATAAAAGATGTCGCTCGCTTAGCAGGCGTATCAACAACAACCGTTTCTCACGTAATCAACAAAACTCGCTTTGTTGCAGAAGCGACGCAAGAAAAAGTAAATAAAGCCGTAGACGAACTGAACTATGCACCAAGTGCCGTTGCTCGTAGTTTGAAGTGCAATACAACCCGCACTATCGGCATGCTAGTTACTCAATCAACTAACCTATTCTTCTCTGAAGTTATCGATGGTGTTGAAAGCTACTGCTACCGTCAAGGTTACACTTTGATCCTGTGTAATACGGGCGGTATCTATGAGAAGCAACGTGACTACATTCGAATGCTTGCAGAGAAACGTGTAGATGGCATCTTAGTTATGTGTTCTGACCTAACTGAAGAACTGAGAGGCATGTTAGATCGTCACGCTGACATCCCTAAAGTGATTATGGATTGGGGCCCTGAGAGTTCTCAAGCAGATAAGATCATCGACAACTCTGAGGAAGGTGGTTACCTAGCGACCAAATACCTCATTGATCACGGTCACTCCAAGATTGCTTGTTTAAGTGGCCACTTAGACAAAGCGGCATGTGTTGAACGCATCGCGGGTTACAAACGCGCACTCAACGAAGCTAAGATTGCTGCCGATGATAACATGATCATTGAAGGTAACTTCGAGTGTGATACTGCGGTTCTTGCTGCAGAGAAAATCATTAAGATGGTAGATCGCCCAACGGCAGTATTCTGTTTTAACGACACGATGGCACTTGGCCTAATGAGCAGGTTGCAAGAGAAAGGAATTCGTATCCCTGAAGATATTTCAGTGATCGGCTATGACAACATCGAGTTGGCTGAATACTTCTCTCCGCCGTTAACAACGGTTCACCAACCCAAACGTCGTGTTGGTAAGAACGCTTTCGAAATTTTGTTAGAACGCATTAAAGATAAAGACCATGAAAAGCGTGTGTTCGAAATGCATCCTGAAATTGTTGAGCGAAGCACAGTTAAAAGGTTAAATTAATTGATAAATTCAGTTTAATATAATTAAGCGCACCTTTAGGTGCGCTTTTTTTATCAACAACATGAATGAACCTGGTATCATACTGGAAAGATCATTAATTGAAGCAATATCACATTTTGAAATAACAAGTGTGAGCCTCATTCAACAAAAACTTTATTCTATTCAATCAGTCACGCACAGGGCAAATCACTTGAAAGAGTGAGACGCAAAGCTTCCGGCCTAAACCACTCGTTGGTATGGTAGCGGGGTTACCGATGGCAAAATGCAGTAACTACTAATAATTTAGTAATTTACGGCTAATTGACAATTTAATTGCAACATTTTGCTAATCTCTCGGACCTGCTTATTTGGTGGCGTAGTTCAAATACACCGAGATAAATAACATGGATAAACCGATACTAAAGGATTCAATGAAATTATTTGAATCCCTAGGAAAAATAAAATCACGCTCGATGTTTGGTGGCTTCGGTCTTTTTGCTGATGACACTATGTTTGCTCTGGTTGTAAATGACCAGCTGCACATACGAGCAGACAAATGCACAACGAAACAGTTCGAACAACAAGGGTTTCAACCGTACGTCTACAAAAAACGTGGTTTCCCTGTCGTTACTAAATATTTCGCTTTACCTGAAGGCCTGTGGCAAGACCAAGAGAAAATCTTGCAGCTTGCAACGACGTCTCTGGGTTTTGCTAAAGAAGAAAAAGCTGAGCAATCTTCAGCTAAGCCTACTCGACTCAAAGATCTGCCCAACCTTCGACTCGCCACTGAGCGTATGTTGAAAAAAGCAGGGATCGATTCCGTAGAACGTTTATATGAATCTGGCTCTGTAAACGCATTTAACGCCATCAAAGAATCACATGCGTCTTCTGTCAGTATTGAACTACTTTGGGCGCTAGAAGGCGCGATCAATGGCACACATTGGTCTGTTATACCGCAGCAGCGTCGTGAAGAGCTTATCAATCGCGTCAATTAACATTACAAGTGAAAAACTATCTACATAACTAAGCCGCATTTACTGCGGCTTTTTTTATATCTGCTGAAAGTTAATCTATGCTTTGCCTGTCTATCTATACTAATGGTATACATTGAAAATTTAGAGGAAGTATCAATGAGTAAGAAAATGATATTGGGTATTGTGTTGGTCGTAACCATCGTCTTGTTAGGCGTCAATTTCGGCCAATACCTAACGCTTGAAAATGCCAAGGCCCAACAAGCCGTTTTAAATGACTACATTGATAGCAACTTCATTGCTGCCGCTGCTATCTATTTTGTCGCATATGTAATGATTACTGCTTTCTCAATTCCTGGTGCTGCTGTTGTGACCCTGTTAGGAGCTGCGCTATTTGGTTTCTGGAATAGTTTGCTGCTGGTCTCTTTCGCCAGTGCCATTGGTGCAACTCTCGCATTTTTAAGTAGCCGCTACCTGTTACGTGACTGGATCCAAACCAAATTTGGTGACAAATTAGCTACGATTAACAAGGGCGTTGAAAAAGACGGAGCATTTTACTTGTTTTCTCTGCGTCTGATTCCTGTATTCCCATTTTTCCTTATCAACCTGTTGATGGGTCTAACACCGATGTCCGTGAGTCGTTACTACATTACGAGTCAAATCGGGATGTTACCGGGTACCGCTGTTTTCTTGAATGCTGGTACTCAGCTCGCAGAAATTGATTCACTTTCGGGGATAGTGTCCCCTTCAGTACTTTTGTCATTTGCCTTACTGGGTGTATTCCCAATCATTGCTAAATGGTTGATGAATAAATTTCGCTCAGCACCTGTGGCTGAATAACGTATATCACTGAGTAACGTATACTTATAATAGCTAAATAACGCATATAGCCAGATAAGGTTCTATCTCAATGAAAATCTTCAGTGCATCGAATCCGACAGAAGCCCACATCATCTGTGGATTACTAGAAAGTGTGAATATTGCGTGTGAAGTCCGTGGTGAAGGGTTGTTCGGTTTGAAAGGGGAAATCCCATTTACCGAAGAAACTGACCCTTACGTATGGTTATATGAACCAGAATTGGCGAACAAAGCCCGGGCAGTTGTTAATGACTACCAGAAACAGCAAGATTCGATCATTTATGAAGAGTGGCGTTGCGCAGAATGTCATGAAGTCAACGAAGCACAATTCGGTTCTTGTTGGCAGTGCGGTGCTGCTTCACCTGAATAGCAGGTTTTGAAAGGTAAAGTGGCTCCAACGGCCTTATCTAACAACTCGGTCAGATACCTCCTCCAAATAAAAACGGGAAGCTAAAATTAGCTTCCCGTTTTTGTTTCAATTCTATTCGAGCATCTGTTCTGCTAAAGAATCACTGAATTTGCTTTTGAATAAAAGCGATAGATCGTTGATTGAATTCTTCAGGGTTTTCTACGTTACACACATGCCCACAGTTGGCAATTTCTACCAACTCACTCGACTTATGCGCTTGTACCATTTCTTTTACTGGCTTGATGAACATGTAGTCGCGCTCGCCCATCAAATACAAAGTTGGAATCGGCAACTCTCGGTCTTTGAAGTACTTCATCAATGGGTTCACATCAGCCGTAAGGATAAACCAGCGTTTAAACTCTTTTTGGCACAGCTTTTTGGCTTCGCGGATAAACAGGTGACGTGATTCTTTTTGGCTTTTTTGTGGCATCACAACGTAAGCGAAAAGGCTGTATAACCACATATAAGGAATGATGTGCTTACTCAAGTTACCCAACTTGATTAAGACTTGAGAGCGAGTGTTGAGTTTGGTCACGGCACCACCTAGCACCATTGAACGTACTCGGCCAGCCGCTAGCTCTGCGACATTACGGACAATAATCGTGCCCAAAGACATGCCTACAAAGTGTGCAGAACGGATTTTCAGATGGTCTAACACCTTAAGAATATCGAGCGTTACCGCTTTGAACGTATAACGATTCGAAATCAGCTCTTTGAGGATGTTGTCTGATTTACCATGCCCTCTCAAATCAATGAGAAGCAAGTTGAAGTGCTGTTTATACGCTTTGATCTGCTTAAACCAAATGGAGGAACTGCCTCCTGCGCCATGCACAAATACAACCCACTCATCGCTCGTAGGGTGAGTAAATGTTTTATGAAATAGTAAACTCTCAGACATACCTATCGCTTTAATTATTGGAATGGAGCTCTGCCTCATCACAAGGCGATGGCTAAGGATATCACGCAATCAAGAAATTTAAGTGATAATAGTGTCAAACCTAACATTAGTCATGTGAATACCTACCCCACCTTTTCTACCTGACTAAAATGAGTTTGCAAGTTTTCTCTTCCTAAACGTGATGTGATCTGACCAGAAAACAAAAAGGCACTCTACTATCAGAGCGCCTTCTACTATTAAGTTCAGTTGTTATACATCAGCTTATTTTACAGCTAATTCAGCACGTTAAAATGCAGAATGGTACATCGTAAGATATTCTTTTGCCGCATCTTCCCAACTAAAATCTTGTTGCATCGCGTAAAGTTGAACACGTTTAATTTCAGCGGGATTTTGTGCATAAAGTAGTAATGAACGATGCAATACTGCCAGTAACGCTTGCGGTGTTGGCTCTTCAAAAGCAAAGCCGGTCGCTATCTCGGGATCCTGATCGTAATCATTCACACTGTCTTTTAAACCGCCCACAGAGCGAACAATCGGTAACGTACCGTAAGCCATGCTGTAGATTTGGTTTAAGCCACAAGGTTCGAACTCCGAAGGCATCAAGAAGAAATCAGAACCCGCTTCAACTAAGTGCGCAAGCTCATTATTATACGCTTCTACAAACGAGAACTTATCTGAGTGAAGTGCCGACAGCTCTTTCAGCTGACTCGCTAAAACTGGATCACCAGTACCGACAATCACGATCTGAAGATCGTTTTTCAAAAACTGTTCGATGATAGGCAGTAAGTAATGAACACCTTTCTGATTAGTCAAACGACAAACCATGCCATAAACCGCACAATCGGTGACGGGGAGGCCAACATCTTGCTGCAGTTTTTGCTTACAAGCTGACTTCCCACGAACCATGCTGTGCTTTGTCGCTTTGAATTTACGAGGGAGGAAAGCGTCCGTTTCCGGGTTCCAAGCTCCGTAATCACAACCATTCAAAATGCCAAAAAGATCCGCGGATCTGTACTGGAATTCTGCTGCCATACCATGACTGCCTAATTCCGTTTTCAACTCCTCGGCATACGTTGGACTGACTGCGTTCACCTTATCAGCACACATCACGCCGGCTCTCAGCATTGTGACATGCGTGTCACTCACTGAAGCTTCAGGCACATTGTAGCTATGCATTTCTGGTAGAAATTGCAGTTCATCGTATGCGAACACACCTTTGAAAACTGCGTTATGAATTGAGATAACACTGCGCGTATTTTCAAAGAAATCATGTTGTTGATAACGTAATTTAAGCAAAAAAGGAACAAAGCCTGTATGCCAGTCATTTACATGAATGATATCAGGTTGGAAGCCAAGCTTAGGAAGCATATCAAGGCAGGCTGCACTGAAGAACGAGAAACGCTCTCCGTTATCTGCGTAAGCTTGATTATTTTCTGCGTACATTTCTGGACGGTCGAAATATTTGGCACATTCGATACCAAAAACTTGAACACCTTCTACACTCAGTTTTTTGACTTGGTAAGCGGTATGAGGCCAATGATCGAGCTCGGTCGATAAAATGACTTCGGCTGCATCAATGTTTGGAATGTTTCTATACGCGGGGATAGTCACTCGAACTCCCTGTTCGAGTGTTTGTAACGCTTTCGGCAGTGCCTTGGCTACATCAGCCAAGCCACCACTTTTAATCAAGCCTTCAACTTCAGACGCTACAAAAAGTACCGAGAGAGTTTTAGTAACCAACTCGTGCTCCTTTAGAAATAACAACTACACCATCGTCAGATACGTGGTAATGCTTTTTGTCTTCTGTCAGGTTTACACCAATTTGAGTGCCTGGTGCGATGTCTGCATCTTTATCAATGATAACGCGACGAAGTATACAACCCTCGCCCACCTTCACATCACCTAATAAAATACTCTCACTAATATCACACGCTGATGCGATATTGCTGCGGAAGCCTAATACACTCTTTTCAATACGCGAACCACGTACGTAACTACCGCTACACACAAGGCTATCAATGATCTGAATTCGACCATTAGCCGAGTCAGTAAATGTAGCTGGTGGTAGTGGCGGATAGTAAGTGTGTAGAGGCCATTTACGGTTGTATAGCGAGAATGGTGCATCTTTCTTAAGAAGGTCCATATGTGCTTGCCAGTACGCATCAATCGTACCTACATCGCGCCAGTAAACTTCTTCTTTCTCACCAGTAATACGGTTGGTGCTGAAATCATAAACAAACACATCACCACGTGGGAACATGTTTGGAATAATGTCTTTCCCGAAGTCATGTGAAGATTCAGGTTTATCTGCATCTTCCGTGAGTTCAGCAAAAAGTTCTTTCGCTTCAAACACGTAGTTGCCCATTGAAACGAGCGCTGACTCTGGGTCTCCCGGAATCGACTTAGGGTTTGCAGGTTTCTCTTCAAAGCCAATCATACGGCCTTCAGCATCCACCTCGATAACACCGAACTCTGATGCTTCAGCAAGCGGCATACGCAGTGCAGAAACGGTTAACGCTGCTTTCTTTTCTTTATGGAAATCAAGCATTTGTTTGATGTCCATTTTATAGATATGGTCAGAACCAAAAATACAGACTTGATCAGGTTCTTCCAGCTCCATAAAACCCATATTTTGGTAGATAGCATCTGCTGTGCCTTCATACCAACGCTTTCCTTTACGCATTTGCGCAGGAATTGGGTCGATAAAACGATCTGTGATGCCACTGATATTCCAACCTTTTTTCATGTGGTGGAACAGAGATTGTGACTTAAATTGTGTTAATACGTAGATCTTCATAAGATCAGCATTAACGAAGTTGTTCAAAGCGAAATCAATTAAGCGGTAACTACCACCGAAAGGAACCGAGGGTTTGCTGCGAGATTCAGTCAAAGGTCTTAAGCGAGAGCCTTCACCACCAGCAAGAATCATTCCCAATACACCAGCCATTTTATTCTCCATATATCTATAGCTTGTCGATGTCAGTACTCGTAGAGGTGTCTTCCTCTGGGGGATGAGCACTAACACTTATTTCGGTACTTAACGAATATTCATTCACATACAGTGACAATATCCTAAGCCAAACGTTGTTATGCGTGCACTATTCTTTGCACTTGGTTTTATATACGTTATCGACTTTTCGGTCGATTTCAATTTTTAATACGCCATTCTGTGCTATGTAAGCTGATTGCTTTCCTAAGACTTAAAGCAGCTCACACTACACCGTGCGGGCGAAACATTACATTAACACCCGTCACACATCAGGTATACAACTAAACACTGATCTTTGAGTTACAATATTTGAATTAAGTTACATTCTCGTTAAAGTTGCATAAGAAGATATAATTAATCATCTCCATTTATTTTACCCTGTGAATTTAATAAATTCTCGCAATCAATACACCAAATCAACCAGTCGCATAATTAGTCGTATTTTGGTCAAAAAAAAACAGCCTAATGGCTGTTTTTTTTTCAAATAACGTTCAGTTACTTCTCTTTAGGCTTTTTACGTTTATCCGTAATTTCCCACTTACCATCGATGTACAACGCAGTCCAACCAGATGGTTTACCATCCGCTTCAGTACGAACGTAGTTCTCTTTTGTCTTACGACTAAAACGAACGACTGTCGGCTTGCCATCAGGATCAGCAACTGGTGCTGATGTCAGGTATTGGAATTTAGGTGAAATACGGTCTTTAAAACGCACCAGCTCTTCCACTAATGGCGCACGTGTTTCACGTGATTTAGGAAAGTTGCTCGCTGCCATAAATAGACCAGAAGCACCGTCACGAAGTACGAAGTACGCATCTGAGTTTTCACATGGAAGTTCAGGGAAATGCACTGGGTCTTCTTTAGGTGGCGCTACTTCGCCATTTCTCAGAATCTTACGAGTGTTCTTGCAATCTTCACTCGTACAGTCCATGTATTTACCGAAACGACCATTCTTCAGAACCATGTCAGAACCACATTTGTCACACTCAACAAGTGGACCATCGTAGCCTTTGACTTTGAATTCACCGTGTTCAACCACATAACCTTCACAGTTAGGGTTGTTACCACACACGTGCATCTTACGCTTATCATCAATCAGATAAGCATCCATTGCCGTTTCACAAATAGGACAACGCTTTTTCGCTCGAAGTGCTGCTGTTTCAACGTCTTCTTCAAGAACGTTGATAATACCTTCTTCATCACCAAGGTTGATTGTTGTCTTACAACGCTCTTTTGGTGGAAGTGCATAACCAGAACAACCTAGGAATACGCCTGTCGAAGCTGTACGAATACCCATTTTACGGCTACAAGTTGGACACTCAATATCGGTTTCTACGATATGATTTGGCTTCATGCCACCAGCGTCTTCGTCTAGATCCGCTTTTTCCAAATCGCCAGTAAAGTCTTCGAAGAAGTTATCTAGCACGCCTTTCCAGCTTGCTTCGCCTTCTGCAATTTGGTCTAACTTCTGCTCCATACGAGCAGTAAAGTCATAGTTCATTAGATCATTGAAACTGCCATCTAGACGGTCAGTAACAATTTCACCCATCTTCTCAGCATAGAAACGGCGCTGTTCAACTTTTACATAACCGCGATCTTGAATCGTCGAGATGATTGATGCGTAAGTTGAAGGACGACCAATACCGCGCTTCTCAAGCTCTTTAACCAGCGCAGCTTCAGTGAAACGTGCTGGTGGCTTAGTGAAGTGCTGTTTAGGGTCGAGTGCGATTAAGTCTAGCTTTTCACCAACCTGCACAGCAGGAAGAATAGTATCTTCATTTTTGCCCATTGGACGTTGAACGCGAGTCCAACCGTCAAACTTAAGAATACGGCCTTTCGCTTTTAACGTGTACTCATCCGCTTTAACGCTTACTGTCGTTGAATCGTATTGCGCAGGTGTCATTTGACAAGCAACGAATTGATTCCAAATCAGTGAATATAGCTTGTGTGCGTCTGCGTCTACACCGTTTAGGTCTTCCGACTTAACATCTACACTTGAAGGACGAATCGCTTCGTGGGCCTCTTGAGCGCCCTCTTTGCTGCCGTATACAAGTGCTTTAGGTGGAAGATATTGCTCGCCGTACTCAGAACCAATGTATTCACGAGCGGCTTCAACAGCTTCTGAACTCAAGTTGGTTGAGTCAGTACGCATATAAGTGATGTAACCCGCTTCATACAAACGTTGAGCCAACATCATGGTTTTCTTCACGCCGTAACCAAGACGCGTACTCGCCGCTTGTTGCAGCGTAGACGTGATGTAAGGGGCAGACGGCTTACTCTTAGTTGGGCGGTCTTCACGTTTACATACTTCGTATTGAGCTTTTTCTAAAACGCTAACTGCAGCTTGTGTTTGCGCTTCATTATCAGGTTTAAACGCAACGCCGTCTTTCTGAGCGACTTGCAGTCTGAAATCTGTTTTCTCTGCTGTTTTGGTATCAGCATGCACATCCCAGAACTCTTCGGGGATAAAAGCGTTGATCTCGCGCTCACGCTCAACCAGTAGTTTTACAGCGACTGATTGAACACGGCCAGCGGACAGGCCTCGTGCTACTTTCTTCCAAAGCAGTGGTGACACCATAAAGCCAACAACACGGTCCATAAAACGTCGTGCTTGTTGTGCGTTTACGCCATCAATGTTTAGCTCTCCTGGAGTTTCAAAAGCTTGTTGAATAGCATTTTTAGTGATTTCGTTAAAAACCACTCGTTTGTATCGCGTTTCATCGCCACCGATGATCTCACGAAGGTGCCATGCGATAGCTTCTCCTTCGCGGTCCAAATCGGTTGCGAGATAAACATGGTCTGCGTTCTCAGCCAGTTTTTGCAATTCAGCAACGACTTTTTCTTTACCAGGTAAAATTTGGTAGTTCGCTTCCCACTCTTGATATGGGTTGATACCCATCTTTTTAATGAGAGCTTTGCGATCTTTTTCTTTCTTGATACGAGCTTTATCTTCTGGGCTCATACCCTTGGTTGAAACTGCAGCAGCCTTTTGACCAGTACTTTGACCCGCCGTTGGTAAATCACGTACGTGACCTACACTCGACTTAACGACAAAGTCTTTGCCAAGATATTTATTGATAGTTTTAGCCTTGGCTGGCGACTCCACTATAACGAGCGATTTACCCATATTGACTCTAACGTCCTTAATCACGATGCTTCAGCACCAACAATTTAGCTTGTGGGCTTTTACGCATGATATTCTAAATTCATTGCTTCTTTTTTTACTATTGTGCGAGATTACTAGAAGATCAACCGCTTTTTTCAAAATTGGATCTGATCGCTCGACAATTCGACGACTCATAGAGAAAAGGGGCACAATATAAAGAAGCTATAAAGTACTCACTAAGAATACTTGCAAGAGCCTATTCATCAGGCATTACGTCTAAACGGGCTCATACTAAGCTTGTCCGCGAATCTAACGCGAGCCCCATTCAATTATTTTTGCCGTAAATCACAAAATAAATTGTGGATGTTTAAAAAGACTCTATTAATCGGTTGTGAAATCATTGAATTTCTAGTTCGACACCATAAACTCAACGTTATATTCAGTTATCAGAGATAAACTCATGACAAAGAAAGTAATAGCAGAATTTGATTTACTGCTTATCGCAAACCAAATTATCCAATCACATGATGACTACATTGAAGGCATGCGCGCAAACAGCGTAGTAGAAAAAGACGATGTCCTCATCTTCAAAGGTGAATACTTCTTAGACAGCAATGGAATGCCGACAGAGAATACAACCGCAGTATTTAACATGTTTAAATACTTAGCGCACCATCTTTCAAAAGAATTTACGCTTCAGCAATAACGAAAAAGCTTGCCATTTAGGCAAGCTTTTTTACTTCCTGGACCGTTATATGCTTAGCATTTTTATTGACTCAGCATTTTCAGCTTGTCGAAGTAATCAGGGAAAGTCTTTGAAGTACAACCTGGATCATTAATTGTCACAGGTGTATCACTCAACGCCACCAGCGAGAAACACATCGCCATACGGTGATCATCATAGGTATCGATCGCCGCATGTGTCAGTTGAGCAACAGGGTTAACAATGATGTAGTCTTCACCCTCTTCGACTTCAGCGCCGACTTTACGTAACTCTGTGGCCATAGCCGCTAAGCGATCTGTCTCTTTCACACGCCAGTTGTAAACATTACGGATTGCCGTTGTACCTTTAGCAAACAAAGCTGTCGTTGCGATAGTCATCGCTGCATCTGGGATATGGTTATAGTCCATATCAATGCCTTTCAGCTCACCACAACGAGAAATAACGTAGTCGTCACCCCATTCAATTTCAGCACCCATTTTTTCAAGCGCATTAGCGAATTGGATATCACCTTGGATACTGTTTTTACCAATACCCGTTACTTTAATCTCACCGCCTTTAATCGCTGCGGCTGCAAGGAAGTATGACGCAGATGATGCATCACCCTCAACCAAGAAATCACCCGGTGCTGAGTAAGATTGCCCAGTCGGAATTACGAACTCTTGGTAATCGTTGTTGATCACATCCACACCAAATTGTTTCATAATGTGTAGCGTGATATCGATGTAAGGTTTAGAGACCAATTCACCCTCAATTTTGATTGTTACCTCACCGTCAGCTAAAGGCGCAGCCATCAAAAATGCCGTCAAGAATTGGCTAGAGATAGAACCATCGATTGAAACCGTACCGCTTTTAAGGCCAGTACCCGTGATCTTCAATGGTGGGTAATTTTCGTTTTCTAGGTATTCAACGTCGGCGCCGGCTTCTTGCAGTGCAGTCACTAAGTGACCGATTGGTCGCTCTTTCATACGAGGCTCGCCAGTCAGAACATATTCACCACGCCCCAAACAAAGTGCAGCAGCCAGCGGGCGCATCGCCGTACCCGCATTGCCTAAGAAAAGCTCTAGGGCTTTGTCACTTGAGAATGCACCACCCACACCTGTCACTTCACAGACGGTTTTGTCTGCAGACAGCTGATAATCAACACCTAATTGCGTCAAAGCATTCAGCATATGGCGAATATCATCACTGTCTAGTAAGTTTGTTAGGCGCGTGGTTCCCGTTGAAAGTGCAGCCAAAAGAAGTGCACGGTTGGAAACACTTTTTGAGCCAGGTAGATTAACTTCCCCGCTCACTTTTTGAATTGGTTGTAACGTAAGGCTTTCCATTAAATCTTATAGTCCTTGTACCACCCGAAGCCACTGGCGCGTATTTATTTTCGGGTGATGAATAATTCTTCGTACTTGCAGACTAACGAACTTTTCCAATGAACTCCAGAGCTAATCCCCTCGATAAAGGCGATTAATTAGCCAACTAAACACATTTACATACTAGTACGCGAGATCAACTCGAACGCCATCTGAAAAATAGAGAATTCGCACATCATCACCTCGGTTAAACAACATCGAGTTATCGACGTCTTGAATGATGTTAACCAACTTATCATCTTTAGTTTTGACCAATAACTCGACGAGCTTATATTCCACTTTGTATTGTGTGTTACCTCGATTGCGAGCAATCCCGGCGCCCGCCACAGCACCGACGGCCGTTGCGACTTCTTTGCCGGTACCGCCACCAAATTGATTACCTATCAAGCCACCAATAGCCGCTCCTAACAAGGTTTCCCAACCATTCGCTTTCGACTCTACGATCTCTTGTTGGGTAATGTATCTGACCGTGTCAACCTCACCATAAACGACCTCATTGACCGGTCGAGCTTGGTTTCTGTTGTAAGCTGCATTTGCCAACATGGGCAAAACAAGTAAAATCCAAAGCAACTTTTTCATGGTAAAACTCCTAAAGACCTCTTGGTCAGTGATTAATCTGTAACGCGGTACTTATGACTATATACCTAACCGAACTTGATACTACTAGTATAGAGTTTCCTTCGCCTTTCGACGCGCTTGATGAACCTAACGGTCTGCTCGCCTTCGGTGGTGATTTGTCACCCATGCGAATTTTAAACGCTTATAGCCAAGGTATATTTCCATGGTACGGCCCAGGGGAGCCTATACTTTGGTGGAGCCCTGCACCACGAGCGGTATTTAATCCTAAGACATTCGAACCGTCAAAAAGTCTTAAAAAGTTTCAAAGAAAGCATAATTACCGTGTCAGCATTAACCAAGCGACAGACAAAGTGATTGGCTACTGCTCCTCGCTAAGACCCGAAGAAGAAACTTGGCTAAACGGTGACATGCAGTCAGCGTACCGCGAACTTTCTTCATTAGGCTTCTGCCACTCCGTTGAGGTTTGGCAAGGCGACGAGCTTATCGGCGGACTTTACGGTTTGCAAAGAGGCCAAGTCTTTTGTGGTGAATCGATGTTTAGTCTGAAGACCAATGCCTCTAAAATTGCACTGTGGTACTTTTGTGAACACTTTACACGATTCGGAGGAAAGCTCATCGATTGCCAAGTCATGAACCCTCATTTGGAATCCTTGGGCGCTATCGAAGTAGAAAGAGATGAGTTCCTTAGTGCTTTGAAAATACTTAAAGAAAATCAACTTAGCGATGGATGTTTTAAATCACAATGGCTAGAGGGAACGCCTTCATGAGTTCAGATTTACAACAAATCAGAATTGGATTGACCGATAACCATGCTTGCAGCTACCTGCCACATCTTCAAGAAAGAGTGGCGGTCACGCTTGATGAGCACATGCATACTTCAGATAATTATGAAGTCCTGCTCGCCAACGGATTTCGCCGCAGTGGAGCGACCATTTATAAGCCACATTGCGATAATTGCTCTGCGTGCCAAGCTATTCGCCTCTCGATTCCCGAAGTCAAGTTTTCCAAAAGCCAACGACGAATCCTCAACAAAGCCAAATCACTACGTTGGGAATTGAAAGACGAGATGGATGACAACTGGTTTGACTTATATAGTCGCTATATAACCGCTCGTCACCGTTCCGGAACCATGTATCCCCCAAAAAAAGAAGAGTTTCTACAATTCTCTAAAAATGAATGGCTTGCCACAAAGTTCATGCACATCTATGATGATAGCCAGTTAGTCGGCATCGCCGTCACTGATGTGATGTCTCACTGCACAAGCGCATTTTATACCTTCTTCGATCCTGATATCGACATCTCTATGGGAACACTAGGTGTTCTGTTTCAAATCCAGCACGCCCAGAAAGAACAGAAACAGTGGTTATATTTGGGTTATCAAATCGATGAATGTCCTGCGATGAACTATAAAGTACGATTTCAACGTCATCAAAGGCTAGTAAATCAGCGGTGGCAAGGGTAGAATACGCGACAACTTTACATATTTTGATTTTAACGGCACAATCAAGCCGTTGAAAACCGCCAAATTTCGAAAGAGGATTAGATGGCTAAAGAAGACGTAATCGAGATGCAAGGCACTGTCCTTGATACTCTACCAAACACGATGTTCCGTGTTGAGCTTGAAAACGGTCACGTAGTGACAGCACACATCTCTGGTAAAATGCGTAAAAACTACATCCGTATTCTTACTGGTGATAAAGTAACTGTTGAGATGACTCCATACGACCTTTCTAAAGGCCGCATCGTCTTCCGTGCTCGTTAATTTTTAATTACCGAATACGATAAGAAGCGGAGCTTGATGCTCCGTTTTTTATCGACCAAACAAATACTAAAGAAACACCTGGTTAGCTCTCCAAGAGCCCCAACAATACCTTCAGTCTCTCGTAACATTCCCCTGCAATACACTTCCTAATAACTGTATCACCAATAACAGTGTCACCAATCGCTGTTTGTATATGCGTAGGTTAGCCAGCATAAACGGTTTATAGTCAAACAGTGCCACAACCCAATCCACAGCTTTCTCTTTGTTTCAGCTACTCTATAACTAAAAAAAACGCACAACCGAAGTCATGCGTTTATTATCGTGATTAGCTGTACCGAGCTCTCAATAAGCCGTCAGCAACAGCTTAAGCAGTTAAGAAATAGGCTTAATGCATAACCTCTTCTTTAGCACCAACATAGATGAAATCTAGATCGTCCTTAATCAGGGATACTTTAACCGTACCGCCGTCAACCAAACTACCAAACAGCAACTCATTAGCAAGAGGTTTTTTAAGCTTCTCTTGAATCACTCGTCCCATAGGACGCGCACCCATAGTCTTGTCATAACCTCTTTCAGCTAACCAATGACGAGCATCCTCAGAAACTTCTAAAGACACGCCTCGAGCGTCCAGTTGAACCTGAAGCTCAACAATGAACTTGTCGACAACTTGGTTAATCACACTTGGATCAAGGCTGTTGAACCAAATGACATTATCAAGACGGTTACGGAACTCAGGAGTAAATACCTTCTTGATTTCGCCCATCGCATCTGGCGCATGATCTTGTTGGATCAGGCCGATCGATTTTTTCTCGGTTTCAGCCACACCTGCGTTGGTCGTCATCACTAGAATCACGTTGCGGAAGTCCGCTTTGCGACCATTGTTGTCAGTTAGCGTGCCGTTATCCATCACCTGCAGTAGCAAGTTAAAGATATCTGGGTGAGCTTTCTCGATTTCATCCAGTAACACAACAGAGTGCGGGTTCTTGATTACGGCATCAGTTAGTAAGCCACCTTGATCGTAACCAACATAACCAGGAGGCGCACCGATCAAGCGGCTCACAGAGTGACGCTCACCGTACTCAGACATGTCAAAGCGCAGAAGCTCAATACCCATCAACTTAGACAGCTGAACAGTCACCTCTGTTTTACCGACACCAGTAGGACCAGCAAACAAGAATGAACCAACAGGTTTATTGTCTGCACCCAATCCAGCACGGGTTAGCTTAATCGCTTCACTCAATACATCGATTGCAGGGTCTTGTCCGAATACCAACATTTTCATGCGGTCATCCAGTTTCTGTAGCGTATCTTTGTCTGAAGATGATACTGACTTCTCAGGAATACGAGCCATTTTCGCAACCATTGACTCAATATCAGCCACGCTTACCGTTTTCTTTCGACGGCTTGCTGGTGCCAAACGACTACGAGCGCCGGCTTCATCAATCACGTCAATGGCCTTATCTGGAAGGTGACGTTCATTAATGTATTTAGCTGACAACTCCACAGCGGCACGCAACGCTTTATTGGTGTAACGCACTTCGTGGTGAGCTTCGTATTTTGGCTTCAAACCGATTAGAATCTTGGTTGTGTCATCTAGCGATGGCTCGATAATATCAATTTTCTGGAAGCGACGAGCTAAAGCACGCTCCTTCTCAAAAATGCTGCTGTACTCTTGGTATGTCGTTGAGCCGATGCAACGTAATTTACCGCTGCTTAGTAGTGGCTTAATTAAGTTTGCCGCATCAACCTGACCACCCGATGCTGCACCTGCACCAATAATGGTGTGGATCTCATCAATGAATAGGATTGCGTCTTCTTCTTTCTCTAGTTGCTTAAGAATCGCTTTAAAACGTTTCTCAAAGTCACCACGGTATTTGGTCCCAGCTAGAAGTGAACCAATATCTAAAGAATAAATCACACTACTCTGAATGATTTCAGGTACTTGACCTTCAACAATACGCCATGCAAGACCTTCCGCGATGGCGGTCTTACCCACACCCGCTTCACCCACTAACAGAGGGTTGTTTTTACGACGACGACATAGAACTTGAACCGTACGCTCAAGCTCTTTATCACGCCCGATAAGCGGGTCGATATTACCTTGTTTCGCCACTTCGTTAAGGTTAGTTGCAAAATTTTCTAGACGATCTTCAGAGTTAGCTTCTTCTGCATTCTCTGCGCCACCAAATGAATCAGACGGTGATGAACTATCACCTTCGTTACTGGCTTTGGTAATGCCATGAGAAATAAAGTTAACGATATCTAAGCGGCTAATATCGTTTTTCTTGAGTAAATATGCCGCGTGAGATTCTTGCTCACTGAAAATAGCCACAAGTACATTTGCACCTGTAACTTCGCTACGACCTGAAGACTGAACATGAAAAACAGCGCGTTGAAGTACTCGTTGGAAGCTCAGTGTAGGCTGAGTCTCACGAGTCTCGTCACTTTCAGGGATAAGTGGGGTCGTTTGATCGATAAAAATATCGAGCTCATTGCGAAGAGCATCGAGATCAGCCTGACAAGCTTGGAGCGCTTCCTTGGCCGCATCATTTTCTAATAATGCTAGTAGGAGGTGTTCGACAGTCATGAATTCATGTCGCTTGTCTCGCGCACGAGCAAATGCACCATTTAAACTTGTCTCTAATTCTTTATTTAGCATAAGTACCTCCTAAGGGAACAACAGTGTTGTTCGAGCAATTTATACTTGCTCCATTGTACATAGTAGCGGATGCTCATTTTCCTTTGAGTACATCTTTACTTGCGCTACCTTTGTTTCCGCTATTTCAGCACTGTATGTGCCACATATAGCTTTACCTTCATAATGAACCTTGAGCATCACTTCCGTTGCTTGTTCGATATCTAGTGAGAAGAATCGCTCTAGGATCTCGATTACAAAGTCCATAGGCGTGTAGTCATCGTTATTCAATACAACGTTATACATCGCCGGTGGCTTTACTTTTGTCTCTTCTTTCTCCAGTAAATCTGAGCCTGGAGATGCCCATTCAAAGTTTCTGCTCATATCGCTTTGCTAAGAGTTATTTTTCGGAAGTCGTGAGTGTTACGTCATTCAAATTTACCACATTCACGCATTACGGTGTACTAAGAAACTGCACCGAGAAACAGTACCAAAAAATATTCCTCTATACTGAGCCTAATCCACCATTTCCATCGCTGCAAATAAAAGATCTCTATTAACAGGATTAACATATGTGATTGATTAAAAAGACACCATAACTATTGATGTTAACGATAAGATTACCGCTAAGTTACTATTTAGTTAATAGTTTGCAGTTAATCTCGAATGTGATTTGTTATTAAAATTGATCACTTTTATACCAATTTACTATTGACTGCGCTCAATCATTAGCTACATTGGAGCTAAAAGGTTTTTCTGATACAACTTTATAACAAGATTCAAAATCGAGTAATACGCGTTAAGAATGAACAATAAGGAATAATTACGCAGGGTAGCGTTAATTTCCGTAAGCAATGTATGAGATTCAAGCTATCAGCTGAAATTCTTTAGTTGGTAGGAATGATATCAATCGCACTTACAACAATTGATATAACAACGTTAGTAACAAAATGCATGAGGGATGTATAGCATGGCTACAGGTACAGTAAAATGGTTTAACAACGCCAAAGGGTTTGGCTTTATTTGTCCAGAAGGTGAAGACGGCGATATTTTCGCGCACTACTCCACAATACAGATGGAAGGTTATCGAACCTTAAAGGCAGGTCAGCAGGTCGACTATGAAGTAGAAAGTGGACCTAAAGGCTCGCACGCTAGCTCTGTTGTTCCTGTAGAAGGCAGCGCCGCTAAATAGGCGATGGCCAAATCATGTTGACCTCCATCAGTCCTAATTAACGGCTGACAGGTAAGCAGAATATTGAAACCGCTCATTTGATACCCCTAATACAGGATTAAATGAGCGGTTTTTCGATCTAGAAGCTATAACGTTGCTCACAATACGATTCGCTCGAGGATGTTTGCCCCAAGGTACTTCTGAGTCTAGGTCTAGGTCTAGGTCTAGGTCTAGGTCTAGGTCTAGGTCTAGGAAAGCATTATGAATAAAAAAAGACGCTTTAACGTTATCGTTAAAGCGTCTTTCGTTTTGTATTGGTCTATGACTTAACTGTCATACCAAGCCACTCGTTAGTAAATCATGACCATAATTTGCTAACGATGAGTCTAATCACTATGCGTCAATGAATGCGTTCAGTGTTGAACTTGGACGCATTAGTGATGAAACCAATGCATCATCAAGTAGGTAATAACCACCTAAATCGCCTGCTGGACCTTGAGCGTTGTTTAGCTCAGCAACGATAGCTTCTTCACTTTCAGCCAATTGACTTGCCACACCTGCAAACTCAGCAGCAAGGTCAGCGTCAACCGTTTGCTCAGCAAGCGCTTTAGCCCAGTATGCTGCTAGGTAGTAATGGCTACCACGGTTATCAAGCTCACCTACTCGACGTGAAGGAGATTTGTTTTTATCTAGGAACTCGCCCGTCGCTTTATCAAGCGCGTCAGCTAGAACTTGTGCCTTAGCATTGCCAGTGACTACGCTTAGGTGCTCTAGAGATGCCGCTAGTGCCAAGAACTCACCTAAAGAATCCCAACGCAGGTGGTTTTCTTTCTCTACTTGTTGCACGTGCTTAGGAGCAGAACCGCCAGCACCTGTTTCAAACAGACCGCCACCGTTCATTAGTGGAACAATCGATAGCATTTTAGCTGACGTACCAAGCTCTAGAATTGGGAATAAATCCGTTAGGTAGTCACGTAACACGTTACCTGTAACAGAAATAGTATCTAGACCTTCTTTGATACGAACCAATGAATATTGAGTTGCTTCAAGTGGAGCAAGGATCTTAATTTCAAGACCATCAGTATCGTATTCAGGAAGGTACGCTTCTACTTTCTCAATAAGCTGAGCGTCATGTGCGCGAGACGCGTCTAGCCAAAATACCGCAGGAACACCCGATGCACGAGCACGAGTAACCGCTAGCTTAACCCAATCTTGAATTGGTGCATCTTTAACCTGACACATACGGAAGATATCACCTTCCTCTACGTCTTGCTCAAGAAGCACTGAACCTGAAGCGTCTACAACTTGCACCTGACCAGCAGCTGCAAGGATGAAAGTCTTATCGTGAGAACCGTACTCTTCCGCTTTTTGAGCCATTAGGCCAACGTTTGGTACACTGCCCATCGTTGTAGGGTCGAAAGCACCGTTCTCTTTACAGAAATCAATAACCGCTTGGTAGATGCTCGCGTAGCTACGATCTGGAATCATTGCTTTCGTGTCTTTTTGCTTACCTTCTGGATCCCACATTTGACCTGAAGAACGCAGCATTGCAGGCATCGATGCATCAACAATGATGTCACTTGGAACGTGTAGGTTAGTAATACCACGGTCTGAGTCAACCATCGCTAGTGGAGGCTGAGTTTCGTATACTGCTTGTAGGTCAGCTTCGATTGCCTGTTTCTGATCTTGAGGAAGTGCAGCGATTTTTGCGTATACATCGCCGATCCCGTTATTTACATCAACACCTAACTCGTTGAACAGTTGACCGTGCTTAGCGAATACATCTTTGTAGTAAGCCTTAACCGCATGACCAAAAATCACTGGGTCAGACACTTTCATCATCGTCGCTTTCATGTGAAGAGAAAGCAGTACGCCTTGCTCTTTAGCCGATGCGATTTCTTTCTCAAAGAACGCAATCAAAGCAGCTTTGTTCATCACTGACGCATCAATGATCTCTTTATCTTGTAGTGCAAAAGCTGGCTTCAGTGTTTTCTTCGCGCCATCTTTGCCAACAAATTCGATGCTCACTTCTGTGGCACCTTCAATCGTTACTGACTTTTCACTGCCGAAGAAGTCTTTGTCATCCATACTTGAAACGTGCGACTTAGAATCTGCAGACCATGCACCCATTGAGTGTGGGTTCTTCTTCGCATAGTTCTTAACAGAAAGTGGTGCACGGCGATCCGAGTTACCTTCACGTAGCACAGGGTTTACTGCACTGCCTTTGATTTTGTCGTAAGTCGCTTTAACGGCTTTCTCTTCGTCAGTATTTGCTTCTTCTGGATAATTAGGAAGTGCGTAACCTTTTGACTGAAGTTCTTTGATCGTTGCTTGAAGTTGAGGTACAGATGCAGAGATGTTTGGAAGCTTGATAATGTTCGCTTCTGGTGTCTTAGCCAATTCACCTAGTTCTGCTAGTGCATCACCAATACGTTGCTCTTCGTTCAAATAGTCAGGGAAGTTGGCAATAATGCGCCCTGCAAGTGAAATGTCGCGAGTATCAACGTTAATACCAGAAGAAGCTGTAAAAGATTGAATGATTGGCAGCAAAGAGTAAGTTGCTAGCGCCGGAGCTTCGTCTGTAATGGTATAGATGATCGTTGGTTTTTCAGTAGGCATGAAATTTCCCTATAGTTCTTACAAGCTCATTTAAAGTAGTGAGCATGTTATAAATTGACCAGTAAGCCACTCAAAGAGTGAAAACTGCTTACTCGATAGTCGTAATCTATCTTATTTTTCATACAATCTTGATGACAGCATGAACCAAATCCGTGAGTGCGTTGTTATAATAAAACACGAAGGTATAATTAAACAAATCAGGCTTAAGAGTCCATCAACTTGTTCTATTTTGTGTCTTTTAGGCGCGCAAATGATAGCTCAATTCCGTTTCAGTGAAAACTTTTCAGCACACTTCGTTTACATTTTTGCAAGGTAGTTAACATGTCTACTCGCTCTCGAGGCGCATCTAGCTCAGACAAACCAGCTCGTTCTGGTACCACATTAAAACAAAACGGTAATAGACCAAGCCGCGGCAGTGATAAAAATGACACTGGCAATTCGCACAAGAAACCGCACTCAAGTAAACACAGATACAAAGGCAAGCCTACTGGCGCAAAACCCAAAGTATCACTTGAAGATCGCAAAGTCATTTTGTTCAACAAGCCTTTCGATACTCTCAGCCAGTTCACTGATGGCGAAAGCAGGAAAACACTCGCCGACTTTATTCCGGTTAAAGATGTTTACGCGGCGGGTCGACTTGATCGCGACAGTGAAGGATTAATGGTCTTGACCAATGATGGCATCTTCCAAGCTAAGTTAACTCAACCAAACTCAAAATCACCAAAGACTTACTGGGTACAGGTTGAAGGCGCACCTTCTGAGGAAGATTTAGATAAATTGAGAAAAGGCGTGGAGCTAAAAGACGGCATGACACTGCCTGCTCAGGTTGAGGTGATGTCTGAACCTGTTGTGTGGGAAAGAACCCCTCCAGTGCGTTTCAGAGCCGCAATACCGACAACATGGTTAGCGATTACTATCATTGAAGGGCGTAACCGTCAGGTAAGACGAATGACAGCAAATATCGGCTTCCCTACCCTGCGTCTTATTCGTTACTCAATGGGTGATATGAATGTGGGGCAACTTCAACCAGGAGAGTGGAAAGAGATCTAGCTGCTTAAATGAAAAGCCAGCAGCAAACACTACTGGCTTCCTAAAAAATTATCAACGTTAGTTGAATACGATTACTGTTGGTCGACTAGCCATTTACGGAGAGATTTCCGCTCAGGTGGCGACAATTTCAAATACGACATTTTCGCTTTTTGCATTGCTAGGCTGTCTTGCTCTACAGACTTAACGGTTTGTTGCATACCGTTTACTAGGCTTGCTCCCGTAGCAGGTGCAATGACATTACCCGAAAAACTAATACCATTGGCAGCATTATAAATCGCAAGTTGCTCGTCAAGATTTGAGTATGGGAGCATGCCCTTTTTCCCCACCATTTTGATTTGGTCGTAATCTATATCGCTGCCATTGAGGCTCACATTCCAGTCAATCGTATCGCCTTCAAACACTTTTCTTGCTTGAAGTACGTCGTTCAGTTTCGGACCTTCGATTTCCAGTTCGCCACCATTAACATCCAAGGTAAGAATATAAGGCGCTGAAGTGAAGTTGCCGCGCTGCTCACCTCGCCCCAACATCGTATCCATGCGTAACACGATTTGATTCGATCCCGTGGTAAGCATAAACGGTTCATCCATCTGCTTTTGACTATTGATAAATAACACTTCAATTCCTTGAGCCGCATCTAGCTCGGTCGACGTATTGGTGTTTGCATATGCATTCGGGACACTCAACGCGGAAAGCGCCATTAAAATCGGAGTCCAAATAGTACGTTTCATGATTTAACCCTTTTTTATCATTAAGTCTTATACCCAAATAACCTCGAGGTCTCGCTAATATCATGCATAAAAATATAGCTTACTAGCCAGAGATTTAAGCTCAGTTGGGTATAACACTGACAGCTTCCCATATAATCAAAAAGGCCGCATAAATGCGACCTTTGTTTACATTCAACTTGATATCAAGTTATTAGAATGTGTAGTACATACCAGCAACAAAACCGTCACCTTCAACTTTGTTCGCGCTGTCAGTTACTTCTTCTGCATCAGTGTATTCAACGAATGCTAAGATGTTGCTAGACATTGAGTAGTCAGCGCCCACTGTGAAGTAGTTAATTTCTTGGTCAGCATCACCATCAGTAGCACCGATAGAAGTGTAAGCTCGTACTTTCTCGATTTGGTAGTCTAGAGCAATAGAAACTGTATCACGATCAGACGCACCAGTGATATCTTCTGTAACGTAGTTTGCTGCCGCACCAAAATCGCCAAGGCTTAAGCGCGCTGCAACACCCATAATACTGTGGTCAGTACCAAGGCCACGGTTACCTTGATCTTGGTAAGATGCGCCAAAAGTGAACATTTCGTTCAACGCGTATTCCGCAGACACACCGTATGCTGCATCTTCGTTTTCATCTGAAGATAGGTAAGTATCAGCAATTAGCTTAAGACCACCAGTTGTGTACTTCAATGAAACAGCGTGACCAGCACTTTCAAGAGAACTAACGAAGTCATCCATGTAACCTAGACCTTCGTTTGTTTTGTCAATCGTGATTGCATCTAGAGAATCACCAAAATCACCGATTTCGCCTGCAGCAATACCGAAGTTTTCACCAATATTGAAACCGAAGTAAAGGTCATCAGTTTGCATTGAGTTATCGTCGTTTACGATACCTTTCCAACCATCAAAACCGTTACCGTTTTGGATTTCGAAAGAGCCGAATGCAGATACGCTATCGTTCAACTTGTGCGTTGCATCAATCTGGATTTTTGCCCATAGATCTACGTCTAGGTCAGTTTCAGTTTTTGCAGCTACACCAGCAGCTGTTGTTGTTGATTCAGCAGTACTTAGGTAAGTATCAATCTCACCTTTAATGTTGAAAGCTGTTGTACCATCATCGTAAATGCTTGCTGCTAGGGTCGAAGTTGAGATACCTGCTAGTGCTAGCGCTAATAGAGTCTTTTTCATAATAAATCCACTGCCTTTTCTAAGAATGGGAGATCCTTGCCCGGTTCCCTTTTATTTTTTATGACTGATCATTACCACTCTTTGTTGGTTAATCACCGTCACTAAATTTCGAGGTCTAGATTGCAAAAGATTACCCTGCGTGTCAAATAAACTAAAAACAGACCTAAAAAAAACACAAATACATAAAAATCAAATACTTACATTTTTTTTCATCATTTTACGAGCAACTTATCCTTAGTTTTATCAGGAAATATAATAATCCTAAAAAAGAACAATACAGAACTTAACACCAAAGGCTGGATGGATAACAACCAAAAATCAGAACTTAATACCTGTAGATAAGTCTTTTTTAATATTTATATTTCGCAAGATAAATAAAATCGTTAAGTTCCTGATGGTTCAGTTTTTTTTTGTGAACGAGATCTACCTTTGATTCAAAAGCAAGCTATTTTGCCGTAAATGTACCGGCTAGTGATATGTGCTACTATCCTCGCTCCGTTACGTAGGTCACAGTATGCTAACTACTAAAATTCAAAAATCCATTCGCACCAGTTATCAAAACCTCCAAGATCAGTTGGACAACTTTGTACCTAGACGTGCTCAAAATTACCTTGTAGCCGAAATTGCGAAGACACTTTGTGGTCAATACAATAAAAGTAATCGCATGATCGTGGCTGAAGCAGGAACAGGGATCGGAAAATCACTCGCCTATCTCATGGCAACGATTCCTGTCGCTGTGCTCAATAATCGAAAAATCGTCATTTCAACAGCGACGGTTGCGCTTCAAGAACAGCTCGTAAATAAAGATCTCCCTCTATATAGAAGACTTACTGATAGAGAGTTCTCTTTTATACTCGCCAAAGGTAGACAGCGTTATTGTTGTACCGAAAAGTTAGCCGCCGCGTGTGGAGTTGATGGTGGGCAAATGGCGATGTTCGAATCTAAGCCAAAGAAGAAAGACATCGAACAGCTTCAAACCATGTATCGTAGTTTGGCTCAAGGCAAATGGGACGGGGATAGAGACTCATGGCCTAAACCAATCGACAATATGATTTGGCTGATGATTGTCAGTGATAAGCATAGCTGTAACAACAGTATGCCGACTCATCGAGACTGCCCTTTCCAAAAAGCACGCTCGGAGCTGGATAAAGCAGACGTGATTATCGCCAATCACAGTTTAGTGATGGCTGATGCCGACCTTGGTGGCGGCGTGATACTGCCCGAACCAGAAAATAGCATCTATATATTTGACGAGGCTCACCACTTACCACACGTAGCGAGAGATCACTCTTCTGCAGCGGCGAGCTTAAAGGGTGCCGCTTCATGGTTAGAGCGTTTGAATCAATCAATCACCAAGCTTTCGGGCTTGGCGGATGAAAAGCGAGTGGGTCGATTCAGAAATGAATTGCAGGATTCTGTACAACAGCTGATTCCTACTCTTACTCAAATGAGCAAACAGTTTGATGCTAGCCACTTTGAAGACGGCTTGTATCGCTTCGAGCATGGCGACTTACCTGATTGGCTAGAGAATGAATCTAAAGATCTCAAGCAACTCACACAAAAGGCGAGCCAAGCCGTTGCGAAGATTGCAGACTTGATTGCAGAGCGAGTTAAAGACGGAGAGCTTTCAGCAAAACTGGCAGAGCCTGCACTTGCAGAAATTGGCTTCTATATACAAAGAACAGAGAACCTTGCCCAAGTTTGGCGCTTAATGGCTGAACCTAAGAGAGAAAAAGGAGCGCCTTTAGCGCGTTGGCTCGAACTGAATAAAGAAAGTGAAGGCGATTTCGTTGTGAATGTTTCGCCACTAGAGGTGGGTTGGCAACTGGATCAACAGATCTGGAGTCGTTGTGTTGGTGCAGTGCTAGTCTCTGCGACAATGAGAGCACTCAACTCCTTCAACTTTTTCTGTCATCAAGCTGGTATCAGTCAAAAAGCTGAAGACGGTGTACAATTTCTTGCTTTGGCATCGCCGTTTGATTATCAGAACCAAGCTGAACTGGTTGTTCCTGCAATGAAGTACGAACCGCAAGCACCTCAGTTTACTGAATATCTTATTGAAATATTGCCTAAGGTAATAGAAGACAACAAAGCCAATCTCGTTTTATTCTCTTCTTATTGGCAAATGAATAAAGTTGCAGAAGCTTTGGCAACAGATTTCGTTAAAAAGTCGTGGGCATTGCAGGTTCAAGGTGATACTTCACGAACCGAAATCCTAAAAAAACATAAAAAGCTCATAGACCAAGGTAAAACCAGCGTCCTTTTTGGAACGGGTAGCTTTTCTGAAGGTCTTGATCTACCTGGCGAGCTACTTGAAAACCTCGTTATTACCAAGATTCCTTTTGGTGTTCCTACCTCTCCTGTAGAGCGAGCACATTCAGAATATATTGAATCACGCGGCGGTAATCCTTTTATGCAGATTACTGTTCCAGAAGCGAGTAAAAAGCTTATTCAATCTGTGGGTAGATTGCTGCGTAAAGAACGAGATTCTGGTAGAGTCACGATCCTTGATAGACGCATAGTCACGAAGCGATACGGGAAATCCCTACTCGATTCGCTACCGCCTTTTAAAAGAACAATAAAATACTAATTTTACTGCCCTTAAGGTAGTTATGGGCCTGTCATCGCTAGGTCCTTGCATTCACAACCCAACATGGCTAATCCATTGATTATTCATGTGGCTGCCCTAACAGCCGATAACGAGAACACTAGCTATTTATGGAAATGATTGAACCAACCATGTTGGTCATACTTGCCTTGGTTGCATTTGCAGCAGGCTTTATCGATGCTGTCGCCGGTGGCGGAGGGATGTTAACCGTCCCAGCTTTGCTATCGCTTGGTTTACCGCCACATATTGCACTCGGAACTAATAAGCTGGCCGCAACGTTTGCCTCATCAACTGCAGCTTTTACTTACTATCGTAAGAAACTGTTCAAACCTGAATGTTGGACCAATGCATTCATATCGACATTAATAGGTGCAACAATCGGCACCCTGACTGTTGATGCCATTAGTACAGAGTGGTTAGAGAAGGTATTGCCATTAGTTATTCTGGCCGCTGCTGTCTATACCATTTTTCATAAAACTCCGGATGTGAGCCATAATGTGTCTCCTAAACCGTGTCCGGTACTTAAAAGAAAACAAAAGTACCAAGGATTCATTCTTGGCTTTTATGATGGTGTTGCAGGCCCAGGTACTGGCGCGTTTTGGACGGTGAGTTCTATGGCGCTTTATCGCTTAAATATCTTACTGGCTTCTGGTTTGTCTAAAGCGATGAACTTCACTAGCAACTTCACCTCTTTGGTGACCTTTGCGATTCTCGGTCATATTGATTGGGTTCTAGGTTTAACCATGGGGCTTTGTTTGATGGCTGGTGCATTTGTTGGAGCACATTCTGCTATTCGCTTTGGTGCTACATTTATACGACCTGTCTTTGTGACTGTTGTGAGTGTCCTTGCGATTAAACTGGCTTACGAAGCGTGGTTTGTAAACTTATAACCACCAGCCAATGGGAAGCGAAATGAACCATTTTTCAAATCTTAAAAGTGTACTGGATACCTTAATTGGGCACAGTTCTCAGGTCGACAAAGCCCGAGGTGCTTATCATCAAGCCTTGTTTGACCGAACCTTATTTAAGTGCAGCTCTTCTATTTTACTGCCCTACGCACTTGAAACTCAAACAACGTACAACACCATTATTCGTGAACAAGATACAAATCAACTGACCGCATCTCGGGCCAACTACCTGACGGAAAAGCTGACTAACCAGATAGCTGCAATCCAAAGGGAGCTCGCTAACCATGATTTACGCTTAGACCGAAAAAGTAAGTCAGGCAAAAATCTCAACGACCTATACAACGAACTCGCTCAGCACCAAGATTGGCAAAAGCGACTGGTCGATTTAGTACGAGTACGAAAGTTAGCGTTTGATTCTGCGCCTCGCCACAGTAAGAAAAAAGCGGACGAGGCTTGGCAATTAGCAAAAGAACGATTAGAACGCTGTGAAGACTCAATGAAAAATATTGAGAGACTGATTAACTTAGAGAACCCTAAGCGAAATGAACACTGATAACACATCATCACCACTGGATAATGCGCCAGAAGAAGTTAAGTTAGCTGTCGACCTGATCTATCTGCTCGAAAGCAACGAAATCGACCCAAAAGTGGCGTTAGAAGCAATTAAGATTGTCCAACAAGATTTACAAGCCAAACTAGCATCTAGCATCTAGCATCTAGCATCTAGCATCTAGCATCTAGCATCTAGCATCTAGCATCTAGCATCTAGCATCTAGCATCTAGCATCTAGCATAAAAACATACAGGATTCACATGTACCAACTTAGCTTTTCTATGCCCGAATTTCTTGAAAACTACTGGCATAAAAAACCAACCATCTTAAAAGGTGGCTTCCAAGACTTCGTCGACCCAATTTCGCCGGAAGAACTTGCTGGTTTATCGATGGAAGAAGAAGTGGATTCTCGCTTTGTCTCTAACCTCGACAACCAATGGACTGCAGAACATGGTCCATTCTCAGAAGAGAAATTTGGCGAGCTAACTGAAACACATTGGCAATTGATCGTTCAAGCAGCGAATCACTGGCACCAAGGTGCAAATCAACTGACAGAAGCGTTCCAAGCTTTACCAAACTGGTTATTCGACGACCTAATGATCTGCTACTCAGCACCAGAAGGTGGCGTTGGCCCCCATATTGATCAATACGACGTATTCATCATTCAAGGTCAAGGTAAACGCCAGTGGAAAGTCGGCGCAAAAGATGTGGGCCAATACAAAGAGACCGTTCAAGCTTCTGCACTTCGTCAAATAGAAGGTTTTGAACCGATCATTGATGAAACCTTAGAGCCGGGCGATATCCTTTATATCCCACCGGGTTTCCCGCATGAAGGCAACACGTTAGAGCCGTCAATGAGCTACTCTATTGGCTATCGCTCCCCTAAAGAACAAGAGCTAATCAGCAACTTCGCCGATTTTGTACTTGCTCATGATATGGGTGACGTTCATCTTCACGATCCAGAATTCAAAACGCAAGATGGTTACGGCAAGATTCGTTCATCGGATTTAAGCAATCTCACTGACATGTTGAAATCTGCACTAGAGCAACCTGAAACCATCAGCGAATTCATGGGATGTTTGCTAAGCCAATCACGCCACCAGCTTGATATCGTCGCTCCTGAGCCATTATGGACAGAAGAAGAGATCGCTCAGCACTTAGAGTCAGAAGGCGAGATCTGTCGAGTATCGGGCTTGAAAGCGCTCTACCATGAGAATGAAACCAACACGGCTTACATCAATGGTGAAGTGGTCAAGGTTGAAGAAGCGGATTCATCGCTACTAAACGTACTGTGTGATGACTCGGTGATTAACTCAGCAACCACTTTGACTCCTTCAGGTGTCACTGTCGTGACTGAATTGGTAAACAAAGGTTACTGGTTTATCGAAGACTAATTTGGTGAATCGGTTTCGATGAATATCACCGAGCCCTAGAACCTAATAGCCTAATAGCCTTAGAAAAAAAAAAGGGACAAATGAAATCTTCATTTGCCCCTTTTTCGATTCAACCGTTAACTAAACTTAAATAGCCAAACCGTGAACAACTAGACTGTCAACTACTAGACCTTGAACTGATTCACCAATTTCTGTTGCTGTTGAGATAGTTGCTCGATTTCGCTGCCCACTTGCTCAGAAGCTGCAGCTTGTTCCAAAATTTTCGCACTTAAGTCGCGAATGTTAACCACACTTTGATTCACTTCGCCGGAAACCGATTGCTGCTCTTCTGCTGCTCTCACGATCTGGCTATTCATATCGCTGATCTCTTCAATTGAAGTGAAAATCGAACCAAGATCTTCAACTGCATTTTGAACATGTAACGCAGTATCGTTGGCTAAGATATTACCTTCTTGTATCGCTTCGACAACATCTTGAGTTCCAGCATGAACCTTGTCGATCACCGCTCTGATTTCACCAACCGATGATTGCGTACGACTTGCTAAGTTTCTTACCTCATCAGCTACAACAGCAAAACCTCGCCCTTGCTCACCCGCCCTCGCCGCTTCAATCGCCGCATTCAATGCTAGTAAGTTGGTTTGCTCAGAGATCCCTTCAATAACACTTAAGATTTCGGTGATGTTACCGTTATTTTTAGCTAACTCTTCAACAATAGGAACAGCGCTCGACATACGCTCCACCAGCTTTCTCATTTCTCCAGCTGAGAGTTCGATGACTTGTTGCCCTTGTCGAGCAGAACGGTTCGCTTCACAAGCAGCATCAACTGCAACTTCTGCATTTTGTACCACTAAGCCAGCAGTCTGAGTCATCTCTTCTGCGGCTGTTGCCACTAGATCGACTTCTTTAAATTGAGATTCACTGCTTTCACGTGTACTTGATGCTGATGCCTTAGCTTGGCTTGTCGTACTCGCTACTTGCTCAGTGGTTTGAATCACTTCTTTAATCGTGTGCTGAAGCTTGTCTAAGAACAGGTTAAACCCTTGTGATAACTGACCAATTTCGTCTTGAGATTTCACTTCCAAACGCTGAGTCAAATCACCTTCACCAGAAGCAATATCATTGAGCCTTTCAACTACCTGTCGGATAGGCTTAACAATAGACAATGAAGAAAACGCGATAATAGCTAAACCAAAAAGAATAAAGATGACGCCTGCAATCACTTCCGTTTGGATGCCTTCGCTTACTTTAGTACTAATGATTGAATCCAATCGGTTAGCATCGGCAACTACACTCTCACGCGGGATCTCAAACAACACGCCCCAAGTTTGGTTTGCCGCGGTAACAGGAGCAAATGCGAGTAACCACTCACCATTCTCACTCCATTGAGTCATCACTTCACCACCGAAGATAAAATCAGTCATTAAATCACTGTTGGTATTGTCACTTTGAAAGACCGAGCCGACTGCAATACTTGAGTCATCTGAAGCAATAACCGAACCGTCTAGGCTGACAACATAAACGGCACCAGCGCCATCAAATAAGCTTTGATCTGATTGCGTGACCACACTGGTCAAGCCATCTAGCCTTAGGTCAATACCCAAGAAGCCAATAGCAACGTCATCAACTAAGATAGGTACTGAAATAGAAGAGGTAAGTAATGCAGTACCACCGCTGTTCACGACTCGTGGAGTACTTATACACGTTTGCCCTGAAGACAAAGGACAATAAAAGCGTTCGCTATTGCTATCATCGCTCAAGATAGGTTCTGACAGAACGTTCGCTAGAACATTTTCGCCGTTATCCGCCACCTTCCAATAAGGAGCAAAACGACCTTTTTCATTAGATCCAACATAGTCCGCATCGACATAATTCGCATCTTCACCATCAAGTAAATCAGGTTGGAAAACTAAATATGCACCTTGAATAGAATCAAAGTTCAAAACTGAGCGACGAACCATTTCATCTAACGCAGTACGTAGCTCTTCACTTGGGGTAAAGTTTTCATCCGCATTGTTCTTTAGAAACTGAGCACTGGCTGCTAACATTTCTGCGCGGTAAACCGCTTCGTCTACATAGCGTTGGGTTTCTTGAGCATTAAGCTGAGAAACAGACGCCAGCAACTGCTGAGTTTTATTGATAACTGATTCTGAGCTTTGAGATTTGATGACTTGTTGGTTACTGGTCGCGTTATAGATTGAAAAACCAATAAGAGACAGTGAAGTAATGATTAGACAGCAGCCTGCAAGCAGGGTGATTTTCCACTGTACCGATAGTGAGCGCATTTAATATCCTTATTTAAGCCAAAAGACTTCCATAACCGTAACTACCACATTGAGATGAATTGAAGAGCACAATGTAAATAAGTTTGACGAATAGCTTAGCGGATAATTACAGCACAAATTGCTTACATATAAAACGAAAGTTTACATAAATGTTAATAGGCCGTGTCTTTTGCCTTTTTTCTGTGATTTCAACTAAATGTATTCACGCCATCATGGGCCATGTAACTATTGAACTAACACTTTAGGCATAACCATAGCATCGAAATTTCTAGGAAAAACATTCCCCCTTTTGATCTTTGAGAACACAGTAACTTCGGATTAGTTTTAATAATCCAAACTATAGATTTTTATCTTGATCAACTTCACACTTTTTGATTGCTAACTCGGCATTCAAGATCTAATATCTCGCGCCTAGATTCCCTGAACACTTTATTCATTTGGCTCTCCTCAAAGGAGCGCTAAGGCTTTTTACGTCTTTATTTTTTGGAGAGATAAGCAAATGTCCGCCTCGTTTCCATTAGCGAAACTTACCTTTTTAATCGCTATTCTGACTGCCGTAGGTCAAATGACTCAAACGATGTACGTGCCTTCTATCGGTCATATGTCAGGTGAGTTCTTGGTTTCGGCGTCTTCACTCCAAGCAGTGATGGCGTGTTACTTGATCCCTTATGGTCTGTCGCAATTTGTCTACGGTCCACTTTCTGATCGCCTAGGTCGTAAACCGATCATCGTGATTGGTTTGATCATCTACATCATCGGCACTCTGGTGGCATTGTTCGCTCACGAGTATGAATGGTTCTTAGCGGGTAGCTTTATCCAAGGTTTGGGTATCGGTTGTGGCGGTGCGATGTCTCGTACATTGACTCGTGACTGCTTTGAAGGCGCTGAACTGCACCGCGCAAATAGCTTAATCAGCATGTGTGTGATTTTCTCACCATTAATGGCTCCAGTTCTAGGTGGTTACCTAACAGAAGCTTTCGGCTGGCGTTCTAGCTACTTGTTCCTTGCGCTGTTTGGTATCGCCGTTGTGATTACCATGATGACGAGCATGATGGAAACACTACCGAAAGAACGACGCAAGCATGAATCAGTTGCCAACAGCTACAAATTCGTTCTGTCTGACAAACGTTTCCAAGGTTTCTTATTGGTATTAGTCGCAACCTTTGCTGGTGTAGCCGTATTTGAAGCAGCGGCAGGCGTACTGCTTGGCGGCGTACTTGGCTTACCTGCAACCACAGTAAGCTTGTTGTTTGTCTTACCCATTCCAGGTTACTTAGTCGGTGCAGGCCTATCTAGTTACATCGCACAACGTCGCAGTGAGCGCCGTGTACTGAATGTTGGTCTAGTTGCTATCTTGGTAGGCTCAACAGTGGTATTGATACCGGGTCTATTCGGTCAAACAACCGCATTAACTTTGATTGGCGGTGCAACGATTTACTTCTTAGGCGCTGGTATCTTATTTCCAGCAGCAACAACGGGAGCGCTTTCGCCATTCCCATTCCACGCAGGTACAGGGGGCGCGATCCTCGGTGGTATGCAAAATCTAGGTGCTGGCATCGCAACACTATTGGCATCGTTCTTCCCTGCTCAAGACCAACTGCCACTCGGTTGCTTGATGATTGCAATGTCATTCATCGCCATGCTTGGTTTACGTTGGGTTAATCGCAAACCTGACCATTCAAACGAAATGCCATTAGCTATCTAAAGTAAAACTCGTACCCAGCCCAAACAACGAAGAGGGACATACTGAAAAAGTGTGTCCCTTTTTTGTTTCGCATTTATTCCTTCCATTCTCACGTATCAGCAATTTCATTTAACATTACTTTGATTTTTTGAAAACAATAACAGACACTTACGCTGAAAGTGCATATCCAGAATCCAATTATAAATAACATCACTGGAAGAAACCTAACCAACAAAGGATGCTGGCATTAAAACGAGTAAGGTGCACACTAAGGATATAAAGATGCGTTTCGCTTTAACCACATTAGCCGTATCGGTCGCGCTTGTCGCCGGATGCAGCAATCAAGGAATAACAACCATGAACCACTACTCTCCATCGCAACTTGTCGCCCAGCAAACACAAGCTCCTGTTGCTAAGAAAGTCCCTCATGCAATGACGATTCATGGTGATACCCGAATCGACGATTACTACTGGATGCGCGATGATGAACGCCAAGACCCAGAGATCTTGAAACAACTTGAGCAAGAGAATCAGTACGCAGATACGGTGCTTAAACATACAGAAGCGGCACAAAAACAATTATTTGAAGAGATCAAAGGGCGAATCGCAAAAGACGACAATTCAGTACCGGTTCGCAAAGGCAGCTACTTCTATTCGAATGAAGTCACAGGTGACAACGAATACCCCGTTCACTTACGTGCAAAAGACTTTGCAGGCGCAGACAAGCAAATCATTTTAGACGTTAACGCACTGGCAAAAGAACATGAATTCTTCAGTGTTGGTGGCTTGACGATCAGTCCAAACGAAAACTTGTTGGCCTATGGCGAAGATACGCTTAGCCGCCGAATCTACACCATCAAGATTAAAGACCTCACGACAGGTGAATATCTGAAAGATGAAATTGAAGGTGCCTCGAGTGCAATTGCATGGCAAAACGACAACCAAGCCTTCTACTACATCAAGAAAGATCCACAAACATTGTTGGGTTACCAAGTTTTACGACATGTATTGGGCACATCTCAGACAAGCGATGAGCTAATCTACGAAGAAACCGACAGCGCTTACTACACCTCTTTGAGTAAAAGCAAAGATGGTGAACAGGTCTACATTTGGCACTCGAGCACTGAAACCAGTGGTGTTTCGATCATTGATGCCAACAACCCAAACGCGAAAGCAGAACCTTTCTACCCACGAGAGGCAGGCATCGAGTACAGCATCGCTAAGCTAGATGATTGGTATTACATCGACACCAACTACCAAGCCGTCAACTTCCGTTTAATGAAAGTAAACACGGCAGACATGCATGACCGTTCAAAATGGGTCGACGTCATCCCAGCAGACGACGACACTCAACTTGTCGATTTCGAACTGTTTGATGACCATCTTGTTTACGAGCAACGTGCGAATGGCTTGTCTACCGTGAAAGTTCGCCAACTATCAACAGGCAACGAGTTCCCACTTGAATTTAACGACACCGCATTTGCCGCTTACCTAACGAGTAACTATGAATTAGATAACTCAAAAGTTCGTGTCTATTACAGCAGCTTAACTACGCCAGGTACTTACTATGATTTCGATCTAAGTACAGGTGAATCTGAGCTAATGAAGCAGACACCCGTATTAGGTGATTTCGAAGCGGATAACTACCAATCAGAGCGAATCATGGTAACGGCTCGCGATGGTCAACAAGTTCCTGTGTCTTTGGTTTATCGTAAAGATCTATTCAAGAAAGACGGTACAAACCCTATCTACCAATACGGCTACGGCTCTTACGGCCACACAATCGAACCAACCTTTGGATCGGCTCGCCTCAGCTTACTTGATCGCGGATTCGTTTATGCTATCGCACATATCCGTGGTTCAGAAATGCTTGGTCGCCCTTGGTATGAAGATGGCAAGAAACTGACCAAACAAAACACGTTCAACGACTTTATTGATGTCACTAAAGGGCTTGTTGAAGAAGGTTATGGTGCTAAAGATAAAGTATTTGCGGTAGGCGGGTCTGCTGGCGGCCTATTGATGGGCGCAATCATCAACCAAGCACCAGAACTTTACCGTGGTATTGGTGCACATGTTCCGTTTGTAGACGTGGTGACGACTATGCTTGATGAATCGATTCCTCTCACCACAAACGAGTATGACGAATGGGGCAACCCCAACGATAAAACCTACTACGATTACATGCTAGGTTACTCGCCATATGACAATGTGAAAGTTCAAAGCTACCCGAACATGTTAGTAACAACAGGCCTGCATGACTCACAAGTACAGTACTTTGAACCAATGAAGTGGGTGGCGAAACTGCGTGAAATGAAAACAGACAATAATGTGCTGTTGTTCAAAACCGATATGGAAGCTGGTCACGGCGGGGCTTCTGGTCGCTTCAAAAGATTGAAAGAAGACGCACTTGAATACGCGTTCTTTTTAGACTTACTAAAAACTCAGTAGACTCAGCGTAACTGTAGGTATTCACACAATTTAACGTCGCCATTTAGTCTTTTTAAAGTGGCGACAGAAATTATTAAGCATGGTTAAATACGATTAACCATGAAATCCACCAAATCAACAAACCCTTGATAAACAAGCAAGCACAAGGGTTTACGAGAGGTATAAAAACAAATGAAAGTCATTAGCTTCAACATAAATGGCCTTAGAGCCCGCCTTCACCAACTGCAAGCTATTATCGATAAGCACCAACCCGACGTGATTGGTCTTCAAGAGATTAAAGTGCACGATGAAGCCTTCCCGCTCGCTGATGTTGAAGCGATGGGTTACAAGGTTTACTTCCATGGTCAAAAAGCGCACTACGGTGTGGCTATGCTGTGTAAACAAGAGCCTATCTCTGTGCAGAAGGGTTTTCCTACTGACAATGAAGACCATCAAAAACGCATGATCATGGCGACGTTTGAAGATGAAAATGGTGAAAAGGTTACCGTACTAAATGGTTACTTCCCTCAAGGGGATAACATTAAGCATGAAACTAAATACCCGTATAAGCGTGAGTTCTACAAAGACTTAATGACGTACCTGAACGATTACCACAACAAAGATGAACAAGTGATCGTAATGGGCGACATTAATATCAGCCCTACCGATATTGATATCGGTATTGGTGAACCTAATGCGAAACGTTGGTTAAAAACAGGTAAGTGTTCTTTCCAACCAGAAGAGCGCGAATGGTTGAAAACACTGATGGATTGGGGTTTTGTGGATAGCTTCCGTTTACTACACCCTGAAGTGAACGATCAATACTCGTGGTTTGATTACCGCTCAAAAGGCTTCGTAGACAACCGTGGCCTGCGTATTGATGTGGTCCTCGCAACTCAAAAGCTTGCTGACAAATGTACTGAAGCCGGTATCGACTACGAACTGCGTGGCATCGAAAAACCGTCAGATCACGCTCCGATTTGGTCGACGTTTAAATAGTTATTTTTAGGTAACAAAACTTAGCCAGATCAAGCAGCAAACAAATAGTGCTCACAACGCTGATCAGAAGCTAATAAGGAAAGAGAGGAAATAATATCCCCTCTCTTTTTTATATCGTATGGTCTAGTTCAGCGGCCAAGCAGTCGTGCCATCAACATCCAGCGCTGCCTTGGCAAACTCGTCTAAACAATACCCTTGATTAGATGATGCAAAATATGTCAAAGGCATGTTACTTAGACTAAGAGCCGTGACTTGTTGCTTCGCTTTATCACTGAAACTGAACCCCCACATGTCTAAGTATTGCGTCATATTCCGTTCTGCAACGTAACTCAATGCGATAAGCAACCAATCATTGTTTGTAATATCTACCGCTTCTTGTCTCGTATAATCTGAAAAACCAATCGAGCCTTTTCGATCGTTCCAAAGTTCATCACCGCCTTTCAAGCGATTAAACTCTCTCTCAATCAAGTGCAAGCGCCCTAATAAATGCCAACCCGAATTCAATACACCCTGCTGCTCTGCAAGCATCATCATTTGAATGTAGATACGAGCTCCCCAACTCCAACCAGTTTGATTTTGAGCCGCCATAAAAGCATTTGGATCAGGTTGAGCCCGACTCTGCTGTAAAAGCTGATACTGCCCTTTAAAATCTAAGCCTTGGCAAGAAGATACCTTTCCGGTGTCTTTGTAGTATTTTGATTTGCTAAAATACGAATAGTAGTTGGTTGTTGAATGACCATCCCATCCAGAAAATCTGAAACGACCTCTCTCTAAGCCATGCCCTAACTCATGAAGATCACCATGCCCTAACGGGTGAAAAGACCAGTAAGCATCGTAAGGATTTCCTGAACAGCCGTAACCACAGTTCGCTTGATCGGCATTCATGTGCTTCACGATATCAATGTTCGCGATTTCCCAGCCCTTTGCCTCACCGTATTGATGTACTTCAGTAATTTCATCAATCCCAGGACCTCTAAAACCTGCAAGCGCATGAGGAAAGTTATGTACATAACGCTCAGTGGCGAGTGCCATATCATGCGGCTGCGCCCAATCTGAGGCACCGATAGACTCTTTCATCTTGTCTAGTTTAGAATGGACTTCGAACCCAGGTGTAACCAACTCGGCCCAATCAAACTTTCCTTCTTCAAGCTGGGCGACAAAACTGTCGTTGTCGGCTTCACTTCGCCAAACAGGGTGTTGAGCAACATTCTCAAAACGCAGTTCAACATCAATATCATTGGTATCAAAATGAACCTGTAATGTTCCGCCATAGGCAGAAGTCAGATAAATCGTCTCTCCTGTTTTCACGGGATAGGTTACTGAGGTCAAAAACTTCGGCCTAGCATAGCCGTCATCGCCCGAAAATTCGTGAGTCGCGCCACTACGTAGGGTATTAAATGCTATCGATGTCGCCACCTCATTACTGTCCAAACGAGTCACTTTGATTGTCTTACCCGGCAAAGCATAAACACCAGCCGCACGAAAGTTTCTCTTAGACTCTAAGGAAATAAGCTTGGTGACCAACGGTACATTATCAAAACTCTTAGAGCTGAAATTACCTAAGCTTGGTTGCGCTGCATTATACAAACGGCTGTTGTATGTGGCGTAATCACTATAGTAAGAATGGAGAAACTCGATTCTCTCAGTTACGCCTTTACCCATCGGGTATTGAACATCTTGGCGATAACGATCAGCGAGTAACAGCAACAACTTTTCATATTCGTAATCATCGGTTGCAAACAGATCAATTTTTTTGCTATCAAGAGTCGTTAAGTGTGAACGAATACTGTTCGCAGCGGCATAGAACTCTTCATTCATGTTGGAATCGTCAGGACAAGATTTGTCATCACACGAATTCAGATCGACGGTGAAGCTGTTGTCTTTCAGTCGCTGTAAAAGCGCTTGTTGTTGAACAATATTATCCGGCATTCGATCTATCAGCTGTGTAGAATCCCAGTTCGATAAACCGAGCTTACGCCAATAGTTGTCGCCAACGTAAGTCATGTGCATTTCTGAAAATAGCGCGTTACCTAAGTCCGTCATGCCGCCATCAAGGTGTAGATATAACACTGGTATATTTTTATTGAACGCCAAGCGTAAACCCGTAATCACATCTTCAATGTCATCACCATCATTCAGCTTTTGAGACAAAACCAGTAAATCAGGGTTATTGTTTTCAATGCATTGACTCAACTTACCGCCATCACAAGTATTGTCGGCATTAATAACCATTGAAGGATTGATATTGCTAGTCAACCAGTTGCGTGTAGCTTGGTCGTCAGGAAAATAATGAGATTGATCGAGCTGAGCTAATACGACATTGTGTGGTGAATCATTATCAGCAGCCCACTTAACCAAGTTTTCTAGCCAAATATCCATCTCTTCGTTGACAGAATCTGGAAAGCGTTGCTTAGTTCGAAACGGGTTACTTGCCAATGCTGCATAGCGACTGTTATCTGACGTATAACCCGCGATACCAATGACAAGCTCTTGGTCGGAATACCCATCTTGCATCGCTTTATTGGTTTGCAAGATGACATCGTTAAAACCATAAGTTGGTAAGATAATTGCCGCATCATGTGTTGGATCCCAATGAAGATTGCGTAAAGGCTCACCATCAGAGTTTTGTGATAGAGCTTGCTTAATGTGGTTGTAGTTCGAGTTGTATTCAGTAACTAACGCTTGGCTTGCATCAATGAATTCATTGGAGTCTGCTACATAAGAAGCGTCACCTGTGGACAACGCCTTTTGAACAGCAGTTTGTGGAACCGGAGTGATACCAGGCTCGCCACTTCCGCCACCTTCATTACCTCCTCCAGAACCTCCAGAACCAGTTTGGGCACTTTCACCGCCACATCCTAAAAGTGATAACGCGATAACACAAACAACCAAATTCGACAGTAAGTTACTCTTTTTCATCATCATTCCATACAACAACAAAATTTCGATGAGTCTATCTATCGCCAAACCTAAAGCAATCAATCTCATGAATGCGTGAGTTTAATTTGAAGCAAGGTAACTATTTCGTTGGGATGTAGCTTCTCGAAAGTTCGTGGAATTCAAAATCACACGACTTGTTTAATGCTATTAAAAACGGCGCTATAGAAGCGCCGTTTTTTAACTATGATTTGTAACGTGTGATTAGCTAAGTGGTCTTAAGTAAGCTAAGAAACGTTTCTCTGCGAATTTGAAAATCGCAATGATGATAAACGTTAACCCCATGTAGAACAGGCCTGCTGTTAGGAACGATTCAAATGGTGCGTAGTAACGTGAGTTAACCAAACGGGCAGCACCAGTTAGATCCATAATGGTTACGATACCGGCTACCGCTGAGCCATGAAGCATAAAGATAACCTCATTACTGTAAGCCGGTAATGCTCGACGTAAAGCACTTGGAAGAATGATGCGGCGGTATGTCTTGGGTGTGCTCATACCATAAGCTTTTGCTGCTTCAACCTCACCTTTAGGCAAGCCGTTGATAGCACCACGAATGATTTCTGCTGTGTATGCCGATGTGTTAAGAATGAATGCCACCAAAGCACAAAACCATGCATTCTCCCATAGTGTATCTTTTACCGGGAAGAACTGATCCATTCCATAGTAAATCAGGTACAACTGCACCAATAATGGCGTACCACGGAAGAAATAGATGAACGACCAAGCAGGAGCGTTAATCAGCATATTTGGGCTGTTACGAGCGATAGCTAATGGTATTGCTACACATAAGCCAATGATCAAAGCGACGCAAACCATCCAAGCCGTTGTCCATAAACCACTAAGGTAAATCGGCAGGCTTTCAATTATCAATGAAAAGTCCATAACTACCTCGCGTGGATACTAAATTTACGTTCAACCAACTTAAGCAAGCCCGTCGAAACACTGGTGAAGAATAGGAAAATAAGTGCCACTGTCATATAAAAGGTAAATGGCATTTTGGTTGAGCCTGCAGCCAACGCGCTAACACGTACCATGTCTTCTAGGCCGATAATCGAAACCAACGCGGTGGTCTTTAGTAGAACCAACCAGTTGTTACCAAAACCCGGCAGTGCGTGACGAATCATTTGAGGTAATAAAATACGGCGGAACGCTAAAACGGGCCCCATGCCGTAGGCCTTTGCCGCTTCCATCTCACCGCTGTCGACAGCCATGATTGCACCACGGAAAGTTTCAGCCATGTAAGCGCCAAAGATGAAGCCAATGGTTAAGACACCAGCAATAAATGGGCTGACATCAATATAATCTGGTAAGTAAGCGGTCCACTCGTGGTTAGGATCACTTGATGTGAACCACTCATTGAGCCACTCATTGATGGAATACAAACTGTTGTTTAAAAGGATTTGTCCACCAAAGAAAATCAGCATCATCAATACGAGATCGGGGATGCCTCGAATGACGGTTGTGTAGAGGGTTGCAATTGCACGAGCCCAGCGATAAGGCGCAAGTTTTGCTAAGGCACCTAGCATACCAAGAACCATAGCTAAAATTAGCGACAGCAAGGCAACTTCGATTGTAAGCACCGCCCCTTTCAGGATCGAAGCTTCATATCCTTGTAAATCAAACATAATGAATTCCAACAGAACTGCGAAAAAGTTGGTAAGACAGGGAGAGGAGAACCTCTCCCTTAAGAATTGACGCTAGATATTACTGACCGTATACGTCGTAGTTGAAGTATTTAGCCGCGATATCTTGGTAGATGCCTTTTTCACGTAGTGAAAGGATTGCCGCATCTAATTGCTTAGTCAGATCTTTGTCTTGCTTACGTAGAGCAATACCAAAACCATCGCCGAACCATTTAGGATCGGTTAATGATGGACCAACAAACTCGTAGTCTTCACCACCCGCTTTGTTTAGTACGCCTTCTTCTAGAGCCGATGCATCACCCAGTACAGCAGCAACACGACCATTAGCTAGATCAAGGTAAGCTTCATCGAATGAACCGTAACGAACGATTTCTACTGTGTCGCCGTAGTTGTCTGTTAGGTACTTATCGTGAGTTGTTGCACGTTGAACGGCAATTTTTTGACCGCTTAGATCATCGAAGTTAAGGCCTGCACCTTTTTTAGCGATGAACTTGTTTGGGATAAGTGCGTATTTACCAGTGAAGTCGATCTTTTTCTTACGCTCTTCCGTGATAGACATTGCCGCGATGATTGCATCATATTTACGAGCAAGTAGAGAAGGAATAATACCATCCCAATCTTGTGCAACGATCTTACACTGCACCTGCATTTCGGTACAAAGCGCGTTAGCCATATCAACATCGAAGCCTTTTAGTGAACCGTCAGCTTCTGTCCAGCTAAATGGAGGATAAGCACCTTCAATACCGAAACGTACTGTTTTCCATTCTTTTGCTTGAGCTACGCCCGTTGCAGCAGTTGCAGCAAGTGCCGCGACTAATAACCACTTTTTCATATCCCTACTCCTGTGATTTAGGTTTTTATGTTTTGCTAATTTTAATATTTTGTTTGTTGTTGCTTATTAACTTACTTGTTGTGTTTTATTGTTCATACCGTCGCCATTTTCCTTAGCGGCGGTATTTCAATTCTGATTAGTAAATCGATGAGATAAATTGTTGTAAACGCTCAGATTCAGGTTCCGTAAACAGTTTAGCTGGATCGCCCTGTTCTTCCACTAGACCTTGATGCAAGAACATCACATGATTTGATACGTCGCGGGCGAAAGCCATTTCGTGTGTTACCACAAGCATGGTTCTGCCCTCTTCTGCTAGATCGCGCATTACACCAAGCACTTCGCCTACTAACTCAGGGTCTAATGCCGATGTTGGTTCATCAAACAGCATAACTTCAGGATCAACCGCTAGCGCTCGCGCAATAGCAGCACGCTGTTGTTGTCCGCCAGACAAATGACCTGGGTAGTAATCTTTACGCTCATACAGACCGACTTTCTTCAGTAGTAACTCTGCATTTTCAATCGCTTGTGCTTTAGGTACACCTAGGACGTGAACAGGCGCTTCGATAACATTTTCGAGAACGGTCAGGTGAGACCACAGATTGAAACCCTGAAAAACCATCGCTAGGCGAGAACGGATTCGCTGTACTTGTTTTTCATTGGCAGGAACTGAAACACCTTGGCGGTTGTTTTTCATTTGAATTAATTCGCCATTAACCCAAATCTCGCCGGCGGTAGGTGTCTCTAAAAGGTTGATACATCTAAGGAAAGTACTTTTACCAGACCCAGAAGATCCAATAATCGAGACTACATCGCCTTTATGCGCAGAAAGTGAAATTCCCTTTAAAACTTCATTTTGACCAAACGTTTTGTGTAGATCCTTTATGTCCAGCGCTGGTACATCTTTCATGCGCTTTCTCTCCCAAGTTTGTGAAAATGCAAGGTACTCCGACCTTTTCATGCGATACAAACTAGCACCACACGGAATAACATGCAACAAATTATTAACCTAATAATTTGGAATAAATAGCGATTCACTCTGACTTATTATGCAAAAGGTAGCGTTTTCACCTCAATTTAATGAATGAGTTCTATCAATAAGTCGTAATTACCACTCTTACATTGTTTAAATAAAGTTAATCAAAATGAGATTCTCGTAGCCTGATAGCTCACAAGAAAAACACGTTTTGTGAACTTAGAAACATCGCTGTCGAAAACATGCAACCAGAGCATTCAGCACATCCCCTCCATCAATCACTGTTCTGTTTGAAGTCATTACATGGTAAGTATTTCAAGAGGAATGGATGACAATCGAATAATAGTGAAATAACTCAGTTGGCGTTGAGAATTCAGCTAATGCCATAACGGGAGAGGCTCAAAGAAGATTGGAAAACGTCAGTTTGTGAAAACAAATTACACTTTTTATCAACGGTACGTTAATGAATCGCTGCGTTTTGTAGCTTTCTTTCACATACACTCATAAAGTGATCAAGATCAATCACCCTAAAGGGTAAGCTTGTTAGACTCCTCAATACAAAATAAGGCATTAAAAATGCCAAACATTTCTTTTAACTTAGCTGCATAAAGCACATCAAAACCGTGCAACATAGTGTTAATAAGTTATAACTAAGAAATAACGCAATTACGCGAACTTATTTAATTCAATTTTAGAATTACTAACATAAAAATATGAGGAATCTATGTCAGACGTTGTGAATAATGCGAACTCTGAAGTAGAAGAGAAAAGCTATAAAGAGCTACACCGCCCTTCTTCGGAATTTGAGAGCCGCTCAGATTATTTAGATCACGAACTTCAAATCATGAAGCCTCGCCGCTTCGGTTTAAACCTTCCAGGCCGTGATTTCCGTTTTGAACTTGAAGACCTTGTTCCTGCACTTGCTGGTACCATCGGTATCATCGCGATGTACTCAGCAGTAATGATGTCTTGGGCTGATGGCCTAACTCAAGCTTGGGATCACGTAAACCTAGGTAAAGACTTCGCAATTGAAGTTGCTCGTGTAGAAATGCTGATTCCTGCACTGCTGTTCTGTATTCTTGCTTCTGGTTTCTTCAACCCTAAAGCAAACCTTGCCGGTAACCACGGCCCAATGATTCCTCTTATTGGTACCATCGCTCTCGCTGGTGCTCACCCTCTTGCATTGGCAATCCTTATCGGTGTCTTCGGTCTAATCCTAAGTTTCCTAAAAGGCGGCTCCAAGCTGGTTAACCTGACTTCCGAAGGTACCGCTGGCGGCTTGCTCATTTTCTTAGGCCTAACAGGCACCATGAGCCAAATTAACTCGATTCAAGAATGGGCGGTTGGTCTTCAATCTTCTACTGTTGAAGCGGGCAGCATGGGTTACGTTGGTTTGATCGTTCTTGCTATTACGATTGCTATCTACGCTTTCTTAGCAAAAGTGAACAAGCGTTGGTTGGCTATCCCAGTTTGTGCATTCACAGGCCTTGCTATTGCATTAGCACTAGGTGCTGGTTTCGATATCGTATTCGAAACTGAAATGGGTATTCCAAACCTAAACCCAGTTTACTGGTGGGGTTCTACTTCTGAAGGTTGGATGCTTGGCTTGCCAAACGTTGAACACTTCATTGCTTCTTTACCATTCGCAATTCTTGCCGTAGCAATGTGGTCGCCAGATTTCCTAGGTCACCGTATCTTCCAAGAACTGAACTACCCTAAACGTTCTGAAAAAGTTCTGATGGATGTTGATGACACAATGACTATGTGTTCAGTTCGTCAAATGGTGGGTACTGCAGTTGGTGGTGGTAACATCACATCTTCTTGGGGTACTTACATGATCCCAGCAGCAATCGCGAAACGTCCAATTCCTGGCGGCGCAATCTTGCTTGGTTCTCTTTGTATTATTGTTGCGATTCTTGGTTTCCCAATGGACGTAGCTGTATGGCCACCAGTGATGCGTGTTGCGCTGCTTGTAGGTGTATCTCTGCCTCTACTTGAAGCGGGTATGCAAATGGTTAAGGATTCAAAAGATTCTCAAGCAGCGGGTATCTGTATCTTCGGTTCAGCGGTTGTTAACCCAGTATTAGCATGGGCACTGACTATGCTTCTAGATAATAACGGTCTAATTGGTGATAAAGAGCGTGCGAAGCGTCTATCATTTGTAGACAAGATTGTTATCCCAGTTGGCGTTTTAGTTATCTGTTTAGTAGCAATGCTTGCAGTTGGTATGCTAGAAAGTCAATATGGCCTAAAAGCTTGGCTATAATGGTTCTAACTACACAAAAGTAGTATTGGGATTAAAAAAAAGTTTGGGTGGCAACCCCTGCCACCCATTTTTTTTCAACTTTTTTTGGCATTTATTGATTTAGTTTAAGGTTTACAGAAATTTTTTAGCGTAGTCTTGAATACATAGAGTAAAGACAACATATAAAAGGTAGTGACAATATATATAACCATATGATGCGAATATGCTCATATATATTGTTATTAATAAGAGTGTACTACCCTTACGAGGGGCGCTGGCTCAACAGTGTTAATGTACGTATTTTTTCTACTAAAAAGGTAGGTATGTCATGGCAGAGCAATTTGCTAAAGCTTGGGAAGATTTTGCTGCAGGTGAGTGGCAAAGCGAAGTAAACGTTCGTGATTTCATTCAAAAGAACTACACGCCGTATGAAGGCGACGAGTCTTTCCTAGTTTCTGAGGGTACTGAAGCAACTAACAAGCTTTGGTCTTCGGTAATGGAAGGTATCAAACAGGAAAACGCAACTAAAGCACCTGTAGATTTCGATACTTCTGTTATCTCTACCATTACTGCTCACGATGCAGGTTACATTGAGAAAGATCTTGAGACTATCGTTGGTCTACAAACTGAGAAGCCACTAAAACGTGCAATCATCCCTAACGGTGGTGTACGTATGGTTGAAGGTTCTTGTAAAGCATACGGTGAAACTCTTGACCCAATGGTTTCAAAAATCTACTCCGAATACCGCAAAACACACAATGCTGGCGTTTTCGATATCTACACTCCTGATATCCTAAAATGTCGTAAGTCTGGTGTTCTGACTGGTCTTCCTGATGCTTACGGCCGTGGTCGTATCATTGGTGACTACCGTCGTGTTGCACTATACGGTATCAACTTCCTAATGAAAGACAAAGCGGCTCAATTCGCATCTCTACAAGAGCGTTTCGAGAACGGCGAAGATCTTTCTGCAACAATGCAATTGCGTGAAGAGATCTCTGAGCAACATCGTGCTCTAGGTCAAATCAAGCAAATGGCTGAGAAATACGGTTTCGATATCTCTGAGCCAGCTCAAACTGCTCAAGAAGCTATCCAGTGGACTTACTTCGGCTACCTAGCTGCTGTTAAGTCTCAAAACGGTGCTGCAATGTCTCTAGGTCGTACTTCGACTTTCCTAGACATCTACATCGAGCGTGATATCGCTGCTGGCAAAATCACAGAAGACCAAGCACAAGAGATGATCGACCACTTCGTAATGAAGCTGCGTATGGTTCGTTTCCTACGTACTCCTGAGTACGATGAGCTATTCTCTGGCGACCCAATCTGGGCTACAGAGTCTATGGGTGGTATGGGTGTCGATGGTCGTACGCTAGTAACGCGTTCGAACTTCCGTTTCCTTAACTCTCTATACACTATGGGTCCTTCTCCAGAGCCAAACATCACGGTTCTTTGGTCTGAGCAACTGCCTGACGGCTTCAAGCGTTTCTGTGCGAAGGTATCTATCGATACTTCTTCTATCCAGTACGAAAATGATGACCTAATGCGTCCTGATCTTGGTTCTGATGATTACGCAATCGCTTGTTGTGTATCACCAATGATCGTTGGTAAGCAAATGCAGTTCTTCGGCGCTCGTGCTAACCTTGCAAAAACTATGCTTTACGCAATCAACGGCGGCGTTGATGAGAAGCTTAAGATGCAAGTTGGTCCAGTTGGCGACAAGATCACTGACGAAGTACTTAACTACGATGACGTAATGGGTCGCCTAGACACATTCATGGATTGGTTAGCTAAGCAATACGTGACAGCTCTAAACAGCATTCACTTCATGCACGACAAGTACAGCTACGAAGCGTCTCTAATGGCTCTTCATGACCGTGACGTTCGTCGTACTATGGCTTGTGGTATTGCTGGTCTGTCTGTTGCTGCTGACTCACTGTCTGCAATCAAATTCGCGACTGTTAAACCAATCCGCGACGAAGATGGCATCGCAACTGACTTCGAAATCGAAGGCGATTACCCTAAATACGGTAACAACGACTCTCGTGTAGATGACATTGCTTGTGAACTAGTTTCTACGTTCATGAACAAGATCCGTAAGCTTAAGACTTACCGTGATTCAATCCCTACACAGTCAGTTCTTACTATCACGTCTAACGTGGTATACGGTAAGAAGACAGGTAACACTCCAGACGGTCGTCGTGCTGGCGCTCCTTTCGCTCCTGGTGCTAACCCAATGCACGGTCGTGATGAGAAAGGCGCTGTAGCTTCACTAACGTCTGTAGGTAAACTACCGTTTGCTGATGCTCAAGATGGTATCTCTTACACTTTCTCTATCGTGCCAAACGCGCTAGGTAAAGAACAAGACAGCCAACGTGCTAACCTTGCAGGCCTAATGGATGGTTACTTCCACCACGAAGCTGGCATTGAAGGTGGTCAACACCTTAACGTTAACGTTCTTAACCGCGAAACTCTTGAAGACGCAGTTAAGCACCCTGAGAAATACCCTCAGCTAACGATTCGTGTTTCTGGTTACGCTGTACGCTTCAACTCTCTAACTACAGAGCAGCAAGCTGACGTAATCGCACGTACATTTACTGAGTCTCTATAAGCTCACGCTAAATAGACGGTAAATATTATTAGCCTCGCCAATGTGCGGGGCTTTTTTATATCTGCTGTAAATCGCACTGAACTCACCTACCTCCCAAAATGTTAGGTTGAGCAAGAAAGCACCCAATCATTCACTTTTTTTCCACAAATTCACTTAAATTACGGTAATATCTCTGTTCATAATTTAAGAGTAACTGCTCCATGAAATACCTGCGTTGTTTACCCCTGATTCTTCTCTCTTTCTCATCTTTTGCCTCTGAGCGTTCTACGCTGACTTTTGCTTTAGATAACGATGGTATTTTTGGTGTCGACCAAGACTATACCAACGGCTTATTTCTGGGTTACACATCATCAAGTATTACGCCATATAATTGGGTAAAACCATTGAGTCTTTCTTACTGGGGCGCAAGCTCTTTAGACAAATGGGAAATCACCATTGGGCATAAGATGTATACGCCTTCTGACATTGAGTTAGAGACGCCATCGGCTAATGACCGCCCATACGCAGGTTACCTACACACAGAATTCAACTACATCAGCTTGAACCCACAGCAAGCCCAACGTTTTAACATTACATTTGGCACCACGGGCGAGCGCGCACTTTCAGAAGACGCTCAAAAGCTGGTTCACTCGATCACCAAGTCGGATGAGCCTATGGGCTGGGAATATCAAGTTGATGATGAGTGGGCGGGGAGTGTTGGTTACTTAAGTCATTTCAACCTAATGCGTAATCAAGCACTAGCAAATACAGACTTCGAGATCTCTAACGTTTCAGAAATCAACGTCGGTAACTTTAGAAGTGATATCTCGACTGGTTTTATGTTTCGCTGGGGTACGGACTTAGGCGGCAACTTTGGTGCAGCCAACATCACCACGGAAAACCCTTTCAAATCGGGCATGATCGGCGCATCAAACACAGGTTGGTTCACCTATGCAGGCCTTGAGGGTCGTTACCGATTCAATGACCTAACTATCGAAGGTGATCGTTCTGGTGTTGATGAATACGCTAACAAAAACAACGAAGATCCCGCTACCTACGATGTAACTTTAGAAAACATTCAAGCTACTGCTGTGCTTGGTGTGGCTTGGTATAACCAATACGTTGGTGCCTCTTTCGCGCTAACCGCAAAAACCCCTGATTACGAAGAAGCAAAAGAGTCGGTTTATACCACTGGTGGTATCACAATGTTTGCTTTCTTCTAGCCACCAGTAAGGGCTTTCGCCCTTTACTTTTCAAGTTTAATAAAGGCAATCATCTTCACCGGTGATTGCCTTTATTTTTAAAGGTCTCGTTACCATTTGACCCTATTTTATGTACCGTTTTTGTAATAAAATAAACGGTATAAATTCCTCTACGAGAATAGCTCATGTCTACAACTGGTCGCATTCACTCATTCGAATCTTGTGGTACTGTCGATGGCCCTGGTATCCGCTTCATTGTGTTTCTTCAAGGCTGCTTAATGCGTTGTATGTACTGCCATAACCGCGATACATGGGATCTTCATGACGGAAAGGAAGTAACAGTCGAAGAGATCATCAACGAAGCAAAATCATACCGTCATTTCATGAAAGCATCGGGCGGTGGTATCACCTGTTCTGGTGGTGAAGCGATGCTACAACCTGAGTTTGTTCGTGACTTTTTCCAAGCGGCGCAAGCTGAAGGCATTCACACTTGTCTTGATACTAATGGCTACATTCGTAAGCACACAGAAGTGGTCGATGAAGTACTAGAAGCCTCTGATCTAGTGATGTTGGATCTTAAACATATGCGAGATGAGATACACCACGATTTCATTGGCGTATCAAACAGACGTACTCTGGATTTTGCACGCTACCTGCACAAAATCGGTAAGAAGACGTGGATTCGTTACGTGATAGTTCCTGGCTACACGGATACGCCTGAAGATGCTCATCTTCTTGGTGAATTCATTAAAGACATGGATAACATCGAGAAAGTAGAACTGCTTCCATACCACAAGCTTGGTGCTCATAAATGGGAAGCGCTTGGTTATGACTACCCTCTTGAAGGTACAAATCCGCCAAGCAAAGAGAAAATGGACGAGATTGTTGCTGTTCTAAGCCAGTACCATTCAAACGTAAAGTACTAATACTGCTAAAGTTCGAATAAAGACGGTGCTCAACCTCTATTTAAACGCCTCAATTTCGATTGGGGCGTTTTGTTTTATGATTATACCAATCGTAGTAAATAACTGGTCATCCTAGCTGGTTAAAACGCTCAATAACTGCGTTAGAAATTTTGATTGTAGAATAATTACTTATCGAAAATGTCTGCCTTGTTCTTAAACCTTTTTCCTGCGCTATTTATGATCACTTACTTACTGTGATTGGTATCAAAACAATCCTTTCACTTTTCTTTACAACTTTTGTTTATCAATTCAAAAAATCATATTAAATCCGTGTTGAGATCATGTTTCCACTCGTAGGAATGCTGTTACTCTTACTGCAACAAAAGAATATAACATTTAGTTTTTTAGTGAGGCTCCTCCCATGGAAATGACCAATGCTCAGCGTCTAATTCTATCAAATCAATACTACCTAATGTCTCAAATGGATCCTGAGAACTCCGCTAAATACCAACGTCTACAAACGGTTGTAGAGCGTGGTTACGAACTTCAAATGCGTGAACTTAATAAAGAATTTGGCTGTTTGACTGAAGCCGAGTGTCGCGAAGTTATCGACATCATGGAGATGTACCATGCCATGCAAGAGTCGAACAAAATGCTAGCAGAACAAGAACGTGCTGAAGTAGACCAACGTCGCCTACAGTTCCTAGGTTTTGATATCGCTTCTGAAGCTCAGAGCGTACATTACGTGCGTTTCCTTGTTGATTCTGAAGGTCTTTACCCTCAATTCGACAAAGCAGATCACCACTTCAATAGCCAAATGCCAATGCTAGAGAAATACCGCCGCATGCTAACAACATGGCGCAACTGCCCTCGTCAGTACCACCTATGTGCGACAGAGCTATCTCAAATCTTTAGTGCTTAATACGTTAATAGATCAGCGATAACTTTTTAAAAAGTTTCAAGAAAAAGGGTTACTCATCATGAGTAACCCTTTTTTAATGTTCGCATACAAACAGAAAACGGGACTTATGAAGCGATGTGGATAAAAAGTGTACTTTATATACAGAAAACGCAAATTAATCATGAAGATAAGATATTAAATGTTGAACCATTTCCAATTAATTTCTCTGATATCGCCCATTAACCAACGAACACAAACCTAGTATTTATAACCAATTAAGTCATTCATCTTTATTAATTCCACTTCGAAACATTTAATACAAATTAAAAACCATCGAACGATTTTGAACGGTGTTTTTTATTTTAAATAAGATAGCTAGAATGCTCCCCGAAATTTATTAACCAGAGCGATAAACAAAATGAGAAAATTCATCCTTGCATCACTAGCTATCATGTCTACTTCAGCTTTCGCAGCTAACGAAATGTACGTACTTGGCGGCGTTGGCATTAACGAAGACGACACAGGCGCACAATTCACTGTTGGTTCACAAGTTCTTGATACAAACTTTTATTTAGAATCAACCATGAATTACATCGATTCAGATATCAGCGATGTTACTTCAGACGTAAACGGCGACCTAACTAAGCACAAGGGCGATTACCAACACTTCAAAATGTCTCTAGCGCCAATGTATAAATATAGTTTCGATGAGTCTTTTGCTATCTACGGTAAAGTTGGTCTTGCTTACTCAAACTTTAATTCTAAATCAACGATCACTGATAAAGATGGCTCAGTGAATAACAAGCATTCAAATAGTGAATGGGGGGCAACTTACGGCATCGGTGCTGAATTTAAGTCAGTGCAACCAATGTTTGGTAACTCGAAGTTTATGGCACGTGTTGGTTTTGATTGGTACGACTTCAGCTCTGGTGGTCTAAATCTAGGCAGTGACGGCACTCTAGGTCTACAGGCCGGTTTCACTTTCTAAGGTATGAAGTAGAAAGGTTTTACACTAATTGAGCTGATCATCGTTATTGCTATTCTTGGTATCTTAGCGTTAACCGCTGCCCCAAGTTTTTAAACCACTGGTGGGAGCTAAATCTAGCCATGTCTTTCCTTGATTCGATTACTGTAATAATCGGTCGGTACTTCGCATAAATAAAAAGGGTTACTCATCATGAGTAACCCTTTTTTAATGTCCGCATTTAGAGAGGGAAACCAAAGCAACTAGAAGACGTAAGCAACACCGACGTTTGCGGCCATGTTGATGCCACTTTCAAGTATTGGGCTGTTCTCAATATCACCTTCAAGGTTGGTATAACGAACGCCACCAGTGACTCGGATATTTGGCGTCACATGCAAGTAACCACCTAAACCAATAAAGTACTGACCATCCCAGTCTGCATCGAACTCATTCAAATTAGTTCTCGACGCTTCTGCTGAACTCACCCCGTATAAGTGGTTATTCAAGCGCTCACTGTTATAAGCATAACCAATAGAGGGTGTAATCGCCCACCCATTGCGACGAATCGGTAAACGCCATGCAGCTTCCGCATAGATACCATTATGCCTAAACCCTAAGTCAGAGCCTGCTGTCGCTTCAAACATCCCGACCAAGGTGATCACTTGGTAGCTAATGCCACCTAATACTGATGCTTTACGTTCATCTAACTTTTGAATATCAACGTTATCAGAATCACCCGGCTTTAATGTCCTCGAATCATAAACCGCTCGAAACACGATATTCTGTGGTGAGCCCGCAGGAAGTAAGCGATAACCCGCACTGAATCCACGCATGAAAAAGTGCTCACCTTCATAGCCAATCATAGGAATCACAGCGCGGTTTGACGGTGTATCTTTATAGACAGCCGGAGAATAAGAAGCGGCAACGCCCAGTGACCACTGCGAGATTTTTGCATGTGTTGCTGTCGAAGCCAGTAACGCAACACTGATAGCCACTATTTTTAACCCATAATTCTTCACTACATCTACCTATTTATTGAGCAATTTTTGATAACGCCGCGCATTATATGGTACTTCATTCCAGTAAATCAATAGAGCTCAGTTATACATCTAATACACATAAATCCAGTGTGAGTATTATTAAGCGACCTAAAATCACAAAACAAACGGCTAGATCCCCTCGAATGTAAAATAATTGGATTCTACACGCCTCAAGTTGCCTATTGCGCTCGCTAGGTTTTTCACACGCAAAATTGTAAATAAATACATAATTGTTAAGCAAAATTGTGCAAGCGGGTCTAACCTTAAAATGTAGGGAGAGCCTATTTTTCAATCGCTCATCAGTTTTGACTGGTTAACAAGGGGAATGTGACTATGAGTATTTTTGACCACTATCAATCACGTTATGAAGCAGCCAAGGAAGAAGAGCTCACATTGCAAGAGTTCTTAGGGCTGTGTAAAGACGATAAAAGTGCTTACGCTAACGCTGCTGAGCGCTTACTACTGGCCATCGGCGAACCGGAGGTTATAGACACCGCTCAAGACCCCCATCTAAGTCGTATTTTCTCGAACCGTGTCATCTCACGCTACAGCGAATTTAAAGATTTCTACGGCATGGAAGATGCGATTGAACAGATTGTTTCTTACCTAAAACACGCTGCACAAGGCTTAGAAGAACGGAAGCAAATCCTTTACCTGCTTGGCCCTGTGGGCGGTGGTAAATCTTCCCTTGCTGAAAAACTCAAAGCACTGATGCAAAAGCTACCAATCTATGTGCTGTCTGCAGATGGTGAACGAAGCCCTGTGAATGATCACCCCTTCTGTCTATTCGACGTAAACGAAGATGGCGACCTTTTGAAACAAGAGTACGGAATAGAGAAACGTTACATACGCTCTATCATGTCTCCTTGGGCAGCGAAACGCCTCCATGATTTCGGTGGTGATATCTCTAGATTCAAAGTCATCAAACTACGCCCTTCGATTCTCGACCAAGTTGCGATCGCGAAGACAGAACCTGGTGATGAAAACAACCAAGATATCTCTTCACTTGTAGGTAAAGTCGATATTCGTAAACTTGAGCACTTTTCTCAAGATGACCCTGATGCCTACAGTTACTCTGGTGCACTGTGTAAAGCAAACCAAGGTGTGATGGAATTCGTAGAGATGTTCAAGGCGCCAATCAAAGTCTTGCACCCACTCCTAACGGCAACACAAGAAGGTAACTTCAACGGTACTGAAGGACTTTCTGCACTGCCATTTGACGGTATGATTCTAGCTCACTCAAACGAATCCGAGTGGCAGACCTTCCGTAACAACAAAAACAACGAAGCCTTCCTCGACCGTGTGTACATTGTAAAAGTCCCTTACTGTCTGCGCGTCTCTGAAGAAGTTAAGATCTACCAAAAACTGCTTGAGCACAGTGAGCTGTCCAAAGCCCCTTGTTCACCAAGCACACTCGATCTGCTATCGCAATTCAGCATCCTATCGAGACTGAAAGAGCCTGAAAACTCTTCTCTGTTCTCAAAAATGCGTGTTTACGATGGTGAAACTCTAAAAGACACCGATCCAAAAGCGAAGAGCTACCAAGAGTACCGAGATTATGCTGGCGTTGACGAAGGCATGTCTGGGCTATCAACGCGTTTCGCCTTTAAGATCCTGTCTCGTGTGTTTAACTTCGACCAAGCCGAAGTGGCTGCGAACCCTGTGCACTTGTTCTACGTTATTGAGCAGCAAATCGAACGTGAGCAATTCCCTCAAGAGACCGCCGAGAAGTATCTAGAGTTTTTGAAAGGATACCTAGTGCCACGCTACGTAGAGTTCATCGGTAAAGAAATTCAAACCGCTTACCTAGAGTCTTACTCTGAGTACGGTCAGAATATCTTCGACCGCTATGTCACCTACGCAGACTTCTGGATTCAAGACCAAGAGTACCGCGATCCAGAAACAGGCCAGCTATTTGACCGAGCTTCTCTGAATGGTGAACTAGAGAAAATCGAGAAAACAGCCGGTATCAGTAATCCTAAAGACTTCCGAAATGAGATTGTGAACTTTGTGCTTCGTGCCAAAGCCAACAATAACGGTCAAAACCCAGTTTGGACAAGCTACGAGAAACTGCGCACTGTGATTGAGAAGAAAATGTTCTCTAACACAGAAGAACTGCTTCCTGTTATTTCGTTCAATGCTAAGACCTCAACGGATGATCAGAAAAAACATGACGACTTCGTTGCTCGTATGATGGAAAAAGGCTACACCGAGAAACAAGTGAGACTGCTATCCGAGTGGTACCTAAGAGTTCGTAAATCCTCATAACCAAATCGTACTGAGCTGCTCAACTGAGCAGCTCGTACAAACCAATAACTTTATACCCTAATATACGAATAGCTCTAATAAACCAATAACTCTTACAACCTATAAAAAGTAGGATCGCGACATCAGCTGAGAGGGAGTTCTTATGGCACAATTTATCGATCGGAGGCTCAATGGCAAGAATAAGAGTGCTGTGAATAGACAGCGTTTCTTACGACGCCATAAAGAGCAAATCAAAGAATCTGTGGCCGATGCAGTCAACCGACGCTCAATCACCAATACTGAAACCGGTGAAGACGTCACTATTCCCCATAAAGACATCAAAGAACCAAGCTTTCACCAAGGTCAAGGCGGCGTAAGAGAACGCGTTCACCCAGGTAATGACCAGTTCATCACGGGCGATAAAATTGAACGTCCTAAAGGTGGCGGTCAAGGTGGTGGCGCAGGCCAGGGTGACGCAAGCCCTGATGGCGAAGGCCAAGATGAATTTACATTCCAAATTTCAAAAGATGAATATCTTGATATTCTCTTTGAAGATTTAGCTCTTCCTAATCTAGAGAAGAATCAGGTCAACAAAATCACCGAATGGAAGACACATCGCTCTGGTTATCAAAGCGCGGGGATTCCTTCCAACATCGCAATCGTGCGTTCACTGCAGCAATCTCTGGCTCGTAGAACCGCGATGACAGCAGGTAAAAAGCGCGAGCTTAACCTACTGATGGAGCAGCTTGACCAAGTTAAAATGACGGAACCCGCACAACCCTTTGAAGAAAGTCGTTTAAAAGAAGAGATTGTCGAGTTACGTAAAAAAATTGAAAGCGTGCCATTTATTGACACCTTCGACCTGCGTTTTAAAAACTACGAGAAGCGCCCTATTCCATCTAGCCAAGCCGTCATGTTCTGCCTAATGGATGTATCTGGCTCAATGGATCAAGCCACGAAAGACATTGCGAAGCGCTTTTATGTCCTTCTGTATCTGTTCCTAAACCGCACCTACGAAAACGTCGATGTTGTGTTTATTCGTCACCATACTCAGGCTAAAGAAGTCGACGAGCACGAGTTTTTCTACTCCCAAGAAACCGGTGGCACCATCGTTTCCAGTGCACTGAAACTAATGAAAGAAATTGTCGCAGATCGTTATCCTGCTAATGAGTGGAACATCTATGCAGCACAAGCCTCTGATGGCGATAACTGGGCTGATGACTCTCCTCGTTGTAAAGAGCTATTAGTCAATACACTTCTGCCAACTTGCCAATATTACTCTTACATCGAAATAACACGCCGCTCTCATCAAACACTTTGGCACGAATACGAAAAACTCGAGAGTAGCTTTGACAACTTCGCCATGAAAAATATTAAAACGGTGGATGATATTTTTCCTGTGTTTAGAGAATTGTTCCAGAAAGAGACAGCGTAAGGGGGCTTGCCATGACAGCGAAATCAAACGTTGCAGAGAAATCAAACATTGCAGATAGAGACAAAGCGACACAGAAGAGAAACGACAAGATGCTGCCTGATGGTCCAGATTGGACATTCAACCTCTTGGAACAATATCACGTAGAAATTAAGCGTGTGGCGCAGCATTACCGTTTAGATACTTACCAGAACCAAATTGAAGTGATTACTTCTGAGCAGATGATGGATGCATACTCGAGCATCGGTATGCCGATCAATTACAATCACTGGTCATTTGGCAAAAAATTCATTCAAACCGAGCAAAACTACAAGCATGGTCAGATGGGATTGGCGTACGAAATCGTGATCAATTCAGATCCTTGTATCGCATATCTGATGGAAGAGAACACGGTCACGATGCAGGCTCTGGTAATGGCTCATGCTTGTTACGGCCATAACTCTTTCTTTAAGGGCAACTACCTATTCCAAACCTGGACCGATGCCAGTTCCATTATCGACTACCTATTATTCGCTAAAAAATACATTACCGATTGTGAAGAAAAATACGGTGTCGCCGAAGTCGAACAACTTCTCGACTCTTGTCATGCCCTCATGAATTACGGCGTAGATAGATACAAACGCCCTGAGAAGATTTCCATAGCTGAAGAGACAGCAAGGCAAGAAGAACGTGAAGCGTATCTGCAATCTCAAGTCAATGAGCTGTGGAGAACTGTGCCTAAAAATCAAGACAAGGAAAAAGAGACCAAAATCCGCTTTCCTAGCGAACCTCAAGAAAACATTCTCTACTTTATCGAGAAGAACGCACCACTACTTGAACCTTGGCAGCGTGAGTGTGTTCGCATTGTTCGCAAGGTGAGCCAATACTTCTACCCTCAAAAGCAAACTCAAGTAATGAACGAAGGCTGGGCAACCTTCTGGCACTACACCATTCTTAACCACCTTTACGACGAAGGTTTGGTGAGTGACAAGTTCATCTTAGAATTCCTACACAGCCACACCAGCGTGGTCGCACAACCCGCCTACAACAGCCCTTATTTCAGCGGGATAAACCCTTATGCGCTTGGCTTTGCGATGTTTAGAGACATCCGACGCATCTGTGAAGAACCAACCGATGAAGACAAAGAGTGGTTCCCTGAGTTAGCCGGAAGTGATTGGTTGGAAGCGGTGCACTTTGCCATGCACAATTTCAAAGATGAAAGCTTTATCAGCCAATATCTTTCACCAAAGATCATTCGAGACTTTAAACTGTTTTCTGTGCTCGACGACGACCGCAAAAACACCATTGAGATAAGTGCTATTCACGATGACCCAGGCTATCGCTTGATTCGTGAAAAGCTTGCGGCGCAATACAACCTAAGTAACCTTGAACCGAATATTCAGGTGTTTAACGTCGATGTTCGTGGTGATCGCTCGATGACACTGCAATATGTGCCTCACGGCCGTATCCCGCTTGATAAAGGCTACGACGAAGTGATGAAACATCTCTATCGCTTATGGGGCTTTGATGTAATTTTGGAAGAGCTCAAAGATACGGGTCACAGAGAGATTCTGACTACTTGTCCAAAACGTAATGATTATGGAGCCAAGATTTAATATCAATCACAGTAAGTAAGTGCTTGGTATAAAACTCCGCTCCCCCTACAACATAGTGGTCACCCGCTCGGAAGTGGAGCAATAAAAAAGCGCATAAGTCTGATGACTTATGCGCTTTCTTTTTAAGGCTCAAACGTCTTCAATAGACGCAAGGCACTAAATCTAGATACTAGAGCTAGAGCTAGAGCTAGAGCTAGAGCTAGAGCTAGAGCTAGAGCTAATACTAAAACTAAATAAGCTTAAACAATCGGCTTTTGGCCGCGTTCAATCAGCTTCATCAGCACGCTGTCTGCAGATTTACCTGCCACGCCCGCTAGTTTGTCTGACAGCTTTTTCTTCTGTACGTAGTGAATCGCTAGAACCGTTTTGTCCTTACATGCCGCTACGACTAAATCATCAGAAGTACTGATCTCATCCACCAGCCCAAGCTCATGTGCTTGTGTACCAAACCAGTGTTCACCCGTTGCTACTTTTTCAAGATCGAGTGCTGGACGATGGTCACGGATGAAGTCTTTGAATAGGCCATGTGTCTCTTCGAGCTCTTCTTTAAACTTCTCGCGTGCTTTATCGCTGTTCTCACCAAACATAGTAAGCGTGCGTTTGTACTCACCCGCCGTTAGCTGTTCGAACTCAATGTCATGCTTTTTAAGTAATTTATTGAAGTTTGGCAGTTGAGCAATAACACCAATAGAGCCAACAATAGCAAAAGGTGCAGATACAATTTTGTCCGCGATACATGCCATCATGTAACCACCACTCGCGGCTACTTTGTCTACCGAGATAGTCAGAGGCAGGCCTGCTGCTTTGATACGGTCGAGTTGAGAAGACGCCAAACCATAGCCGTGAACCATGCCACCGCCAGACTCAAGCTTAAGCAATACTTCATCACCTTCACGAGCCACAGCCAACACCGCCGTTACCTCTTCACGTAGCGAAGCCACTTCTTTCGCATCAATGCTGCCGTTAAAATCGAGAACGAATAGGTGTGGTTCACGCTTGCTATCAAGCTCACCCTCTTTCGCTGCTTTTTTCACTTCTTTGCCACGTGATTTTACTTTTTCTTTTTCCGCTTTCTTTTCTGCTTTATCACGGGCTTTGATGAAAGCATCATCGTGTAGATGGTGCTCTAATTGTTCAATCGTCTGTTTATGGTGCTCAGATAGGTTCGTGATTTCCAGCTCACCTTTAATCGCGCTTGATTTTCCACCCACCGATTTAGCAATCACTAAAATTGCAATGATGGCGATTACAACGGTCGCAATCTTGGCTAAAAACAAGCCGTAGTCCAACAAAAATTCCAATGTCATATCCCCTAATGTATGAATTAGTGTATTGTAACCATCTTGTCACGATTACCAAGAATTTCTCATCATTCCTGCGTTTATCTGTGTGATTAAACACCAATGGAATGACGAACATAATAAAAGAAAGAAGGATAAGCACAGTGGATTACCCAATCTCTACAGATGCCCTCAAAGATAAAGTAATTTTGGTTACAGGTGCCGGTGCTGGCATTGGTCGCCAAGCCGCACTAAGCTTCGCTCAACATGGTGCAACTGTCATTCTGTTAGGCCGCAATGTTAAAAACCTTGAATTCATTTACGATGAAATCGAAAGTGCTGGTTACCCTCAGGCTGCGATCATTCCGCTAGACCTCAAAGGAGCAACAAAGCAGAACTACATTGATATGGCTGAAACCATTGAATCACAGTTCGGTCGTTTAGACGGCCTACTGCATAACGCAGGTGTGCTTGGCACGTTAAGCCCATTTGATCAAATCGATGAAGAAACATTTGATGGCGTTATGCAAATCAACGTTAAAGCTGAATTTCTAATGACTCAAGCATTACTGCCTGTCATTAAAAAAGCTGAAGCCGGTCGTATCGTATTCACCTCTTCTACAGTTGGTCACTCTGGCCGTGCGTTCTGGGGCACTTACGCGATTTCTAAGTTTGCGACTGAAGGCATGATGCAAATCCTAGCGGACGAGCTTGAAGACACCAACATTCGTGTAAACGCGATCAACCCTGGCGGCACTCAAACACGCATGCGTGCAAAAGCCTACCCAGGTGAAGATGCGAACAAGCTAAAAACGCCACTCGACATCATCCCGTTGTATCTACACTTAATGAACCCAAGTGTGACAGACATTAATGGCCAATGTATCGATGCTCAACCTAAGTAACTGATATCATTAACCAATAGTAAAAAGTCGCTTCAATAGCGGCTTTTTTTGTATCTAAATCAATCAACTAACACTTACTTCCGCTAATTTTCATCATTTCTCTTTGCATCTTTTTCATTGTTAAATATACTGTATAAATATACAGGTATTTAATTATGCATGAACTAATAAAAAACTTACAAGACCGCCAGCTAATTTGGACAGGGTTACAATCAACAGCGCAAGGAAGTACTACTTCAACAGGCTATCCTCAACTGGATAAACAGCTTGATGGTGGCTTTCCGACGCATGGTGTTATTGAGGTTGAATCGCAACAAGGGATCGGTGAACTTCGTCTGCTTACACCTTATTTAGCTCAACAAAACTCACAAAAATTGGCCATCTTCATTAACCCACCGGGGAAGATCTGTGCCGAGTTTTTTAGCAGCCAAGGTATTGAACTAGAGAACATCCTCGTTATCCAACCTCAGCGCGATCTCGATGCATTGTGGGCAGCAGAGCAGTGCCTTAAAAGCGGCGCCTGTCACTCAGTATTGCTATGGGGAGCCGATCTAGAAATA
>NZ_CAWPOA010000031.1:638679-667634 GCF_963889365.1 Vibrio sp. OPT20 | reverse complement strand
CACCAAACCAAGCGCCTGCAAGCAGCAAGCGAAACCGGTAAGTGTCTGCAATTTCACTTTAAGGCCACCAGCCATAATCAGTTATCCCTACCCGTCTCTCTAAGCATGAAGCTATCTTCTCACGCCCAAGGGTTAAAGGTTGAGGTCACAAAAAGGAAAGGCAGTTGGTCGTATGGCAGCTTTATTCTAGACATGAGCCAAAATTGGCCGTTACTCACTGAAAAAATCACCCTTCAAGACAGTTCACATAGTGCTTTATCAAATAACACCGTGCTGGCTTTTCCTATTGCGAAACAAGGCTAGCGTATGTTGTGGCTTTATCTGCACTTTCCATCTCTGCAGTTGGATACCTTGTTTAATTCTGAGCTATCTAATTCCGAGAAAGTTCACTCTAATGAAGAGTCACACGAGCAACCTATTATCATCGTGGATGAAAAAGATCACCGTGTGCTGCAAGCTAACCAAGCTGCGCTGCAATCGGGAATTTCACTTGGTATGGGGCTAGGGTCTGCGGCGGCGCTTTGCCATAACTTACACGTCCACCCTTACAGTATTGAGCTAGAAAAAAGTAAGCTCAAAGAGATCACTCAATGGGCGTATTTAGTCACTTCTGACATGGCTTTACTACCACCGAATGGTTTGTTGATTAAAGCTTCTAATATGCTGTCACTTTACGATGGGCTAGATAACTACTGGCATGAGCTCAAAAGCCACTTAGAAACGCTCAATATCCAGTTCAGCTTCGCGACGGGTTACTCGCCACTTTCTGCGATCCTTTTGGGTAAGCAATCCATCAACCAAGTCACTAATAATGTTGAGCAAATGAAAGTTTGGGTTAATCAACAAGCATTAAATTCCAGCGAGCTGCCAACTAAGCAAGTGGAACGTCTGAACCGTGTCGGCATTAACTTAGTGGATGACCTATTGAAACTGCCTTTGCAAGATGTCGCACGTCGCTTTGATATCGATTTGGTGAATTATGTCGGTCGCCTTAACGGCCAGTTCAAGCACCCGATTGATTTCTATCATCCACCGGAGAATTTTCAGCAATATTTGGAGCTGTTGTTTGATATTGAAAACATCCTGTTTATCGAAAAGCCGTTACTGAAATTATTAAATCAACTCGAGTGTTTTTTGAAGCTACGCGACCGAGTTGCTTTCGAGTTAACGCTGACTTTGCATCTGAGAGATAAAGACGACCACCCTGTCTCTTTTTATTCTGCTCAAGGTGATTACCTTGCTGCAAAGTGGGCGAACCTGACTCATCTCACCTTAGAATCACTGAAGATCACGGCACCGGTTCAGGGGCTGACCCTTTCCGTAATTCGTCATGGAGAACCGCAAATGGCCTACCGTGATCTTTTTGATGGCAATACAGGAACACTGGCCGCGTTAGATTTGCTCTCATTACTGCAAGCTAAGTTAGGGCAAGCCTGCATTCAAACACCGAAAATACAACACGACCCAAGGCCAGAAAATGCCAATCAGTACTCGCTTCCAACACTGAGTAAGTCTATGGCAAAGAGGCAAACACCCCCAGAGTTCGAGCAACAAACAGCGACTCTCAACATCAACCAACAGCGACTCAGGCCCAGTATTTTATTGCCAGAGCCCGAAGCCCTAACCGAAAATGTCACCTTATCCCAAGGCCCTGAGCGCATTGTTTCTGGCTGGTGGGATGGCGAGAAAATCATTCGTGACTACTTTATTGCTCACAGCGAAAATGGTCGGTGGCTATGGATCTTTAGAACGCCAGATAAGCAGTGGTTTTTACACGGCTTATTTAGCTAGCTTGTAGGAAAGTAAGTCAGTAAGAAAGCTAGTCTGTAAAAAAGTCAGTAAGAAACTTCGTTAGCTCGTCCGTTCCACGTACTCAATTTCAACATCCCTTTTCAATCATGTTCACTCGCAATGGTTAAGTAAGATTACGTTATGTCTCAGCAATACTCAGAGCTATTTTGCCAAAGTAATTACTCCTTCCTTGAGGGAGCCTCACACGCAGAAGAGCTTGTTTTACAGGCCGACTTCTTACGTTATAAAGCACTCGCTGTCACTGATGAGTGCTCGGTGGCGGGCATCGTTAAGGTTCACTCTGCAATCAAGCAACATAAACTGTCGCTCAAGCAAATTGTCGGGAGCATGTTTTGGTTAAATGAAGAGTGCCAAGTAGTGTTGTTATGTCCGAATAGAACAGCCTATGCAGAACTGTGCCGTATCATTACCAACGCGAGACGTCGTAGCAGAAAGGGACATTATCAGCTCTCTGAGTGGGATATCATGTCGGCTAAGCATTGTTTTATTCTTTGGCTCCCTCAACAGAAAAATGAAGACGCACACTGGGGGCAATGGCTCTCCCAGCATCATACAGGCCGGCTTTGGATCGGCTTACAACGACACCTAAAACAAACCGACCAACAATACACAGATTACTGCGTTGAGCTGTCACAACATCACCAACTGCCAATAACAGCTTGTGGTGGTGTGTTGATGCACAATGCTAACCGCTTACCCTTGCAGCACTCACTCACTGCTATAAATTACCAAAAGCCCATTACCGAAGTCGGTAGTCACTTACTCGCTAATGCCGAGCGCTGTTTACGAAGCATCAATAAGCTCTCACGTATTTTCAAAGCGGAATGGCTAGAAGAGAGCAACCGAATCTCAGAACTGTGCGAATTTGAGTTAAACAGTTTGCGCTACGAATATCCCAGTGAACTGATTCCTCAAGGTGAGACACCCATGAGTTATCTGCGCATGTTGGTCGAAAAGGGAAAACGGGCTCGCTTCCCACAAGGTGTGCCTAGCAATATTCAACAAATCATAGATAAAGAACTCGGATTGATTGGTGAGCTCAACTACCCTTTCTTCTTTCTCACCATTCATGACATCGTCATGTTTGCCAAAAGCCAAGGTATTCTTTATCAAGGTCGAGGTTCAGCGGCCAATTCCGTGGTCTGTTACTGCTTAGAAATCACCTCTGTCGATCCAAGACAGATCTCAGTGCTATTTGAACGTTTCATCAGTAAAGAGCGCGATGAGCCGCCCGATATTGATGTCGATTTTGAGCACGAACGCCGTGAAGAAGTCATCCAATACATCTATCAAAAGTACGGTAGAGAACGCGCTGCGCTTGCCGCAACTGTGATTTCATATCGCTTCAAAAGTGCAGTAAGAGATGTCGGTAAAGCATTAGGGCTACAAGAAACCCAGCTCGACTACTTCATCAAGAACACCAACCGTAGGGACAAAAGCCTAGGTTGGCAGGCTCAGCTCACTCAATTGGGGCTACAACCTGATTCGTTGAAGGGGCAACAGTTTATCCACTTGGTGAATGAGATCATCGGCTTTCCACGCCATTTATCTCAGCACGTCGGTGGCTTTGTGATCTCTTCTGGGCCTTTGTATGAACTGGTTCCTGTCGAGAATGCCGCGATGCACGAACGAACCATAATTCAATGGGATAAGGATGATCTAGAAACCTTGGGACTGCTTAAAGTCGATGTGCTTGCACTGGGTATGCTCTCTGCGATTCGTAAATGTTTTGACCTAATCAAACGCATTCATGATCGCTCGCTAACGATCGCAGAGATCACACGCCTCAAAGACGATCCTCAGGTTTACGGCATGATTCAACGGGCAGACACGGTCGGTATCTTCCAAATTGAGTCACGAGCGCAAATGAGCATGCTACCAAGGCTTAAACCGAGGACTTATTACGACTTGGTGATTCAAATCGCTATCGTACGTCCAGGGCCTATTCAAGGCGATATGGTGCATCCGTGTCTAAAACGTCGAGATGGCATTGAGCCAATCAGTTATCCATCTAAAGATGTGGAGTCGGTACTGTCGCGCACTTTAGGCGTACCGATATTCCAAGAACAAGTGATTAAGCTCGCGATGGTCGCTGCAGGGTTCACAGGTGGTGAAGCGGATCAGCTCAGACGCGCGATGGCCGCTTGGAAAAAAAATGGCAACGTCTTTAAGTTTAAAAACAAACTCATCGAAGGAATGCAAAAGCGCGGCTATGAGACAGAGTTTGCTGAGCAGATCTTTAAACAGATATGCGGCTTTGGCGAGTACGGTTTTCCTGAAAGCCACTCCGCTTCGTTTGCAGTATTAGCGTATTGCTCAGCTTGGTTGAAATATTACTACCCAGAATGTTTCTACGCTTCTTTGCTGAATAGCCAGCCTATGGGTTTTTATAGCCCCTCACAGTTGGTACAAGACGCACAACGACATAGTGTGGTGGTTCTTCCGGTATGTGTAAACGCGTCACAAGACAACCACATAGTCGTTGAACATCAGAACGGTTTAGCGATTCGCTTAGGGTTGCGACAAATCAGAGGATTCAGCGAACATGGAATTCAAAGTGTGCTCGCCAATCGCCCGCAATCCGGTTATCGCCACCCTAGCCAGGTGAAACAGTTGTCGATGAATAAGAAAGATATCGAACTACTGGCCTCCGCAAATGCGCTGAATAATGTCTCAGGAGATCGTTTTCAGACGCGTTGGGCAATGATGGACTCAGCCTCTGATCTACCTTTGTTTAACCAAGTCGATGACTATGCAGAAGATGATAATGGCGAGATCTCATTGCATCAACCCGATGAGATGCAAGATCTACTCGAAGATTTCACCAGTGTCGGGATTTCATTAAACAAACACCCAATCACTTTGCTCGAAGAAGCCAATCGATTAGGTCGATTCACACACATGAAGGACTTAATACAACAGAGACACAAATCCATGGTCACCGTTGTCGGATTAGTCACGGGTAAGCAATCACCCGGCACCGCAGCTGGGGTCACCTTTGTCACATTGGAAGATAACACTGGCAATATTAATGTCGTGGTATGGGGAGCAACCGCGCGCGCGCAACAGCAAGCTTATCTCACAGCCAAGGCTTTAAAGGTACAAGGGATATTAGAAAAAGAAGGGGAAGTCGTGCATGTTATCGCGGGTAAGCTCATCGATATTACCGAGGAGATTGTTGGCTTGAACACCAAGTCTCGGGATTTTCATTAGCGATGTATCAACTGTTTTTCTATCGTTCATTGACTAATAAACGATAGACGGAGAAACGAAAAAGGGAAGCATCAGCTTCCCTTCAATTCAATTTGTTGAGTTATGACTCAACTTCAGCTTCCGTACGTCTTTTCTTAAATTCCCTATACAGTAATAAGCTCAAAGTCATTACGACTTTAGAAGTCAACCATATCATTAAGAGGAACTACCTTAGATTGTGTGTGAAAAGTTACGCTAGTAGTTGAGCATATTTCGTTAAGAAAAATATGCTGTATGAATATTAGCAAACGTTTTCCATAAGGTCACTCAAAATAACCGTACAGCAATCTTAATTATAAAATCTGACGCATTCGCTCTTGAGTCACTTCAACCAGAAGGTCCGGTTGGAACTTAGAAATAAAGCGATTACACCCGACTTTCTCAACCATAGCTTCATTAAAACTTCCACTTAATGAAGTGTTTAGCGTGATGAATAGGTCATGCATTCTTGGATCCGTACGCACTTCATGCGTCAGCTTATAGCCGTCCATTTCAGGCATTTCGGCATCGGTGATCATCAACAATATTTCTTGATTGATGTCTTTGCCTTCATCACACCAGCCCTTAAGTAAGGTCAGTGCTTCTAAACCATCACAACATTCAATAATGTTCAAACCCAATTGCGATAAGGTACCTTTGATCTGGTTACGCGCGGTTGAAGAGTCATCAACGATAAGTACATTACGTCCAACCATTTCATTGGCAAGTTGCTCATCTAATACACCGTCAGAAATCGAAACATCATAATCGATGATTTCAGCGAGTACCTTTTCAACATCAATAATCTCAACGATCTTGTGCTGCTCTTCTTCTTGAATATGCGTGATAGCCGTCAGGTAATTGGCACGACCCGTTGTCTTTGGAGGCGGCTGAATTTCAGTCCACGTCGTATTCACGATATTACGCACTTGTCCTACCAAGAAACCTTGTACAGTTCGGTTGTATTCCGTGATGATCAAGTTATTTTCTTGAGTCTCATCTCGTGACGGTGGGAAGCCAATCGCGCTACGCAAATCGATAACAGGCACCGATTCACCACGTAGAGACGCAACACCCGTAATATGATGGTGAGAGCCCGGCAACCGAGTGAGTACTGGCACTTTTAGGACTTCTTTCACTTTAAATACGTTAATCGCAAAAAGTTGACGACTGTTTAAGCTGAATAACAAGAGCTCCAGACGGTTTTCACCGACCAGTTTGGTTCTCTGATCAACCGAATTTAAAACGCCAGACATACAACACCTTAGTGACAAATAATAACTGTGGCTACAATAGCCTACTTCAATAGGTTAAAGCAAAGCGCCAATGCACAGAATACTTAAACTAAGTACAACAAATGATGTTATACAAAGCTTAAGTACATGGAAAGGTTTCGGGTGAGGCTAAAAGACGAGTATAAGGAGTTAACCTTCAACAACTTTCATTAACAGTTGGCCATCATATAAGGCTTGTTTAACAAGCGCAGCACCAGGCATGGTTGCTTGTTTATAGAATCGAGATTCCACCAGCTCTAAATCTTGATGGTAAACCGATAAACTCTGCTCTTCGATACACTTTTGAATCGCAGGGTACAACACGCTTTTAGCCTGATTGATAACACCACCCACCAAGATTTTCTCAGGGTTGAAAAGGTTAATCACAATCGCTATCGCGGCACCTAAGTAACGACCTAGCTGTTCAATAACTTCAACAGCCAATGGATCGCCATCAGCAGCGGCAGCACAGATCTGTTCAATAGTGACATCTTCAAACACAGTTAAGGACGATGATTCACCATTAGCCAGTCGCTCTTTTACTTGATCACGGATCGCCTGAGAACTCGCGACTGTTTCTAAGCAGCCTCGGTTACCACAATGACAAAGTTTGCCCTGCTTATCGATCTGGATATGCCCAAGTTCACCGATATTACCGTGGCGACCTTGCAACACTCGGCCGTCAAGGATGATCCCAGCACCGACACCATGGTGAATCGAGATAAGAACTGAATTATCGTTATCTTGTGAGTGACCAAACAGCTTCTCTGCTAATGCCCAAGCTCGGGTATCATTGGCAATAAAGACAGGCAGACCTGTTTCTTTGTAAATCTCAGGACCCAACGCTAAATTTTTAACGTTGTAGTGCGGCATCTGCAACACAATACCTTGCTCAGAATTCACAAGGCCCGGTAGCGTAACCGCAATGCTTGTTACCCTATCGAGTTGCTCAGCATAGGTTTGGAAAAATTCATCAATTTCATGTAGAAGACGCGCAAGTACATCATCTTGGTCACGTTCATGAATATCAATCTTGGTATCGATAAGCACGTCGCCGCCCAATTCATGAAGCGCGATCGTCAAGTATCCGCGACCAAGACGCATCGACAGAAACTGCCAACCTTCGTTATTGGTTTGCAGACCGACAGCAGGACGCCCACGAGTCGTGGCTTCTTGAACCGTCGTTTCGTGAATAAGGTGAGCTTCAATGAGTTCACGGGTAATTTTAGTAATACTCGCCGGAGCCAACTCACTTTGCTTGGACAGATCGATACGAGAAATAGGACCTTTAAGGTCAATTAGTTTATATACACGACCAGCATTGACCTGTTTGATATGATCAATATGGCCCGGTTGAGCCATGTACATTTTACGCTCCAGAAATCATCAACGAGTTAATTTTTTTACTTTGCGAAGTAATTGTGAAGTCACTTGGTATATCGCCGTGACCAGTATCACGTATATACATGAATCTTTGTGTATCGAGTCAAATAGTTCGAGGAAAATTAACACCAAAATCGATAAATTGAGACTTAATTTTCAGAGTAAAACATCGTTATTGAGCCCTGAATTCAATAATTAGAGACAAATAATGAAATATCTCCCTAGCTCCCAATAAATAATCAATTAATGCATATACTTAATTCAGTCTTTTAAAAGATTACTTGGCCTCACTCTAGGAGTATTCATGACAGCCGAATTAAGAAAAACGAAAATCGTCACAACGCTAGGCCCTTCTACTGATAAAGGTAACGTGCTTGAAGAGATCATCAAAGCCGGTGCCAATGTCGTCCGCATGAACTTCTCTCACGGCACCAGCGACGACCATATACAACGCGCAGAAAACGTCAGAGCAATTGCAAAAAGACTTGGCACTCAAATCGCTATTCTCGGTGACTTACAAGGCCCCAAGATTCGAGTATCGACATTCAAAGATGGTAAAATCCAACTTGCTGTGGGTGACAAATTCACTCTCGACAGTAGCCTAGGTTTAGGTGCAGGCAACCAACAAGCGGTTGGTCTTGATTATAAAGAATTACCTAACGACGTTTCAGCTAACGACATCCTGTTACTCGACGATGGTCGTGTTCAGCTGAAAGTGACCGAAGTGGAAGGCTGTCGCGTTCATACAGAAGTCATCATTGGCGGCCCACTGTCAAATAACAAAGGCATCAATAAAAAAGGCGGTGGCCTTTCCGCAGAAGCGCTGACAGAAAAAGATAAGCGCGACATCGTCACTGCCGCCCAAATCAAAGTGGATTACCTCGCAGTGTCTTTCCCACGCAACGGCGCAGACATGCACTACGCTCGTCAGCTTGCACGAGAAGCGGGCTTAGAAGCTCACCTTGTAGCAAAAGTAGAGCGAGCAGAGACGGTAGCCACTGTTGAGAACATGGATGACATCATAATGGCCTCAGATGTGGTCATGGTGGCTCGTGGGGACCTCGGAGTAGAGATTGGCGACCCTGAATTGGTCGGAGTACAAAAACAGCTTATACGCCGTGCTAGAGCGCTTAACAGAACCGTCATCACCGCAACTCAGATGATGGAATCAATGATCTCAGCACCAATGCCAACCCGTGCCGAAGTGATGGACGTTGCCAATGCGGTACTTGATGGAACAGATGCGGTCATGCTTTCAGGTGAAACCGCTGCCGGTGATTACCCGGTTGAAACCGTAAAATCGATGGCAGAAGTCTGTATTGGCGCAGAGAAAATGGCGGGCATTAATAACCAATCTAATTACCGTATTGACCGTACTTTTGTCACCGCCGAAGAAACTGTCTCAATGGCAACCATCTACTCTGCAAACCATATGGAAGGCATTAAGGGCGTAGTCACGCTCACCGAGTCAGGCCGTACTGCATTGATGATGTCTCGTCTAAGTGCTGATATGCCTATCTACGCGCTGTCTCGTAACGAAGGAACACTTAATCGGTGCACCTTATACCGGGGTGTGACACCTATCTACTTCGAGACAGAAGCCGAGGATAGCTTTGACATTGCCCTATCTACGCTCACTTGCCTAAAAGAGAAAGAGCATCTTAAGTTTGGCGATCTCGTGATCGTCACTCAAGGCGACATTATGGATGTGGCGGGCTCAACCAACTGCATGAGAATCTTACCTGTCACTTAATCAGTTGGTGTTTTAGGTCAGTTCGTTGATCAGCGACCCAGCCAAGACCAAAAAAGGGTTATTGAACTAAGTTCAGTAACCCTTTTTCACTTCAGAACCTTGTTAGCTCATTGCGTACTAACTTTCAAATTCGAGTATTACTTATCAATTTCGAATATTATTTATCAGCAGCGCAAGTCGCCAACTGTGGCATATGTGAGCTGCGAGCGTTTTCCGTTGAAGTATAGGTTTCTACAAATCGGTAACCCGCCTCTAAACCTAAGTCGTAATCGTACAACAAATCTTCCTTGTCACTCATCAAAGAGCTCGACTTAAGCGGTTTGCTGGGTGCAATTTGAACAACAAACGCATCGTCCGGTGGAGAGTTCAAAAAGTTCTGAGTTAATGAGTAGGTCTGATAATGAACCATCAACATGTCAGCTAAGCCAGAATCAAACTTATCGCCAATCAAATGACTTAAACGATAAATATCATCAGCACCAAATAGCCATCGTCCACCATTGAGCAGGTCAAGGTGCCCTCTATCGCGCTTTTGCTCCTTTGAACGGAGAATTTGCTGCTGAAAGAATGACGTCCAATCGGTTTTCCATTGTTCTACTTTTTGTTGCCAATGATCTTGCACACTATCAAACGACTCACGGAACCATTCCAACTCCTCAGCCGATATAGGCTTAGGTGCTTTCATTAAGGCATGTTTACCTTGAATCTCCTTGGATAGCTCGGCTCCCTCTTCCAATACAGGCTCAGTACGTATCACGACTATCGATCGAGCTTGCCTACGCCATGCTTCTTGCACAGGAATAGACGCAGACACGCCACCGTCAACATAAGCACTGTCACCAATGAAGATTTCATCATTGTACAGACGAGGGATGGCACAGGTCGCAATCATCACTTTGTACCAGTCTTCTCCCATCAGAGGAAAATAATGGTCTCGTAAATCTTTAGAATCGGTTACTGCCGCAGAGAAATGGCGATCACCTAAGGTTTGTCGTCCCAAATCAAGATCAAGCTTGTATGGGTAAGCCATGATCTGTTCTAAGGCCCACTCTAAACCTAAGTTCTGTCGCTTTCGTATATAAGAGAAAAGATTGAAGAATTCTGGAGCCGTCGTTAAATCAAGAACGAAAGAACGACCTAGCCCTTTATCACGGCACAGATAGGCACACAAATTAAGCGCACCCGCTGAGGTGCCAAAGAATTCGTCGAAAGGGTCAAAATTAGAAAGAAGAAATGCGTCCAGCACACCAGCCGTAAAAATACTTCGCTGTCCGCCGCCTTGGGCAACCAGTGCTGTTTTTCCAGCAATAAACTTAGCGTAGTAATCTAAGTCTATTGCCGAATCAATATTGGTTATAATCCCACTATTCATTATTCCCTGAGTATAAAAACTCAGCCTCGCAATAGATGGTATTAGCTACCAATCGCAATAAAGCCAAATGAAAGAATGATGGTGTAGATTACTACTGTTATTTGTAGCGCATTTTTCAGGTTATGGTCCATAAACACCTCTGGCTTATTATTAATTTGTCGAGTCGCTATTTAAGTATTATCAGGTGTGTGAAGTATCTTCAAGAATCGTCGAAATTAGTCGCACAATATTGATGTAACCATCACAATTAGTAAGTGTATGGATAAGGATATACTCATGAATAACAAAGCAAATATGATTGCGCTTGTTGCGCTCATTTCCGCTTCAAACTTGTATGCAGCGCCGGAAATTATTATCACTCCGATGATTGGTTATACAGGTGGTGGTAGCGTCGAAGACCAGGATGGTAATACTTATGATATGGAAGGTTCAGAAAACTTCACCTTCGCCATTGAAACTCCGCTTGAGAAAGGTCGTATCGGCTTTTTCTATTCCAATCAGAGCTCTGAGTTAGAAACGCTCAATCTAAGCTCCTCAATTCAATACCTGCACTTTCAAAGCAGTATCTACTACCCTGCTTCCTCTGCGTTGTCAGGCTATCTAGGGTTAGGTCTTGGTGCTTCTTACGTTGATGTAGATTGGGCGAAAGATAAATATGGGTTCTCAACTTCTATCTTTGGTGGCTTAGAGTACAAATTCAGTGACCGCTTAGCGTTAAATACACAATTACGTTGGCTAGGTACTGTGGTCGACAACGACACCTCTGGTGTTTGTAACGTACCGAGCAATGGCCAAGACTGTATCATCCGCTTTGATACTGACTGGATGAACCAATTCCAAGCCAATGTCGGATTGAGTTTTACCTTCTAGGTTGAGTCCCCATATTGGATCAATAAGTCTTTAGACTAGAAGTATTCTAAGGAAATGAAAAAACCAGCTTGATGCTGGCTTTTTCATTATAAAAACGGTTTTCAGTTCAACTTAGAACTTGTAGGTCACACCTAGTGCACCGCCTACTTGTAACTCAACACCTTTGTACATGTCGAGCTCAGGGTGAACTTGTGCGTAAGCATTCCAACCTTCATAGAAATTCACTTTCACGCCTAGCGGCAAACGCAAACCAAAATCATCATTCCATTCAGCCCAAGCACCTGCACCAACATACCAACTTAAAGGCGCTTCAGTTTCAAACTGACCACGCTTAAAAATATAGTCAAATGCAGCGCCGTCATTGCCAATCGTAGCACGGTATTTCTGATCAAATTCCACAACGACACTCAGGTCTTGGTCGATGGCTAGTCCAACTTCTAAATCTGGGGCTTCAGAAGCATGAGCAAACGAGGCTCCGCTGCAACACATAAGGCCGATCAAGTAACGATGTTTCATAATATTCTCAGACTGTTTTGAAAAAACGGTAGGTTACTTGAATCATAGCTAAAGATGTCATCACTTGGTTAAAGATCGCAGCCATTAAACGATCAAGAACGAGTAACAACACATCGAGTTAAGTGGTAATTCACTGATTTAGAAAAGATGAAACGTAGAAAGGTCTTTATGTTGCAGAAAACAAAAAAGGAGGCCTTTCGGCCTCCTTTCAATTTATTGAATCAGTGAATTAACCGTTGTTACGAATCCACTCATCCATGTCTGTCTTAAGGTTGTCAGACTTAGTACCGAAGATAGCTTGTACGCCACCAGCAACTACAACAACACCAGCTGCGCCTAGTTTCTTCAGTTTGTCTTGGTCAACAGCTTCTGTATCAGCTACTGCAACACGTAGACGAGTAATACAAGCGTCAAGACCAGTGATGTTCGCTTTGCCACCGAATGCAGCAACTAACTCACCAGCAAGCTCAGTACCAGTTGCAACGATGTCGTCTTCTGACTCGTCTTCGCGACCTGGAGTTTTAAGGTCAAGTGCTTTAATCACAGTGCGGAATACAATGTAGTAAATTGCAGCGTAACCAATACCACATACAACCATTAGGCCCATCTTAGACGCGTTGCCAGATAGAACTAGGAAGTCGATTAGACCGTGTGAGAAAGATGTACCGTGTACAAAACCTAGAGTGTTCGCAAGAACGTATGCAGAACCAGCTAGTAGAGCGTGGATTGCGTACAGTACTGGAGCAACGAATAGGAATGAGAATTCGATTGGTTCAGTGATACCCGTTAGGAATGAAGTCAACGCAGCAGAAGCCATGATGCCCATTACTTTAGCGCGGTTTTCAGGCTTAGCTGAGTGTGCAATTGCGATTGCAGCAGCAGGTAGACCGAACATCTTGAACATGTAACCACCAGCTAGCTGACCGAAGCCATTGCCCGCTGCACGAGATGCGTCATCAGCAACTAGGTAACAAGTAAGAACACCGTTTTGAGTTTCGCCAGCAGCGTTTACACAAGTACCAGCTTCAAAGAAGAAAGGTACGTTCCAAACGTGGTGAAGACCAAATGGAATTAGAGAACGCTCAACGATACCGTAGATACCAAACGCCACTTGTGGGTTTTGGTGAGCAGCCCAATCAGAGAACGCAGAAATAGCGCCGCCAACTGGTGGCCATACTACAGATAGTAGGATTGCTAGACCAATCGCAGAGAAACCTGTGATGATTGGCACGGCACGCTTACCAGCGAAGAAGCCTAGGTACTCTGGTAGTTGAATACGGAAGAAACGGTTGAATGCCCAAGCAGCAACACCACCGACTAGGATACCACCTAGTACACCAGTATCGATTTTATCAACGCCCATTACACCAGCCATTACGCCAAGTGTAGCAGTCATGATGCCGTAACCAACGATAGCAGCTAGACCCGCTACGCCGTCGTTATTAGTAAAGCCAAGTGCTACACCTACTGCGAACAGTAGTGCCATTTGACCGAATACTGAACCACCCGCTTGTTCCATTAAGTTTGAAACAATTTCTGGAATGAAAGGAAGGTCTGCTGCACCGACACCTAGCAAAATACCCGCAACTGGTAAAACTGATACTGGTAGCATCAGAGACTTACCAACTTTCTGCAGGTTAGCAAAAAGGTTCTTAAACATGTTTATGCTCCTGATAAAGATAAAATAATTATATGGGTTCTAACGGCACACCCCCGTAGCCTATATGTTAGCACCCAGTGAAAATGTAACCATGTATTGCATTATATTTTCTGCCGCTAAATATATATTGATGCGGAACTAACTTTCTAGTCACTTACGAAATTTAGTTTCAAAACACGTCTTGGATCACATGTCAAATCTAGAAATGCAATGCTTTACAAGCAATTAAATCATTGAAATATATCTATATTTTTTGATAGGTGTATTATTTTACTGGGTAAATAAAATAGGAGCTAATGTTATTTTTAGTAACAAAATTACAAATGATGTAAATAGTGCTCTCAAGTTCAACATAATTAGTAAACATTAAAAAAAAACGTACTTTTGGTGATCAAAAACACAAAAAGGGAGCTTTCGCTCCCTTTTATTTGTTTAGTTAGTTTTTTATCGCAAAAAAAGTTTTCGGTAATTTTTGGTTGTTTGTTCAGCAACCTCTTTCATTGACAGCCCTTTCAGCTGCGCGATATAAGCCGCTACTTCCACCACATATGCAGGCTGATTCTGGTTACCACGATATGGAACTGGGGCAAGATATGGAGAATCCGTCTCGATCAACAGTCGATCAAGCGGCAAATTCTTTACGACTTCTTTAAGTTCCGTCGCTTGCCTAAAAGTAACGATCCCTGAGATCGAGATATAAAAACCTAACTCCATTGCCGCTTCGGCGAACGCTTGATCTTCAGTAAAGCAATGAATCACACCGCCGCACTTCTCTGCTCCACCATCGCGTAAAATAGCTAACGTATCTTCACGCGCGTTACGCGTGTGGATGATCAAAGGTTTATTAAGCTCAACAGCCAACTCAACGTGCTGCTTGAACCTAAGCTGTTGTAGTTCTGCCGTCTCTGGCTGGTAGTGATAATCTAAGCCTGTCTCACCTATCGCCACAACCTTTGGATTGCTCGCATACTCACGCATTCTTTCTAGACAGAAATCGCTCTCTACATCGAGAGGGTGAACGCCACAAGAAGCTTTAACGTTATCGAACGGCGAGATCATCTCAAGCATGTTTTCAAACGAGTCTAATGTCACACCGACAGAAAGTAGTTGGTCTACGTTTGCTGCCTTCGCCTTATTAACCACGTCTTCTACACTGGTGTGTAAATCTTGGTAATCCAGTTTGTCTAAATGACAGTGGGAATCTACGAACATGTTTCCTCGCAAGTGGCAATCAGCCAGTTCATTATGAGTAGCTCCGTATTGAGCCCGGGGTGTTGCTTTAACTGCTCAATCAATATCAACAGTTTATTCGATGCTGCGTAAGCACTTTGATAAGACATTACCTCAACCAAAGCTTTCGCACTCGGAGTCATCGCCTGATTCGCCAAACCAAAATGCAGCTTTTGCACGTCAGACAGTAAGTGCCATAGCCAGCCAAGTTGAACCAAAGGATTTTTACTAAGCTCTGTGGAAAACTTCAGCGTGTCAGGTTGAGTGCCTTTGATTACATTGACAAAGCCATCGAGCACTTTTGTTGAGGCTTCAACACCGCCTTGCTCAAACATGGCTTTCGCTTTCAAAGGCGCGTTGTCATTGAGCGCTAGAATATACTGCGGAACCGCTTTACCTACTTCCCCATCTAGCCAAGTCGATCCAGTATCCAACTGTGGGCTAACCACATTGAATTGCTGACAGCGGCTAATAATAGTCGGCATTAAGCGATTACTGTTACGAGTAGAAAGAATGAAGATGCACTTACTTGATGGCTCTTCTAGAGTTTTCAGCAATGCGTTCGACGCCGATTCGTTCATCGCCTCGGCAGGGTTAAGCAAGATAACGCGCAAACCACCTAACTGGGACGATTGTTGAGCCCAGCGGTTACTCGCACGTACTTGGTCAACGGTAATCGATTTACCTTCTTTCTCAGGTTCAATCACATGGAAATCCGGATGACTCCCCGATTTCATCAATTCACAACTGTGGCAAAATCCACACGACTCGCTTTCGTAATTAGTACACATTAATGCATCGGTAAGTTGGCTAATCAGCGCATCAACGCCGAGCCCTTCCGGTGCATTAACAATCACAGAGTTAGGAAAACGCTCTGCATCGAGACTTTTTTTCCACTCACTCCATACAGGTGTGAGCCAAGAATAAACTTCAGCCATGACTACCTACTGTTTATTGAGCCAAGCACTTAGCGCGACTTTAATATCAGCGGCTACTTGCTCAATTTCTTGCTGTGCATTAACCACAAGAACCGTTTCGTCCTGTTCTGCAATCTCAAGGTAACGTTCACGTGTACGATCGAAGAATGAGATATCCATCTTTTCGATTCTATCGAGCTCACCACGGCCTCTAGCGCGTTCAAGCCCTACTCTAGGATCAAGATCCAAGTATAGGGTTAGATCTGGCTTAAAATCGCCTAGCGTGGTTTCTTTCAGTGATTCCATCGTAGTGCGTGCGATCTGACGACCACCACCTTGATAAGCTTGAGAAGACATATCATGGCGATCACCCAATACCCATTGACCGCTGTCTAATGCGGGCTTGATGACGTTTTCTACTAATTGAACACGTGCCGCGTACATCAGCAATAGTTCCGTCATATCTTGAAGCTTCTCACCTTCGTGCTCTTCTTTAACCAATGAACGCATCTTTTCAGCTAAGACAGTGCCACCCGGCTCACGAGTATTGACGATATCTTCAACACCCGATGCTTTTAATGTCTCAACGATGGCATTGATTGCTGTACTTTTGCCAGCACCTTCAAGGCCTTCAACTACGATAAATTTCGACTGATTCATAATTATTTCTTTATTTGTTTTTTCTTAATTGCTTTAAGTAAGCTCGTACTGCACGGTTATGCTCAGTCAAACTCTTTGAAAATACGTGACCGCCGGTTCCACTCGCAACGAAATACAGGTAGTTGCTCTTCTCTGGATTCAGCGCAGCATTGATAGACGCTTTGCCCGCCATTGCAATCGGCGTTGGTGGTAAACCACTCATTGTATAAGTGTTGTATGGCGTTGGAGTACGTAAGTCTTTCTTACGTATATTGCCTTTGTAACTGTCGCCCATGCCGTAGATAACCGTTGGGTCAGTTTGCAGACGCATACGCTTGTTCAAGCGATTAACGAACACAGAAGACACACGTTCACGCTCTGACGCTACTGCAGTCTCTTTCTCAATGATAGACGCAAGAATTAGCGCTTCATATGGCGATTTAAGAGGCAGTTTATCGGCTCTATTTTCCCACTCATCATTGACCACGTTCATCAGATCTCGGTGGGCACGTTTCAACAAATCTAAATCCGTTGTGCCATAGGTATAGTGGTATGTTTCCGCTAAGAAAAGACCTTCTAGCTTTTCATTTTCGATACCAAGCTTTTGTGCGATCTCTTGTTCAGAGACACCATTCAACGTCTGTTGAATGAATTCGTTGTCTTTTAGCTGAACAAGCCACTCGTCAAAACGACTGCCTTCCACGAAGGTAATGGTAAATTGGTGCTCCTTCCCTTCTACAAGCACTTGTAGCGCCTGCTCTAGAGTTAAACCGGGTTCAAGCAGGAATGTACCCGCTTTTACGTCTACAAGCTCAGGATGTAACTTACGAATTAATTTCTCGTAAGGAGAAGCCTCAAAAAGCCCCTCGTTAATCAACTGTGCTAGAACACGGTTAAAGCTGCTACCTGAAGCAACAGTCACGACTTGTGGTTTTTCTAATTGAATAACTTGTTTCAGGTTATCTTGCGCTTGGTTGTAAACATAAAAACCAGCAGCACTGGCTGCGATTAAGCACAATATAATAAAAATAAATAACTTTTTGATCACGAGTTTAGTTGTCCTTGAAGGCTACGAGTAACAGTTCCAATGTTGAATTGGGTATCACTAATACGGGTAACTGGGGCAACCCCTAAGATGGAGTTGGTCATGAAAATCTCATCAGCTTGCATGAGTTGAGATAAGCAGTAGTCACTAATTGTAACGGAAAGTTCAGCTTGATTCAGCGCGGTTAACACTTGCTTACGCATAACCCCCGCCACACCACTTTGCGTGAGTTGAGGTGTATATATCATCTGACCTTTGCGCCAAAACAGATTAGCCATGGTGGTTTCAATCACATTGCCCGAGATATCAAGAACTACACCATCAGCTTCATCGGCCTGATCCATTTCATCTTTCATCAAGATCTGCTCAAGACGATTATTGTGCTTATGGCCTGCGAGCAATGGGCTCAAACCTAGTGCTTGTTGGCAGATACCGAGTTCTACACCAGAATCTTGCCACGCTGAATAATGACTAGGGAAATCAAATGTACTGATGGTTATCGTTGGCTTGGCGATATTCTTGGTACTGTAGCCACGACCGCCGGCCCCACGGCTAACGTGTAGCTTTATCCCAGCTTTTTGATTATGAGGCTTGTTTGTATCATGGAGGATCTTTGAACTATAAAGGCTCTTTGTCCCATGGAGATCATTATCTTGGATGTGTTGAAGCGCATTATCGAGCCAAAGGCTAACAACATCCCAATCAAGTGTCGGAATACGTAACGCTTTAAGGCATTCGTCGACACGACATTGATGATCATAAAAATGTTGAACCTGACCCTCTTGGACAAGCATAGTGGTAAAACAGCCATCCCCGTACTGAAACGAGCGATCCAAGATATCGACAGTTTGCTGGCTTTCTCCATCAACCCAAAACATGTTTTTCCCCATAAAAAGAAACGGCTCAATGCTAAAGCATCAAGCCGTTTAAAAACAAGTCTAATTATGACTATCTACGAATGTTTACATCTTTAATAAGATGATTAAATCTTTTTGAAGATCAAACAGCCGTTTGTACCACCGAAACCGAATGAGTTACATGCAGCATATTCCATACCGCTAACTTTACGCGCAGTGTGGGGTACTAAGTCAATATCTAAGCCTTCTTCAGGATCATCTAAATTGATTGTTGGTGGAACAATTTGATCAATTAGAGACATCGCTGTGATGATCGCTTCAGCAGAACCTGCAGCACCTAGAAGGTGGCCTGTCATTGATTTCGTAGAAGAAACCAAGACTTGCTTGCTGCCTGCTTCGCCAAGAGCACGCTTGATGCCCTTAACTTCCGCTACGTCACCTGCAGGAGTCGAAGTACCGTGTGCGTTAACATAACCGATTTGTTCACCAGTAATGCCAGCATCACGCATAGCCGCTTCCATTGCTAGTGCACCACCAGAGCCATCTTCACTTGGAGATGTCATGTGGTAAGCGTCACCCGACATACCGAAGCCAACTAGCTCACAGTAAATCTTAGCGCCACGAGCTTTAGCATGTTCATACTCTTCAAGAACCATCATGCCTGCACCGTCACCAAGAACGAAGCCGTCACGGCCTTTGTCCCATGGACGAGAAGCTTTTTGAGGCTCATCGTTACGAGTAGACAGTGCTTTAGCCGCACCAAAACCGCCCATACCTAGTGGTGTAGATGCTTTTTCAGCACCACCCGCTAGCATTGCGTCAGCATCGCCGTATGCAATCATACGAGCCGCGTGGCCAATGTTATGTAGGCCAGTCGTACATGCTGTAGAGATCGCGATGTTTGGACCGCGTAGGCCACGCATGATAGACATGTGACCCGCAATCATATTCACGATCGTCGACGGTACGAAGAACGGGCTGATTTTACGAGGGCCTTTTTCAGTTAGAGCCTTGTGACCGGCTTCGATCAAACCAAGACCACCAATACCAGAACCGATAGCAACGCCTACACGAGGAGCGTTTTCTTCAGTAATAGTTAGGGCTGAATCATCTAAAGCTTGAATACCTGCTGCGACGCCGTACTGGATGAACAAGTCCATCTTACGAGCATCTTTTTTAGTCATATACTCTTCGCAGTTAAAGTCTTTAACTAGACCTGCAAAACGAGTTGAGAAATTGGTTGCATCAAAATGATCGATATTAACGATACCACTTTGACCAGCTAGCAGGGCTTTCCAAGAAGATTCTACAGTGTTGCCTACCGGCGACAACATACCCATGCCAGTGACAACTACACGACGCTTGGACACGATATTACACTCCGGGGATTGAGGTGATTTAAGATGAGGATAGATGAGTTAGATAAAACACAGGCGGTCAAGGTGACCGCCTGGGAGAGATTATTACTGAGCGCTAGTTACGTAATCGATAGCAGCTTGAACAGTAGTAATTTTCTCAGCTTCGTCATCTGGGATTTCAGTGTCGAATTCTTCTTCTAGAGCCATTACTAGCTCAACTGTGTCTAGAGAATCTGCACCTAGGTCATCAACGAAAGAAGCTTCGTTTTTAACTTCAGCTTCGTCTACACCTAGCTGTTCAACAATGATTTTCTTTACGCGTTCTTCGAGGTTGCTCATTTTTTCTTTTCCTTTACAGAGTTCGCTTTATGCGATGTTTTCCGTAGTTTATTCAATCTATTGAAAGTTGCAAGGTCAACTTTTCTGGTCAAACCACAATTTTCACGATTTTAACCGAAATTACGTATGATCTTGACTTAAATCATGCACAAATGTTGCACATAATTTACACCATGTACATACCGCCATTGACGTGAAGTGTTTCACCTGTGATATAAGCTGCCGCAGGTGACGCCAAAAATACCACAGCTTCAGCGATTTCGCGAGGGTCACCTAGTCGACCTGCTGGTACATTCGCCAAAGTTGCTGCACGTTGGTCATCATTTAGCGCTTTAGTCATGTCTGTTTCGATGAAACCTGGCGCTACAGTGTTCACTGTAATACCACGAGACGCAACTTCACGAGCCATTGATTTAGTGAAACCAATCACACCAGCTTTTGCTGCTGCGTAGTTAGCTTGACCAGCGTTACCCATAGTACCTACTACAGAACCAACGTTTACGATACGGCCTTGACGCTTCTTCATCATGCCACGCAATACAGCTTTAGACATGCGGAAGATAGGCGTTAGGTTAGTATCAATGATGTCATTCCATTCATCGTCTTTCATACGCATGAGAAGGTTATCACGAGTGATACCTGCGTTGTTAACCAGAATGTCAATCGCACCGAATTCATCGTTGATGGTTTTCAGTGTAGCAGCAATTGAGTCAACATCAGTGACATTTAGAGCAAGACCTTTACCGTTCTCACCAAGGTACTCGCTGATTGCAGCAGCGCCGCCTTCAGACGTAGCAGTACCGATAACTTTAGCACCACGCTCAACTAAAAGCTCAGCGATTGCACGACCGATGCCACGGCTTGCGCCTGTAACTAGTGCAACTTTGCCTTCTAAATTCATCATAACTTCTCTATTAATTGGTTATTTACTTAGCAGTGTCTAGTGATGCAGTGTCATTAACTGCAGCAGCTGTCATAGTTTTAACAATACGTTTTGTTAGACCAGTAAGAACCTTACCTGGGCCTAATTCTAGTAGCTTTTCAACGCCTTGCTCATTCATCGCTTGTACACCTTCAGTCCAACGAACTGGGCTGTATAGCTGACGAACAAGTGCACTTTTGATTTTTGCAGGGTCTGTTTCAGCAATAACATCGACGTTATTGATAACAGGCAGTGCCGGTGTGTTGAACTCTAGAGCTTCTAGAGCAACCGCTAGCTTGTCTGCTGCAGGCTTCATCAGGGCACAGTGAGACGGCACAGATACAGGTAAAGGAAGAGCACGTTTAGCGCCTGCTTCTTTACACAGTGCACCAGCGCGCTCTACTGCCGCTTTGTTACCCGCGATAACAACTTGCCCAGGTGAATTGAAGTTAACTGGAGACACAACTTCGTCTTGTGCCGCTTCTTCACACGCTTTAGCAATCGCTTCATCATCTAGACCGATGATTGCGTACATTGCACCAACGCCAGCAGGAACCGCTTCTTGCATCAGTTGACCACGTAGCTCAACCAGCTTGATCGCTTCTTTAAAGTCGATAACACCCGCACACACGAGTGCAGAGTATTCGCCTAGGCTGTGGCCTGCTAGGTTTGCAGGTTGCTCTAGACCAAGCTCTTGCCATACACGCCAGATTGCAACAGACGCAGTGAGTAGAGCTGGTTGAGTACGGAAAGTTTCATTTAGATTTTCTACTGGACCATCTTGAACCAATGCCCATAGATCGTAACCAAGTGCTTCTGAAGCTTCAGCAAATGTCTTTTTAACAACATCATACTGTTCGCCTAGGTCAGCAAGCATACCGATAGCTTGAGAGCCTTGGCCTGGGAATACGATAGCAAATTTGCTCATTGTAATTTTCCTTTAAGCAAAGCAAAAAATTGAATAAGGCACATAAGTTATGTGCCTTGTTTGTTGATTATCGCTTGGGGTTAGAATTTAACTAACGCAGAACCCCAAGTGAAGCCGCCGCCAAATGCTTCAAGTAGAAGCGTTTGACCACGTTTAATTCGCCCGTCGCGAACAGCCTCATCAAGGGCCGTTGGTACGGTTGCTGCCGACGTATTGCCGTGCTTATCAAGAGTAATCACAACTTGATCAAGCGACATCGTCAGCTTTTTAGCGGTTGCCGAGATAATACGGTAGTTCGCTTGGTGTGGAACTAACCAATCAAGCTCTGACTTATCCATATTGTTCGCCGCTAATGTGTCTTTAACTAGCTTAGAAAGCTGAGTTACCGCCACTTTAAATACTTCATTGCCCGCCATGTGCAGCCATTTGTCTGCATCACCGCCACGCTCTGGAACTTCTAGGCTTAGAAGCTCACCATATTTACCATCAGAGTAAATGTGAGTAGACAAAATACCTGGCTCTTCGCTTGCGCCTACAACCACCGCGCCTGCAGCATCACCAAATAAGATGATAGTAGAGCGGTCAGTCGGATCACAGGTTTTTGACAGTGCATCCGCACCGATTACCAAAACGTTTTTACACATACCAGTCTTGATATGTTGATCAGCAACAGACAGTGCATAGACAAAGCCAGAACACGCCGCAGCTAAATCAAACGCAGGGCAGCCTTTGATACCAAGCTTACCTTGTACCTGACATGCCGAAGACGGGAATGTATGGCTACTGCTGGTTGTCGCAACGATGATTAAATCAATATCTTCTTTGTCGATACCTGCCATCTCAATGGCATTCTCAGCAGCGTAAAACGCCATATCCGCAACGGTTTCGTTTTCCGCTGAAATACGACGCTCTTTAATACCTGTTCTAGCAACGATCCACTCATCGCTAGTCTCTACCATTTTCTCTAAGTCTGCGTTAGTACGCACCTGAGATGGCAAGTAGCTGCCAGTACCTAAAATTTTGCTATACATGAAGACTAATAATGCCTCTCGAGTAAAACCGCTTCCAAACGATCGCTAATGCGGCTGGGGACTTGTCGTTTGACCTCGTGTACTGCTTCACCAATCGCGTTGACGACTGCAGACACATCAGCACTTCCATGACTTTTAATGACAATGCCGCGCAATCCTAACAAACTTGCGCCGTTATACTGGTCGGGGTTCAAGGTTTTTAATTCAGTAAATAGCTCAGAAAACAACATTCTGGCGATCCAACCCTTTATTGTTGAAGCCATCATGCGCGTTTTTAGCTTATCAATAAAGAGCTGAGCTGTACCTTCGCACGTTTTTAAGCAGACATTGCCCACAAAACCATCACATACGACGACATCAGCGGCATCTTGAAGTAATTGATTACCTTCAATATAGCCTATGAAGTTCACAGACTGAGTATTAGACAACATTTCCGCGCATCGTTTCACAAGGTCATTGCCTTTGATTTCTTCTGCGCCGATATTCAAGATAGCGACACGTGGAGCGCGACCTAAATGTTGTTCCGCTAATGCACTGCCCATTACAGCAAACTGAAACAGTGAATCTGCGTCACTAGAAACGTTCGCTCCTAAATCAAGCATCCATGTACGGTTGCCAGAAGCAGTAGGCAAAGCTGAAACCAATGCAGGCCTATCAATACCGGGAAGGAGTTTAAGTCTGAAACGAGATAACGCCATCAGTGCGCCAGTGTTACCACCGCTCACACAAGCATCAGCCTGTGATTCGGCAACCAGATCGATAGCAGCACGCATAGAACTACCCTGACTATTACGTAAGGCTAGTGAAGGTTTTTCAGAATTAGAAATGACTCGATCACAATGCTGGATACTCAAACGAGAATCAGGCATTCGACCTAATGAAGATAATTGAGATGTGATCGCATTTCGATCACCTATGAGAATGACTTTTAGCTCTGGGAAATACGACAGTGCCTGCACGGCGGCAGGCACTGTTACACGAGGACCGAAGTCCCCGCCCATTGCATCAAGCGCAACGGTTAGATTTTGCAAAGGTCAACCTTACTTGTTGATAACCTTTTTGCCGCGGTAGAAACCTTCGGCAGTCACGTTGTGACGTAGGTGAGTTTCACCTGAAGTTGCGTCTACAGAAAGTGCAGCTGTAGTTAGCGCATCGTGTGAACGACGCATGCCACGCATTGAACGTGATTTCTTGCTCTTTTGTACGGCCATTGACCCTACTCCTATGTAAATTCTTAAAGATACTTACTAATAAGTTACTTCTTTAAGTTTTTTAAAACATCAAATGGATTCGGCTTTTTATCTTCCTCAATTTCTTCAGGAAGTTCACCAAACACCAAGTTATTTGAGTTAACGCTACATTTCGCATCGTCGTGCATTGCTATTTGTGGCAATCCAAGGATGAACTCGTCTTCAACTAATTGAATCAGGTCTAACTCACCGTACTCGTTCAGATCTACCAAATCGTACTCTTCCGGTGCTTCCTCTTCACTTTTCTCGCTGTAAACAGGAGTATAAGTAAATTGGACATCGCACTCATGTGCGAAAACCTCATTACAACGTTGACACTCTAAATCGACTTCGACGTTAGCTTTACCAGAGATAACGACTAATCGTTGTTCATCAAGCCCAAATGACATTGAGACTTGCGCGTCACGTTTTACGCCTTCAGTTGTTTCGGTTAAACGCTTTAAAAGACTGACTTGAATGATACCATCCATATCGAGTCGTTTTTGAGCCGTTCTTGCCGGATCAACTGTACGCGGTATTTTTTCCTTTTGCATAGGGCGCGAATCTTATCTTCCAAATCGTGTTTAGTCAAAGGAAATGGCAAAAAAAATGTACTTTCCTACCTTTCCTGTTCAGAGCATTATGAATAGCAGGATAAGTTACGTTATCCTGAACTAAATGCTTACACGAATTGTAAATTAAAATGAGAAATTACCAACTAGTTTTAGCTTCTACATCTCCATTTAGGCAAGAGATCCTCAAAAAACTACAGTTAGACTTTGTCACAGCGAAGCCTGACTGCAATGAAACGCCACTTCCAGAAGAGACACCTCAACAGTTAGTGACGCGTCTTGCCGAGACGAAAGCCAAGTCTTGTACTGTAGAACAACCAAGCCTAGTGATTGGTTCCGATCAAGTGTGTGTGATTGATGGAGAAATCATTGGTAAACCACACACTCGTGAAAAAGCGATTGAGCAACTATCTCGCCAAAGCGGTAAAAGCATCACTTTCTATACTGGGATAACCGTATGGAACAGTGAAACCAATAAAGCCGACACTCGCTTAGATACCTTCATCGTGCATTTCCGTGATTTAACACAGCAGCAAATCATTTCTTATGTTGAGAAAGAACAGCCTTATTACTGCGCGGGCAGTTTTATGTGTGAAGGGTTAGGTATCGCGCTATTTAAACAGATGGAAGGTAAGGACCCGAATACCTTGATCGGTCTACCTCTGATCGATCTGGTTGATATGTTAGAAGCGCAAGGAATGAACGTACTATAACGGATACCCTCTCTTTGTTAGAGATTCCCTACTCCTTCCTTCGTCAGTCTAGGGAAGGACGAAGATAGCTACATTATCTAATCAGCTCATGATGTAGAACCTGACTTTAAAAAGTCGTCATCCTCAAGAGCGAGGAACGAGCGAGTTGGGGATCTTCTACAACAGATGAAAACAAAAAAGGTTGACGAATTTCGTCAACCTTTTTTGTTAGTAGATAGGTAAGGCTAGAAACAGCTAACCCTTTCGTATCTCGTATCTTCTTAAAGCTTACGTAGACCAGTGAGTGCTCTTTCTAGCCTTTTTTCCATTGGCGCCGAGATATCCATCTTCTCTTCGCTACCTGGGTGGGTAAACTTGATGTTGGCGGCATGTAAGAACAAACGATTCAATCCTACTTTACCCGTGTAAGCATCAAAACGACGATCACCGTAACGGTCATCCCAAGCAATTGGGTGGCCAGTATACTGAGCGTGTACTCGAATTTGGTGCGTACGGCCGGTAATTGGGCTTGCCTGAACTAACGTCGCATCTTGGAATTTTTCCAAAACCTTAAAACGAGTTTCAGAAGCCTTACCATTCGGGTTAACGCGAACAATGCTGTTTACTTCATTTTTCAATAAAGGGGCATTAACCACTTTACAGCTGTTCTTCCATTCGCCCATCACTAAAGCGAAGTAGTATTTTTGAACCGTTTTTTCACGGAACTGTGCTTGAAGGTGTCTTAGCGCAGAGCGCTTCTTAGCAACAAGCAAAATGCCAGACGTATCTCTATCGATACGGTGCACTAATTCAAGAAAACGAGCATCAGGGCGAAGTGCACGCAATGCTTCAATCGCGCCAAACTTTAGCCCACTACCACCATGAACCGCAGTGCCAGACGGTTTATTAAGAATCAGCATGTGATCATCTTCATAAATGATGCACTGTTCTAATTCAGAAACCTTATTGAGTTTCGTGCTTGGCACGTTCTCTTCTGTTTTCTCTTCAATAGTGACTGGCGGGATACGAACTAAATCACCTGCTTTTAGTTTGTATTCAGCCTTGATGCGTTTTTTGTTTACGCGGACTTCGCCTTTACGCACGATTCGGTAAATCATGCTTTTCGGGATGTTTTTTAATTGGTTGCGTAAGAAGTTATCAATACGCTGACCAGCCATATCTTCGTCAATGTCGACAAATTGGACTTGGGTTCTAATTTCGCTCATTGGGCCATTGTATCACTGTCACTTTTGATAATTGAGATTTTCTTAACCCTATTCTGAACTTATTTATCTATAATCCCTGCCGATCTATCCCTAAAAGGTCATTGAAGTTCTATATTTCTTTGATTCTTCGAACAAAAAAGCACCAAGCTTCCTGCAAATTAAAATATCAATTGATAAATTATTTATAGACAGTGAGTTAGAGCTATCAAAACCCAAACAAAAACTGTTTTTTTTACCGCATTACGACAAAGCAGATTGCTGTGTTTACCGACCACTGCTATAGTTCACAGCTGCTATCAATGGATTGACTAATATTTAAACAGCTAACCATTCATAAGCAAGTAAATGAGTAGATGACTCAGATTAGACAGTGCTGCAATCGGCGTAAGACACGGTCAACTGAGTTCCTTATCGCTCTACTCACGTACACTCATGTTGAGTATTCACCGCCACATCGCGGATCATAGGCTAACTCCCTATGATGACTGACGTGCCCCAGAGCATCCCTACTCCAGCCGGGAGGCTGCACCGATAAAGCCATGGGATCTGGCACCATGAGAAACGAATAAAGCGATAAGACCAATGATGAAAATAAGAAAAGACAATGAGAATTTCTAAATGAAAAGAATGTTAATTAACGCAACTCAAAAAGAAGAGTTGCGTGTCGCTTTGGTTGATGGCCAGCGACTGTTCGATCTAGATATCGAAAGTCCAGGTCACGAGTCAAAGAAAGCGAATATCTACAAAGGACGTATTACCCGTATTGAACCAAGCCTAGAAGCGGCATTTGTTGATTACGGCGCAGAACGTCACGGTTTCCTCCCTCTTAAAGAAATTGCCCGCGAATACTTCCCTGAAGGTTATACATACCAAGGCCGTCCTAGCATTAAAGAAGTGCTAAGAGAAGGACAAGAAGTAATCGTACAAGTTGAGAAAGAAGAACGTGGTAGCAAAGGCGCTGCACTGACAACTTTCATCTCTTTGGCTGGTAGTTACTTAGTTCTTATGCCTAATAACCCTCGTGCTGGCGGTATTTCTCGTCGTATCGAAGGTGATGAACGCACTCAACTGAAAGCAGCATTAAGCACTCTTGAGCTTCCTCAAGGCATGGGCTTAATCGTGCGTACAGCAGGTGTTGGTAAAAGTGCAGAAGAGCTAGAGTGGGACTTGAACGTTCTATTGAATCACTGGGGCGCTATTAAGCAAGCTTCTGATTCAAATGCAGCTCCTTTCCTTATTCACCAAGAAAGTAACGTTATCGTTCGTGCGATTCGTGACTATCTACGTCGTGATATTGGCGAGATTCTAATCGACAGCAATACTATTTTTGAACGTGCACAAGCGCACATTCAATTAATACGCCCAGATTTCATGAATCGCGTTAAGAAATACGATGGTGAAGTGCCACTATTCAGCCATTACCAGATTGAAAGCCAGATCGAATCAGCTTTCCAACGTGAAGTTCGTCTTCCGTCTGGTGGTTCTATCGTGATCGACCCAACAGAAGCTCTAACTTCTATCGATATCAACTCTGCTCGTGCAACAAAGGGCAGCGATATTGAAGAAACAGCGCTAAACACTAACCTAGAAGCAGCCGATGAAATTGCACGTCAATTACGTCTACGTGACCTAGGTGGTCTTGTTGTTATCGACTTCATCGATATGACTCCGGTTCGCCACCAACGCGAAGTTGAAAGCCGTCTACGTGATGCCGTTCGTTTAGATCGTGCACGTGTTCAGATTGGTCGTATTTCTCGCTTTGGTCTTCTAGAGATGTCTCGTCAACGTTTGAGCCCATCACTAGCAGAAGCAAGCCACCACATTTGTCCTCGTTGTACAGGTACTGGTGTTGTTCGTGATAACGAATCTCTAGCACTTTCTGTTCTACGTTTGATTGAAGAAGAAGCTCTGAAAGACAACACAGCACAAGTACTTGCTGTTGTGCCTGTTCCAATCGCCTCTTACCTTCTGAACGAAAAACGTCGCTCAGTAAACCACATCGAGAAGAACCAAGAAGTTAAGATCACTGTTGTTCCTAACTCTGACATGGAAACACCACACTTTGAGGTTATCCGTGTTCGTGAAGGTGAAGAGTTCGA
>NZ_CAWPOA010000031.1:626281-638623 GCF_963889365.1 Vibrio sp. OPT20 | reverse complement strand
CTACTCTCTTACTTGCTGCCTACCAAGCTAGAAGCTTTAAAAGAAGCAGAAAGCAAAGAACCAGTAGAACAGACTATTCGTCCTAAGAAGATCGAAGAGCCTGCTCTGAAAGGTTTCGCGGCTCCAGCTCAATCAGCACCTACTCCTGCACCAGCTCCTAAAGCTGTTGAAGAGAAGAAAGTTGAACCCGCTGCAACGCAAGAACCTAGCCTAATTGGTCGTTTCTTCAAAGCTATCGGTAGCTTCTTATTTGGCTCTTCAACTCAAGAAGAGAAAAAAGAAGAAGAGAAGCAAGAAGAAAAACCTAAGAACAATCGCAACAACGGTAACCGTCAACGCCGTGATCGTAACGACAACCGCCGTCGTAACCAACGTGGTGACCGTGGCGAACAACGTAACGAGCGTGGTGACCGTAGCGAACAACGTAACGAACGTGGTGACAATCGCAACGAAAACCGTGACAACAAACGCCGTCGTAAACCTGTACGTGATGAGAAACCTGAAGAGCAAAAAGAAGCAGCTCCACAGCAAACTCGTCAGCCTCGTAAGCCTAAGCAAGATCGTCGCAATAAGCCACGTGATGAGCAGAAGCAACAGGAAGAGCAAGTACCATCTAAATTAGCAGAAGAAGGTCTACAGCTAGCGGCAGAAGCTCAAGCTGATAAACCAGAAGCGCCAAAGGCGAAGCCTGAAGCAAAAGCTGTGAAGATTAAAGAGCGTCGCCAGCGTCGTAAACTGAATAAGCAAGTTCGTGTTAAAGACCAACTAGCTCAAGCAGAAGCTGACAACAATGCCGATAACGCTTCAAAAGAGCAAAAGGCACAAGCAGCAAATCACGAACAAGCTGTAGCTCAAGAACAGAAGGTTGCTGAGCAAGTTGAAGCAACTCAAGTAGACGCAGAGCAAACTGAACAGGAAGAGCCGAAGCAACGTCGTAACCGCCGTTCACCACGTCACCTACGTGCAAGTGGCCAACGTCGTCGTCGCGGTCGTGATCGTCGCCCTAACCCATTCCGCCTACGTAAAGGTGGTGTAGCTTCTCCTGAGATGGCTATGGGTAAAGTGATGCCTCGCTTCGTTCCAAAACCTCACCACAATCAGACAAAACCTGAAGTGGCGGAAATGGACGTTGCTGTTGAAGCTCAAGTTGCTACTGAAACTCAAGTTGCTGTTCAAGCTCAAGAGCAAAATACAGCTCAAGAGAATGCACCTCAAAGCAACGTAGTGATGGCTGGCGGTTTTGCTTGTCCTGAATTAGCTATGGGTAAAGTAATCATCTCTCGTGAAGACGCAGTTGTTGCTGAAGAAACTCGCTCTGAAGCTCAGGTAACTGAAGCTCCTGTAGTCGTTGAAGAAGCACCAGTGGTTGTTGAAACTGAGAAAGTTGAAGCTCCAGTGATTGTTGAAGCGACGAAAGTCGAAGCGGCTGTTGCAGTAGAAGAGACAACACCAGTTGTTGAAGCTGAAGCACCTAAAGCTGAAAGTGCAAAAGTTGAAGAAGCGCCTGTTGTAAAAGCAGAAGCTCCTCAAGCTGCACCAAAAGCAACGGTTGCTAAGAAGCAAGCAGGCTCTCCAATGACTAAAGCTCCAGGTCCACAAGAGATCAAAGAGATTGAAGTTGTTGCAGCTCCGTTCCGCACTGAGCGTTTTGTACCGAAAGGTGCAGGTAGTCAGGCAGCGTCGAACCAAGCTGGCGCAGGTATGACTAAGCCAAACTACTAGCGATTACTGATAAATAATCACAAGTAAATAGAATCAAAGGCTGCTTATTAAAGCAGCCTTTTTCATATCTACTAATCGAATAAAAATTAACAGATATATTACTCAAAGTTAGGTTCAACCTTGAACTTAGTCACATTTTTGGGTAGCATTCGCGCACTTATCTTTTCGACACTTCGCTATTGCCGCTCTTTTCCATCACTGTTTGGCTACGCAATACACTCGTGTCGGTAAATCCATTTTTAGCATAGCTGAGCAAACATGTTCGAATTCCCACAATTTTCAAAGCACTCTGTAAAGAATGACGTGCTTTCAGGTCTTACAGTAGCCTTAGCTCTGGTACCTGAAGCCGTAGCATTCGCCTTTGTTGCAGGCGTTGACCCAATGGTTGGTCTTTACGCAGCATTCATCGTAGGTTTAATCACTTCTGTCTTCGGCGGTCGTCCAGGTATGATTTCTGGTGCAACTGGCGCAATGGCTGTAGTAATGGTGAGCCTAGTAGCAACCCACGGCGTTCAATACCTCTTTGCGGCAGTTATGCTGGCTGGCCTTCTGCAAATTGCAGCGGGTGTATTCAAGCTAGGTAAATTTATCCGTATCGTTCCGCACCCAGTAATGATTGGTTTCGTGAACGGTTTGGCAATTGTGATCTTCCTAGCTCAGCTTGGTCAATTTAAAGCGCCAGACGTAACGGGTGCATTAACTTGGTTACCAAGCGGCCAAATGACACTGATGTTAGGCCTAGTCGCACTCACTATGGGTATCATCCACTTCCTACCTAAGCTAACAACAGCAGTACCATCTTCATTGGTTGCTATTGTAACGGTAACGGCTTTGGTTGTAGGCCTTGATCTTGAAACTCGTACTGTTGTTGACTTCCTACGTACTATGTCTGGTGACGAAGCCGCTACGCTAGCGGGCTCTCTACCAACGTTCTCTATTCCTGCAGTTCCGTTTTCTTTCGAGACACTTCAGATCATCCTGCCATACGCAATTATCCTTGCAGCTATCGGCCTGATCGAGTCTCTACTGACACTAACGGTACTAGACGAAATGACAAACACTCGTGGCCAATCTAACCGTGAATGTGTTGGTCAAGGTATGGCTAACGTAACGTGTTCTGTATTCGGTGCGATGGGTGGTTGTGCGATGATCGGTCAATCGATGATCAACGTAAACTCAGGCGGTCGTGGTCGTCTTTCAGGTATCGTAGCGGCAGTTGCACTACTGATGTTCATCCTGTTTGGTTCTGCACTGATTGAAATGATTCCTCTAGCAGCACTTGTGGGCGTAATGTTCATGGTTGTTATCGGTACGTTTGAATGGGCAACCTTCAAGCTTGCGCGTCGCGTTCCTAAGCAAGATTTCTTCGTTATCGTTCTGGTTACCGTGGTAACAGTACTAACGGACCTTGCGGTCGCTGTTGGTGTGGGTGTTGTTGCTTCGGCACTAATGTTCGCATGGCAACATGCTAAACACATCTACGCAGATAAATCAGTTAACGCTGAAGGCTCTAAAGAGTACAAAGTTAACGGCCCAATCTTCTTTGGTTCAACCGCTAACTTCCTTGAGTTGTTTGACGCATACAACGATCCACAAGATGTTATCGTTGATTTCGCCAACTCACGCGTAACAGACCACTCTGCAATTGAAGCGATCGACACGATTGCTGACCGTTACGCTGCACTAGGTAAAACACTTCACCTTCGCCACCTAAGCCAAGACTGTGTTGCTATGCTGCACAAAGCCGGTAGCTTAGTTGAAGCGAACGTTGCAGAAGACCCAATCTACAAAGTAATGTCTAAGTAAGCTTAGTCATGGCTTAAAGCTAGATTTAGAAAGGCCGACATTCGATGTCGGCCTTTTTTATATCGATGAACCTTGATACTTTATCGCCCAACCAAGAACACAGCTTCTACGCTACATTGAACGCAGTATCGCTTCGCTAGACTCTTCGATTAAATCCAACACCAACTCAAAGCCATTTCCCTCACCATAATAAGGATCCGGTATCTCTTGATATTGTGACTCTCCAAAGCTCAAGAATAGCGCAAGTTTGTATTGAAGGTGGGCTGGGCACTGACTCGTTAAATCATCTAAATTCGCCTGATCTGCGGCTAGTATTAAATCAAACTCATCAAAATCATTCATCACTACCTTGCGAGACGTAATACCTTTGAAGCTGTAGCCACGATTTTCACCTGCTGACTTAGAACGTGAATCTGGTGGGTTGCCTTGATGAAAGCCAATCGTCCCCGCGGAGTCGACCGTTACATCAATATCCATCTGTTGAGCTTTCTTTCTAAGCACCGCTTCACCTGTTGGCGAACGACAAATATTCCCCATGCAAACAACGAGTATCTTTTTCATCCGTAATCACCTGTTCTTCCGATGGTTTTTGCTATCGTTAAGTTAGGCTATGATAGGCGCAATCACAACTTAAAAGGATTTGTTATGTCGACCGAAGACAACAAAGAACAACGCCATAAAGCAAGACAACAGAAAGTAAAAGAACAAGTTGATGCACGAGTGGCTGCAGCACAAGAAGTGAAAGGCTTATTGCTGGTTATTACTGGTAACGGTAAAGGAAAATCAACATCCGGTTTTGGTACCATTACACGTGCCGTTGGTCATGGTAAGAAATGTGCCGTTGCACAATTTGTTAAAGGGACTTGGGATAACGGCGAAAAGAACGTTCTTCAAAAGCTGGATGTGGAATTCCAAGTTATGGGAACCGGCTTTACATGGGAAACCCAAGACAAAACAAAAGATATTGAAGCCGCACAACGTATCTGGAAAGAATGTCAGCGCATGCTAGCCGATGAGTCGATTGACGTAATTCTGTTTGATGAGCTAACTTATATGGTGAGCTATGGCTATATCGAACTGGATGAAGTGGTAGAAGCTCTGAATAACCGTCCTAAAATGCAGTCAGTAATCATTACTGGCCGTGGCGCGCACCGTACTCTTACAGAGATGGCGGATACGGTATCTGAAGTTCGTAACGTGAAACACGCTTTCGAATCAGGTGTGAAAGCGCTTCAAGGCGTTGACTGGTAATCGCATTCAACTAGAGATCCCCGACTCGGTCATTCTTCCCTCTAGAGGATGACGACCCTTCAGTGTTACTCCCCTTAACAAAGGACGAGCACCGATCGTCATTCCCTAGAACGAGGAACGAGTCTCATAGGGAATCTCTTTGCTTACTAAGCCCGGATAATAATCAGCATCCAAAAAAAAGCGCTATTCCTACAGTAGGAATGGCGCTTCTTTTATATGCGAGTTAGGCAAAGATTAGTTAAAGAAACCTTTCAACAAACCGTCAACCGCTTCTTTGGTCTTCTCGTCTTTGATCTTATCCGTTAGCTTATTCACGCCACGGTCGATCTCTTTTTGTGCTTTTTGCTTCAACACATCATCAAAAACAAGCGCAAATTTCGGGTCAGCCCATTGGCCTGTTACCTTAATTGGGATGGTCACATCTTTCAGGTCATCAATGTTCTTACCGCCCTGACCTTCAAGCGAACCAACAATCGATGTACGTACAAGGAAGTCGACCGTTTCATTAATGAAGTTTGCTTTACCTTGACCTGTCACGCGTAGCAGTGGTGACTGTGCCGATAAGTCGTTCGTTGAAACCCAACCTTTGTCGACCTTCAGTGTCGCTTTCATTGCACTGAAGTCCGTTTTTTGAGCTTCATTTGTGCTTTCAACTTTTTCGCCTTTGATCTTAGCGTAGTTTTCTCGAATCAGTTGAGCAACGTTGATGCCATTAACAGCACCATCTTCAAAGTTAATCACGATAGTACCGACTAGGTTCTTCTTGATTCCTGTTGGCGTCAGGCTCTTACCTTTAACGTTAACATCGATATTACCCGTGCCTTCCAGCATGTCGTTGTTCGCTACATCAACCAGTAACGGTTGAACCTTCACGCCTCTAATTTTCTTCTTAGCCGTGTAAGTCGCTGGTGTTTTACGAGCGTCTAGCTTAGCGGTCGCAGAAATAGAACCTTGGTAAAGATTCGATGTGAATGAGGTTAGCTCTGCAATACCACGGTTAACCGAAAATGCCGTTTTAACATTCTGCATCTTCGCGTTGTTCGCCTTGAACTTATCAATCGTGATGTCACCTTTCACGTCTAACGTTTTCAGAGCCGACAGATCAGGTTCGACTTCTTTAGCAGGAGCTGAACTACCAGAGTTTGACGTTGAGCCACCAGCAGAACCAGAAGGCGCAGTGCTCGCTGTTTCTGTTGTATTACCTAAGCCTAAGAACTCATCTAAATCAATATTCGGGCTATGAAGAGAGAAACGAACCTTTGGTATTTCAGATAGGGTTACGTCTGCTTTACCGTCTAAAGCAATAGCGTTAGCTTGTAGCTTCTCTAACACAAAGCTCAGGTGGCTCTTATTAAGATCGAAGCTTAAATCAGACAGCATGTCGACTTTCATTGGAGACTGAGGAAGCGTGTCACCTTTGAATGTTGAATCTAACGTTAGCTTATTCAGCGTTACTTTTGAAATCGCGCTATCAACCGTAAGTTCACCGCCACCTTTAAGATCAAGGTCAAGGCCAGCCGCATTGCCGATTACAGCGTAAGTCAGTTGGTTGACCTTATCGAACTCAAACGTATTCAAACCAATCTTTGCTGACTCAATCGACGTTGCTGGATCATTAAACTTAGCGTTTAGGTCAATATTACGCAGTGCGTAACTTGCGAAGCCTTCCGCTAATTTGAATTCAGCACTGCCGTTTGCAGAGAACTTCTGTTGGTTGTTTTCACCAGAAGCCGCAAACGTCGCGGTTGTCCATGTATCAACGGCAAACTCAGAAAGGTTCAAAGACACATCGTATAGCTTAGTGAATGAACCTGCTTGCTTGTCGTCCATCTCAAACAATGCATTTGAAACAGTGACGCCTGCAAGGTTGATCGTCCAACCAGATGCGTCTGTAGCACTTTGCTCTTGGGGCGCAGGTGTTGATTCAGAACTTGCGTCAGCTGCAGGCTCAGACTCTTGAGGAGCTGATGCTTGCGTTAGCGCGTCGATATTCTTACGACCATCTTTAAGCGTTTCTAAATAGAATTCTGCACCATCTAGAGTAATGTTGCCGATCTCTAGTTGGTTGCTAAATAGCGGGGTAACCGAAACATCAACGCCAACGGTATCAACCTTAAACAGGTTTGGTTGGGTGAATCCTTCAGGGTTACGTAATTCAGTTTGACCAAGTTCGAAGCCAATAGATGGGAAGAATTGCCAGCTGATATCGCCCTCGATCACGAGCTCTAGGCCTGTGTGTTTTTGGGCTTGTTCGACAATTAATGGCTTAAATTGGTTAGGGTTCACTAACAGCACTAGTGCCAGAATTGCTGCAACGACAACAAACACTGGTACAGCTATGAAAATGAGTAGTTTCTTCATCCGCATATTCCTTGCTTAGATTCCAAAAGAAAGTGGCACTATAAAAGTGCCACTGATTCGGTAAAAAATAAAGCTAAGTGAGTCACTTAGGCAAATTTTTATTCGATTAAGACTTCAACAACTTCGCAATGTGCGCTTTTAGCACGTCAATCGCAATACGGTTTTTACCACCACGAGGAACGATGATGTCTGCATGTTGTTTTGAAGGCTCGATAAACTGCATGAACATTGGACGTACTGTTTCTTGATATTGCTTAAGTACCGTGTCCATTGTACGACCACGTTCTTCTACATCACGTTTAACACGGCGTAGTAGACAAATATCTAACGGTGTATCCATAAACACGCTTGCGTGCATTAGTTTACGAAGACGCGGGTCTGTTAGAAGCAGAATACCTTCTAATATGATCACTTTCTTAGGTGTAAGTGTAGTCGTTTCAGAAGTACGTGTGTGTTCTGTGTAGCTGTATTCAGGAACTTCTACCGCATTGCCACTCATTAGCTGCTGTAGGTGTTCACATAATAGATCATGATCCAGTGCATTTGGGTGATCGTAGTTAGTTTTAACACGCTCTTCCATACTCAAGTGGCTTTGGTCGCTGTAGTAGCAATCTTCCGTGATAACACCAATTTGATGGTCGCCTACTTTCTCGCGCAACTCATTATAAATTGTACTAGCAATCAGACTTTTTCCTGATGCTGAAGCGCCAGCGATACCTACGATGACACATTGATTATTATCAGACATTAATTTTGCACCCGATATGGTTTGGTGGTGGGAAGAGATAAACCGCCTGATTATAGGGGCTAAACAACATAGATTCTAGTCGCCATTCTTGCTAATTGCAGTCAAATTGATGTTATCTATACATTAAATGAATACAATCGTTTGCTTTCGAATAACTGGCGTACAACTATTTGCACAAACCCAACGGCTCTTTAGCCAAATACAAAAGGTATTTATCTCACCCAAACATTATTTATACGGCCTTAAGACTTATCTACTCTAATCAACCATAGAAAAGTTGATCGCTTCCGGTCTCGCTTTTCCCGTCCAGAACATTTTCGCAGCCACATTTTCAGCCAATTCTAGGTAAAGACGAGTGTGTTCGCTGTCCGGGCGACGTATAACCGTTGGGCAACCCGCGTCAATGTCTTCTCGTACATCAATATGCAGTGGGATTTGCGCCAAAATATCGAGGAAGAACTCTTCCGACATGGCTTCTGCACCACCAGCACCGAAGATATGCTCTTTTTCGCCACAGTGACTACAAATATGGTAGCTCATGTTTTCCACTAAGCCTGCAACTGGCACGCTCACTTTATCGAACATCGCTACACCTTTACGTGCATCGGCTAAAGCCAAGTCTTGAGGAGTCGTCACGACTACCGCGCCCGTGACTGGGATCTGCTGTGAAAGCGTTAGCTGAATATCACCTGTGCCCGGTGGCATGTCGATAACAAGATAATCCAACTCTGGCCATACGGTTTCGTTAACAAGCTGACCTAAAGCCTTCGCTGCCATTGGGCCACGCCAGATTGCAGCATCATCTTTCGACACAAGATAGCCAATAGAATGAGTAAAAATGCCATGCGCCTCGATTGGCATCATCCATTTGTTGTTCTGTACTTCTGGCTTTGCATCCAGTTGACCGAGCATCATAGGCACAGATGGACCATAGATATCCGCATCCAACAAGCCCACTTTTGAACCTGACTTAGATAACGCAAGCGCAAGGTTTACCGAAGTTGTCGATTTGCCCACCCCACCCTTTGCCGACGTCACGGCGATAATGTTCTTAACGCCTTTCAATGGTGTTGCGACTGTAGTTTCTAGCGCAGACGGCTTCACTTTTACTTCAAACTGAAAAACGCTGACAAGCTGTTGTTCAATCTGGGAGTGGATCCACTGTTCCAATTCAACCGCGAGCTGATTAGCTGCAAAAGGCAAGGTAATGACAAATGACCCACGCGGATCAACCGATACAATATTTTGGTGTAGCGCCCACTCTGGGATGAGGATTGGTGACTCGAACTCATTCAACCATGAACAGAAATCTTGCTTAGAAGTAAAGTTACGCATTGGGGCTCCTTTTTTTATTTATGCTATCACCCACGAGATGAAGACTGAACCCCTAAAAAACTAGGGGAATCCTTTGTCTGATACCTTGGCGTATCACACGTTATAAAGTAGTATTACCTCTCAAAATTTATACCTATCAAAAAAGCGAATTATTAAGTATGGCAACTGATCCAAGACAACTTTTGGTAACTTGTGCGCTTCCGTACGCTAACGGCTCTATTCACCTTGGCCATATGCTTGAGCATATCCAAGCTGATATCTGGGTTCGATACCAGCGTCTACGTGGCAACACTGTAAACTTCATCTGTGCTGACGATGCTCACGGCACGCCAATTATGCTTAAAGCTCAACAGATGGGTATCACGCCAGAAGAGATGATCGCTGCTGTTAGTGAAGAGCACCAAAAAGACTTCGCTGGCTTTGATATCAGCTTTGATAACTACCACAGCACACATAGCGAAGAGAACCGTGAACTGGCTTCTCACATCTATCTAGAACTTAAAAAGAACGGCTTCATTTCTAGCCGTACTATTTCTCAGCTTTTCGATCCTGAGAAAGAGATGTTCCTACCAGACCGCTTCGTAAAAGGTACTTGCCCTAAGTGTAAGTCAGAAGACCAGTATGGTGATAACTGTGATAACTGTGGTGAGACATACAGCCCAACTGAGCTAATTAACCCTAAATCAGCGGTTTCTGGCGCAACTCCAGTAATGAAAGATTCTGAGCACTTCTTCTTCGACCTACCTCAGTTCGAAAGCATGCTTAAAGAGTGGACTCGTTCTGGCTCTCTACAGAATGAAACTGCAAACAAAATGCAGGAATGGTTCGAGTCTGGTCTGCAACAGTGGGATATCTCACGTGATGCACCTTACTTCGGCTTCGAAATCCCAGGCGAGAAAAACAAATTCTTCTACGTATGGCTAGACGCTCCTGTTGGCTACATGGCTTCTTTCAAGAACCTATGTGACAAGCGTGACGATCTAAACTTTGACGAATACTGGAAGAAAGACAGCACAACTGAGCTTTACCACTTCATCGGTAAAGACATCGTTTACTTCCACAGCCTATTCTGGCCTGCAATGCTAGAAGGCGCTGGTTTCCGTAAGCCAAACAACGTATTCGTACACGGCTACGTAACGGTGAACGGTGCGAAGATGTCTAAGTCGAAAGGCACATTCATCAAAGCAAGCACTTACTTAAACCACCTAGACCCTGAGTGTCTACGCTACTACTACGCTGCGAAACTAAACAGCCGTATTGATGACCTTGACCTTAACCTTGAAGACTTCACTCAACGTGTAAACGCTGACGTCGTAAACAAGATTGTTAACCTAGCGTCTCGTAACGCTGGCTTCATCACGAAACGTTTTGAAGGCAAACTTGCTGCTGAATTTGCAGAACCTGAGCTATACAACGAATTCGTTGCTGCTGCTGAGCGTATCGGTCAGCTATACGAAACTCGTGAGTTCAGCCGCGCTATCCGTGAAATTACTGCACTAGCAGATAAAGCTAACCAGTACATTGACGAAAAAGCACCTTGGGTTCTTGCGAAAGAAGAAGGCAAAGAGAAAGAGCTTCAAGAAGTTTCTTCTGTCGGTATTAACCTATTCCGCGTGCTAATGGCTTACCTGAAACCAGTTATGCCAGAGCTTGCGACGCGCACTGAGGCTTTCCTAAACGAAGAGCTAACGTGGGAAGCGATTGCTACACCGCTAACTGATCACGAAATCACTAAGTTCAAAGCGCTGTTTAGCCGTATAGATCCGAAGAAAGTGGAAGCAATGATCGAGTCTTCTAAAGAAGATGCAGCCGTAGAAGCAGCTGCGAAAGAAAAAGCAGAAGCTGAAAAAGAGCAAGCAAGCCAAACTGAGCTAGACAAAGAGCCAATCGCAGACGAGATTGAGTTCGATGCCTTTGCAGCAGTCGATATGCGTATTGCTCGTATTATCTCATGTGAAGAAGTACCAAAAGCGAACAAACTACTGAAGTTCCAACTGGACATCGGTGGTGAAACTCGCCAAGTATTCTCTGGCATCAAGTCAGCATACAAACCTGAAGAGCTAGAAGGCAAGCTAACCGTAATGGTTGCAAACCTAAAACCTCGTAAGATGAAGTTTGGTATGTCTGAAGGCATGATCCTGGCAGCGGGCCCTGGCGGCAGCGACCTGTGGATCCTTGAGCCACACGAAGGTGCTCAACCTGGTATGCGTGTAATGTAATTCTGGCTTCAGTCAGATAACAAGCACTCATAGCGAAATCCCTAATGCATTTTTAACTTGAAAGAGTTAATCAGCATTGGGGATTTTTTATATCTACCGAAAATAAGCGTTCTCTGTTAGAGTCGCCGTCAACTATGCTATGTAGAGTAGAAATTGGTTTGTCGACGATAACGGGCTAACCAACACCTCTTTACTCTCCAAACCCTTTTTAGGAATCCCCAGTGACTAACAACGAAATCTTGCGTCGTATTCAACACGCGCTAAACCTTAAAAATGCACAGATCATTAAAGCTATCGAGCAAGCTGATGTGACCGTTGCTCATGACCAAGTGATCAACTGGCTAAAAGACGACAACGACAAGTCATGCTCTACGATGAAAGATAAAGAGTTAGCGGTATTCCTAAATGGTTTTATCAACCTTAAGCGTGGCAAAAAAGAGGGTGTTCAGCCTAAACCTGAAGTTGCTTTGACTAACAACATGATTTTCATGAAGCTGCGTATTGCGTTGAACATGAAAGCAGAAGATGTATTAGATATATTAGAAGTGGTAGGCATCAGCCTAAGTAAGTACGAAATTGGTGCCTACTTCCGTAAGCCAGAGAACAAGAACTACAAAGTATGTGAAGACCAACTACTTTGCGATTTTCTAAATGGCGTGCAATTTACTAACCGTCCAGACTCAGAAGAGTTTGCAGGGTAAGTTACTGCCTATTGATAAGTTTTCACCAACTATCGATAAATAAAAAGCGGCGAGATAATTTGATTATCTCGCCGCTTTTTCGTTTTCTTTACGTCGTTTACTTAATAAGTAAACCAACCTAACAGGACTTTAATGAAAAGACTTAGCTGTCGTCTTCAGTAAAGTTTGTTGGTAACGTTGTTTTCATCTCGTTCCAAAT
>NZ_CAWPOA010000031.1:592627-626227 GCF_963889365.1 Vibrio sp. OPT20 | reverse complement strand
CTGTGCGCTTGCGATACCGTAGTTACGAATCACAAGTGGCAAGTTTTCACGCTCACCACTTTCACAAATAACAAACAAGTCTTTGTAGAACTCCATGGCTAAGCGACGAGCTTCTGGGTTAGAGAAGTAGTAGCTGCCAACACGATCGTACAATTTACGAACACCGTTGAAGATCAGACCATAAATTTGGTTACCTGAATGGAATGCTAAACGTTGGAAAAGCATGTAATCGTAGAAGTTAAAAGTTTTAGCAACTAAGATCGTTTGACGCTTCGCTTCATCTTTTTCTGCGTCTTCTTTCACTGATTGTTTAATCTTGTCAGCGTACGGGGAAGACTCTAAGAATTCATCCCATGTCGGTGCCGCAAGTAAAGCTTCACAAGATTCAATCACGTTAGTAATCGTACGCTCAGAAGCTTCTTTATTTGCTTTAAATGCATAACGCATAAAAATAGGGCTGATATTGGTACGTGCAGCAAGTAAGTCTTCTACCATTTTGCTTGCGTTATCAACATCCAACGTCATTAATGTATCAAGAATATGAAGACCTGATGTTTCCATAAACTGGTTAACTTTAGTTGGCTTACCGTGTTGGATTGTCAACCAACCATCACGAGCAAGACGCTGAAGTACTTCACGAAGCGTAGTACGTGTAACACCAATCAGCTCAGAAAGCTCACGCTCTGCGGGCAAGATAGAACCTGGAGCAAAACGGCCATTCCAAATACTTTCAATGATATACTTTTCTGCAAATCCTGCCGGGCTTTTAGCCTTAATGACCATCTACACTTCAATCCAATTTAATTATTCTGTTCTAATTTACTCATCATACCACTAGTTCACACCCAGCGGAAACACCCTCAAAAATTTTACTCCTCTAAAACACCAGTAGAGTTAAAACTCTAAAGTTCAGCACACGTTTGCACCCTAGGTTTGAAATGCAAGCTACGATAAACCACCATTCCAACAAACCATTAACACAACAAATTTTCTTTAAAATCAATGAGATTGGTCATAATTTCAAAGTTATTAATTTGCAATATTAAGTTGTAATAATCATATATAAACCGTCGTTATTCTGTTAATTTCAATCATTTCGCTGAAATATTGATTCTAGTCGGTTTTTATCACATTTTAAGTGGTATGCTTGCGCTACTTTGATCGCGTTTCTCAACAAAAAAGAGGTATTTTTAGGGCTACAGGGGTTTTCCTGTTGACTAAATGTTATCTAAGAGTAGAGTTGCGCTCAAAAATTAGCAGTGCTTGAGTTTCTAAGGGAGTGACTTGGCAAGACCACAGAACATTACATGGAATGTAGTTTTTCTAAGTCACTGTTAGTTATAGTTTTTAACAACCTCTATAGCTCGATTCTCAAATGTTGTATTGCTTATCTATTCATAATCAACATAAAAGAGTATTAACATGCCGATGTCTCTCGGAAACGCTTTTATCAAGAACTTCCTTGGTAAGGCTCCTGATTGGTATAAACTTGCCATCATTTCCTTTTTAATCATCAACCCGTTTGTTTTCTTCCTAGTTGACCCATTTGTTGCGGGCTGGCTATTAGTGGTTGAGTTTATTTTCACTCTAGCTATGGCTCTAAAATGCTACCCTCTTCAACCGGGTGGTTTATTGGCAATTCAAGCGGTTGCCATTGGCATGACCAAACCCGAAATGGTTTATCATGAGCTACAAGCAAACCTTCCAGTTTTACTCTTATTAGTATTCATGGTTGCTGGCATCTATTTCATGAAAGAACTGCTTTTGTTCATTTTCACGAAGATCCTGCTTGGCATTCAATCCAAAGTCCTACTCTCTGTCGCTTTCTGTATCGCTGCTGCTTTCTTATCAGCATTCCTAGACGCACTAACGGTAATCGCCGTTGTAATCAGCGTTGCAGTTGGCTTCTATTCTATCTACCACAAGGTCGCATCAGGTAAGGGCACAACGTCAGCGCACGATCATACTCATGATGAAGAGATCTCTGAGCTTACACGTGACGATTTAGAAAACTACCGTGCTTTCCTACGCTCACTACTTATGCACGCTGGTGTGGGTACTGCACTCGGTGGTGTAATGACCATGGTAGGCGAACCGCAAAACTTAGTGATTGCTAAGCAAGCAGGCTGGGAATTCGGTGAATTTATCATCCGTATGTTGCCAGTAACATTGCCTGTATTCATCTGCGGCATTATCACTTGTGCACTTGTAGAGAAATTTAAAGTATTTGGCTACGGTGCAAAACTGCCAAATAACGTTCGCCAAATCTTAGTTGAATTTGACAACAAAGAACGCTCAAACCGTACAAAACAAGACGTAGCAAAACTATGGGTTCAAAGTGCAATCGCAGTTTGGCTTATCGTAGGCCTTGCGCTTCACGTCGCTGAAGTCGGTTTGATTGGCCTTTCAGTTATCATCTTAGCAACGGCGTTTACTGGTGTAATTGAAGAGCACTCAATGGGTAAAGCCTTTGAAGAAGCGCTACCATTTACTGCACTTCTTGCTGTCTTTTTCGCTGTCGTTGCTGTAATCATTGACCAGGGACTGTTTAAGCCAGTGATCGATGCAGTACTTCACGTTGAAGATAAAGGCGCACAGCTCGCACTGTTCTATGTGGCCAACGGTATCTTATCGATGGTGTCAGATAACGTGTTTGTGGGTACGGTTTACATCAACGAAGTGAAAACTGCACTGGTTGAAGGCATCATCACTCGTGACCAATTTGACCTACTTGCTGTTGCTATCAACACAGGTACTAACCTACCTTCTGTTGCTACGCCAAACGGTCAAGCCGCATTCCTATTCTTATTAACATCGGCACTTGCCCCGTTAATTAGACTGTCTTACGGCCGCATGGTTATCATGGCTTTGCCATATACTATCGTACTGGCTCTTGTTGGCCTTGCTGGTATCGTGTTCTTTGTTGAGCCGATGACCGCTTGGTTCTACGATGCAGGTTGGATCATTCAGCGTACTGGTGAGGTTGTCGCTCCAGTTATCTCTGGTGGTCACTAATCCGATATTGTGTTGCGAAACACAATAAGTGTATCTAACTAATCAAAAATATTAGTTGATTAGGAAACTTATCCAAGATAAAAAGCTCTGAGTATTCAGAGCTTTTTTATTTTATAGACGGGATTAAATTCGTGAACTTTTTTGCAATGCTCAAAGACTTCTCTAAGGGACGTTTATCTTGGCTTTTACTGCTGGCTTTTATTGTCTTTTTTGAAGCATGCGCTCTCTTCTTTCAACACGTGATGATGCTTGGCCCTTGTGTGATGTGCATCTATGAGCGCGTTGCTATGCTTGCTATCGGTGTCGCTGCAATGATTGGTGCTATTGCTCCGAATAACCCGATATCACGTTGGTTAGGCCTTGCTGGTTGGGGATTTGGCGCCTACAAAGGTTTGACATTGGCTTTAGAGCACGTCGATTACCAGTTTAATCCGTCTCCTTTCGCAACCTGTGATTTATTCGTTACTTTCCCTAGCTGGGCACCTTTAAACCAATGGGCTCCGTGGATGTTTGAAGCTTACGGTGACTGTAGCAAGGTGGTATGGCAGTTCTTAGAGCTTTCAATGCCTCAATGGCTAGTGATTATCTTTGCGGGTAACTTGGTTGCTTTCGGTTTTGTGGTTATATCTCAATTTGTAAAATCGAAAAACGATTAACACTAGATCATCTAAATTAGAACAACAAAAAAGTCGACCACAAGGTCGACTTTTTTATCGCTTAAGATTTTTATCATTTAAAGAAAGTCTGTCACTCAAGCTGAGTTACTCAACAAGCCGTGATTAACTGTTTTTGCCACAGCATTGTTTAAACTTTTTGCCGCTTTCACATGGGCAAGGGTCGTTTCGACCGATATCTTTAAATGGGTTCACACTCTGTGACTTATTACCCAGCATCGCCTCATCAGCCGCCATTGCAACCTCTGAAATCATCAGATCTATCTGATCGATTAAATCGGCAAGCGCTGGTGGATTCTCGAGCCCGGCCGCAACCATTTGTTGCTGAGTTTGTTGTTCATCAATCCCAAGCATCAAGGTTGTTAGGAGTGCTTGCAGCATACGCAGAGTACCATCCGCGACAGTCACACTTTGCCACTGCTTTTCCACTGTTGGCCAAACCATCATGAAGCCTTCAGCGAAATCCGCGAATTGTTCGTTAAAGTCACCATCAACAAGTACGCCTGTCAGTAAGTATTCACTACGCTGAATCAGGTTGTGCTGGCGATTAATCTGTTCCGTCACGATTGTTACAAGCTCTTTACCTGTTTCAGGTGCAACGATAGCTAGCCATTCTTCTGGATCGAGTGGTTTGGTCGCTAAGTTGGAAGCAAGGATTGAACCTTCAATGAACTGTGGAGTAATGTCAGTGATTGATTCCGGTAGGCTTAATAATTGATATGTCATGAAAGCTCTGAATATTGGGGCATTTTCGATATTATAACGCCATACTCCCCAAGATGTCGCTATTAAGCGATAAACCATCATCAAGCCGAGTAGCGAGCACTCAAGACAGGTAAACCATACTCATAGTGACAATCCTGTAAGCAAACCGTACAATCACGCCTCGAATTTTTCGGTTCACTCAGTTTCGGTAAAGCAGCATGCGAGTAATACTTGGCCCTATGGAGGGCGTACTAGACCACCTAATGCGTGAGATTCTTACAGAGATCAATGATTACGATCTCTGTGTGACAGAGTTTGTGCGCGTCGTTGATCAACTTCTTCCTCCGCATGTGTTCCACCGTATTTGCCCAGAGCTGCATCAAGGCTCTCAAACCATGGCAGGTGTGCCAATCCATCTGCAACTTCTAGGGCAACACCCGAACTGGATGGCCGAAAATGCTTTTCAAGCGGCAAACTTAGGCGCTAAAGGCATTGATCTTAATTTTGGGTGCCCAGCAAAAGCGGTAAACAAAAGTAATGGTGGGGCTTCACTGCTAAAAGAGCCAGAGCTCATCTATCAAGTGGTGAACGCCTGTCGAGAAGCTGTCCCTGCGCACATTCCCGTGTCCGCAAAAATCCGATTGGGTTGGGAGCACCCGGAAGAGTGCTTTGAAATTGTCGACGCTATCGAGCAAGCAAAAGCTGACGAACTCACTGTGCATGCAAGAACCAAAGTTGGCGGCTATAAAGCCAGTGAAATCAAATGGGATTACATCAATCAAATAAGAGAGAAAACCTCTCTGCCGTTGATTGCTAATGGGGAAATCTGGAACTACCAAGATGGTCAAGATTGCATAGAAGCTACAGGTGTTGATTCATTGATGGTCTGCCGCGGCGCTTTTAATATTCCAAACCTTGGCAACGTTGTTAAGCACAACCACCAGAAAATGCCATGGGACAAAGTAATCGCACTTTTACTGCGCTATTCCGAGTTTCAAATTAAAGGGGATAAAGGCATGTACTACCCCAATAGAGTGAAACAATGGTTTGTCTATTTAAGTAAAGGCTACCCTGAAGCGAGCGAACTATTTAAAGAAATTCGTACTTTCAAAAAAGCGCCACCTATTGTAGAGCGCCTTCAACGTTATCAAGAAGAATACCACCACCCCGTTTGAGTTAGTTCCCCCTTATCGCGATATTGAACCTCATAGCGTGGCTAAAATACGATCCGGTCTTTACCCGTCGTCTTAGCCACGTACAGTTTTTCATCGGCGTATTTAAATATCTCTTCAAAGTTAAGCTTGTTTTGCTCTGTTTCAACAATACAAACACCGCCAGATACCGTAAATCCATTAGGAACAATGTCGGCCGAGTTCGCGCAGACCGCATTTTTTACACGTTCTAGTGTCCTTATCAGCGTCTCACGATCATCGCCTTTCATATAAACGACAAACTCTTCTCCGCCAAACCGTGCTGCCACATCACTACTTCGAACACTGTTACTAATTTGACGTGACATATAACGAATCACATCATCACCTTTATCGTGACCATGAGTATCGTTAATTGACTTAAAATCGTCTATATCAAATACCGTTAAGGCAAACAGTTGATCGTGCTCTACGCTGCGCCAGAACGCTTCTAAGCCTCGTCGATTCAATAACCCGGTCATTGGGTCTTTAGCTGCTAGTTCTTTGAAGTAACCACGTTCAATATTGGAGTTAACATAAAAGAAAATCGTAACCGAGAACAGATACACGATAATAGCGACGATTAGGCTGTCTTTTTCATAAACGAAAAAGTGCTCCACTTCGTTAGCAAGATCCAACTCGTAGTACATCGCATGATGAGACGCGACCCCTTCTAGCTTAATCTCGTGATAGAACGTGGCCGTATCAATCGGGTTAGCTAAAGTCGTATCAATAATATCGATCCGACCCGCTAGGTGCTCATTAGAGCTCGCGAGTAACCTGTCAGCATCAATATCTACTGAGAGCATCCCTTGGTGCACTCCTTGATGGAACACGGGAATCGTCATACTAATAATTCGGTCAAGGGAGTCAAACCGATATGCAGGGCCAGATAAAGTCAGTAGATCTGGGTTGTTAGCGGTTCTTTGCCAATATGGACGGCTTTTGATGGTCGAAAGTAATTCCTTTCCTAGCCCTTTAGCAAAATCTTCCGGTGACGAAATAACGTATCCGCGTTTATCAATAAAATGCACACCATTGTGGAATTCATCAAGTTGAGAGAGAAATGAAAGAATAGGTGCTAGAGCTATTTTCTCGGAAGCACTTTTATAGGTACCGCTGGTTTCTGTACACAAAGATTCTTCACCGACCAGCATATAATCAATATCAACGGAAGGAATGTCGGTAGTTTTGCCATCGGCAAGAAGCAGGCTATCGATAGGCCAAATACGGCAAAGACCATCAACCACTTGCTTGTTGTGGTCGAGGAAAAGAGGATTACCGGATTTGTAGTAATTTGAGAAACTGTAGTCTAAGGCGGTGACAACTTTAGTGGTTCCTTTGAACACATCTTCAATACGGTTGAATTCGCTGCAGATGTCTTTTTCTACCGCGTCAAAGTGGTTCTTTCCTATTAGGCCAAGTAGCATCGCGGCGATCACTGCGGGAAACCCGAAGACAAAGGTAAGGCTAAAGTGCCTGTTTACTTTCATATAATGTGCTCTTAGCGATCAGCTGTTTTCATTTACTCCATTAATATTATTACATTAATGGACATTTTCCTCGAGGTAAAAGAGTGTAAGTTGATATGAATCAGGCCGTATCATTGAACAATCGACTCCTTTAAAAAACTAACCCTGCATTGAGCAGGGTTAGATGAAATTGTTTAAGTCGTTTTAAAATTCAAAGATTTACCACATCAAAAATCTTCGCTTGCATCGCTGGAACAAGAATATCAACGGCACCGTTAGCAATCGGAAAGCTCTTCTCCTTGCCTTGCAAATTAACCAACTCTCCTTGTTCTTGTCCGAGCATCCACATAGGTAAAGACAACACTTTTTCACCTTGAGATAGGTTGAGCACAACCAGTGTCTTTTCCCCCCTAAGGCAACGAGTAAACACTAACGTCTCAGCATCACAATATAACTCTAGGTAAGCACCACTTTGTAAGCTGCGGCGTTCTGTTCTTAGTTTTATCAACGCTTGATGGAAAGGGAACCAATGCGAAGTATCTTCTTTATCCCACGGGAAGCACCTTCGATTGTCTGGGTCTTGACCACCTTCTAATCCCACTTCTGTCCCATAGTACAAACATGGAGTTCCGACATAAGTAAACAGTAACGTCAGCGCCAGTTTTTGCTTAGCTTGGTCACCATTTAGAAGTGTTAGCAGTCGAGCCGTATCATGACTGTCCAGTTGATTTAGCTGCGATAATTGATTCAACCAAGGAACCTTAGCTCTCGCTTCAGCTAACCAATCAGAAAAAGCCAACATATCAATATCAATCGGCTCATACGCGATGTCTTGCTTTGCCAATAGCGCACGAACTGGGTGAGCAAATCCATAATAGTTCATCGACCCGTCTTCTTGCTCTCCCTGTAACCATGATGTGGCCTCGAAGAAGTGCTCTCCCAAGATGTAGGCTTCAGGGTTCTCTGCTTTTGCTGAGTCACGGAATGCTTTCACATAATGTGCGTTGTTATAGGCTCCCTCCCCTTCACCTAACATATGAATCACATCGAAGCGCCAGCCATCGATGTTATAAGGTGCTTTTAACCAGTGCTTAATCACAGAGTCTTGTGACTGGTATATATGTTCTCGCACGGAAACATTGGAGAAGTTTAAGACTGGAAGTGAGCTAATATTTTTCCAACTAACGTATTGCTGAGTGTTTTCGGGGTCGAAAAAATAATAGTCATGAAATGCCGAACCTGGGTTGTCATATGCACCGGAGTCAGTGGCTTTCAGTTTATCAAACCAAGGGTGCTCAACCGAAGTATGATTAAATACCGCATCCAGAACGATTCTCATATCACGCGTGTGAATGTCTTTTGAAAGTGCAGAGAACTCATCATTGGTCCCGAAATGGGAGTCGACATTGTAGTAATCGGTTGTGTCGTATTTATGGTTGCTCGGTGACTGAAAAATGGGGTTGAGATACAACGCGGTGATGCCTAGATCTTGCAGGTAATCTAACTTGCTATGAATACCCGCTAGGTCACCACCAAAGAACTCTGCGGCGCCCGTTCCATTGTGTCCTTCGACAGGCTCGCCCCATTCTTTCACTACGACATCTAAGGTATCTTCTTTTAAGCGATACTCGCCCGCTTTGACACTGATACTCGGATTTCCGTTGCAAAATCGCTCAGGGAAGATTTGATAAAATACCTGCTCCGACACCCATGATGGTGGGCGATGTTGGGTATTAAACTTAAAGTGAAACTCACGACTCGCAACGCGGCTATGGACGCCCTTAGCATCAAGCCAATACTGTCCTTTTGAATCGACAAGCTTGAACGCATAGTGCGTAACGTTTCTGTCTGTATTCGCAGGAAAAGAGGCTTGCCACAGCGTCAACCGCCCTTCAGTACCAACTTGCACCATGTCGAGTAGATACTCTTCGTTATCTGGCTCATGCCTCAACTGAACCTTATTCCAGTCAGTGCGTTCAGACACTAATGTTACGGTTAGCACACCCTCTTTTTCGTGGAAGTAATCGGAGGTTTGAGCATGAAAGATAAAAGGTTTCATAGCGGTTCTCGAGCAATATTTAATTTGCTTAAGATATGAAAAATTTCTTTGACCACAACGAGAAAAATAACATCAGTCAAAGTAGATCACGCTTTGTAGATCCACTTTGTTTACAGTAAGTCGATTTCTCTCAAAATGATCAAATGAATCGATCATTTTTCAAGAGGAGATCCAATTTTCAATTACTCCATCAACGGCTAACTATCGCACGATCAATCACAGATTGAGGCAATGTAACACCAAGCTCACGAGCAGCATCCAAATTCACAACCAGTTGCGAACTCTGTGCAGTTTTGACACTCAGCTTCCCCGGTTTTTGTCCGTTCAGAATAGCAGCCACATAATCGGCGGTTTGCACCCCAACATCATAGTAGTCTAGACCTAAGCCAGCTATCGCCCCCTTACCCACATAAGACGTCGCTCCGGCAACCACTGGCGTTCCAGCCCGGTTCGCAGCTTCTATAAGCCCTTCGATACCACTTGCAACAGTGTTATCTGTCAATGCGTAAATAACATCAGACTTCTTAGCAATGGATTCGGTTTTTGATTCTACATCATCGATGGTTAGCGCTTTTTCAGTGTGCAGAGTAAAACCAAAATCTCGTGCCGACTTCTTTAATAGCCCAACTAACGCGACAGCATTTGCCTCGGCGGGGTTATAAACCACTCCGATTGAATCCGCATTAGGGAGTAATTCTTTAATAAGAGATACGTGCTGGGAAATAGGTGATAAGTCAGAAAGGCCCGTGACATTTCGTCCCGGTTTATCCAATTGTTTAACAAGCCTTGCACCGATAGGGTCAGTAACCGCGGTAAATACAATCGGTATTGAGCGAGTCGCAGAAACCAAAGCTTGCGAAGTCGGTGTCGCGATGCCAACTAAGACATGAGGGTTTTCGCTGACTAGTTCTCTGGCAATTTTTGCTGCCTGAGCGGGGTTACCATCAGCCATTTCATAGGAGAATTCTAAATTTTTTCCCGGTTCGTAACCTTTGGCTCTTAACCCTTCAAGAAGCCCTAGACGCGTCGCATTCAGATCTGGATGGTCGACAACTTGTGAAACCGACACTTTGGCGACGTTCGCCACTACATTGCCAGTCCATAGCAACAACAGACAGCTTAAAACCGCTGCCAATACCTTTCTTACAGAACTCATTATCGCTCCCTAAATCAAGCTCTACTCGTTATTACTCGCTCGAAGAGAACAACATCAAAAATCACTATTGACATTATTACCAGTAACCATTGATAACTTGAAGTGATATTTAACAAAAATACAACAAGGTTCGAATTATGCGGGGATAAGCGGGTTTGTTTAATTTAAAAGGTAAGAAACTCAATGAATACAAGATAAGCACGGCAAATAAAGGCAAGGCTATGTGGATAAAGGGAAGGCTCAGTGAATAAAAGACAAGTGAAACGATTAGAAGGGAGGAGCAAATCTGAGAACGAGTTATCGATGATGTATGACTGTTCTCAGACTAGAGGGAGAGATAAGACGACCTGCTAGAACCAACGTTCCATTGAAGATTTGTCTAGCTGACGAAATGCGCGATTCAAAATGATCGCCAACTCTTTGTAACGAGGGCGTGGTTTCATTGGTTCCAATGCAAAACCAGTTTCGCTGATCTTCTCGTGCAACTCTCGATACCAAGAAACCAATGCTGGCGGTAATTGAGTGTTCGAACGGTTACCTAACCACCACATGCCTTGAAGTGGCAAGCTAATCGCAAACAACGCCATAACCACAGCTTGCGGCATCGCATTATAATTGTTGAAGACCATTTGTGTCAGAATACTAATAGCAGCTATCGCTGGCATCACTTTCACACCAAAACGCGTGGCTTTAATGATGCGCTGTTCAGGGAAGATAGCGTTTAACTCTTTTCGAACAGGCCAGAGATCCATGTACTTTTGGCCATCTTTTAAACTGCTCGCTAAACCAACTCTATTACTCATATGAGTCTCCCATTAAAAAAAAGTTGAAATCATCAACTAAAAACACAAAAATTTGACGAAAAATAATATTCTTTCAAATTTTTTTGTTATATTTGCACAATATCGCTATTATTTGCAGACCTCAATCTCATTGTTGCCCTTATTTACAATTTAAGCAACTTTGAGACGACTTCTGCAAGGAATGCAAAAGCCTCTTTTTCTGAAAAAGTGCGCTTTCACTTTAATACGGAAATTAACGTTTTTTTGACCAAGGTTAGTACGCAAGCCTATGTGCTTCGACTATTCTTGAGATTAATTTTCATCCTTAACTGATTTCGATCAGAAAAATAAACAGGTAGTCATTAATGTCTAAGCTAGTTTTAGTTTTAAACTGTGGTAGTTCTTCTCTTAAATTTGCTGTTGTTGATGCAGAAACAGGTGCTGAGCACCTAACTGGTCTTGCTGAGTGTCTTGGTCTTCCAGAAGCTCGTATGAAGTGGAAACTTGACGGCAAGCATGAAGCACAACTAGGCGCGGGCGCAGCTCACGTAGAAGCACTATCTTTCATGGTAGAAACTATTCTTGCTTCTAAGCCTGAGCTTAAAGCTAACCTTGGCGCTATCGGTCACCGTATCGTACACGGTGGCGAGCAGTTCACTTCTTCTGCACTTATCACTGATGAAGTTCTTAAGGGTATTCAAGACGCTGCGACTTTCGCACCTCTTCATAACCCAGCTCACCTTATCGGTATCGAAGCGGCTCAACAGAACTTCCCTGGTCTACAAAACGTTGCTGTATTTGACACTGCGTTCCACCAAACAATGCCTTCTGAGTCTTACCTATACGCTCTACCGTACAACCTGTACAAAGAGCACGGCATCCGTCGTTACGGCATGCACGGTACTTCTCACCTGTTCATTACTCGTGAAGTTGCTGGTCTACTAAACAAGCCAGTTGAAGAAGTTAACATCATCAACTGTCACCTAGGTAACGGCGCATCTGTATGTGCTATCAAGAACGGTCAATCTGTAGATACTTCTATGGGTCTTACTCCTCTTGAAGGTCTAGTAATGGGTACTCGTTGTGGTGACCTAGATCCTGCGATCATCTTCCATCTACACGACGCTCTTGGTTACTCTGTTGAAGAAATCAACAACATGCTAACTAAAGAGTCTGGCCTAGCTGGTCTAACTGAAGTGACTTCTGACTGTCGTTTCGTTGAAGACAACTACGGTGAGAAAGAAGAAGCAACTCGTGCAATGGACGTGTTCTGTCACCGTCTAGCTAAGTACGTTGCTGGTTACACTGCAACTCTAGAAGGCCGTCTAGACGCAATCACTTTCACTGGCGGCATCGGCGAGAACTCTGGCCCAATCCGTGAAATGGTTCTTAACCGCCTAGGCATCTTCGGCATCGAAGTTGACAGCGAAGCTAACCTTAAAGCACGTTTCGGCGGCGAAGGTACTATCACTACAGCTAACAGCCGTATCCCTGCAATGGTTATCTCTACTAATGAAGAGCTAGTAATTGCTGAAGACACTGCGAAACTAGCAGGTCTTTAATTGATTTTCCTGACTAGCTTCACTCGAAGCTAGTCAGTTTTTCATATCAAGAAAATGGGGCTCAACTTCTATTCCTACCCCAATTTAAATATCGGTGGGAATAGCAGTTGAGCTTTTTTTATTTCCAATAGTCAAAGGTGTTCGTCAATGTCCCGTACTATTATGCTTATCCCTACAAGCGCTGGTGTTGGTCTTACTAGTGTTAGCATGGGTGTTCTTCGCGCTATGGAGCGTAAGGGCGTAAGTGTTTCTTTCTACAAGCCAATCGCTCAACCTCGCAGCGGTGGTAACCAACCTGATTTAACGTCTACTATCATCAGCGCAAACAGCGACATTAAGATTGGTGAGCCAATCGCAATGACTAAAGCTGAAGCTTTGATCGGTAGCGAAAAAATGGACGAGCTTCTAGAGTCTGTTGTTGAGCAATACAACAAGATCAACAAAGATGCAGAAGTCACGCTTATCGAAGGTCTAGTACCTACTCGTAAGCACCCATTTGCTAACCAAGTGAACGCGGAAATCGCTAAAACACTAGGCGCAGAGATCGTATTCGTTGCGACTCCGGGTACATACAACCCTATTCAGCTTAAAGAGCACATCGAAGTAGCATGTTCTAACTTCGGCGGCACTAAAAACAAGAACATCTCAGGTGTTATTATTAACAAACTGAATGCACCTGTTGATGAAGCTGGCCGTACTCGCCCTGACCTTTCTGAAATCTTCGATGATGCAGATAGCGCTCAACAAGCGAACCTTGAAGTAATGCAAATCTTCAATTCTAGCCCTATCCGTGTTCTTGGCTGCGTGCCATGGAGCATCGACCTAATCGCAACTCGTGCGGTTGATATGGCTAAGCACCTTAACGCTGAAATCGTTAACGAAGGTGAAATCTCAACTCGTCGTATTAAGAGCATCACTTTCTGTGCACGTTCTCTACCGCACATGATTGAGCACTTCAAACCAGGTTCACTGCTAGTAACTTCTGCAGACCGTCCTGACGTTATCGTTGCTGCGGCTCTTGCTGCGAAAAACGGTGTTGAAATTGGCGCAATCCTACTGACTGGCGGTTACGACATTCCAGAAAGCATTGCTAACCTTTGTGCACCAGCATTCGCTTCAGGTCTACCGATCTTCAAGGCTCAAGGTAACACTTGGCAGACGTCTCTTAACCTACAGAGCTTCAACCTAGAAGTACCTGCAGACGATAAAGAGCGTATCGAGTTCGTTAACGATCACGTTGCTAGCCACATCGATGGCCCTTGGATTGATTCTCTATCTGAAGGTACTCAAGGCATTCGTCGCCTAAGCCCACCAGCATTCCGTTACCAGTTAACTGAATTTGCTCGTAAAGCGGCTAAGCGTATCGTTCTTCCTGAAGGTGATGAGCCACGTACTGTTAAAGCAGCTTCTATCTGTGCTGAACGCGGTATCGCAACTTGTGTGCTTCTTGGTAACCCAGACGAAATTCGTCGCGTTGCTGCACAACAAGGTGTTGAACTAGGCGCTGGCGTTGAGATCATCGATTCTGCATCAGTTCGCGAAAACTACGTAGCTCGTCTAGTAGAACTTCGTGGCGCTAAAGGTATGACTGAAGTTGTCGCTCGTGAGAAGCTAGACGATTCAGTATTCCTAGGTACTATGATGCTTGAAGCTGGTGAAGTTGACGGCCTAGTTTCTGGTGCTGTTCACACAACGGCGAACACAATCGTTCCTCCGTTCCAGATCATCAAGACGGCTCCTGATGCTTCTATCGTATCTTCAATCTTCTTCATGCTTCTGCCTGATCAAGTGCTTGTATACGGTGACTGTGCGATCAACCCAGATCCAACAGCTGAACAGCTTGCTGAAATCGCTATCCAATCTGCAGATTCTGCTGCGGCATTCGGTATCGACCCACGCGTTGCTATGATCTCTTACTCTACTGGTGAATCTGGTAAAGGTGCAGACGTAGATAAAGTACGTGAAGCAACCAAACTTGCTCAAGCGAAACGTCCTGATCTAGTGATCGACGGTCCTCTTCAGTACGACGCAGCAATCATGGAAAACGTAGCCGCTTCTAAAGCGCCTAACTCTCCAGTTGCAGGTAAAGCGACAGTATTCGTATTCCCAGACCTAAACACGGGTAACACGACTTACAAAGCTGTACAGCGTTCAGCAGACCTAGTATCTATCGGTCCAATGCTTCAAGGTATGCGCAAGCCAGTAAATGACTTGTCTCGTGGCGCTCTAGTAGACGATATCGTTTACACAGTAGCTCTAACGGCTATCCAAGCAGACCAAGCAGCTCAAGCTGAAGAAAAAGTGATTAACTAATTTTTCTTTTGTAGAAAGCAAAAAACCCTAGATTCTTATCTAGGGTTTTTTTATGTCTAACGCTTAAGGTGATTTGATACTTTTAAGATTAATCTAGCCTCGCCCATGGGCTGACTCTAAATCTAATGCTGGTCCTTTGGGCACAACTTGAGTCGGATTAATGCCAGTGTGGCTGTAGTAGTAGTGACGCTTAATATGGTAGAAATCAGTAGTCTCTTTAATACCCTCTACTTGGTACAACTCTTTTAAGTAGCCCTGAATATGGACGTAGTCTGAAATTCGCTGCTTGTTACACTTAAAGTGACCAACATACACCGCATCGAATCGAACCAGAGTGGTAAACAAGCGCCAATCTGCCTCTGTAATCTCGTTACCCGCTAAATAACGGTGGTCACTAAGGTGAGCGTCGACTTTGTCTAACGCCTCAAATAACGCGTCATACGCTTCTTCATAAGCTTCTTGTGTGGTTGCAAAGCCAGTACGATAAACGCCGTTGTTGATGTTCGGATAAATATAATCATTCCACTCATCAACCTTCTTTGCCAACTCCCACGGATAGTAATCATCCGTGTTACCTGTTAACTCATTAAATTCTGAGTTGAACATGCGGATAATTTCAGACGACTCGTTGCTCACTATGGTGTTGGTTTTCTTATCCCATAGCACTGGAACCGTTACTCGTCCTGAGTAATCAGGCTTGGCTTGAGTGTAAATTTGGTACATACGAGTATGGCCGAATAGAGGTTCAGGTAGCCCCATTTGCCACCCTTCACTCATCATGTCTGGGCAGACGACCGTCACGTCAATGTGATCGGTTAGGTCTTTTAGCTCTCTGAAGATAAGAGTACGGTGCGCCCAAGGACAAGCTAACGATACGTATAGGTGATAACGACCACTTTCTGGCTCAAACTGCGCACCAGCTTTGTTCTCGATCCAACTGCGAAAGCCCGCATCTTCACGAACAAACTTACCACCGCTTTCTTTGGTGTCGTACCACACATCGTGCCAAACACCTTCAACTAACTTGCCCATATCCAAACCTCTGTCATCCAAAATTTTTTATACCAATCACAGTAAGTAAATGTTCAGAAATAGCGCAGAGAAAAGGCTTGAGAACAAGGGAGAATTTTTCTGTTAGTAGTTATTCTACAATCAAAAATTCTAACGCCGTTATCGAGCGTTTTAACAAGCTAGGATGAGCAGTTATTTACTACGATTGGTATTAGTATAAAAAAAGCCCACTTTTTCAAAACTAGAAGAAGTTGGCTTAGTTGTTCGAATTATTTGAAGGAGGTTGTTTTAGAGGAACCTTGGACACAAAAAAAGCGCAACTCATAAAAAAGTTGCGCTTAAGCCTGTCACAGGCTGAACCGTTTTAAATGGGTTCTAGACTTGTACGTGCAAGCAAGATACTGCGTGTACGTCATCGCCTTGAATGGTTGGCTTGGTTTGCGCGCAGGCCTCGGTTGCTTCAGGGCAACGAGTGCGGAACACACAACCTGATGGTGGATTAATTGGTGATGGGAGATCACCCTCCAGCATCTGAATCGTTTTGCTGCGCTCTAAGCGTGGGTCTGGAATCGGAACTGCAGACATCAATGCTTTGGTATATGGGTGTTTAGGGTCTGAGAACAAGGCATCTGATTCCCCTAGCTCAACAGCATTACCTAAATACATCACCAATACACGGTCAGAGATGTGTTTCACAACCGACAAATCGTGCGCGATGAATACCAAAGACAAACCTAACTCTTTCTGTAGTTCCATAAGAAGGTTAACAACTTGAGCTTGGATAGAGACATCCAGAGCAGAAACTGGCTCATCACAGATGATCATCTTAGGTTTCAAGATAAGTGCACGCGCGATACCGATACGTTGACACTGACCACCAGAGAATTCATGTGGGTAACGGTTGATCACGTTGGGTAGTAAACCAACCTTTGCCATCATCTCCTTAACTCGATCTTTCACTTCCTGTTTAGAAAGCTCTGGATAGAAAGTTTGTAGAGGTTCAGCAATGATGTCTCCAACTGACATACGTGGGTTAAGCGATGCTAGTGGGTCTTGGAAGATCATCTGAATCTCTTTACGAGTCTCACGACGCTTAACTTCCTGCATCTTAGTCAGGTCTTGACCTAACCACATAACTTCGCCTTCAGTTGCCTCAACTAAGCCAATAATTGCGCGTGCAAATGTTGACTTACCACAGCCAGACTCCCCTACTACACCCAGAGTCTCACCTTCGTAAAGGTGAACATCCACACCATCAACCGCTTTAAGGTTTGATGGTTTCGCCCAAGGCCAAGCAGACTTGGCAGCAATGCTAAAGTGAACCTTAAGGTTTTTAATATCTAATAGTAATTCTTTACTCATTTTGTCCAAGTCTCCCAGTCAGAAAAACAAGCACGCTGACGATCTTTCGCAAATGGCTGCAAAATTGGTGCTTCTTGCTTACAACGGTCCATTACCCGATGACAACGATCTTGGTAAGGACAGCCTGTTGGCAGGCGAAGTAAGTTAGGTGGGTTACCTGGAATCGTCGGCAGAATTTCACCTTCGGTATCCAAACGAGGAATTGCTTTAAGCAGGCCTTCCGCATAAGGGTGGCTAGGCTCGTAGAAGATTTCATCTACTGTGCCGTATTCCATGGTACGGCCAGCGTACATCACTAGAACTTTGTCACAAGAACCGGCAACGACACCCAAATCATGGGTGATCATGATGATTGCTGTATTGAACTCATCTTTAAGCTCGTTCAGCAATTCCATGATTTGCGCTTGAATGGTTACATCCAACGCCGTTGTTGGTTCATCAGCAATCAGTAGTTTTGGACGACATAGCAAAGCCATTGCAATCATCACACGTTGACGCATACCGCCAGAAAATTCGTGTGGATACATGGTAATACGTTTACGTGCCTCAGGGATTTTAACCGCTTCCAGCATACGTACTGATTCTTCGAACGCTTCCGCTTTGCCCATGCCTTTATGCAGCATAAGCACTTCCATCAACTGATCACATACTTTCATGTAAGGATTCAGTGACGTCATTGGATCTTGGAAGATCATCGCGATCTGTTCAGCACGGACTTTGTTCAGTGCTTTCTCTGGTAGATTGAGAATCTCATTACCTTCAAACTTTGCACTGCCTGAGATGATGCCGTTCTTAGCCAGCAGTCCCATCAGTGCAAATACCGTTTGAGATTTACCCGAACCCGACTCACCAACAATACCCAGCGTTTCGCCTTGATTGAGTGAGAAGTTCAGGTCGTTTACTGCGGTTACGATACCATCTTGCGTGGTAAATTCGACGCGCAGATCTTTGACATCTAATAAGCTCATTATTGCTTCCTTAATCTTTTATAGCTTTTAATTGCTATTTCTTTATCTGTCTTTTGGATCAAGCGCGTCGCGCAGACCATCACCTACGTAGTTAAAGCAGAACAGCGTAACTACCATGAATGCCGCTGGGAATGCCAGTTGCCAAATAGCAACTTCCATTGTTTGCGAGCCTTCTTGTAACAGCGCGCCCCAACTTGTCATAGGCTCTTGAACACCAAGACCAAGGAAAGATAAGAATGATTCAGTAAGGATCATGCTTGGAATAAGGAGCGTTGAGTAAACCGCAACAATACCCAATACGTTAGGTACGATGTGACGTGTAATGATTTTCCATTTGCTTACACCACATACGTGCGCAGCCTCAATGAATTCTTTACTACGTAAACTCAACGTTTGGCCACGTACGATTCGTGCCATATCGAGCCAAGCAATCGCACCGATAGCAACAAAGATGAGTACGATATTACGACCAAAGAACGTCACCAGTACGATCACGAGGAACATGAATGGCACGGCGTATAGAATCTCCAGGATACGCATCATCACTCGGTCAGTACGACCGCCAATGAAGCCTGAAGCTGCACCGTAAAGCGTACCAATCAGTACCGCTACGAATGCGCCCATCACACCAACCATAAGAGAAATACGGCCACCGATCATCGTACGAACGTATAGGTCACGACCTAAACTGTCAGTACCAAACCAGTGATCAGCATTTGGGCCTACGTGCATTGCGTACCAGTCAGTATCATCGTAAGCATGTTGCGCCAGCATTGGTAAAAAGATTACCGATAGCACCATGATAATTAGGATAAACAGACTGATCATTGCCGCTTTGTTACGCATAAAACGAATACGCGCATCCTGCCACAAACTACGACCTTCAATTTCCAAACTCTCAGAAAATTTTTCGATCGCTTCTAAGTTTTCTTTTTTCTTCAACATAACCATGCGTCCCTGCTAGTAGCGAATTTTCGGGTCAATAAGCGCTAGTAAAATATCAACGATTGCGTTGAACAAGATGAATAGGAAACCAATCAAAATGGTTACACCCATTACTAACGAATAATCACGGTTAAACGCGGCGTTAACAAACAGCTTACCGATACCCGGTAGGCCGAAGATGGTTTCAACAACAACTGAACCTGTGATGATACCTACGAACGCAGGCCCCATGTATGAAACAACAGGTAGCATTGCTGGCTTAAGCGCATGTTTAAGAACGATATAACGGTAACTTAGACCTTTAGCACGAGCTGTACGGATAAAGTTACTGTTTAGGGTTTCAATCATGCTACCGCGAGTAATACGAGCAAAGGTTGCTACGTATAGAAGAGACATCGCGATAACGGGTAGGACGATGTACATGTACGTACCACCGTGCCAACCACCTGCTGGAAATATATGCCAGTGTAGAGAGAATAGGTAAATAAGCGCTGGAGCCAACACGAAGGATGGCATCACCACCCCGAGCATGGCGGTCGACATTATGGTGTAGTCGATCCAGGTGTTGTGCTTCAAGGCGGCAATGGTTCCGACCGTTACCCCCATCAATAATGTGAAGATAAAGGCAACAAAACCTACCTTCGCGGATACTGGAAGTGCAACCGCAATCAGCTCATTTACTGTGTAATCTTGGTATTTAAAAGATGGACCAAAATCACCCTGAAGGATGTTGGTCAAGTACGTGGTGTACTGTTCAAATACAGGTTTATCTAAGCCATATTTAGCTTCGATGTTAGCCATAACTTCTGGCGGTAATGGACGCTCGCTTGAAAACGGGTTACCCGGTGCGAAACGCATGAGAAAGAAAGATATAGTGATCAACACCAACATGGTTGGAATCGCTTCAAATATCCTTTTCATAATGAATTTAAGCATAAACTCACTCTTTCAGTCTGTGACAATTAAAATTAGAAAGACGCTACATGCGCGCCCTGCGCATGTAGTGTCTGTATCGTTATAGTTATATTAACTTTTTAGAATCTAAGCGTTTATTATTCAGCTTTGATGTAGAGATCTTTTGAGTAGATTTTATCTTCCGCATTATTAGTTGGGAAGCCACCTACATGTGGGTTAAGTAAACGCGTTTTAACGTACTGATAGATAGGAGCAATAGGCATATCGTTCGCCATTAGCTTCTCTGCTTCTAAATACAGTTCGTTACGTTCTTGTTCTGAAGTGGAGTTAATAGCCTTGTCTATCAAAGTGTCATAATCACGATTTCCCCAATGTTGGCCGCCTGTCGTATTAGCACTTACCATCAAGGTCAAAAATGTAGACGCTTCATTGTAGTCACCACACCAACCTGCACGAGCTACTTCAAAGTTGCCAGTATCTTTAGAAGATAGGTAAGTTTTCCATTCTTGATTTTCAAGTGTAACCTTAAGACCCAGTGTCTTCTTCCACATAGAACCTAGTGCTACAGCAACTTTCTTGTGATTCTCATCAGTGTTATATAAGAGGGAGAATTCAAGAGGATTGTCTTTTCCGAAACCCGCTTCTTCAAGAAGGCGCGCCGCTTCAGCATTACGTTCTTTTTGAGACATTTTACCGTATTGAGGAAGCTCAGGTTCGAACCCAGCAGTAATTTCCGGCGTGAGGAAATACGCAGGTTTCTGTCCTTGCCCCATGATTGCACCAGCGACTATGTCACGATCAATCGCATAAGAAATAGCCTTACGTACACGAACATCATCGAAAGGCTTTTTCTTAGTGTTAAATGAGTAGTAGTAGCTACAAAGGTTACCCACAACGGATAGATCTTCTGGATGTTCTTTTTTCATACGCTTGAAATGCTCAATTGGCAGATCATCTGTAAAATCGATTTCACCAGATAGGAAACGGTTCATTTCCGCTACTTGGTTTTCGATTGGCAGGAACGTGACTTTGTTTAGAACAGTCTTATCATTGTTCCAGTATTGGTCGTTACGCTTAAGTACTAGGCGTTCGTTAACAACCCATTTATCAACAGCAAATGCACCATTACCAACAAAGTGATCTGGCTTAGTCCATTGGTCACCGTACTTTTCAACAGTTGCTTTATGTACTGGCTTAACTGTTGTGTGGCCCATCATCATTACGAAATATGGTACCGCTGTATCTAGTTCAACAACAAGCGTGTTTGCATCTACAGCTTTAACACCTAGCTCACTCTTGTCTTTCTTACCCGCTACGATGTCTTTCGCGTTCACCATCTTGGTATATTCCATGTACCAAGCATATGGAGAAGCAGTGGCAGGATCGACTGCACGTTGCCAGCTGTAAACGAAATCTTCAGCTGTTACAGGATCGCCGTTAGACCATTTTGCATCTTTACGTAGGTGGAAAGTGAATGTTTTGTTGTCCGTCGTTTCCCAGCTTTCGGCTACACCTGGGATTGTATTACCTTCGCCATCTTGGTTCACTAGACCTTCTAGAAGATCACGAATTACGTGAGATTCTGGTACACCTTGAGATTTGTGTGGGTCGATAGTCGCAACTTCAGTACCGTTACCGCGAACAAGTTCCTGAACTTTTGCTAGTTCTGTGCCTGCTGGAACTTCAGCAGCGATAGAAAGAGTAGAAGTGGCAGCCACTGCCAAACCAGCACCTAGAAGAAGGGCCTGAGTGATTTTATTCTTGTACATTTAATAAACTCCAAGTTTTACGTATTGCATCCATGACTTCTTTGCTAAGTTCACTGAACGGCAGTGATTTAGATTTATTTAGCTCAAAATTTAAGCATAAAAATCTAAAACCTTACAAAGATTGAGGCACACACTATCAACCATTGAAGTAATTTGCCATAAACAAGTCGCAAAAAATCGGATAATTCTCCGAATCACTCAAGGTCACAGTGTAAATCTCTAATAAAAACCTAATGAATAGTTAATTACACATAGAAATTAACTAAAAAACAGCCTTTAGTGTTGATGTGTCTGAATTGATACTTTTATTTAGCATCTTATGCTAGAACACTGTCGGCAAATTAACATTAATGCCACATGAAATCTAATTGCACATCACATATCCCCTAAATAGACTGCACCATTTGTGAGGATTATCACTTTATACAAAACAGCATAAAGCACTGCACCAAAACAGATTTGGAAATGCACCAAGACAGACTAAATCACGCGCTGAATTCATATGCAACTTGACTGCTTAACCATTTATTAAAGAACCTTTTATTTATAAATCACTTTGTAGCACGCACAAAAAAACCGACGTCAAACGTCGGCTTTCTTACTATCTACGTCCCAATCTGAAATACGCTTTCACGTTAAGATCGAAACACGCTATGGAGTGGATTACTTCTTCCAACGCTCCGCTGCTTTCGCGTCGGAGTCTCGAGAGTCAACCCAACGAGTCGCCTCAGTAGTACGTTCTTTTTTCCAAAACGGCGCTTTGGTTTTCAGAAAGTCCATAACAAACTCACACGCTTCGAAGGCAGCGCCACGATGTGCACTGGATACACCAACGTAAACAATCTGGTCACCGATATCTAGGTCACCAACGCGGTGAATCACTCGCATCTTCTGGATAGGCCAGCGCGCTTCAGCTTGATCACAGATCTCACTCAGAGACTTCTCTGTCATACCCGGATAATGTTCTAGAGACAAACCAATCACGTTGTCGCCAAGGTTCATGTCGCGAACTTTACCTACAAACGTCACAACCGCTCCCGCAGCCGTACCTTGAGCTAGATAATCGTATTCGCCACCCACAGAAAAGTCTTCAGCAGTCACTAATACTCTTGGATCAATAACTCGAGAGTCATTCATGGTTAACCTCCAGTAACTGGTGGGAAGAAAGCCACTTCGTCGCCGTCTTTCACTTCAGTCGTCAAAGGTACGATTGATTGGTTGAGTGCTGCCAGCAGCTTGCCCTCTTCCAATGCGATATCCCATTTACCTTCTTGTGTTACAAGGTGGCTGCGAATCGCTTCAATAGTATTGTATTGCGCATCGATCTCTAGGCTGTCAACACCGACAAGTTCACGGGTTTGAGCAAAGAAAAGTACCGTAATCATGATTCCACCTTAAAGTGTCCTGATTTACCACCCGTCTTCTCTAGCAGACGTACGTTCTCGATAACAATGTCTTTCTGAACAGCTTTACACATATCGTAAATCGTCAGTGCAGTAACAGAAGCAGCCGTTAGCGCTTCCATTTCTACGCCTGTCTTACCTGCAAGCTTACATACCGATTCGATACGAACCTTGTTTTCAGACTCAATGGCTTCAAGTTGTACTTCTACTTTAGTCAGTAGCAAAGGGTGACACAGTGGAATCAAGTCCCACGTCTTCTTCGCTGCTTGGATACCAGCAATACGTGCCGTTGCGAAAACATCACCTTTATGGTGGCTGCCAGAAACAATCAGCTCTAGCGTCTCTGCTGACATTTGAACAAAAGCTTCTGCTCTCGCCTCACGTACTGTCTCTGCTTTAGCCGATACATCGACCATGTTCGCTTCGCCAGACGCGTTAATGTGTGTAAATTGGCTCATGCTCAATCCACCTTATACAGAAAGATGTGGCATGAAGTTACAAGGACGGTGACTCGCATCCATCTGTTGCTTGATGATCTTAGTCCAACCTGTGCGGCATGCACCTGTAGAACCAGGCATCGCAAAGATAACCGTGTGGTTGGCAAAACCCGCAATCGCACGAGATTGAATCGTCGATGTACCAATCTCTTCGTAAGACACTTGACGGAATAGTTCACCAAAGCCTTCTACTTCTTTGTCGAATAGTGGCTTAAGTGCTTCAGGCGTGCTGTCACGAGATGTGAAGCCCGTACCGCCAGTGATCATAATCGCTTGAACGCTTTCGTCAGCAATCCACTGAGATACGATCGCACGGATCTTGTACATATCATCGATAACGATTTGCTTATCAACCACGTTGTGGCCTGCTTCTTTAGCATGCTCAGCTAGGTAACCACCTGACGTGTCATTTTCTTCTGTACGAGTATCTGAAACGGTTAGTACTGCGATGTTTGCTGCTTGAAATTTGCTTTCTGCGTGACCCATTTGTTCACCTTTATAAATTTTTCAATTATGAGGGCGTGTTGACCTTTCGTGATTAAATTTTGTTCGAGATAAAAGCGTTTTAATCGCGGCGAGGGGGAAGTAGCCTAGTCATTCTAAGCAAATCTCCCTCAACAAAGAGTAAAACGCTTTTAGCCGAACCCTTCGGGCAGCGTTTGCTGGTCATTTCTACTACGTTATCGGCTTCTCATGTAGGCTAGCTACACATCAAAGCCTCTGCCTTGTATAAATACCCAGCAACTCGCTGCAAAAATCAGCTCGAAAGAGCAACACGCCCTAGACTTATTCGCCCAGCTTAAAGAAGCTGAGCGATAAAATGCTTTAGGCTATATAGCGGGTTAACCGCCGATTGACGCCAAGTTTGGAGTCATGCCGCTGTTGCCATCGTGTAAGAAGTGGCTAACGGACTTGGTTTGAAGCTGGGCCTGAATTCGATCAATGAGCTCTTGCTCTTGTTGATCTTCTTGAATCAGATCTCTCAGTTCAACACCGTGGTCGCCAAACAGACATAGGTGAAGTTTACCGGTCGCAGAAACACGCAGTCGGTTACAACTCTCACAAAAGTCTTTCTCGTAGGGCATGATCAAACCGATTTCACCCTTGTAGTCTGGGTGGACAAACACTTGCGCGGGGCCATCATTAACGGCTTTGACTTTTAACAGCCAACCATTAGCAATAAGCTGGTTGCGGATCGCAACGCCAGACACATGGTGTTTATCGAACAACTCGTCCATCTCACCGGTTTTCATCAGCTCGATAAAACGTAATTGAATAGGTTTGTCTTTGATCCAATTAAGGAAGGCTGGTAATTCCTGACTATTGAGGTCTTTCATCAATACGACGTTCACTTTGACTTGTTCAAAGCCAACCTCAAACGCTTTATCAATGCCTCGCATAACCTCTGTAAACTTATTCTCACCAGTGATCTGATGGAACATGCGCGAATCTAAACTATCCACGCTCACGTTTATATGGGTTAAACCAGCATCACGCCATTGCCCTACTTGTTTCTCCATGCGGTAGCCATTCGTTGTGGTGGCTACTTTTTCGATGCCTGGAGTAGAAGCAACGGTATGTATGATTTCAGGAAAGTCTTTACGCAGACTCGGCTCTCCGCCTGTAATGCGGATCTTTGAGGTACCACAATCTGCAAACGCTTTTACAACGCGTTTGATCTCGGGAACACTTAAAAAAGACGAGTTTTTTTGCCCTGACGGTTTATAACCATCTGGCAAGCAGTAAGTACATTTAAAGTTACAGACGTCTGTAACCGACAAGCGCAAGTAATAAAACTTGCGATGGAATCTATCTTCGAATTGTTGCGCCACGGAACACCTTTCCAAACACGGGAGGCATAATCATTTCCAATTAAGCCCTTGTGACAACATGTCACTGGCTCTTGATGCGTATCGGTACAGCAAACACCACTGTGCGACTTAGCATGCGAGAGCTCGGAGTTATGGCAACTGCACGTTATATTCACACGCGCAGTAGCTGAGTAATAAAATACTTAATATTTGTACGTGAATCTAGCTCTGATGACAAAAAACGGGTCACATCGGCAAAAAAAACGTATCAAACCCTCAAAATAACTCTTGTTGAGTATCTGACGAGAAGCATTTAACCTAAATTATAGTTGGTAATAATCTAACAAGAACAAAAAATGAATATTTACTCTTCAAAGAAAGTCGTAGCAATCGGTGGGGGCCATGGCTTAGGTCGCATGCTAGCTGCATTAAAAGACTTTGGTAGCAATGCGACTGGCATTGTTGCAACAACAGATAATGGTGGTTCCACCGGGAGAATTCGAGACTGCCAAGGTGGTATTGCTTGGGGAGATACTCGTAACTGTATCAACCAATTAATCACAGAACCTTCGATCAGTTCGATGATGTTTGAATATCGCTTTCGCGGTCAGGGTGAACTCGATGGTCACAACTTAGGTAACCTAATGCTAACGGCGCTAGACAACCTTTCCGTTCGCCCATTGGAAGCAATTAACCTAATTCGAAATATGCTCAAGGTCGATGTCAATATCGTCCCGATGACCGAGCACCCTTCTGATCTCACGGCGCTATCAATGGACGGTCGTTGGGTAACTGGCGAAACTAACGTTGATGACATGACAGAAAAGCTGCGCATGATGGACTTATCTCCAGAAGTACCGGCAACCAAAGAAGCTGTTGCTGCAGTTGAGCAAGCAGACTGCATTGTCCTTGGACCAGGAAGCTTTTTAACCAGTGTGATGCCCCCGCTGCTACTGCCAGAAATTGGCAAAGCAATCGCGGAAAATACCAAGGCAAAAGTTATCTTCGTTGAAAACCTTTCGCCAGAGCACGGCCCTGCAGGAAAAATGACGCTTCAAGAACAATTGGAGTGGTGTGAACGTACCTGTAAGGCAAGAAAAATAGACATTGTACTGGGCAATGAACCACACCCTGAATTAGAAGGGCAATGGAATTGTGTGACCACTGATCTTGCCTCTCCTAACCGAGATTGGCGACACGACCGTTTAAAACTCCAACAAGCGATTAGGGATCAACTGGCTTAATGCTTGTAGCTTAGGCTAAACGACAGAGACCAGTAAAAACAAAAAAGGAGCATCATGCTCCTTTTTTAGTCTCTTTAATAACTAGCCGCTTTAGAGATCCGTCATCAACTGCTGATATTCAGTGTACGTTGATAACAGTAGCTCTTGCATATCTTGGAAATCAATCTCGGTTACAGGCAATGCTTGCTTCACTTTTGCGTCTAAGCTAATCGCAAAACTACACAAAGAGTCTGCGCCAAAACTCGCAGCGCTACTCTTAAGTGCATGGCTTATATCAGCCAAGTACTTAGATGTATCCGACGCTTTATTTATCTCTAGATGTTCGTAGTAGCCTTTCAACTCACCTAAGAAGATTTCCAGCAAAACTGGTACATTCTCTTGCCCTATTTCACCGGCGAGCTCATCAACTTTTTGCTGATTTAATACTTTCGTCATTATGATTTTCTTATTGTTTGGTGATTACTGCTTCGCATTCCACGTTTGCAACTTTCGGTATATCGTCGATGGACTGACATCTAAGAAACCGGCCGCGCGGGGAATGTTGCCGTCACACGCTTTTATGGCCTGTTCGATAGCCGTCTTCTCAGTGATCCACAATGGGAAAATATCTTTTACCGTGATGTCTTCGTTCTGCTTCTCTTTCAAGCGCAAGCTGTTTTCAATCGGTTGGTTCAATGGTGGTGGAAGCATGTTGAGAGTAATCTCTTTGCCGTTATTCAATACCACCACGTTCCGTAATACGTTTTGTAGCTGACGAACGTTACCCGGCCACTCATATTGATTAAAGCGATCAAGCACTTCCTGAGCAAAACGCACAAACGCCTTACCTTCCTCAACCGACATGTAACCTAGTAACGAGTACGCAATCTCGATGACATCTTCACCGCGCTCGCGCAATGGCGGCAGGTGCAATGGAATCACGTATAAACGATAGTATAAATCTTCTCTAAAGCGACCTTCTTGTACTTCTTTCCAAGGGTCACGGTTGGTTGCACATACGAAACGAACATCGACACTCTTCATCTTCGAAGAGCCAACTTTTTGAAAAGTACCGGTTTGGATAAAGCGCAGCAGCTTGGTTTGCAGCTCTAAGTCCATTTCGCACAATTCATCAAGGAATAGTGTTCCGCCATCAGCAAGTTCAGCGGCACCTTGACGATCAGTTGCAGCACCGGTAAAGGCGCCTTTAACGTGGCCAAATAGCTCACTTTCAATCAGATCTTTAGGGATAGCCGCACAGTTAATCGCGATGAAAGGCTTGTCACCACGCTTGCTCGCCGCATGAATAGCTTCTGCACAAACCTCTTTACCCGTACCACTTTCACCCGTGATGAAAATACTGGCTTTACTCGATGCTGCAGAGTCGATAGTTCGGTAAACCTGCTGCATGGTTTGGCTACTGCCAATGAAACCTTGATAGTTTTGGTTTCCCGGATGTTCCGAGCTGTTTTTAAGTTTGGTGGCTTTGCGGATCGCGTTGTTCACCGTAATACGGAGTCGGTCGGCTTCACACGGCTTGATAAGGAAATCTTGAGAACCATGACGCATGGCTTCTACGGCGGTATCGATAGAACCGTGAGCCGTCATGAAGATAACCGGAACTTCAGGGTATTTTTGTTTTACAGCAAATAGCACGTCCATACCCGTCATGTCAGGCAGACGTAGATCTAATAAAATAAGGTCTGGGATTCGATGATTCAAACTCTCGATTGCATCGCGGCCAGTGCCGACAATGTTGATATCAATTTCGAGCGGTGTAAGATACGAGCGATATAAAGCTGCTACCGAAGCGGTATCCTCGACCATCAACAAATACTTCGATTTGTTATCTAGCGTTTTTGATTGCATATCCTAGCCATTTATAATTTGCATTTCTTATTATAGTCGCATTCCGCTTTGCATTATGCAAATTAGCCACAATATTTGTAGTGTGTTTTTTTACTTACTTCAAACAATCAATGTTTTATCTATCTGGCACGAACGATGCAACAGTATAACTGACCTTCGGGTCACCTAGCCAACTGACGTTGTTAGTGGACCGAGTGTTCACAAACGTAAGCCAGTAGAACATTTACTACTGGCTGTTTTTTTGTCTGAAACACTTTCAATTCTTGTGTTGAGGGGAATACTTCTCGAGTGAAAAGTGAGATTAGCTGTTGGTAATAAACTGCTTTCTTAACTGCTCAATTTCATCACGCTTCTGTGCGGCCAATTCAAATTCCAGATTCTGAGCATGCTGATACATCGCAGCTTCTAACTTGCTGATCTCTTTATCAAGCTGTTGCGGCGTAAGTACTGCATAACTTTCAGAAGGCTCTGCCACCTTAGATAGTGGAACTTGCTTAGATTGGCGCTGCTGCTTCGACTTGGTTAGATCACCCAGTTCCATAATATCTTTGATATTACGCTTCAACGCTTGTGGAGTGATGCCTTGCTCTTCGTTGTAAGCCTGCTGTTTCTCACGACGACGATCGGTTTCATCAATCGCTTTTCTCATCGACTTAGTAATCGAATCACCATAAAGGATCGCTCGACCTTCCAAGTTACGCGCAGCACGACCAATGGTTTGAATCAGAGAACGCTCAGAACGTAAGAAACCCTCTTTATCAGCATCAAGAATCGCCACCAGCGATACTTCCGGCATATCCAAACCTTCACGAAGTAAGTTAATACCCACTAACACGTCGAACTCGCCCAAACGTAGGTCTCGAATGATCTCTACACGCTCAACGGTATCGATATCTGAGTGCAAGTAACGAACCTTAACACCATGCTCACTAAGGTATTCGGTTAAGTCTTCTGCCATTCGTTTAGTCAACGTAGTGACCAATACGCGCTCTTCTTTCACTGAACGGATTCTGATTTCAGACAGCAAGTCATCCACCTGCGTCGCGACAGGTCTTACTTCAATAATCGGGTCAAGTAAGCCAGTAGGACGCACCACTTGATCAGCAATCTCACCATCTGATTTCTCAATCTCATAATTACCCGGCGTGGCCGACACAAAAATGGTTTGTGGCGCGATCGATTCGAACTCTTCAAATTTCATCGGACGGTTATCCAACGCAGAAGGCAACCTAAAGCCAAACTCAACCAAAGTCTCTTTACGAGAGCGGTCACCTTTATACATGGCGCCAATTTGCGGCACAGTTACGTGTGACTCATCGATGATCAGCAAACCATCATCAGGCAGGTAATCAAATAAGGTTGGAGGCGCTTCCCCTTCCGCACGGCCGCTCAAGTATCGTGAATAGTTTTCGATACCGGAACAGAAACCCAACTCCGTCATCATCTCGATATCAAACTGAGTTCTTTGAGAAATACGCTGTTCTTCTAACAGTTTGTTGTTGTCTTTTAAATATTGAGCCCTATCGCGCAACTCATCCTTAATCTTCTCAATCGCCTCAAGGATCTTCTCTCTTGGGGTGACATAGTGAGTTTTTGGATAAACGGTAAAACGCGGTAAGTCTCTTTGTTTCACCGCACCAGTCAGAGGATCAAAAATACTAATGCAGTCCACTTCGTCATCGAACATTTCAATTCGAACCGCATCTTGGTCAGATTCAGCGGGAAAGATATCAATAACTTCACCACGAACACGGAACTGTCCACGCTCAAACGCGACATCGTTTCTTGAATATTGCAGCTCAGCCAAGCGGCGTAGAATGTCTCGCTGATCCATCACCTCACCACGACTCAAATGAAGCATCATCTTCAAATAAGACTTAGGATCACCAAGACCGTAGATAGCCGATACAGACGCAACAATAATGGCATCTTTTCTTTCTAACAAAGCTTTGGTAGCTGAAAGTCTCATTTGCTCAATATGAGCATTTATCGACGCATCTTTCTCGATAAAGGTATCCGTGGTTGGAACATAGGCTTCCGGTTGGTAATAATCGTAGTAAGAAACAAAATACTCAACGGAGTTATTCGGAAAGAAAGATTTCATCTCGCCATAAAGTTGAGCTGCCAACGTTTTGTTAGGCGCTAACAAGATTGCTGGTCTTTGAGATTGAGAAATGACGTTAGCAAGAGTAAAGGTTTTACCAGAGCCCGTTACCCCTAATAGAGTTTGATGTGCCAAACCAGAATCTAATCCATCTAGTAATCTGGTTATCGCTGTCGGCTGGTCACCGGACGGGCTATAGTCCGATACCAAGTCAAAGAGTTTACTCATAGGTCGCCATTTCCATACTGTTTTTATAATCAGGTCATTGTCACTCTAGGAGGAGTGTAGTTGCAACTATTATCTAGAGAAATGCTTCTTAAGATTAGATATCAGTGATAGCTTTTACTTTTAGAACTTGGTATTATCCGTGCCCTTGCAAGATCTCTTCAGCTAAATCACTCAATTTTTCATCCACTACTTTTCCCCAAAAAATCTAAAAATAGCACTTGTTTTACTGTATATTTTATAATCGTCAAAAGTTATACAATAGTGATATTTTGATACAAATCTTTTAAATACATTACCTTACCTCAAATTTTTATATTCCCAGATTTATCCCAATTATTGTTGTTAAAGTTTCACACACACACTTATCCACAATTTTGGTGGATAACTAAAGAAAGGCTAAATCCGGTAAGGCGTCCAAGAAAGTAAAGTTTTTTATATTATTTTTTTCTGCTATTTTTTATTGACAGAAATTCGGACTATTATTAGAATTCGCGTCGCTAACAAGCAATTCCCCTTTAGTTCAGTTGGTAGAACGGCGGACTGTTAATCCGTATGTCGCAAGTTCAAGTCTTGCAAGGGGAGCCAAATTCAGAAAAAAGCTCAATCGAAAGATTGGGCTTTTTTCGTATATAACTGCGACTAACTTGTTCCAAGTTAATGTCACAAACCTAGCCGCCCGCGTTCAAGTCTCGACAAGGGGGCCAAATTTAAAGAAGCCGCATCACTCGATGCGGCTTTTTGCGTTTTAGCGGTTTGGGAACGTATTCGACTCGCAGCTTTCCTTCTCTTTTTGATAGTTCTGAGCACCAAAATCCACAAATATGACCCTATTCTTAGGAAGCAAATCGAGCTCAATTCAAGAATGATCTTATGAAAGATCCAATTCAACTACTCCTACAAACTTGTCTCACGAAGTAAAAATTGGCCGTCTATACTTACGGTAACTTTAATAATCAATCGATTACCTGATGTTTTTTTCACCAAGTGTCTAAATCCCTAGTGATCCTTGGTTGTTATTAGGTAAGCAAAGCAGGATAATATCGGGATCGGAATCTCAAGAATTAATCCATTATGACCGAATACCTTTTGTTGTTGGTTGGCACAGTGCTGGTCAATAACTTTGTGCTAGTGAAGTTTTTAGGGCTATGTCCTTTCATGGGAGTCTCCAAGAAACTGGAGACTGCGATTGGCATGGGCCTCGCGACGACTTTCGTTCTGACGTTAGCGTCGGTATCTGCATACCTAGTAGAAACCTACATCCTTACCCCTCTGGGTATTGAATACCTGCGTACCATGAGCTTTATCTTGGTTATCGCGGTGGTTGTTCAATTTACGGAAATGGTCGTTCACAAAACCAGTCCAACGCTATATCGCCTATTGGGTATCTTTCTGCCGCTTATCACCACCAACTGTGCGGTATTAGGTGTGGCACTTCTAAACATCAATGAAAACCACAACTTCATTCAGTCGATCATCTATGGTTTCGGCGCTGCGGTTGGTTTCTCGCTTGTATTGATCCTATTTGCTGCAATGCGTGAGCGTATTGCGGTTGCTGATGTGCCAATGCCCTTCAAAGGCGCATCGATTGCGATGATCACAGCAGGCCTCATGTCTCTGGCATTTATGGGCTTTACTGGGTTGGTGAAGTAAGCATGAGTACCATCTTAATTGCAATCATTGCACTCGCCGTTTTAGCCGCCGTTTTTGGCGCTATCTTAGGCTTTGCTTCTATCCGCTTTAAAGTAGAAGCCGATCCGATCGTTGATCAAATCGACACCATATTGCCGCAAACTCAGTGTGGTCAGTGTGGCTACCCAGGTTGTCGTCCATACGCGGAGGCGATCGCTAACGGAGACAAGATCAACAAATGTCCTCCCGGCGGCCAAGCTACGATTGAGAAGCTTGCAGATTTAATGGGCGTAGAAGTTGAAGACTCCGCTCATGACTTAGATAACAAAGTAAAAACCGTTGCCTTCATTCATGAAGATATGTGTATTGGCTGTACCAAATGCATTCAAGCCTGCCCTGTTGATGCCATTGTTGGGGGCACCAAGGCACTTCACACAGTAATCAAAGATGAATGTACAGGTTGTGATCTATGTGTCGCACCGTGCCCTACTGACTGTATCGAAATGATTCCAGTGGCAACAACGACTGAAAATTGGAAATGGCAGATGAACATCATTCCTATTACTGATATCACTAACCAAGCAACTGATGCGACCGCGTCAGAGCCTAAGGCATAGGGTTAGTATGATCTCTTTAATTGAACAAATTCGCACGGGCTCTATTTGGAACTTCCCGGGCGGTGTGCACCCTGCTGAAAACAAGAAACAGTCGAATACTACTGATATCGTGCATGCAAGGCTTCCTGAAGAAATCGTTCTTCCAGTGAAACAGCACATCGGTAAGCCCGGTAACTTGTTGGTTGCTGTCGGTGATGCCGTACTAAAAGGTCAACAACTGACGGCCTTAGAGACTGGCTTCACTTTGCCAGTACATGCACCAACATCGGGTGTGATTACCGCTATTGAACCACGAACCACCGCTCACCCTTCAGGCTTGAG
>NZ_CAWPOA010000031.1:574476-592578 GCF_963889365.1 Vibrio sp. OPT20 | reverse complement strand
TGATGTGTGCGTGGTTATTAAACCTGATGGCCTAGACTCTTGGGTTACAAAACACCCGGTTGAAGATTTTTCTACAAAGACATCCGACGAACTGCTTGATGTGATTCGCCAAGCTGGTATTTCAGGTATGGGTGGCGCAGGCTTCCCTACGGCTAAGAAGCTTCAATCAGGTCTAGGTCGTACCGACATTTTGATCGTCAATGCTGCTGAGTGTGAACCTTACATCACCTCAGATGACAAGTTGCTGCAAGAGCATGCCGAAGAAGTATTGAAAGGCATCGAAGTGGTTGAACACATCCTTCAACCAAAGCTGACGGTTATCGGCATTGAAGACAACAAACCAGATGCGATAAAAGCACTGGAGATTGCTGCGAAAGACAAAGATATCGTCATTCGTGTTATCCCAACCAAATACCCTTCTGGTGGTGAGAAGCAACTTATCAAGATCCTCACCAACAAAGAGGTTCCAGCTGGCGGCATTCCTGCAGACATTGGTGTTTTGGTTCAGAACGTCGGCTCTCTTTACTCGATTAAGCGAGCGGTAATTGACGGCGAACCCGTGGTTAACCGCGTGGTGACTTTAACCGGTAAAACCTTTAAGCAACCTCGTAACGTTTGGGCGCTATTAGGCACACCAGTACATGAGTTACTTGAAGAGTTTGGCTACAAAGCAGATAAAAAACTGCCGCGTTTAATTTTGGGCGGCCCGATGATGGGCTTTACCTTGCCGCATGCCAATGTGCCAATCACCAAAACGTCGAACTGTATTTTAGCGCCAACGCGTCGTGAGATCTCACCAAGCACTTACGAAATGGAATGTATTCGTTGCAGCGCATGTGCTGAAGCTTGTCCTGCATCTCTACTTCCTCAACAACTGCAATGGCATGCGAAAGCCAACGAGTTGGATAAGTGTGAAGAGCTGAATATTAAAGACTGTATTGAATGTGGTGCTTGTGCGTTTGTCTGCCCAAGTGAAATCCCTCTTGTTCAGTACTATCGCCAAGCGAAAGCCGAAATCAAAACAAGAAAAGATGAAGCGACAGCTGCAGAGCGCGCCAAGATTCGTTTCGAAGAGAAAAACGCTCGTATGGAGCGTGACAAAGCAGAACGTGAAAACCGCTTCAAGAAAGCTGCTGACAACCGTCGTAAAGATATGAAATCAGCCGATGGTGATGATGCGATTGCAGCTGCGATTGCTCGCGTTAAAGCTCAAAAAACAACAGTAGACCAAACACCTAATTCAGAACCAGCAGTGAAACCTGCGGTAGCCGCTGCGATTGCTAAGGCAAAAGCGAAACAAGCTGCAGCTCAAAAAGCAAACGACGCCGGACCTGATAACTCTGAAATGTCTAAGTTACGAGAAGAGCGTAAGAGACAAGCTAGAGAACGTAAGGCACAACAAGCTGCAACGGATAATCCAGCAGAGAACTCTGGCGATACTAAGAAAGATGCTGTCGCTGCGGCTATTGCTCGCGCTAAAGCAAAGAAAGCTCAACAAGCGGAATCAGCGTCTGAAGCTTCAGCTGAAAGTACTGGCGATGCCAAGAAAGATGCTGTCGCTGCGGCTATTGCTCGCGCTAAAGCCAAGAAAGCACAACAAACAGAATCAGCTTCTGAGGTTCCGGTTGAAAAATCAGGTGACTCTAAGAAAGACGCAGTCGCTGCCGCTATTGCTCGCGCTAAAGCCAAGAAAGCTCAACAAGCGGAATCAGCTACTCAAACCGAAAGTGAAGCTCCAGCTGAAAGTACTGGCGACGCTAAGAAAGATGCTGTTGCTGCAGCTATCGCTCGCGCTAAAGCGAAGAAAGCACAACAAGCAGAATCAGCTACTCAAACCGAAAGTGAAGCTCCGACTGAAAGCTCTGGCGACGCTAAGAAAGACGCCGTTGCTGCAGCCATTGCGCGTGCTAAAGCCAAGAAAGCTCAACAAGCGGAATCAGCTACTCAAACCGAAAGTGAAGCTCCAGCTGAAAGTACTGGCGACGCTAAGAAAGATGCTGTTGCTGCTGCTATCGCTCGCGCTAAAGCAAAGAAGGCTCAACAAGCAGAATCAGCTACTCAAACCGCAAGTGAAGCTCCGGCTGAAAGCTCTGGCGATGCTAAGAAAAACGCCGTCGCTGCTGCTATTGCTCGTGCTAAAGCGAAGAAAGCTCAACAAGCAGAATCAGCTACTCAAACCGAAAGTGAAGCTCCAGCTGAAAGTACTGGCGATGCCAAGAAAGATGCTGTTGCTGCCGCAATAGCTCGCGCTAAAGCCAAAAAAGCACAACAAGCTGAATCAGCTACTCAAACCGAAAGTGAAGCTCCGGTTAAAAGTTCTGGCGATGCTAAGAAAGATGCTGTTGCTGCAGCTATCGCTCGTGCTAAAGCCAAGAAAGCACAGCAAGCTAAGCAAGACCAAACAGCAGAAACTCCTGAGCCAGTGATTGAAGTTGAAGTTGAAATTCAATCAGAGCCCGTCGATCCTAAAAAAGCTGCCGTTGCCGCTGCAATAGCTCGCGCTAAAGCGAAGAAAGCACAGCAAACTAAGCAGGTCGAAGCAGAAGCAACCGCTCCTGAAGCTGTAGTTGAAATTGAAGTGGAAGCTGAGATTCAATCAGAACCAGTCGATCCTAAAAACGCAGCTGTTGCTGCCGCAATTGCTCGTGCTAAAGCAAGAAAGGCGCAGCAAGAGCAAGACAAAAAGAATAATGAGGAGAAAGAGTAGTGGCCTTCTTTATCGCCAGCTCACCGCACGCACACAATCGTAGAAGCACCCCAGATCTCATGAAATGGGTCGCTATTTGTGCATTGCCAGGTCTACTAGCTCAAACCTACTTCTTTGGATGGGGGACGCTCATCCAGTTAGTATTTGCTATTGCACTTGCTGTTACCTTTGAAGCCGCTGTAATGCTGCTAAGAAAACGTCCGCCAGTGATGGCATTACGTGATTACAGCGCTGTTGTGACCGCTTGGCTACTCAGTGTCGCGATTCCCCCACACTCTCCGTGGTGGATTCTAGTCATCGGTATGTTCTTCGCTATCATCATCGCAAAACACCTTTATGGCGGCCTTGGGCAAAACCCCTTTAATCCAGCGATGGTCGCTTACGTTGTTTTGCTGATCTCATTCCCAGTTCAGATGACCAGTTGGAATGCTCCTACTAGCTTAACCGCTGAAGCAACGAGCTTTGTTGACTCATTTTTGATGATCTTTACGGGTTTCAATAACGAAGGTTTGTCTCTTCAACAAGCGCGTCTTGGTATTGATGGCACCACAATGGCGACGCCACTTGATGCCTTCAAAACCGCATTAACGGCAGGCAACACCGCTTCCGAAGCTCTGTCTCAGCCACAATTCAGCTGGTTAGCTGGTGTGGGTTGGGAATGGGTGAACCTTGCCTACCTAGTCGGCGGCTTGGTGCTCATCAAGCAACGCGTGATTCAGTGGCATATTCCGGTCGCTTTTATTGCTAGCCTTGCGCTGTTTAGCTTAGTGTTCTTAGTGCTGACGCCTGGTGAAACCGCTTCTCCAACCATTCATTTATTGTCTGGCGCAACCATGCTTGGTGCATTCTTCATTGCAACCGATCCGGTTTCAGCCTCGACGACAGTGAAAGGTCGCTTGGTATTTGGTGCTCTGATTGGCGGGTTAGTCTTTATTATCCGCAGTTGGGGTGGCTTCCCTGATGGCGTAGCGTTCGCGGTATTGTTAGCCAACATGTGTGTTCCACTGATTGACTACTACACCAAACCTCGTACATACGGCCACTAAGGAAGCAGATACTATGCTAAATGCAATTAAGAAAAACGGTCTTGTACTTGCGATTTTTGCCTGCGCTTCGACAGGTTTGGTGGCCGTTACTCACTACCTGACCAAAGATCAGATCAAACAGCAAGAACAGGCTCAGTTACTGTCTGTGCTTAACCAAGTGATCCCGCACGATCTTCATGACAACGAGCTGTTTTCAGCTTGTACTTTGGTGGAAGCTGAGGAGCTTGGAACAGAACAAGCAATGCCGGCTTATATTGCTACACTCAACGGTGAACCTAGCGCGATTGCGATCGAAGCCATTGCACCTGATGGCTACAATGGTGCAATAAAAGTAATTGTTGGGATGAAAATTGACGGTACCATTTTGGGTACACGTGTGCTTTCCCACAGGGAAACTCCGGGGTTAGGCGATAAGATAGACCTTCGAGTGAGTGATTGGATACTCTCTTTTGCAGGTAAACAAGTAACCGAGTCAAATCTTGATCGCTGGAAAGTTCGCAAAGATGGTGGTGATTTCGACCAGTTTACCGGCGCAACCATCACACCAAGAGCGGTCGTTAAGTCCGTCAAACAGGCGGTTCAATACGTTAACCAAAATAACCAAGCATTGCTTGCTCAACCTCTAAATTGTGGTGGTGAATAATGAGTGACCATAAAACACTGATTAAAAATGGCATGTGGGCCAACAACCCAGCTCTAGTTCAGCTTCTTGGGTTGTGTCCGTTGTTGGCTGTCTCTTCGACAGTGACGAACGCACTTGGCTTAGGTATTGCTACCTTGCTTGTATTGGTCGGTTCGAACGTTTCTGTCTCTATGGTTCGAAACCATGTGCCAAAAGAAGTTCGTATTCCAGTATTCGTGATGATCATTGCATCACTGGTAACCTGCGTTCAACTACTGATGAATGCCTACGCATACGGGCTTTACCTATCTTTGGGTATCTTCATCCCACTGATCGTAACCAACTGTATCATCATTGGCAGAGCTGAAGCCTTCGCGTCTAAAAACGAAGTTTTACCTGCTGCTCAAGATGGTTTCTGGATGGGCCTTGGCATGACATCGGTACTGGTTGTATTGGGTGCGATGCGTGAGGTTATTGGTAACGGAACCCTATTTGATGGCGCAGACTTGCTCCTTGGTGACTGGGCTTCTGTGTTACGAATCCAGATATTCCAATTTGATAACAGCTTCTTGTTAGCCCTGCTTCCACCAGGTGCCTTTATTGGTGTTGGTTTCTTGATTGCTTTGAAAAACATCATCGACAACCAAGCTAAAGCTAGACAGCCCAAACAAGAAAAACCAGCTATTGAACGCGCTCGCGTTACCAATGCCTGATAAGTTACAGTTGCTTAAACCCTGCTGAGTAGCTCAACCGCTCAGCAGGTAAATAGATTAACCAAGTACACATAATAATGACGCTCATAAGAGCGCGTAACCGATGATAAAGCCTGAACCATTGCGGAACTTGTTATTTTAAAACGAGTAAGTTTGAAAGAACTTCGCTGGAACTCAAGCCCTAACTATTTGAAAGTAATGTCGCTATGAACAATGTAAAACGAGTAGAAATACTTGAGCGTTTAAGAGAAAACAATCCAAAGCCAGAAACTGAGCTTAACTGGAACAGCCCTTTCGAGTTGCTGATCGCCGTGCTCTTATCTGCGCAGGCAACCGATGTCAGCGTCAACAAAGCCACTGATAAGCTTTACCCTATGGCTAATACTCCACAGGCTATTTTCGACCTAGGTGTCGACGGCCTGAAAGAGTACATCAAAACCATCGGCCTGTTTAATTCAAAAGCTGAGAACACGATTAAAACGTGTCGTATGCTACTTGACCTACACAATGGTGAAGTTCCGGAAGATCGCGCGGCATTAGAAGCCCTTCCTGGCGTTGGCCGTAAGACTGCCAACGTAGTGTTGAACACCGCTTTCGGTTGGCCGACTATTGCCGTTGATACTCACATCTACCGCGTATCAAACCGCACTAAGTTAGCAATGGGTAAAACGGTCGACGATGTTGAAGCCAAGCTGCTCAAAGTCATTCCAAAAGAATTCAAACTGGATGTCCACCATTGGCTCATTCTTCATGGACGTTACACCTGTGTCGCGCGTAAACCACGCTGTGGCAGCTGTATCATTGAAGACCTGTGTGAGTTCAAAGAGAAAACGGACGTCTAGGCTCATAAGCTTTAGCTCTAAGTAAGAAGCTAAGAAGCTAAGAAGCTAAGAAGCTAAGAAGCTAAGAAGCTAAGAAGCTAAGAAGCTAAGAAGCTAAACAATGCCGCATTTTTCTAGCGGCATAAAACAGAATTACAAAACGTATACATAATTAAAGCTAGGAGCAAATCATGTCAAACGGTCGTATTTTACACACCATGCTACGCGTGGGTGATCTAGACAAGTCTATCGAGTTCTACACCAATGTAATGGGCATGCAGCTATTACGTAAGAACGAAAACAAAGAGTACGAATACACGCTGGCTTTCGTTGGCTTTGGAGACGAATCTCAAGGCGCTGTGATTGAGCTGACTTACAACTGGGGCACGACTGAATATGACCTTGGCTCAGCTTTTGGTCACGTTGCTATCGGTGTTGATGACATCTACACAACGTGTGATGCAATTAAAGCAGCAGGCGGTAATGTAACGCGTGAAGCTGGCCCTGTAAAAGGCGGCTCTACTCACATCGCATTCGTTAAAGATCCTGACGGTTACATGATTGAGCTAATTCAGAACAAACAAGCAAGCGCAGGTCTAGAAGGTTAATTCCTCAACCTCTATACGAAGTTGGGCTTGAACGCCTGATGAAATGAAAAAAAGAAGCGAGCACTGTGCTCGCTTCTTTTTTATCACTCTCACCATAATCGATATTCTCTACCAATTATTCTTAACAATCTCATTGATGAAACTTTACATGATAATGATTATCACTTAAATTAACCACCTATTGATTAGTGAGGTAATACAATGATTAGCGAATGGGAAAAACACACGTTACTTGCCGATACTGCATTGCAGCTCGACGATCCTGTACGAAGTATTCTTCACTATCAGCAAGCACTGAACTTGAGCGAAGAAATCACTGAGCGCACCGATATTCAGGCGGACGAACGCCTACTGATCTCAGTGATCTCTTGCCACAATCTTGCGCAATTCTGGCGATGGGCTGGTGATACCGAATACGAGATCAAGTATCTTCAATTGGCTTCAGAAAAAGTGCTGACACTGATCCCGCAGTGCCCTAACACTCAATGTTCCAGCTTTATCGATTCTATTGGTTGCTGTAAGAAAGCGCTGATCGATTTCATGAAACGCCATCCCAATCCTAAAATTGCTTCTATGGTAGAAAAGATCGATACCGCGACCAACTGTGAAATGATCGCTCGTTTCCGCTTGAACTAAACGAGTTACGTTTAGACAATAGCTCCAAATTTTAAAGACAAAAAAGCCCGTCATTACGACGGGCTATCTGATTTCAAAACAAGCAATTATTCTGATTAAACCTGCGTACGACCTAAAGAGATAACAACGCGTCGGTTCTTGTCTTTACCAATTGGCGAATTGTTGTCTGCAATCGGACGACGTTTACCATAGCCCTGAACTTGGATACGATCTTCTGGCAAGCCTAAAGATTTGAAGTACTCTCTTAACGATTCCGCTCTGCGCTCTGAAAGGTTTTGGCTAATACCTTTGCTGTCGACAGAATCGGTGTACGTTGCCACCAGCACAAGATCGATGTCTTGGTTATAGCGAACGTAATCGGCGATCTGGCTCAGCCTTTTGCGCGACGACTTGTTCAGCTGATCACTATTACGGTCGTAGTGCAAAATAGTGAAAGAGATATCTTCAAAGCTGTAAGGCAACAGGTTAGCAACACAGTCACTGAACACATTGTATTTTTCTTGGAATAACACCGACGACAGCGACACTTCGATTCGCTGATCTCGGCTCTGCCACTCTTGGTAACTGAATGTCGGGTAGCGCCCTTTCTCCAACTCACTCAAGATGCCCCAAGCTGTTTGACCACCGACGTAGCCATCAAATTGTTGGAAGAACTTAATGGTTGTCATGCGATCAGCACTTTCACCCGGACGCCAAGGTGGCGGCATCGAAATCAAGCTGACATTACGCGTAGCACCCATTGGGCGACGCATTTTAAGCTCAAAGTCCAAAATGATTTTTTTACTCGCGCGAGATGAGAACTCAGCATCACCAAAATTTGGGATAGGGTGAACCAAGCGGCATTCGAGTGGCGTGTTGGCCACCATCTCCCACTTTGACTGTTGAGGAGATGCTCCATAACGCTTTTCTTGTGCCATTACTGGTAACGACATAAGTAGCGAAAATAGCATTGAACCTGTTATGAGTTGTTTCTTCATAAAGTGGAGTATCTCTTAAGCAATTCGTTTAACAATGCAGCCAATTGCCGCATTTTTCTCTCACGTTTAAATATGCAATTATCAAGCCGCAATGGATTAGGTAATTTATGATTTATTGCCCTTCCCTAGTTTTTATCACTGCTATTATCTGCAATAATGCAGCCTTAATCACACTTATTTGGGCTAACATGACTGTAGAAAACGAAGCTCTGACCCTAAAAAAACGCTTTCGTGGCTATTTTCCAGTGGTCATCGACGTGGAAACCGCAGGGTTTAACGCTGAAACCGATGCATTATTAGAAATCTGTGCCATTACGTTAAAAATGGATGAGAACGGAGATCTGCACCCTGCATCAACGCTTCATTTTCACATTGAGCCTTTTGAAGGCGCAAATATAGAGCAGGCAGCATTAGACTTTAACGGAATTAAAGACCCATTTAGCCCATTACGTGGTGCTGTGTCGGAACAAGAAGCCCTTAAAGAAATCTACAAGCTAGTGAGAAAAGAACAAAAAGCTTCAGATTGCAGTCGTGCAATCATGGTTGCTCACAACGCTACATTCGATTTGAACTTCGTTAATGCAGCAAGTGAGCGCTGTAAGCTTAAACGCGTCCCTTTCCATCCATTTGCTACTTTTGACACTGCAGCTCTTAGTGGTCTTGCCTACGGTCAAACCGTTTTGGCTAAAGCTTGCCGCACTGCAGGGATGGAATTTGACAACAAAGAAGCACACTCTGCTTTGTATGATACGCAAAAAACCACAGAGTTATTTTGCGGCATTGTAAACAAATGGAAAGCCCTTGGTGGTTGGCCTCTTGTTGACGAAGAATAAAAAATAGAGTCGGTAAACGTTCACTCGTATTGCCTTCATAAAAAACACAACATCCCGAGAATAATATGAATCCTGTTGTAATTTCAGTTTGCATCATGCTTGTTTTAGCTTTGATGCGCGTAAACGTAGTCGTTGCTCTCACGTTCAGCGCAATTATCGGTGGCGTAGCCTCTGGTATGGGCTTGAACGACGCAGTCGCGGCTTTCGAAAGTGGATTAGGTGGTGGTGCAACTATCGCACTTAGCTACGCTATGCTTGGTACATTCGCTGTTGCTATCTCACGTTCTGGTATCACAGACCTGCTTGCTCAAAGCGTCATTAAGCGTATTCACGGTAAAGAGAACAGTGCAGCATCTAATGGTCTAAAATATGGCATCCTAGCGTCTTTGATCCTAGTGACCATGTCTTCGCAAAATGTAATCCCTGTACATATCGCCTTTATCCCAATCTTAATCCCACCTCTATTAGGCGTATTCGCAAAAATGAACCTAGACCGTCGTCTGGTTGCGTGTGTACTTACTTTTGGTCTGATTACTCCGTATATGGTTCTACCAATCGGTTTTGGTGGCATCTTCCTAAACAATATCCTACTTAAAAACCTTCACGACAACGGTCTTGAAAATGTAGTAGCAAGCCAAGTACCAATGGCAATGTTGTTACCGGCTGCAGGCATGATCTTTGGCCTTCTTACGGCCGTGTTCTTTACTTACCGTAAGCCACGTCAATACAAAGAAACGTCTCATACTGTTGTTTCAACCGAAGTGAAAGAGATCAATAAGAAGCACATCCTAGTGGCTGCTGCTGGTATTGTTGCTGCGCTAACGGTTCAACTATCGACAGGTTCTATGATCATCGGTGCTTTGGCTGGTTTCATGGTATTCACCTTTGGTGGTGTAATCGCTTGGAAAGAGACACACGATGTCTTCACTAAGGGCGTTCACATGATGGCAATGATCGGTTTCATCATGATTGCAGCGGCAGGTTTTGCGGCAGTTATGAAGCAAACGGGTGGCGTTGAGTCTTTGGTTGAAGCACTTTCAACAAGCATTGGTGACAACAAACCTCTAGCGGCACTGCTTATGCTAATCGTTGGCCTATTGGTAACAATGGGTATCGGCTCTTCGTTCTCTACGATTCCAATCCTTGCGACTATCTACGTTCCTCTAGCGGCAGCATTTGGTTTCTCACCAATGGCAACGATCGCTTTAGTAGGTACAGCTGCAGCGCTAGGTGATGCGGGCTCTCCGGCTTCTGACTCAACATTAGGTCCAACGTCTGGTCTAAATGCTGATGGTCAACACGAGCACGTTTGGGAAACCGTTGTACCGACATTCCTGCACTACAACATCCCACTGATCGTATTCGGTTGGATTGCAGCCATGGTTCTGTAATTAGGTTCTGTAGTTAAAGAGTCCTACGCTCACTTTTATAAAGACCGCCTCGTGCGGTCTTTTTTGTTCCTGGGATTCATTCCACTCTTCCTTCCTCCTCACTCTCAATGAACCAGCGACGCCAAACAAAAAAGGCTTACTCTGATGAGTAAGCCTTGGACATAATTTACGTTAATACAGACAGCTCTAGCTGAATTATGCAGCGGGAGCGTTATTCACCAATACTTCGCGAATAGACTTAAGCGTCGCTTCCGTTGAATGGTAATCCAGTTCTACTGCCGTAAAAATACCATTTACTTCAAGCATTAACGTCGGGTAAGAATGCACACCGATCGCTTCTTTAAAGCCTAACTGGTCATCTAATTCGCTTTCCAATAACTTACTAGAAAGATCATTTTCAAACTGTTGTACATTCATCCCTAGCTCTTCAGCTAACTGCAAATGCGTTTCTTGACTGTGTGGCAACATCGCACGAAGGTAGTAAGCGTGTTGAATTGCTTCAAGCATCGCTTCGTAATGGTCTTGAAAACCAGCAGCGATCACGGCACGACAAGCAGGGTAAGTGCTACGAACTGGTTGGCATTCAGTCCAAAATTCGTGGTTGAACTCAGTACCCAACTTAGCTTCAATCTGCTTCCAGATAGCTTGCAGCTTACCTTTCATCTCTTCTGACATTGGATCTTCAGAATCAGGGGCCAAACCACCGACTACGTAGTTAAACTCAATACTCGCAGGTAGCTGCTGTTTTAAGAGTTCTAATGTTGGCTTATAACCCCAGCACCAACTGCACATTGGGTCATGCACATAATGAAGTTTTACGTCCATTGTTCATTCCTTATCGAGTCTTTCAAACCATTCAAACAAAAAAGGAGCCTCATTAAGGGCCCCTTCCATTCAATATTTAAGCGCAAAGGCTTAAAGCTTACTCAGCGTCGTCGCCAGCTACTTTTGCAGCCGCTTCTTTAACGATTGGCTGAAGTTCGCCTTTTTGGAACATCTCAAGAATGATGTCACAACCACCGATCAGCTCACCGTCAACCCAAAGTTGTGGGAACGTTGGCCATTGTGCGTAAGCTGGAAGCTCTGCACGGATGTCAGGGTTTTGTAGGATATCTACGTAAGCAAATTTTTCACCACATGCCATTAGAGCTTGAGATGCTTGAGAAGAAAAACCACAGCTTGGCAGCTTAGGAGAACCTTTCATGTAAAGTAGAATGGTGTTTTCTTCAATTTGCTGTTTGATTTTATCGATAGTTTCCATTGCTTCCTCGTTAATGGATTACGGCTTTTATTGCCTTTATTCTACCCCAAACCAAAAGAATAAAAACCATATAAAAAAAGCGGTTTACGAGCTAAGCTAACAATTCACACAAAAGTGATGAATTAAGCTTTTAATAAAGTAAAAACTTGCTAAACTATATCGCAAGTCAGCAAATTGACCATGGTTGGCTGTAAAGCGAACCATGAATAATAATATCACTGGAAGCAATCGAAAGAGTTAACTCTTTCATATCAATGGAGAATTGAGCAATGGCATTTGAACTACCGGCTCTTCCTTACGCGAAAGACGCGCTAGAACCACACATCTCAGCAGAAACGCTAGATTTCCACCACGGTAAGCACCACAACACTTACGTTGTTAAGCTAAACGGTCTTATCCCAGGTACTGAGTTTGAAGGCAAAACACTAGAAGAGATCGTTAAGACTTCTACTGGTGGTGTTTTCAATAACGCTGCTCAAATCTGGAACCACACGTTCTACTGGCACTGTCTTGCTCCTAAAGCAGGCGGCGAACCAACTGGCGCTGTTGCAGAAGCTATCAACGCTGCATTCGGTTCTTTCGAAGAATTCAAAACGAAATTCACTGATTCAGCAATCAACAACTTCGGTTCTTCTTGGACTTGGTTAGTTAAGAAAGCTGACGGTTCTCTAGACATCGTTAACACTTCTAACGCTGCTACTCCTCTAACAGAAGAAGGTGTTACTCCACTTCTAACTGTTGACCTATGGGAACACGCTTACTACATCGATTTCCGCAATGTTCGCCCTGACTACATGGCTGCATTCTGGAACCTAGTAAACTGGTCTTTCGTAGAAGAGAACCTAGCTAAGTAATTATTACTTACGCTGCGCTATTTATAGCGAGTTATCTATTGAAAGCTCATGCCTCGGCGTGAGCTTTTTTGTATCTATCGTATCCCACAAAATCTAGACCTTTCTTAGCCTATTAACCTATTAACCTATTAACCTATTAACCTATTAACCAGTTAACCAGTTAGCCAGTTAGCCAGTTAGCCAGTAGAGCTTACTTCTCGACCAATTCCTAGCACTCTTCCCCGCCCTGCATAAATTCTCTATTTGCCTGTAATTAAACACTAAAGTTTGCCGACTCCATGCCGTTAAAGGTGTATCCAATGAGAGGCAGCATGCAAATACATACTTTAGACAAAGCAGGAATCATCAACGAACTGAAGTTCGGCATCGGGATCAGCCAAGCGGTTGAGCAAGGTCGCCGTGCAGATTTCGCGTTGCTGTTGTCTATGTTTTCTAATGACGTTCGTGATTGCACGCCGATTGACACCATTGAAGTCACAGAGACAACTGAAGATCGCCTGCGTAAACACTTCGGCGTTGCAGAACCGCAGCAGCTGCGTTCGAACCAATCTTCGTATGAAATTTCAGCTCAGCAATCTAATCATTTTCATCAAGCTAGCCTTGCCAGCGCAAAACTCAGCCATTACTTGAAACCGGAAGCGCTTGCCTTCATGCCTGAAGATACAGCCGACTTACCCGAAGAGGTTTACCAAAACCTTTCTGGTCATGACCGACGTAAATTGGCAAACAAACAGGTTCCTGATTTGCCACTTGCTACGCTCTACAATGAACTATCAACTGCTCAGCGTCAGTACCAAATTCAAGCTCAAGTATAGCGGTCACTTACCTTTCCTCTTTTTCGTTCTCTATCCACTGCTATTCTTGATTAGTTCGCGCATTTCAAATCATTCACATGCGTGATATGAACCACCAGCCTTGGGTGAACATGAAATACGAGTTGTCGATTACTACTTGAAGTTACTGCGAAATGTGAGCTGCCACTAAGTTCATAAAAACTTATCAATTGGCACGCCTTAGTTTGAACCTCTTCACACCCATTGTATGAAATTTAACCCATCCTTATCCGACATGGACGATTTATTTAGGTGCTGGGATGGAAATAAAAAGCTCAATCATATTGGTGACATCTGCAGGCTCGCAACTCGGAGGGACGATTGCGAACCACTTTGTTAACCTTGGAGCCACAGTCATCCTTTGTGATAAAGACACGGAAGCACTTCAAGCGACCTATTTACAATGTGCTCGTTTTTCTGACTCGGTTTACCACTACACGCTCAAAAGTAATGACAACCAAGCAATTCTCAGCGTGTTTGATTTTATTCAAACCACCTTCAACACTACGCCCGATGTACTGGTCAATAATTGGATAAGCTCCCCGATGCCAAGCCTAATTGGCGATCAACCTGTCAGTAGCTTTATCAATGATCTTTCTTCTATGGCTACGACTCTTTTCGCATTTGGGCAAATCAGTGCCGAGAGATTGCGAGAGGAGGATAAAGAAGGCGTTATTGTGAATGTGATCTCTCACGATGACTTCCATGACGTGTCCGGCTTAGAAAGTGCGAACTCAATGATTACTGGCTTTACCCATAGCTGGGCCAAAGAACTGACTCCATTTGGTATTCGAGTCGGCGGTGTTGTCCCTGCAATCCATAACTCCGATGGCAAGCTCAACCGATGCCACTGGGCTCAGCTGCAAGATGAACTGACCAGAACAACGGAATACATCGTCTCTAATGATTACTTTAGTGGGCGAGTGGTCGCTGCTGAGGTTTAGTTCTTCCCCGATGCCAAGCACATTTGAGCCATTCATTTCTAATCGAGTGACATTACTCTAGCCTTTCAAGCCGCGTAGATCAGGCAACAAACATAAAAAAAGCCCCAGTCTCTCGACTAGGGCTTTGATCTTTTCCCGATAGATAAGGTTCGTGCTAGCGAAAACTTATCTCAAAACTAATGCTTACTTATTACGCGTTAGCTTTTTCTTTTTTAGCTTTTGGCGCTTTCGCGTCAGCTGGCTTTTGGTCAGCTTTCTTAAGAATCACTGTAGTGCCTTCGAAAGTTTCACCTTCAACGTAAGGAGTACCGAAGTAAGACGTTGTTAGTACTTCTTTTAGCTCAGTGATTAGTGGGTAACGTGGGTTAGCACCGGTACACTGGTCATCGAACGCTTCAACAGCTAGCTCGTCTAGTTTAGCGATGAAGTCAGACTCGTTAACACCCGCAGCTTGGATTGATAGTGGGATATCTAGGTCGTTCTTAAGCTCTTCTAACCAAGTTAGTAGACGTTCAATCTTCTGAGCAGTACGGTCACCAGCTTGGCTTAGGCCTAGGTGGTCAGCAACTTCAGCGTAACGACGACGTGCTTGTGGGCGGTCGTACTGAGAGAATGCCGTTTGCTTCGTTGGGTTATCGTTCGCGTTGTAACGTACAACGTTTGAGATAAGTAGTGCGTTAGCAAGACCGTGTGGTAGGTGGAACTCAGCACCAATTTTGTGAGCCATTGAGTGACACACACCTAGGAATGCGTTCGCAAAGGCAATACCAGCAATCGTTGCAGCGTTGTGTACTTTCTCACGAGCGATTGGGTCTGCTGAACCGTTTTTGTAGCTTGATGGTAGGTATTCTTTAAGCATCTTAAGAGCTTGTAGAGCTTGACCATCAGAGTATTCGTTCGCAAGAACTGATACGTAAGCTTCAAGAGCGTGAGTTACGGCATCGTAACCACCGAACGCTGTTAGAGACTTAGGCATGTTCATTACTAGGTTAGCATCAACAACAGCCATGTTTGGCGTGATTTCGTAATCCGCTAGTGGGTATTTAGCACCAGTCTTGTCGTCAGTAACAACGGCGAAAGGCGTAACTTCTGAACCCGTACCTGAAGTTGTAGTGATACATACAAGCTCAGCTTTTTTACCCATTTTAGGGAACTTGTAGATACGTTTACGGATATCCATAAAGCGCATTGCAAGTTCTTCGAAGTGAGTTTCTGGGTGCTCGTACATAACCCACATGATCTTAGCAGCATCCATTGGAGAACCGCCACCTAGAGCAAGGATTACGTCAGGCTGGAAGCTCTTCATTGCTTCAGCGCCTTTCTCAACAACAGACAATGTTGGATCCGCTTCTACATCGAAGAATACTTGAACTTCAATACCTTGCGATTTCAGGATTTGTACTACGTCATCTGCGTAACCGTTGTTGAACAAGAATCGGTCAGTTACTAGGAATGCGCGTTTCTTACCTTCTAGGTCGCTCATTGCGATTGGAAGGCTGCCACGACGGAAGTAGATTGACTTAGGTAGTTTGTGCCACAACATATTTTCAGCTCGCTTCGCTACAGTTTTCTTGTTGATAAGGTGCTTAGGACCTACGTTCTCAGAGATAGAGTTACCACCCCATGAACCACAACCAAGAGTTAGAGAAGGTGCAACGTTGAAGTTGTACAGGTCACCGATACCACCGTGAGTAGTAGGGATGTTGATTAGGATACGAGCCGTCTTCATCTTGTCACCGAAGTAACGAATACGATCTGCGTTTACGTCTTGGTTAGTGTAAAGACCAGACGTGTGACCGATACCACCGATTTCAACCATCGTTACCGCTTGAGCAACAGCGTCTTCGAAATCGTCTGCGCGGAATAGACCTAGAGTTGGAGACAGTTTCTCGTGAGCGAATTCGTCATCGTAAGAAACTTTACCAAGACCTTCACCTACAAGAACTTTAGTATCAGCAGGAACTTTAACACCCGCCATTTCAGCGATTGCTGGAGCAGGTTGACCTACGATTTTAGCGTTTAGGTTGCCGTCGATGAGAAGAACTTTACGTACTTTATCTGCGTCAGTTTTAGATAGAACGTGAGCTTTGTGAGAAGCAAAACGCTCTTTAACTTCGTCATATACTTCGCTAACTACGATTGCAGCTTGCTCAGAAGCACATACTACGCCGTTATCGAATGTTTTAGACATAAGAATAGATGCTACAGCACGTTTGATGTCAGCTGTTTCATCGATAACTACAGGAACGTTACCAGCACCAACACCGATAGCAGGTTTACCAGAAGAGTATGCTGCTTTAACCATGCCTGGACCACCAGTAGCTAGGATAAGCGCGATACCGTCGTGCTTCATAAGCGCGTTAGAAAGCTCTACAGATGGTTGGTCGATCCAACCGATGATGTCTTTTGGTGCGCCCGCTTTAACAGCCGCATCTAAAACAAGTTTAGCAGCGTCGTTAGTTGAGTTCTTTGCACGTGGGTGTGGCGAGAAGATGATGCCGTTACGTGTCTTAAGAGAGATTAGAGATTTGAAGATTGCTGTAGAAGTTGGGTTCGTTGTTGGAACGATACCACAGATGATACCTACAGGCTCAGCGATAGTCATTGTGCCTAGGCTGTCATCTTCTTCTAAGATGCCACATGTTTTTTCGTCTTTGTATTTGTTGTAGATAAATTCAGATGCAAAGTGGTTTTTGATAACCTTATCTTCAACAATACCCATTCCAGATTCAGCAACTGCTTGTTGTGCAAGTGGGATACGAGCGTGGTTAGCAGCAAGAGAAGCTGCACGGAAGATTGCGTCTACTTTCTCTTGAGAGAATGTTGCAAATTCTTCTTGTGCTGCTTTAACGCGAGCTACTAGAGCATCAAGTTCCGCTAAGTTAGTTACAGGCATGGTGGATCTCCTAAAATAATAAATATTAAAAACTTTTTATTAAATTCGCTGCTTGCTTTTAACCTTAAACATCAGCGTTCTTAGTAAATTGCTTTCAGGACTGAGTATATTATTTCACTGTGTGAAAAAAATTGACCCAGATCAGTTACCCAAAAAGAATTAACCAGAAAGTAGTAAGGCAATCGCAAAAATCAACTTAAGAGCATGATTTACATAGATTAAAATCACACTTTTCGTTAGCGCAAAAAACAAGCAAACAGACAACTTTTTTCTACATAGCGTCATAAACTGTAAAAAAGTTTCATTTTTAGTCCGTTAAATTACATGTATACAGCTATATTCGTGCTACTGAGAGTATATCCATACCGTTGCAGCGGCTAGATTCTGACATAATTTTTATTAAATTCGTGCGATGGTTAACAGTTAATCAATAACAAGTTACAAAATGAAACACTAACAACTAGCTTTCAACAAGGCGAATACAAAAGTGAGATTCAATTAGTTTTTCTAAAAAAAATCCCCTATTTCAGGTTAGTTTTTTTCATTCGTGCAAATTCAGTTTGTCCCTTACATTACGCGCTCTGACTATTCACAGATCAACACTTCTACTTTAAGTACGCTAACTGGAGACCGCTCTCATGCAAGGCTTAGAACTCGCAATTTTTATGCAATTCTTCCTTGGGCTTGTTGCTGCCGTAAACCCTATCGGCATCATGCCTGTTTTTGTTTCTCTTACGGCTCATATGCCGCCAGAAGAGAGGAACAGGACAGCCTTACAAGCAAACATTGCTGTTGCCGTTATCCTGATTGTGTCGCTTGTTGCGGGGCAAATGCTGCTTGATATGTTCAGCATCTCGCTAGATTCATTTCGTGTTGCAGGTGGTTTGCTATTGCTGAGCATCGCATTTTCGATGATGAGCGGTAAGCTCGGTGAAGATAAACAGAACAAACAAGAGAAAT
>NZ_CAWPOA010000031.1:559349-574426 GCF_963889365.1 Vibrio sp. OPT20 | reverse complement strand
CTGAATACATCAGCAAAGAGCAAATCGGAGTTGTTCCACTGGCTATGCCGCTAATGGCGGGTCCGGGTGCAATCAGCTCGACCATTGTTTATGGGTCTCGCTATCCAGCAGCCATTGATACCGTAGGCATCGGCATTAGTATCATCGCGTTTGCAACATGCTCTTGGCTTTTGTTCCGTTCAGCGCCGGTTATCGTTCGCTTTTTAGGTCAAACGGGTATCAACGTGATCACTCGTATCATGGGCTTGATTCTTGGTGCATTGGGCATCGAGTTCATCGCCAATGGCCTACGTAACCTGTTCCCAGGTTTGGCATAACATTTAACGGCATTTCAGTTGCTCTAAAAAGGGCAACCACTACTGAACAGTAGATGAGGCGAGTAAAGCAATTGGGCTTTCACTCGCCTCGTTATTATGAAGCTTGTATAATGATTGTTAATGCATTTAACAGAAGATGAATCTTTCCTTATGTCACGCAAGCCACTCAAGCATCATTTGTACGTCATTATCTTTGGTACTCACACGCCAGCCGGACGTGCATTTGATATCTCTCTGATCGTTGCAATCTTGGCTTCGCTGTTGGTTCTGATCTTAGAGTCCATCCCTAATGTGATGACCGAATGGTCACAGCAGCTGCGTTATATCGAGTACACCTTTACAGCCCTCTTTACTCTCGAGTATTTGTTGAGACTTTATTGCTCTCCAAAACCCAAATCCTACGCCACCAGCTTTTATGGTGTCGTTGACCTATTGGCGATTCTTCCAACCTACCTAGCGATCATCTTCCCTGGCGCTTCATTTATGGGGGTGGTGAGACTGCTGCGTGTGATGCGTATCTTCCGAATCCTAAAACTGGTTCGCTACCTGCAAGATTCCAATATCTTGTTGCGCTCACTGTTGATGGCACGACGAAAGATACTGATCTTCTTCAGTACAGTGGGTATCTTGGTCGTTATCTTCGGCGCTCTGATCTTTGTTATTGAAGGACCAGAAAATGGCTTCACCAGTATTCCCCACAGTATTTATTGGGCAATCGTAACCATCACCACGGTTGGCTACGGTGACATGATTCCCCAAACCGCGTTAGGTAAAGCGATCGCTTCACTTACCATGCTATTGGGTTACTCTATCTTAGCGGTGCCTACAGGGATTATTACTGCAGAGCTCAGCAATGAGATGAACTCACACAAAGAGTTGGTTAAATGCCCGAACTGCAACCGAGCCGGCCATGATTCGGATGCCATGTATTGCAAACACTGTGCGAGTGAATTGGCAGACCCAGACAAGCGTGTCGTTACCGACGAGGAATAAAAGCAGACACGAGATGCGAGATGCGAAGAGATTTAAGGGCAGTTTCGAGGGCCGAATAACGAGATATCAATAAACTAAAAAGGGTTGACGTTTATCGTCAACCCTTTCGGTTTATCAGCTATAGAATTTAAGCAATCTTGCCTATTACGCTTTCTCAGCAAGGATAATGCGCAAAGTACGACGTAGTGGTTCTGCAGCACCCCAAAGTAATTGGTCACCGACAGTGAACGCGTTCAGGAAGTCGTTACCCATCGACATCTTACGCAGACGACCAACTGGTACAGACATTGTGCCTGTTACTTTCGCTGGCGTTAGCTCCTGTGCCGTGATGTCACGGTCATTAGGAACCACTTTAACCCAATCATTGTGCGTCGCGATGATCTCTTCGATCTCGTCCATTGGCACGTCTTGCTTAAGCTTGATTGTTAGTGCTTGAGCATGACAACGCATTGCACCGATTCGTACACAAGTACCATCAATCGGGATTGGCTGACCATCTAGGCCAAGAATCTTGTTCGCTTCAACACCTGCTTTCCATTCTTCTTTGCTTTGACCATTTTCACGCTTCACATCGATCCAAGGGATTAGTGAGCCCGCAAGCGGAGCACCAAATTGGTCTGTTGGGAATGAAGATGAACGAATGGTATCAGCGACTTTTTTATCAATATCAAGGATGGAACTTGAAGGGTTTGCTAGCTCTGAACTTACGCTATCGTTGATCACACCCATTTGTGAGATCAGTTCACGCATGTTCTTAGCACCTGCACCAGAAGCCGCTTGGTAAGTCATGGCACTCATCCACTCGACCATGCCTTTCTCGTAAAGGCCACCCAAAGCCATAAGCATTAAGCTCACAGTACAGTTACCACCAACGAAAGTGTTAGTACCGCCGTGAATGCCTTGCTGAATTTGAGCCAAGTTAACAGGATCAAGAGTGATGATTGAATCAGCGTCCATACGTAAGGTAGAAGCCGCATCAATCCAGTAACCTTTCCAACCTGCTTGACGCAATGCTGGGTATACTTTTGATGTGTAATCGCCACCTTGACAGGTAATCACAGCATCAAGCTGTTTTAGGCTATCAATATCAAAAGCGTCTTGAAGTAGACCCGCATCTTTACCACCTAGAACAGGGGCAGGAATACCAATCTGAGATGTGCTGTAATAAACAGGCTCAATCAAGTCGAAGTCTTTCTCTTCAACCATACGTTGCATTAGTACAGAACCAACCATACCGCGCCAACCAACTAGACCTACTCTCATCGCTCACTCTCCATGTATAAATTAAAAATTGCTCTCCCCCATCTATAAGTTTTTCAGAAACAGAACTCAAGCGCTTTTTGTCAAAAAGTGTAACTTTTTCGTTTCTTTTAAGTGAACGTAATGAATCGTGCAGTTATCTCTGTATCGACATTCAATGTCTACACCATTGTTAAAGCACCCATTATCGTCAGATTCAAACATTTACATCGCCAAAACCGCTTGAATCGACACCCATCACAAACAGTAAATCCCTCTTTTAAACCAAGGTTAATCAGAATTATATTTTACAAAACGAAAACAACGCGCGACAAACTTCAACATGTAACAATCATGAATTTAACAAAATTTCAGATTATGAAACCACAATTGATTGAGTTAGCAGTCAAATATCACAACTTGGGCGTATTTTTTCGATATAATAAACTAATTACTGTAGTGTCCGTTTTGCACCACACACTATAACGAAGCACTATAAATGCTCGAATTAACAAGAGGCTTTTATGAAGCAGAGTAAAACTCGCCTACCGAACCTATTACAGGTATTCATCGCGTTAGGACTATTTCTATCCCTTGCTTTTTCCTTTACAGCAAAGCTTGACCTTCCAATTCAACTTGCCTTGTATATTGGTTGGTTCATTATCATGGTTCTTGGTATTCGTCTTGGCCACGAATACAAAGACTTAGAAAAAGCAGCACTCAAAGGAATATCCAATGGCTTAGGCGCGGTTTTAATACTTTTAGCCGTTGGCGCTCTTGTTGGTACTTGGATCTCAGGCGGGATCGTACCTACTATCATTTACTATGGTCTGAAAGCTATCCACCCTTCTATCTTCCTTTTAGCGACCATGATCATCTGTTCTCTAACCGCATTGGCGACCGGTACGTCTTGGGGTGCTGCGGGTACTGCAGGCATCGCGATGATGGGTATTGGCCAAGGCTTAGGTGTTCCAGCACCAATTACAGCGGGTGCGGTGCTATCAGGCTGTTACTTCGGTGACAAGATGTCTCCACTTTCTGATTCAGTGATTCTGGCTTCTTCAATGTCTGGTGTCGAAGTGGTTGAACACATCAAAGGCATGCTGCCTGTTGCGCTAATCAGCTACATTATTACTGGCATCATGTTTACTGCGTTTGGTTTCCACTACGCAGGTAATGTTGACATGAGCCAAGTAGATTCTGTCATCAAAGCAATGGAAGTTCAGTTCTACATCACGCCTTACTCATTCGTTCCAGTACTGATCGTGCTTGGTCTGTTGGCTTTCCGTATGCCTTCATTCCCAGTAATCAGCTTTGGTTCTCTGCTTGGTATTATCTGGGCAGTCATGATCCAAGAGATCGATTTCCTAACGGCATTCAACACTGCTTGGGCACCGTTCTCTATCTCATCTGGCGTAGAATTCATTGATTCAATTCTTAACCGTGGTGGCATGTCTTCAATGCTTGGTTCGGTCGCGGTTATCGTATTTGGTCTAGGTTTTGGTGGCTTACTGGATAAAGTGGGCGTACTAGAGACAATTGCTAAAGTGTTCGAGCGCCGTGTAAACAGCGCTGGTTCTCTAGCAACCAGCACCATTGGTACGGCTTTCATGGGTAACGTGTTCGGTTCTGCGATGTACGTATCGTTAATCCTTACGCCAAAAATCTGTGCGAAGAACTACGACCGTTTGGGCTACAAACGTAAGAACCTATCTCGTAATGCTGAGTTTGGTGGCACGTTAACGTCAGGCATGGTTCCTTGGAGTGATAACGGTATCTACATGGCGAGTATTCTAGGCGTTGCAACGCTATCTTACGCACCGTTCATGTGGCTAAGCTTCATCTGTATCATCGTGACTATCGTGACCTCTTACATGGGTTGGTTCGTTGATAAGTGTGAACCAACAGCACCAGCCGTTGAAACTGAAGAAGCGACAGAGCTTACTAAGCAGCAAGCATAAGTTAATGCCTCAGAGCTTTAGAAAGTAAGTACAAAAACGTTAATGATATAAATGCAAAAAGAGCGCCCTAGAGCGCTCTTTTTTTGATCTACTGGTTTATCTATTTATTTATTTATCTATTTATCTATTTATCTATTTATCTATTTATCTATTTATGGTTCGCTTACCCAACCAGTAACCGATGCCTAACGGTGCAAAGAACACCACTAAGATAAACAGGATGAAATAGATAATCACACTTTTGATTAACTCCATCAGCTTATCAATCGCCAGTACCACCACCTCTTGAGATACGCGGTCAAGGTCTTGCGTAAACAACTCCCTTTCTGAAGTCACGATACCTGCAATCTCAATGCGCTCTTTCGCAATCATCTCTAACAGAGCTTCTCTTTCACGTGTCACCATTTTTTCTAACGCCACACGCTCTTCAGTGAGCATTGCTAATTTCTGGTCTGTCTTGTCGCTAAGATCGTTGAGTAGAGGCTGCATTTCTGTCGACATAATAGAAGCCAGTGTTTGCATGTATTCCGGGTTGTTCTCAATGAAGTCCTGCATACTTGCTGATGTTTGACGAAGGCTTTCCAGCGTCATCGATAGGTCTTCACCCGTTAACGAGCTGTTTAACGCAACCAGCTCCGCCTTCCACGACATTAGTTTAGGCGTCTGATCAGCCATCAAACTTAAACGATCGGATGCGTCACTCATGGCTTCTGGCATAGTGCCTAAGCTCTGGACAATTTGCGACTCGTCTTTACCTAGGTAGCTCAGCCATTCACGGTAAGCAGGTGTGCTTCTGAATGTGAGGTCTTTAAATGGGTGGCTAGCAGCAAACTGCGCAACGAACACTTTGCTGTTCTTGAAATCACTCGAGCTCAATACACCCTTTGCCAGTTTTTCTGCTTCTTGATCAAGAAAACGAGCAGTCTCTACCGCATCATCCGTTGCGAACAGATCCGCACCATCGCCTTGGCGATAAAACTGACTCATTTGGGCAGTGAACACCCACGAATCGATTAAGGCAGACATCGGTGAAGTTTGATAAGCCGCTTGCTGTAAGCCCTGCTCCGCATGGATCTTCCAAAGCAAGACGTAAGATTGATGTAGGGTGTCATCAGCAGGGTAAGATTGAGCAATGAGATCGGCTGAGCCTTCTACTCGCGTAAAAAACATCTTGGCGTATTCACGCGTCATGATTCGAGCATTCAGCTCTTGTTGAGTGAGAGGCGTCGTCTGAGTATCTAACTTAACTTCTAATAGAGAACAACCACTTAGCACAATACTAAGCACCAACACCATCCAACGTCGACTCGAAAATCGTAACATGTAAACCTCTGACAAAGACTAAGGGCGCGGATTGTATGAGCACTTCGTCAGAGTATTGTCAAAATTCCTACAAAAGTTAACGCTGCTTATCTAAATATTCAAACGCAGCATCTATAGAGGCTTTTATTGCCGCCTCTAGTTCTTCTAAATCGTGTTCACTGATCGCTCTCGACTGTTTCATTGTCATTTCAATGGTTGCTGCAATGATCGCTAATCGAGATGCTTTGATACTGCCAGCCACACCTTTTAAGCTATGTACAATACGAGCAGCAGAGGTTTCATCTTTAGTGAGAAGAGATTTGAACTTCGTGTAATCATCAGCGTGATCTTGTACAAAAACACCAAGTAGCAATTCGACAGACTCAGCATCACCATCAAGCGTTTCTAGCATGTCTTCAATATCAATCGCAGGCTTTGAATCAGTGACACTTGCGATGTGTTTCTCTGCCACTGGAGTTTCCTCAGTGTTCTGCTGAACAATTTTCTGTCTTGTTACGTTAACGCCCTCTTGAGGTTGAAGGTCGGGATGTTTACTCGGTGGCGTAATCTCCAATACGGAAGAGTCATCACTTGGTTGCTTCACCGCAGAGGAAGCATTTTCCTTACTTGAATCGGTAACTGGTTCAGGGCTCAGTTCATTGTCTGCTTGTTGAATCAATTTTCTCGATCTAACGCCCCACAACACTAATGTGATCATCGTTACCAAGCTTAAACCTAGCATCACTAGCAATAGGTTAAATTGACGGTCATGGAACTCAGCTTCAAGTTTAATGATCTGTTCGTTCACCGAGTTTTTCTTGATTTTATCGACTAAATAATTGAGCTGAGCGTAATCACTCAACAACGCAGAGGCATCAGCCAATAATTGTTGCAGTGCGTCTTGCTCTTCAGTTTTTAATGAATATGATTTTTCTAGAATGGAATCAAACGCACGATAAGTCGCTGACGAGCTTTGATTGTCAGAATACATCGCTTCAAAGACAACAACGCCGAATTCGTTGAGTAGCGATTTTAGTTTAGGGGAAAGCTCTTTATCAGCGCGCAGTATCTTAATATTGTCAACAATGTCTTGAACCTGGCTTTCTATCGGGATGAACTCATCAAACTTTTCTAGGAACTGATCGGCTACATAAAGCAGTTGATTCACATCAGGGCGAAACAAGGCGTGTTGAAAATCAGATTCAATCTGCAGTCGGATCGAATAAACCAACTGAGCATCAAGTGCTAACTCATTGATACGAGAAACTCGCAGCGGCTCAGAGAAATAAAGCGATTGCCTCAATTCATTGACGCGAATACCGAGTTCTTCAATTTGAGCAAGAGAATTGGTGTAGGAACGGCTTAGATTAAGGAGAGCCAATGAAGGAAGTAGCCACAGAGCCAAGAGCACAACCAAGAAAGTGGCCGGTTTTTTAAAGCGTTTGGGCTTTGCTACTGATTGTTCCATCTATATTCCTTGTGCGTGTTAACTTGAAGCCATGACACTTGCTAAAAGACTAAGCACAAAACAAGCGACAACATCTTGCTGCCGCTTTTACTCATTAACTTCGGACTATGACTTATTGCGAGTCAGTTGGTCACGTAAGTTCGGTGGAGTGCCTTTAATCGTTAGCGTGTCTGTCTCCGGATCGTAAAAGATACGTTCGCCTAGAAGCAGACTATCAAAACTAACATTCAAACCGCCACCAGCACCAACAAATTTTGTTAGTTTACGCATAGTTGCGCGATCAGCAGGGAAACTGTCTTCTAACTCGTAGCCTTGCTCACTAGTATAGTCAAAGAAGCTTGTACCATCTGTGCTTGCTGGCAGTTCTCCAGAAAGTTCACGAACTTGAACTTCATCGCCCGCTTTTAGCTGTTCGTTACAGTAATCCGCAACCTGCTTTTTATAGCTGATCGCTTCTTCTTTTTCTAACTTAGAGTCTGAAACGAAATCTTCTACCGCTTGCATCAGTACTTGGTTTTGCTGTTTCGCATCCAAACCGACTTCAGCTTGTAAGAAATCTAAGAAGAAATCCGCGACTTTACGGCCAACACGTCCTTTAATGTAAGTTAAGTAACGGTTTGACTCTTTGTCTGTGTCGTATGTTGAAAGATCAAGGCGCGCCACAATATCCATCTTTGAGATATCAAGGTAATCAGTCGCACTGATGTCTAGCCCTTCAGTCACTTTCAAACTTTGGTTCGAAGGCAGTAAACCGATGAAAAGGTAGTCTGTCGCCAGTGATTGGTATTCAGCGAGTACCAAAGTGCCTTCGTCAGCAAATGGGTACTTCGATAACTCATCTTTTAGACGTAGCGCACTTTTTTGAGAGAAATCATAGAAACTTTGCTCTCCCGCTCGAAATTCATGCAACGACTGCTGGAATTCGCTGTCGGATTTGAAAGAACCAAACCCTTTGCCTGCTTTTGAATTAAAAACACGGTGAAGTTCAGCAACTAGGCTTTCAGATGAAGCATCGTTCTCTAGAGATTCAGCACGATAGTTAACAATCAGTTCATCCTGATCGTTCTTGCTCAGCTGGTGTAAAATTACGTTGGAAAGGTGAAGGCTCATAGTGAAAATATTACCGTTCAGGTTTCAGTTGTCGTGCATAGTAGGTTATCATAAGCCGCTTTTACTATCATTATTAGAGTCCTTATGCCGATTATATCTAAATACACAGATGATCAAGTTGAAAAAATCCTAGCTGAAGTAGGTGCTGTACTCACGAAGCACAAAGCTTCACCAGAACTTTCACTGATGATCGCTGGAAATATCGCAACCAATGTCTTAAATCAGAATGTTGCTGCTTCACAACGCAAAGGAATTGCTGAAAAATTTGCCGAAGCTTTAATCTCTTCTCTTGAAGATAAAAAGTCTCACTAAATTTGATTGACGGATAAAAGAATTATAAATGGTAGACAGCGCAAACTCATATAGCGATCGCGTATCTCGACTTGTTGGTTGGGGTCACTGGTTTGCATTTTTCAACATCATTGCTGCGATGTTGATTGGTACTCGTTATATTACTCAATCTGCTTGGCCAGAAACCCTATTGGGTCAATTTTATTTGGCTGCATCTTGGGTTGGTCATTTCGGATTTTTAGTATTCGCGCTTTATCTATTAGTGCTGTTTCCGCTCACTTTTATTCTTCCGTCGAGGAAGTTATTACGTTTGGTTGCCGTTTGCTTTGCAACCATAGGTTTAACTGTCCTACTGATTGATACCCAAACGTATCAAAATATAAACCTCCACCTGACACCTGTCGTGTGGGAGGTTTTATTCAGTGGAGAGGAGTCTGCATTCACATCTGATTTGCAACACCTCTTCATTGTTATGCCACTTATCTTCTTATTGCAGCTAGGTCTGTCTGAGTGGGTTTGGCGTAAGCAACGTAAACTGTCTCATAAACACATTGGCCGTCCGATTACTGCGGTCTTCTTCTTGTGTTTTATCAGCAGCCACTTGACCTACATGTGGGCTGATGCGTATTTCTACAACCCAATTACTAGCCAGAAAGCGAACTTCCCACTGTCATACCCAATGACAGCGAAAAGCTTTATGGAAAAACATGGTCTGTTAGACCGTGAAGAGTATCTACAGCGTTTAGAAGCCAACAAAGAGAACGTAAACTTAGTTAGCTACCCGCTCGAAAAAATTCAATACAACCGCCGCAGTGATGATCTTAATATCCTGATGGTGAGTGTAAACAACCTTCGCTCTGATGCACTTAATGCCACAGCGATGCCAAACAGCTACGCATACTCACAACAATCGATCAACTTCACCAATCACTACAGTTCAAGTAACGACATGTTTGGTATCTTCGGTTTGTTCTATGGCCTTCCAAGCAGCTACGCAAGCAGCATCGAAGCTCAGGGTTCAAGTGCAGTACTGTTAGATGTATTAGATAATCACAATTATAAGTTTGCGGCTTTCAGTGGCGACAACTTTGACGATGCACTTTACTCGGAAATCATCTTCCGAGGCCGTGATGTTATGCCAGAGCAAGCAACTTATGATGACAAAAGCGCGATACAAGCTTGGTCTAACTGGATTCAATCACCACAAGCTAAACGTCCTTGGTTTAACTTCATTGAGCTGACCACGCTGGATAACTTCTCTAGCTACGATTCAAGTTCAGAGTCAGACTCAACGTTAACGACAGCAGAACGTTTTGCTGCAGACTATCAAAAGTCTGCTCAAGCAGCCGATGCTCAGCTAGCAACAATCTACGCTGAACTGGAACGCTTAGAGCTAACCGACAACACGGTGGTTATCATTACTTCTAATCACGGTAGCGAGTTTAACGAAACTAAGACCAACAGCTGGGGCGCAAACTCCAACTACAGTCGTTATCAGTTACAAGTGCCACTATTTATCAACTGGCCTGGTAAGTCTGCTTCTGAATACACTCACCGTTCTAGTCATCTGGACGTGTCTGTAACGTTGATGCAAGAGCTATTGGGCGTATCTTCAAACCCAACAGATTTCAGTAGCGGTCGCAGCCTGTTTAATGAGCGCAAAAGAAAGTGGATTCTCGCGGGCGACTCTCGTGAACTTGCTCTTGTTACTGACCAGCAAACAACGGTGTTAGATAAATTTGGTAACTACAAATTGTACGACCAGAATTACAAACGTCTGAAAAACGTAAGCCCTCGCTTACCTGTGTTGATGCAAGGCCTGACTGAGCTACAGCGTTTCTACACAAAAAATGACTAAATAGTCACCAAACAGAAAAGGGAAGCTAATGGCTTCCCTTTTTTATTGCCGTTAATGACTAGAAAACAAGCAACCAAACAAGATTATGATAATTAAGGGTTTACAAGGCAGTCTCCCCCTTATATTATTCACGCCAATGGAGGGATGGCTGAGTGGTCGAAAGCACCGGTCTTGAAAACCGGCAACCGTTAATAGCGGTTCTAGGGTTCAAATCCCTATCCCTCCACCACATTAAAGAAAGCCGCTGAGAAATCAGCGGCTTTTTTGCGTCTGACGTAAAGTGAATCGAATCTAAAGTTTAAGATTCAACTATTCCCCAAAGACAGATTGTTTGGTTCATTCTGAACAGTTTAAAGCCCTGTTACGACTCTATAGCTGTTTGAATATCACTGGCTAGCTCAATTTGTATTCTCTCCACACTCCAGTCATCGATACATACCTTAGACCAAACTTATTTGCACAGCGCGTTCATTCAATATGACTAGACTGGTGGTGCATGCCAATCGGGTACAGTTACTCGCTAGAGAGTCAGAATTCACTGCAGGCTCGAATCGTGTTTAGGCTTGTTTCAGGCACTCATCATAAATCCATAAAAATAAAAAAAATCCAGAGGCTTCATCTAGGTCTCTGGATTTCTAAATTTGGCTTGAGCGCTACTTTAATTAAGCGTTTTCTTGCTTAGTCTCTTGCTGCTCTGCTTGTTTCTTTTGTTCAGCTTCATTTGCTTTTTCTTCGTGGTTTGAACCACCACATCCGCCACAACAGCTCATAATCATACTCTCTTTGATTGTGTTTAAGTCATTCACTGCAGACATAATATTAAAGATGCATTTCAAATGCAACTTTAAAGTCATCAATATTGAACATTCGCAACTTGTAGTAATTTAAGCTTTTGGTTTTATTAAAATTGGTAAGTACAACACAACGAAACAACTGTATGCAGCGACCCACAGAGCGCTGGATAAGGTGATGATAGAGACAATATCATGGGTAAAGTATCCACCAAACACTCGAACAATAAAGGCAAAAACAATGGCGATTAACGCCGCAGTCATTATTTTACCAATCGCAATAGTTCGGCCTGTATGCCCTAAAGACACACGTGAGATCATTGATAAGATCATCACTCCCATTCCACCAACGGTTAATGCATGAATCGCTTGTGATTGTGTGACCAATGACGAAATGATCGAAACGCCATACAAAACCAACCCTAACGAAATGGCCCAGTAGCTTAAGTGTAGAGACCACACAAGAGGAGTCTTAAAAGCAACCCATATTTTCCACCTTACCGCCCTAACCGCATTTGCCAAGCCACTGACAATAAACACGAAAGCAACGAGATCTTGTGGAACTGGAAGTATCTGAAAGCTCAACACAACGGCGAAAATCGTGCTCACGATGCTCAGCTTTTCAAGCCATGGTAATGCAGGGGTTCGTGGTGTCTGTGTGCCATTAGCGGTAAACATAGGAAAAACTCGGCCACCCATAATGCACATGACTAGGGTCACCAACAGCACCATGCTTGTGCTAGCTTGTGAAATTAAGACTGGCTGCTGAAATAAAACGCCATAGTGCATTGCGGCATTGGCAAAAGTCATTAGCAATAAAATGGGGACGAACAACAGGTTTCGCCAAAGCTTCACACTGACAATATTGTGAGCAAGATAAATTACAGCGATAGGTAAAAACAGTAAATCGAGTCCAGCCACCAGCCAAGGGCTTAGAACTTCAGGCAGGAACATGGCTATTCTTGCACACAACCAGATAGCCAGAAGTATCATTAACCCGCGTCCGTTAATGCTGCGGACACCCGTCCAATTTTGTACGGCCGTCAGTAAAAAACCAACCACGACAGTGGCTGCAAAGCCAAACAACATTTCATGAATATGCCACCACATTGCACCGCCATAAACATTTAAGGTTGCGCTGCCATTCCAAAACGCGGCCCACCCGACTAACGCTGCAATACTAAAAAGTGATGCAAACAAAAAAAATGGTCGAAACGCGAGTTCGAAAAATGCCGTCATTGAAACGCCATTATTGGGGTTTTGATTTAAATCTTTCATCATCGTAAACCTAGTGAGTAAACAAAACTTGCTTACTTTTAAATAACTTCAACCGCCAAAAGTTGCCCTAACTTGTAGCTGTGCCCTTCTCCAAGGAGATCTTGCAAGCTATAAGCGTCTAAGCTTTTGTAAAAACACTCTTGAGCTTCAGCAAAGATAGTTTTCAATTGGCAATTTGGTGTAATGACACAGCTATTATCCTCGCCAAAACATTCAACCAAGTTACGTTTGTCTTCTAACTCTCGAACTAACGTACCTATATTGATCTGACTTGGATGGCAACTGAGTTTCAAACCACCATTTTTTCCTCTTGTGGCGATCAGATGTCCTTTGAGGTTGAGTTGCTGAACGATCTTCATTAAGTGGTTTTTAGAAATACCATAACTGTTAGCAATGTCGCCGATGGTGCTAAGAGATTGGTTGTTGATCGCTAAATAGATCAGCACTCGTAGGGAATAATCAGTGTAACGTGTGATATGCATGGTGGGATATTTCACTTTATAAGATGCATTCATTATGAATCTTATAAACAGCAAAGGCAAGTTAACCCTAATGAGGAATGGTGGCTACACACCAAAAGCTAAGGCTTCGGTCCTAATTACGTTCCTCACATCAGTTGTATTCTATCATTTCTCCATTTTCCTTGCTCAAACGATACCTAATCCCTTAAGTCGAAACGATCAGGAACATTTTTCGATGTATTTTCACTCTAACCATATAAAAATGCACAAACTTGTTCATAAAAAAAGCAGTCAGTTGATAAGGGTATTTACAAGCGAATCACACCCCTATATTATTCGCGCCATTGGAGGGATGGCTGAGTGGTCGAAAGCACCGGTCTTGAAAACCGGCAACCGTTAATAGCGGTTCTAGGGTTCAAATCCCTATCCCTCCACCACATTAAAGAAAGCCGCTGAGAAATCAGCGGCTTTTTTGTATCTGGAGATCACACAAGCTCACCACTCAACGGCTAACAGCAAATGCGGCCTTCAATAACTGCATGTGAATTGGAACCAGATCTTGGTGCTGAGTTCGATATCCGCCACCAACTACGCATGCCATCGGAATAGACTCTGATTTCGCTAATTCAATCATGAAACAGTCGCGTTCAAATATCCCTTTTGTCGAAACATTCAAATAACCCAGCTCATCGTCTTGATGGATATCGATCCCCGCATCATAAATAATCAGATCAGGTTGATGGTGAGCAATCGCTAACTTAGTGACTTGTTCAAAACAACGTAAGAACTCTTCATCTTCTGTTTCACGACTTAACGGCACATCTAAATCAGACAACGGTTTTCGTGCAGGGAAGTTTTTGTCGCAGTGGAACGACAAAGTAATGATGTCGTCATTCTCTTGGCAAAGAGTCGCTGTGCCATCACCATGATGAACATCGCTGTCGACGATAAGCACTTTATCGATGTGTTCAAAGGTCAACGCATGTTTTGCCGCTAACACCAGATCGTTCAACAAACAAAAGCCGCTACCAAAATCATGGTGTGCGTGATGATAACCACCACTCAAATGAATCGCTAAACCACTCTCTATTGCCATTTCAGCGGCCAAGCAGGTTCCACCACTTGAGTAGAGTGTTCTCTCAATAAGTTGTTCACTCCAGGGGAAACCGATACGTCTCATCTTTGCTGCGGGCAAATTACCAGAAACAAGCAAATCTACATACTCACTATCGTGAACCTGTTTTACCTGTTCAACCGAAACCGGCGTTGGTTGGAAGATTTCAAACTGACGCTTCCATAGAGGATCTCTAACTATTAATGCTTCAACAGCACTGTGTAACAACTGATATTTGTTAATCGGGTAACGGTGACCTTCTGGTAAAGGTAACTGCGAATAGATTGGGTGGTAAATTAAAGGAATCATAATCAGGTTAATTGCGTATCTTTCTCAAAATCATAACAGTCTCAGCCTAGGCGACAACCTTAATTGATGATAATAGTTATCATTAACTTAACTTTCAAAAAGAGACACCAATGAAAAACCTAATACTCATCTTTGGGGTGATCTGCGGCTCAGTAGCAGCAGTAATGATTTTTGTAGGAATGCTAATGGCCAGTTGGTGGAGCGTTGATTTTCTCGTGTTAAGCCATCAAACTTAACTAATTGAACTAAAAAGGAATCACCATGAGCGTTATTTTCATTACTGGAGCAAATCGCGGCATTGGCTTAAGCCTGACTCAACAATACTTGGAAGGTAGCCACAAGGTGTACGCGACTTATCGTGATGCTAACTCAGCAAAAGAACTGCTCTCTCTCGCAGACCACAACAGCAACCTGACCTGCATTCAATTAGAGATAACCGATTACCAAGCGGTGAGCCACCTCACTTCGCAAATAGAGTCGATTGATATCTTGATCAACAACGCTGGCTACTATGGTCCTAAAGGTTATGGTCTGGGTAATACCGATGTCGAAGAGTGGCGCCGTGTATTCGAAGTCAACACCATT
>NZ_CAWPOA010000031.1:519434-559295 GCF_963889365.1 Vibrio sp. OPT20 | reverse complement strand
GCGCCATTGAAGCTTGTCGAGACTCTATTACCTCTTATAGAAATTAGTGACGTCAAAAAGATCGCCTGCCTGTCTTCCAGAGTCGGTAGCATGTCCGAGAACACCTCAGGCGGCGGCTACATCTATCGCTCCTCCAAAGCCGCTCTAAACTCCGTTGTGAAGAGCTTAAGTAACGACTTAACCGATAACGGCGTTACGGTGTTAGCTCTGCATCCTGGTTGGGTACAGACCGAAATGGGCGGCCCTAATGCTCTGATCGACACCGACACCTCAGCTTCTGGTCTTATAAAAGTCATCGAGTCTGCGAATACTGAAGTAAGTGGTCACTTCTTCAATTTCGATGGCAGCGAAATAGACTGGTAACCCGTAGATGAATGATGGCCCTCTCTCAAACCTAGTTAAGCACTCAACACTGTTTTGTCTGACGGTGATGCTAGCTGGCTGTTTTAGTGATGGCCCCGGAGACTTATTCGACGACTACCAAACCAAGATAGCCAGAGTACAAGATGCTGACGAGATAAAAGAGGAATGGGAATTTGAAAGCCTACCGAGAAAACGAGAACTGCTGCTTGACGTGCCCTCGCTTTCTATCGGTCTCATCGACAGTTACCAGCTTCGACAATGCGGATTATTCAACCTAATTGCAGAAAGAAATTCGGTTCTGGGGAAGGTCGCGGATGAGTTTCGTAATTACGATTATCAAGTCGCCCTACTTGCAGGTGTTGGGAAATGTTTATCCGGTAGCGAATTAGACCCTGAGGTCGTAGAACTACTGAAAGAAATCGAGCAGCAGAAACTCGCACAGTTTCCGCGGCACCAGTGGAATCTAATCTATGCCAGCGATGCGATGCAGTCTCAGATGCGTGGTAGTCAGTGGTTACACGCTGATATCGGCGATCAGGTACGACAAACCAGTGATGCCTTAGAACATATCAATCAAGCGTTAAACGTTCCGCTCGTTTCGGGAAAGACTACTGAGGTTCAAGAAGTATTAGAAAAGAGCTCTACGCTCGGGGATTTATACTACTCGCTCACGCGAGCTTCGGCCGAACTTGATACCATCACCAAACAGCTGACAACTTTTGATCACAATATCATCTGTGGTAAACAACGAGACACGACCAAGTTTCGTTATCTCAACAATGTGTTCGAGCAGCAATACATAGACAAAGTTCAGCCCTACATGGCGCAATTGGATGGCTACTATCAGCAGTTAGCCCCGCAATTTGGTATGTTTGACGCGCAACCTGACTTACACAGTTATTACTTTCCCATCAAAGATGCGCATCACGCCTTTCGATCATCCACTCGCCGCCATGTGGATTATTGGCAGCAGTTGTTTAAACGTTGTGGGCGCAAGGTCGGTCGTTAATATTGATTCCCAATATCAATAATGGGTGTTGTTAGCTTTCAGTTTCTAACTGATTAACTTTTAGCGCCTTTCTTCGCGTAAGTCTTCTTCCTTGTCCCACCACCTTTACGGCGCTTGAATGCTGGTCTTTCAACTTTAGGAAGATGACGCAGGGATTCAGGGACTTCACCTGTTTTTATCTTACCCATTAAGCCATCGATCTTACTTTCTAGCGCTTGCATGAAGGGTTGATACGCTTGGTTTCGTTCAGCCATACCTTGCAACTGATGCTCCCAGTGAGCCGTCATGTCGGGAAAGGTCGAGTCCTCAGGTAAAGCATTAATCAAACCTCTGCCTGCAGGGCTACTATGGATGCTTTTACCTTGTCGCGTTAACAGTTGCCTCTTGAACAAAGTATCTAGAATACCCGCTCGGGTTGCTTCCGTTCCAAGACCATCGGTCTCTTTCAAAATGGCTTTGAGATCTTTATTCGCCACAAAGCGCGCAATACCGGTCATCGCTTGTAATAACGTAGCTTCGGTAAAGTGTTTTGGTGGCTCGGTTTTCTTATCACCAATAATGCCTTCACGACACGTCAACACGGTTCCTTTCTCCAATGGAGGCACCGTATCCGTGCCATCACCTTTTTCTTCAGTGTCCGTTTTCCCCATCAACACTTTCCAGCCCGGGTTGATAAGCTGACGCCCTTTTGCGATGAACACACCACCAGCAATATCAAAGACTAACTTGGCATCGGCAAAAATAGCAGGTGGGTAGAATTGCATTAAATACTGACGAGCGATTTGCTGATAGATTTTCATCTCGTTGGCAGACAGGCCGTTCACCGATGACTTTTTCGGAGTAGGAATTATCGCGTGGTGAGCATCGACCTTGCTGTCGTTCCATGCTTTGGATTTAAGAGAAAGATCCGCACCTTGAGCACCACTTTGCAGCTCTTTCGCATTGTTAGCGATAGCGTCTACGATCGATTCTCGCTGCGAGTAATGCTCTTTAGGCAAATAGCGACTGTCAGAACGTGGGTAAGTGATGAGTTTGTGTTTCTCGTACAATGACTGACACGTATCTAACACCTGTTGAGCACTCATACCAAAACGTTTAGACGCATCAATCTGCAAAGCTGACAGCGAGTAAGGCAGTGGCGCAGCTTGTTTACTTTGCTTTTGCTCTGATTCCGTCACGGTTGCAGGTTGATTCGCAATTCGGTTAGCCACGTTCTCAACCAGCTTTCGATTGAGCACTCGGCCTTCTTCATCTTGCCATGGTTTACATGCTTCGCTTGGTTTCCAACGCGCTCGAATATCAAAGCTCTGGCCGTTGTTTTGATAAGGGATCAAAGCGTGCAGAGTGAAGTAATCTTTAGGAATGAAATTCTCGATTTCTTCATCACGTCTTACCACCAAACCAAGTACTGGCGTTTGCACTCGCCCTACCGACAACACGCCTTGGTAACCCGCCTTTTGACCAAGCAAGGTGTAAGCTCGGGTCATGTTCATGCCATACAGCCAATCGGCTCTAGAGCGTGCTAAAGCAGAAATAGACAATGGAATAAAGTCTCGGTTACTGCGCATCTGAGAGAGCGCACGCTTCACGGCTGGTAAGTTCAAATCGCTGATCAGCAGCCTGTCCATCGACTCTTTCTTGGCCTTAGACACCTTGCAGTAATCGATCACTTCATCAACTAGCAACTGCCCTTCTCTATCCGGGTCACCCGCATGGACAATTTGGGTCGCGTCCTTCAATAGCTTTCGGATCACCGTGAGCTGTTTGCTTGACGTCTTACGAGGCCTTAGCTGCCATTGCTCTGGCACAATAGGAAGATCGGCTAAATTCCACTTCTTATAGCGGTCATCATAAGCATCCGGCTCAACCTGCTCCAATAAGTGTCCAATACACCAAGTCACCACATCTCCATTACCACATTTGATAAACCCTTGGTCTTTCTTTTGTGGATTCGGTAGTGCAGCGGCGATCGCGCGGCCGAGGCTTGGTTTTTCAGCAATGATAAGACGAGACATGTTTTTCCAGATGCTACAAACAATTAGGGCCACATTATCTAATGTGGCCCCTAGAAATCAAGGAAAACTGGTTGTTTATACAGTTAGCATTCCACTATTCAAGCTTCAGCTTTCTTTACAAGAACTCGACGAACTTTGAGAAGTCACGTTCTGGCGCTTTCATTGGCGTACAGCCCGGAGTACCCAAATATAGGAAACCAACGATTTCGTCGTCGCCTTCTAGGCCGAAAGCTTGGTGAACTTCAGGGTGGAACATCCACTTACCTGAGCGCCAAAAACCTTGGAAACCTTGAGCAACAGCAGCCATTTGCATCGCCTGTGCAGCGCAACCCGCAGATAGGTGTTGTTCGAACGCGGGCACTTTTTCGTGCTCAGTTACCTTTGCGATGATAGTGATCACCATCGGTGCTCGAAACGGCGCTTTTTTAACTTTCTCAATGACCGCTTCTTCGCTCTCGTCAGCTTGTGCTGCACGAACCAAAATATCAGAGAGCTTCTGTAACCCTGAGCCTTGTGCGATAACAAAGCGCCATGGTGTCAATGCGCCGTGGTCTGGAGCACGTAAGCCCGCTTTAATGATATTTTCTAACGCCACACCTTCAGGTGCCGGATCAGATAGTTTTGCGATTGAGCGTCTGTTGAGCAATAGATCCAAAGCATCCATTTGAAGTCCTTACTAATTTTTATTTTTTATATAATTGAACTGTAGCACAGAACACAAACGATAATAAATCTCAACGGCTGTCTATTTTTGAAGCAATATTTGAAACGACACTAGAAACAACAAAGGCCCCTAAATCTATGACTTAGGAGCCTTATTTATCTGTCTAGTCCAAGCTTAGTAACCCGTCTAGTTCAGCTTATTGAACTTTCTGATTCAAACTTATCAAACGAGAACATTCTGGTTGTTGTTAGAGCTTAATCGCCAGCTCAACACCTTGTCGAATCGCACGCACGGCATCCAGTTCACCTGCGTAATCGGCACCGCCTATCACGTGTAGTTTGCCACCAAACTCTTGCCACATGTCTTCGAATGGACGAACTGAAACTTGACCCGCACACACGATAACGGAATCGGCATCGAGTACCTGATCTTTCTTACCTACGCTGATATGCAGACCTTGGTCGTCAATCTTGTTGTAGCTCACGCCACCAAGTAAGTTCACACCACGTTTTTCTAATGTGCGTTTATGAATCCAACCTGTAGTCTTACCCGGACCTTTACCGACACGACCCGCTTTACGCTGCATCACCCAAACCGTTTTGTCACTGAACGAATCAGGGTAAGGATAAAGTCCACCTGGGTGTTCCATATTTTTATCAATGCCCCACTCATGCAGCCAGTCATCCAAGCTGTGAGAAGTCGGCTCTGTCAGCATAGTTGCCACATCAATACCAATACCACCGGCACCAACAATCGCGACTTTTTCGCCTACTGGTGTCTTTTCACGAATCAAGGTTTGATAATCGATTACGTTTTCTTGGTCAATTCCTTCAATATCAAGCTTTCTTGGTTCAACACCGGCAGCCATAACGACTTCATCGTACTTCAACAACATCTCAAACGTCGCTTCAGTATCCAGTTTTAAGTTCACGCCTGATGCGTCGATTTGATTAGCAAAGTAGCGAATCGTTTCTCTGAACTCTTCCTTGCCCGGTATCTGCATTGCCAATCTAAATTGGCCGCCGATACGATCATTTTTCTCAATAAGATCAACATTGTGCCCACGCTGTGCCAACGTCGTCGCGCAGGCTAAACCAGCAGGCCCAGCACCAACCACGGCAATGGTTTTGGTCGCTTGGGCAGGCTGAACAACAATTTCAGTCTCGTAACAAGCACGAGGGTTCACCAAACAGCTCGCTCTTTTGCCTTTGAATACGTTATCAAGACAAGCTTGGTTACAACCGATACAGGTGTTAATGAACTGAGCTTGGTCTTGAGCCGCTTTATTAACGAAATCAGGGTCAGCCAAGAATGGACGAGCCATTGATACCATGTCGGCCTGTCCTGAACTGAGGATACGTTCGGCCTCTTCTGGCGTGTTGATTCGGTTACATGTCACCACTGGGATCGACACGTATGGTTTTACTTTTTCCGTCACCCAAGAGAATGCCCCTCTTGGAACTTGTGTCGCGATAGTAGGAACACGAGCTTCATGCCAACCAATGCCGGTATTAATAATGGTCACGCCCGCTTCTTCTAGCTTCTGAGCCAGAAGTACAACATCTTCGAACGTGCTGCCTTGCTCAACCAAATCCAGCATCGATAAGCGGAAAATAATGATGAAATCTTTACCCACCGCTTCGCGAATCGATTTAACGATCTCTAATGGGAAACGCATGCGCTTCTCATAAGAACCGCCCCATTCGTCATAACGCATGTTGGTACGTTTACAGATGAATTGGTTAATCAAGTAGCCTTCAGAGCCCATGATCTCTATGCCGTCATAGCCAGCAACCTGAGCTAGTTCTGCACTATTGGCAAAAGCACCGATGGTCTTTTTAATTTGACGAGGGCTCATCTCACTCGGTGCAAACTTAGCGATTGGCGCTTTGATGCCCGAAGCACTTTGCGCGAATGGGTGCATTGCATAGCGGCCAGCATGCAGCAACTGAAGGGCAATTTTACCGCCATGCTTATGCACGGCCTCGGTAACAACTTGGTGAGCTTTTGCGTGCTTAACTTTACTGAACTCAGCACTAAATGGGGTCAATCTGCCACGTAAGTTAGGAGAGAAACCACCGGTAACAATAAGGCCAACGCCTCCTTTTGCTCGCTCTTCATAAAACGCGGCAAGCTTGTGGAGGCCTTCTTTATTTTCTTCTAAACCCGTGTGCATTGATCCCATCAATACACGGTTACGTAACTGAGTAAATCCAAGATCGAGTGGTTCGAGTAAATGTGGGTACATGGCAGACATCACTTCTATTATTATATCCTTGTGGTCTGACCACAATATAACTCAATCACCAAAAGTTCAAACAACCGTTTACATTTTTGTAACACCGATCATAATGCTGAAGGTATTAACCGTTCAGAAACCCTTAATTTGTCTACACTTAATGAGAATATATATCGATTAACAATTCTTGGTGTAGTTTGAGCTAGGGAATTATCGTAGGATACTAAGCAGTTCATATTATTGAGATTAATAGTACTGTTGCTTGTTAAAGCCACGTGATCTCACTGCGGAGACATAATGAAAAAGATATTCAAATTTATAGGTATGATCTTTAAAGGGATTTGGAAGCTCATCACGTTTGTGCGTCTTGCGCTCGTTAACCTCTTCTTTTTACTCAGTATCGCCATCATCTACTTTGTATACTTCCACTCAGACACAGCTCAGCCCACTGTTCCACAGGAATCGGCTTTAGTGCTTAACCTGTCTGGTCCTATCGTGGAGCAAAGTCGCTATATCAATCCGATGGATTCAGTCACGGGTTCACTGCTTGGCAAAGACCTTCCGAAAGAGAACGTCCTGTTTGATATTGTTGAAACGATTCGCTACGCCAAAGACGATGACAACGTTACTGGTATCGTTTTAGCACTCAAAGAACTGCCAGAAACCAATCTGACCAAGCTTCGCTACATTGCTAAAGCGCTCAACGAGTTCAAAGCAACAGGCAAACCAATTTATGCGGTGGGTGACTTTTACAACCAAAGCCAATACTACCTAGCCAGCTACGCAACTAAAGTCTTCCTATCACCAGATGGTGGGGTTCTTCTTAAAGGTTACAGCGCCTATTCGCTTTACTACAAAACGTTATTAGAGAAGCTAGACGTCAACACGCACGTGTTCCGTGTTGGTACCTATAAGTCAGCTATCGAGCCTTTCATTCGTGACGACATGTCAGATGCAGCGAAAGAATCTGCTTCTCGTTGGTTAGGCCAATTATGGGGCGCATACGTTGATGATGTGAGCAACAACCGCCAGATCGACGCGAAAACGCTGAACCCAAGCATGGACTCTTTCTTAAAAGACCTTGAGTCGGTTGATGGCGATATCGCAAAACTGGCAGAGAAGCTTGGTTTAGTTGACGAACTGGCGACTCGCCAGCAAGTACGACTAGAGCTTGCTGACGTCTTCGGCAGTGATGGTCAAGACAGCTATAACGCGTTTGGGTACTACGAGTACCGTACAACCATGCTTCCCGACCTAACAAGTGAATCGCACGATGTTGCTGTGATTGTTGCTAGCGGCGCAATTATGGATGGTAAGCAGCCACGTGGCACCGTTGGTGGTGACACCACAGCAGCACTACTTCGCCAAGCGCGCAACGACGACAAAGTAAAAGCCGTTGTACTTCGTGTAGACAGCCCAGGTGGTAGCGCATTTGCTTCAGAAGTGATTCGCAACGAAGTCGAAGCGCTTAAAGAAGCCGGCAAGCCGGTTGTTGTATCTATGTCTAGCCTTGCCGCTTCGGGTGGTTACTGGATCTCGATGGGAGCGGACAAGATCTTGGCTCAACCAACGACCTTAACTGGTTCGATTGGTATCTTTAGTGTTATCACAACCTTCGAAAAAGGGTTGAACGATATTGGTGTTTATACTGATGGCGTTGGCACATCACCTTTCTCTGGTCTTGGTATTACGACTGGGCTTAGCGACGGCGCGAAAGATGCGTTCCAAATGGGCATTGAAAACGGTTACCGCCGATTCATCAGCCTAGTTGGAGAGAATCGCGGCATGGAAGTCGATGCTGTCGACAAGATCGCTCAAGGCCGAGTATGGACTGGCCAAGATGCAATCCAGAAAGGTCTAGTCGATGAAATTGGTGATTTTGATGATGCGATTGCAGCAGCGGCTTCACTTGCAGAGCTTGAAACCTACAACATCTACTGGGTAGAAGAACCACTTTCAACGACTGAACAATTTATTCAAGAATTTATGAATCAAGTTCAGATGTCGATAGGCTTTGATATCCAATCAATGATTCCAAGCAGTTTACAACCTGTTACTCAGCAGTTAGCTCAAGATAGCCAGCTGTTAGGCAACTTTAACGACCCACAAGGCCGATACGCTTTTTGCTTAAACTGCCAAGTTCAATAAGATAAGCTCAACGCTTTGTTATCAAGAGGCGCCTCTGTGTGAGGCGCCTCTTTTTATTGCATGATAATTCGCTATAATCGCCCCCCTGTTCCCTATATCACACTAAGTATTAATCGCCATGGAAAGAAAACACATCTATATCGCGTATACCGGCGGCACAATTGGCATGCAGAAGTCTTTGGACCACGGCTATGTCCCAGTCGCAGGTTTTATGGATAAGCAGCTAGCTGGCATGCCTGAATTCCATCGCCCAGAAATGCCTGAGTACACCATTCATGAATACTCTCCATTAATGGACTCTTCAGATATGACGCCACTTGATTGGCAGACTATCGCTGATGATATTCGCGCGAACTACGATAAGTACGATGGTTTCGTTATCCTACACGGTACAGACACGATGGCTTACACCGCCTCTGCTCTGTCTTTCATGCTGGAAAACCTCGGCAAACCTGTGATTGTTACGGGCTCTCAGATCCCATTGGCAGAGTTACGTTCAGATGGACAAGCAAACCTGCTGAATGCTCTGCACATTGCAGCGAACTACCCGATCAACGAAGTGACACTGTTCTTCAACAACAAGTTGATGCGCGGTAACCGCAGCACAAAATCACACGCAGATGGCTTCAATGCGTTTACCTCTCCAAACCTAACCCCATTGCTAGAAGCGGGTATCAATATCCAGATCAGCAATAACGTTAAGGTAAACGAGCAACCTGAAGGTGCTTTCAAGGTTCATAACATTACTCCGCAACCCATCGGTGTAATCACTATGTATCCAGGCATCTCACATGAGGTGATTCGCAACACGCTACTACAACCTGTTAACGCAATGATTTTGCTTACGTTTGGTGTTGGTAACGCACCACAAAATCAAGAGCTACTTCAGCACTTAAAAGATGCATCAGAACGAGGTGTGATTGTAGTGAACCTAACTCAGTGTTTGGCCGGTAAAGTCAATATGGGCGGCTACGCGACGGGTTGTGCACTAGCAGAATCTGGAGTTATCAGTGGTTACGATATGACACCAGAAGCGGCACTGGCGAAGTTACATTACCTGTTGAGCCAAAACTTAAGCTACGAACAAGTTAAGGATCAAATGCAACAAGTGTTGCGCGGTGAGATGAGTTTATAAGCTTGTTCAGCTATAGGTTTAGAGGTTCAGAGGTTTAGCTATGGGGTTAGCTATACGTTTAACCAAAACCTTCGCATTAACCCAGTCGTTTCATGGGAATCACAGGCGTTTAACGTGAACTAAATCGTTTTATTGCTTATAAATAAACGGCTTAACAGTTAAAGGGGTGGCACAGTGCCACCCCTTTGTGTAATTTAAGCCTAATGATTCGGGTTAACCCTAACAATATCTTCTTGGTCTGACTTAAATTGCTTCTTAAGCTCAGACTTAGATTTAAAGCTAATATCACCACCAGCTGCAATTGTCATATGTTGAGCTTCGGAGTTATGTTTAGATTGATATAACATAACTGCTTGCATACACGAGTCGCGCTGTTCTTTAGAGAGCGCCGTACCTTCTGGCCATTTACCCGTCTCAACGGCGTAAGTTAAACGTTCGTAGACCTCGGGTGTCATTGCGCTAAGAAGTTGTTCTGCATCCATGATAAAGCCTTAGTTTTAACAATTTTCACCAGAAAATAACCCGTAACAGAATTGAGTCAAGAACCTGACCGATAATAAGTGCATTCGATCACAAGTGAAGGAATATGAAAATGATGAAACGGTTGGCGATTAGCCTATTACCTTTCACTCTGGTTGGGTGTCTTGAAGGAAATAAAAATACCGATCAACTCTGTCAAAGTAATCCGGGGCTGCAGTGTGAGGAATTGAACATGAACGATGGGCAATGTCGCGTCGCACGTACCGACCTCATCTGGCATCGATTTGAAGTTCAGAAGCAACCCTCCGAAGCCAATAAGATTAAAGAGTTCAAGTTAGTCACTGCGTACAAAAAGTGCCTAGAGCTTGCGGCGCAGATCGAGACGATTGATCAATCTAAGCTGCAAGAGCGTCGCTTTACTTCTTTAATGCACAGCATCGAAGAGTCTGAGCGTATTGTAGATGAACTATCACAATCCAATACACCGGAAACGCTTTACTTCTTGTGGTCACAAACCGGGGACACCAACGCCAGACGCAGTTTCCTACAACTAGAAGGGAAAGAAGCGTTAAATACGGCAGAAATGCAATATGCCTTAGCCACCTTCTATACCACCCGCGATCATGCAAAAACGCTTAAGCTACTCAATAATGCGTTAACGCTTTCAAATGGTTCGGTCGTCAACACTGAAATCTTCAAGTCGATGGCCAGTATCAACCACAGCCTTGGTCATATGGAAAAAGCGTATGTGTGGGCAATGGTTGCCAAAGACTTTGATGTGCCCATTGCTTCTGAAGCAGAGCTCACTGTGCTGTATCGTTTCGACAAACCTCAATACAAGCAATTCAATGATGATGCTGAAAAGATTGTCGAAGCCATTGAAGATGGCGTTTACACCGCGTCTATAGTGCCGAACTATTAGTTTTGATTTCTTCATGCACAAAAAAAACAGCTACTTCATGGTAGCTGTTTTTATTTGTACTAGAGTTAATTCTGAAATCTTGGGTTGTTCAATAGTCCTTAATCGACAAGTACGACCTGTAAGGATTAAACAATTGTGACAAGTTATTTCGTACTTTTGTCATTTTTGTTGAAAATTAACGACACAGAATTAACACAGAATCGCTCACCTGTTGTCTGTGGGCCATCAGGAAAAACGTGACCTAAATGGCTATCACAAGCAGTACAACGGATCTCCACACGCTTCATTCCGTGACTTAGATCTTCTATATAGCGTACTGCTTCATCATTCACTGGGGCATCAAAGCTTGGCCAACCGCACCCTGAGTCATATTTGTTATCCGACAGAAACAAAGGGCTTTCACAGCATGTGCAGCTATAGACACCAGTGTTATGGTTGTGCAGTAACTTACCGCTATATGGGGCTTCAGTACCACGTTCACGGCACACAGCAAATTCGTCGTCCGTTAGGCGCTCACGCCAGTATTCATCAGGCTTTATCATATTTCCTCCCTTTTGAACCACGTTAATATCTCTCCACATTCTCTGTTATTATATTTACTTTTTTCTATAAAGGCTTGCATATCAGTCGTTTTGTAGCACATACTTTCTCACCAGGAAACATTGTACATATACACTCATAAGTGAATCATCATTTAGGGGTATTTTACCCAACTGGAAGGGTACAGAGCCACTTGCAATGGTCAATTTTCAACCACTTACGCCCAATTGTTAAGAAAAGCGTCGCTTTTTTTTGACATTAAACAAGTTAAGTCGGATTATCTATTGCAGATGTATACTGGATTCTGTAATTTTACTACCAGTTATCTTTAATCAGAAATTAAGTTGTGGAGCAACTACAATGACTATCAAAGTAGGTATTAACGGTTTTGGCCGTATCGGCCGTTTCGTATTCCGCGCAGCTCAAGAGCGTGCAGACATCGAAGTAGTAGGTATTAACGATCTAATCGACGTAGAGTACATGGCATACATGCTTAAGTACGACTCAACTCACGGCCGTTTCAACGGTACTGTTGAAGTTGAAGGCGGTAACCTAATCGTTAACGGTAAAACTGTACGTGTTACAGCTGAGCGTAACCCAGAAAATCTTAAGTGGGATGCTATCGAAGTAGACGTAGTTGCTGAAGCAACTGGTCTTTTCCTAACTGACGAGACTGCACGTAAGCACATCACTGCTGGCGCTAAGAAAGTAGTTCTTACTGGTCCTTCTAAAGATGCAACTCCAATGTTCGTAATGGGCGTTAACCAAGCATCTTACGCTGGTCAAGACATCGTTTCTAACGCTTCTTGTACTACTAACTGTCTTGCACCTATCGCTAAAGTACTTAACGATAAGTGGGGCATTGAGTCTGGTCTTATGACTACAGTTCACGCTACTACAGCAACTCAAAAAACTGTAGATGGCCCTTCTGCTAAAGACTGGCGCGGTGGCCGTGGTGCTTCTCAAAACATCATCCCATCTTCAACTGGTGCTGCTAAAGCTGTAGGCGTTGTTCTTCCAGAACTAAACGGCCTTCTAACTGGTATGGCTTTCCGTGTACCAACTGCTAACGTATCTGTAGTTGACCTAACTGTTAACCTAAAAGCATCTGCATCTTACGAAGAAATTTGTGCTGCAATGAAAGAAGCTTCTGAAGGCGAAATGGCTGGCGTTCTTGGTTACACTGAAGACCAAGTAGTATCACAAGATTTCATCGGTGAAGTTCAAACTTCAGTATTCGATGCTAAAGCTGGTGTTGCTCTAACTGACAAATTCGTTAAAGTTGTATCTTGGTACGACAACGAAATCGGTTACTCAAACAAAGTTCTTGACCTAATCGCTCACATCTCTAAGTAATTTCTTTTTAGAAATAGCTTTAGATAAGCATTAGCGAAGACTGTTTTGAGCAGACTTTGAAAAAGGCGACCTTAGTGTCGCCTTTTTAATACCCGCTATCTTTTAAACGGCTTCGCCCCCGATCGCCAAAATGCCTTGGCTAGTCACACTAAAACTTAAGCTAAACCTAAAACTTAAGTCAAAACGCAAAATTTAATTCCAATACTGGCTCTGCTTGTCACTCATAGAATCACAAGCACTGTTCTAGCCAGCATTTGAATTCAATTTCCTTAGAAGGATCATGTAATGGATTTATCTACTCTACCTACACTGACAGTACTTTCTGACAACGTGACTATCGTTGAACACGAAGGTGTAAAATTGGTTCGCGTTATCCACGATAAAGCAAACGCAGCCATTTCATTGTTTGGAGGCCATGTGGTGTCATTCCAACCTCAAGGTCAACAAGACCTTATTTGGATGAGCCAACAAGCTAAATTCGATGGAAAAACAGCCTTACGTGGTGGTATTCCAGTATGTTGGCCTTGGTTTGGTCGCATTGCAGCACCGGCACATGGCTTTGCACGTTCAAGCGAATGGCAATTAGTTGAGCACCGTGAAAGCGAAGCTGGCGTGATTGTAAGCCTAGGCCTAAAGCCGAATGAAGAAACTCTGGCAGTATGGCCGCAACAGTTCGATGCACGTTTAAATGTTGAGATTGGTGACCAACTAAAAGTAACTTTGGATGTGAAAAACACAGATTCACAACCATGGACTTTCTCTGGCGCACTGCACACTTACCTAAACGTTGGTGATATTCACAACACAACCACAACCGGTATGGGTGCTGAGTACATTGATAGCCTGCAAGGTGGCAAGATCTGCCAAGGTGGTTCTGAACTGGTACTAACCGACACGATTGACCGCGTTTACACGCAACCAGAAGCGCAAATCTTTGTTGCTGACAAAAATCTCGATCGCACACTAACAGTTGAGAACCACGGTCATAACTCTGCAGTATTGTGGAACCCGTGGGCGGAAGGCGCAACAGCTATGGGCGATATGCAAGACGACGGTTACCTAACCATGATGTGTGTAGAATCAACACTGCACGCACCAAGCCTAGAAGCAGGCAAAACGCTACAGCCTGGCGAAAGCCACCAACTGATTACGGTGATTTCTTCAAACTAGGCCTCTAGCGAGTTTAATTAGACATAAAAATGCAGCTCATAACGCTGCATTTTTTATTGCTCCTAACCTCACACGTACCGTCCAGTAATCAACGTCTTAACACAAGCCAGTAGTCCATCGCCTCTTCGTTTAAACCCACGCCACGTGGTTCTCATCACTCTAGTTTATAAATATAACTATCAATTCATTAATTATTATCAATTACTGCCGATAAATAAGTACCTATGATAGAAAGCTCAATAACAAACTTCCTTAAAACCACTTAACAACACCTCAATGAAGACAGGATAGTGAATTCATGTTCGAGAAATACAAAAATCAAAGTGTTGGCTTCCAACTTAAGTTGGTCATTTTGCTGTGCTTGCTTATCGCCTTTGGTTCCATTGCAACACTCGTGTACCGCAATGCCTCACAGGTATTATTAGACAACACGTTAAAAGAACACCAATCCAAAGTAGAAGCGATGGCCAAAACCATCTCTGGTCAGTTTGATGCTTACCTGCATACCGCTAAAGTTTTAGAATCCACTTTTCGTAACGGCTACCTAGCAGGTGTTTATGTTGAAAGTTATGACGTTGAGTTCAACGGTCATTCTATTCCTAACATGACTCAGTATGGTGAGAGCCTAATCAATGACACCAAACTCGTCGATAGCTTTACCCGCGACACCGGCGCCGTAGCGACCCTATTTGCCCCATTTGGCGACGACTTTATTCGTGTCTCTACTTCTCTTAAAAAACCTTCAGGCGAACGAGTCGTTGCGACCACGCTAGGAAAAAATCATCCAGGCTATAGCAAGCTCAAAAATGGCCAGCCTTATTACTCTCAAGTTAAGCTCTTCGGCCAACGTTACATCACCTACTATGCGCCTTTGACCAATGCTCAAGGCAAAGTAAACGGTGTCTCTTTCATTGGTCTGCCAGTAGAAGAGGCGACTCAAAGCCTGTTTGAATCTCTACGCTCTGTTTCTTGGGGGGATACGGGATACACCATCATTGTTGATAATGAGAAAGAGCATCAAGGCCAGTACTTACTGCACCCAACTAACGTGGGCGGTGGTAAATCGATTGTTGATGTTGCTGACTACGACGGTAACAAACCTTTCTATCAGATCTTTGAACAGCCATCAGGTCTAATTCTATATCCATACAAGGTTAAAGAAACCGTTGGTGAGAAGTACCTTGTCTACACTGAAGTCCCCGGGTGGGATTGGAAACTGCTTGGCGGTACTTTTATCAAGGAAGTGACCAAGGGCAGTGATGAACTGTTGAAGCTCATCGCTATTATTGCCACCTTGATTGCTGCCGCTACCATCGTCGCGTTAACCTTCGTGTTAAACCGAACACTGACGCCACTAACGACGTTAAACGAGTACATGCTGCGTTTAGGAAAAGGCGAAGTGAGCCTGCATATCCCAAACAATGGCAAGCAGACGAAAAACGAGATCAGCAACCTAAATACCGGCGTTGCGAACATGGCAGCTCAATTGAATACACTCGTGGGCGAGATACGTACGACCAGTGACCAAGTACAGAACAGCTCAAGCAGTGTGTCACAAGATGCCAGCCACAACCTGAGCCAGTCTGATCGCCAGCAAGCACAGGTTGAGCAAGTCGTTACGGCCATTGAAGAGATGGCCACCTCTGCAGAATCTGTAGCGCAGCAAGTGAACAGCATTGCTGAAAATGTTCGCCTTGCAAATGAAGACAGCCAGAAAGGTTTAGAAGTCGTTGAAGGTGTGTGTATTGATGTTGCCCAGCTGAATGATCAATTAGACAAGTCAGCATCGGCCATCGAGCAAGTGAGTTCTGATAGCGAAAGCATTCAAACCGTCACTAAGATGATTGATGACATCGCAGAACAAACCAACTTACTTGCGTTGAACGCTGCGATAGAAGCAGCACGTGCGGGTGACCAGGGTCGTGGTTTTGCCGTTGTCGCTGACGAAGTAAGAACATTGGCTCATCGTACACAAACGTCAGTGCAAGACGTAGTGAGCATCATCGAGAAGTTGAAATCTTCAACTAACAATGCCGTGAACCTGATGACACAAAGCCAATCGAATGCCAACCAAGTACTCGATAAAGCGCAAGAAGCCGGTACGGCTCTAGAGTCGATTGCCTCTCAAGTTGAATCTATTGCTTCTCAAGCTGAAACCATCGCTGCGACATCAGAAGAGCAAGCTCAGGTTTCTCAAGAAATCGCCGCAAACGCACATGCGATCAGCGACCTCAACCAGCAGAGCCGTGAAACTAGCGCTAAGACCTCTCACAGTGCTGATGAACTTCAAAAACAAGCTGAGTCGTTAAAGAACCAAGTTAACTTCTTTAGCTAGAAGCCGAGTTCACTGTTTCTATCAGTGACTTGCTCATAACCAATAGAGCCAACCATACGTTGGCTCTATCTCTTCACTAACTGGCTCTACCTATTCACGGATTGCCGTTAGCCAAGACAGCTGCGTTTATTCTAGCGCCCCACTATGCTTCCTGTTAAAATTTTGGACTTGAAATTTCTACCTCGAGTTTGCAATGACTTACCAATGCCCTTTGTGTCACCAACCTTTATCTCAAAACGATCGTACGTTTAAATGTGAGAAGAACCATCAGTTCGACCTAGCGAAAGAAGGCTATGTCAATTTGATGCCAGCACACCACAAACGCTCAAAAGATCCAGGTGACAACAAAGAGATGATGCAGGCTCGTCGCCGCTTCCTTGAAGGCAACCACTACGATCCAATGCGCCAAGCCGTTGTTGGTTTATGCGCTAGCTATCTGCCAGAAACAGCCCCTAGCCTATTGGATATAGGTTGCGGTGAAGGTTATTACACCAATGAAATTGCGGTAAACCTTCAAGAAAAGAATGGCGCTACTTTTGGCCTAGATATATCTAAGATTGCTATCAAATACGCGGCTAAACGCTACCCTGCGGTCGACTTCTCTGTTGCTTCGAGTCATCGCCTACCCTTTGCTGAAAATAGCTTAGATGGCATTCTGCGCATTTATGCGCCATGTAAGGCTGAAGAGTTACAGCGCACCATCAAAGACAATGGTGTGGTGATCACCGTGACACCAGCCAGCCGACACCTGTATCAGCTGCGCGATGCGATTTATGATGGCGTTCGTTTGCACGATGAAGATCCAGAAGTGATCGAAGGTTTTACTCTTGAGCACCAAGAGCAACTAAACTATATGATGGAACTATCGGGGTCAGACGCATTCGACCTGCTACAGATGACGCCGTTTGCTTGGAAAGCGAGTGAAGAATTTAAACAACAACTCACCGATGCAGAGCAATTCAACTGTGAAGCTGACTTTATGCTACGAGTGTACCGCAAACAACTTTAATTGATATTGATTATCGTTTGCATTGAAATCTCATCTTGCCTCCTTTAGTATGCGTGTTCTTCAAGGAGGCATTTCATGCAACGTATTATTCTTATCGGATTAGCGACCCTGCTTACAGCTTGTGCTAATCAACCTTCAAACAGCACTTCTCAAAAAGTGGCTAACACGCAAACGCAAGCCGTTTCCACATTCTACGACTACCAATTCGCGTCTCCACAAGGTGAAGCGCTTTCTCTCAATGCATTACCTAAACAGCTGATTGACGCTGATGTGGTTCTTATTGGCGAATGGCACACTCACTCGGCAATCCATCGCTTTCAAACCGATTTTTTAAAAGCGCGCCGCAACGCCACATCAAACATCGCGCTTTCAATGGAACAATTCACTCGAGAGCATCAAGACACATTAAACCAATATCTAAATGATGAGATTGGCGAACAAGTTCTTATGTCTCAAGCGGCTGCTTGGCCAAATTACGAAAGTGATTACCGCGCGTTAGTGGAGTTCGCTAAAACCAATAACGTCGATGTCATTGCGGCAAACGCACCAAAACCCTTTGTACAGTGTATCGGCCGTAAAGGATTATCCTATCTAGATCAGCTAACGACGGAACAACGTCAATGGATTGCTTCAGAAGTGGATACTGGCGATAGCCCTTATAAAGAAAAGTTCATGGCTTCGATGCATCACGGAACACCAGAGCAAACAGAAAAACAGTTTGCGGCTCAAGTCACATGGGACGAAACCATGGCAGAGTCGATTGTTGATTACCTCGCATCAAACCCAGACCAACAAATGATTCATGTGGCCGGTAAGTTCCACACCGAAGGTGGTTTAGGCACGGCAGCATCGATTCTACGTCGTAACCCTGATTTGAAAATTGCCATCATCAGCCCAGTTGAAGCGATCTCATCGGATAGCAGTGACTATCAGCTTGAAGTTCTCTCGCCACCGGCTCGCTTTGTTAAGAAAGAGAACCGAATGAAGGCATACAAGCACCTATCTAAGCGCGGATCCGATCTCAAGTGCGACTAAACTCGCTATCCAGACTTAATCTTATTCAAGTTTAGGTCTGGCATGCTACAAGTCTGGCAAATTAAAAGCTTGTTCAATCGCGCCCTAAGATAAATATTGATATCGGCATAGGAATTGCTTAATTACCAAGCAGTTTTGATTAAGCAGACGAAGATATATTGTGCGAATAAAAAAACATCACCACGGTGATTAAATGCACAAGTTTTTCACACCTCTGCCGATACTATATTTAAGGATAGGTAAGGAGAGCGATATGACGCCAGTAGGAACGAGTAACACTCAGCTGTATTCACCTTCGCAAATGAACGCACAAGCTAAAAGCACTGAAGCTGACAAGCCTGCACCTCTTAAGGTTGAGCAAAACACCGTTAAGCTTTCCGATGAGGGCAAAGCCCTATTATCTGCCCTTAAAGAAATCGATAAAGAAGCCAAGAAAGTCGAAGCTGAAAACGCGACCGTTACTGATAAGGTTGAGTCATTTGCTCACGGCGCATTAGGTATGGATCACCCAGATAAGATTGAAGAAGAGGACGATGGTTCTTATTCAGCAGGGCAATACTTATCCGCAGCGGCAACGGTTGGTGGTATTCTTCTCGCTCTTATATAGCCTTACTTTCCTTTACGGCATTCCTTTCACTGCACCACGTGCATTGTTTGTACAGCACTGCTTACATTGTCCCTATTGCTCTGAGCCTCTTTCATTGCAAAAATCGATTTGTCGTCACGACAACAGACCTGATTTGTCCTAAAAAACGAGTTCACGACATAATTCCGCTCTCATTTTAATGGAATAATACTCGTGAAAAACTCTTTTGCGCTTATTGATAAGCCAACCTTTTTTGGTGCGATAGCACTCCTACTCACGATCATCTTCCCGCTGATTATGTTCCCGACGCAAGGAGCAGACTGGATCGCGGTCGCTAAAACCTTTATGACAGACCAACTTGGTTTCTTGTACCTAGCGCTTGGACTCGCAGCTTGTGCCTTCATGGTTTACGTTGTGTTCAGTGATATGGGACAAATTAAACTGGGTGAAGCCGATGAAGAACCTGAATTTAAAACCGCTTCATGGGCAGCAATGCTTTTCTGTGGTGGTATCGGGGCAAGTATCTTGTACTGGGGCTGTATCGAGTGGGCTTACTACTACCAATCACCGCCTTTTCAACTAGAACCCGGCAGTGAAGAAGCCGTTCGTTGGGCTGCGACCTATGGTTTATTCCACTGGGGTCCAATTGCTTGGTCTATTTACCTAATCCCTGCTATTCCAATTGCCTACTTTTTCTATGTACGTAAACAACCTGTACTAAAAATTTCTAGTGCATTGATGCCAGTATTGGGTGAACACCATAGCCGCGGCGTTGCAGGTAAAGTTGTAGATATCCTATTCATCTTTGGTCTATTAGGTGGCGCAGCAACAACGTTAGGTTTAGCAGCACCTCTTATTACTGAAGGTCTTAACCACTTATTCGGCCTACCAAAAAATAACGTCACTCAAGTTATGGTGCTTCTGGTTTGTACTGCGATATTCGCATACTCATCGTATGCGGGTTTGGAAAAAGGCATCAAGATCCTCAGTAACATCAACTTCTGGGGCGCAATGGGCTTATTGATATTCGTCCTAATCGCTGGCCCAACGATTTTCATGCTTGAAACGGGTCTAGACTCGATTGGTCGCCTATTGTCTAACTTCTTTGTGATGGCAACGTGGGCTGAACCATTCGGCGGCTACGGTACGTTCGAAAATACCCATTTCCCACAAGATTGGACCATTTTCTACTGGGCATGGTGGCTAGTTTTTGCACCAAGCATGGGCCTGTTTGTTGCGCGTATCTCTCGCGGCAGAACCATTAAACAAATGGTGTCAGGCTCTATCTTCTTTGGTTCATTAGGTTGTTTCTTATTCTTCATGATCTTAGGTAACTACGGTTTATCCCTACAGTTATCTGGTGAGCTAGATGTCGTTGCAATCCTAAACGAAGAAGGCGCAACCAAAGCTATCTTCTCGATGCTGGCACAACTGCCAATGAGCACGTTAGTGATCGCCGTATTTACACTGTTGTGTATTATTTTTACTGCGACAACCTTTGACTCTATCTCTTACATTTTGGCTTCTGTGGTTCAGAACAACGTGACCGAAGAGCCAATGCGTTGGAACCGTATGTTCTGGGCATTCACACTGTCGTTCTTACCAACGATTCTGATGTTCTTGGGCGGTCTAAGCACGCTTCAAACGGCTGCGATTGTTGGTGGCTTACCGCTACTGGCTATCTCTGTGATGTTGATGATCTCAGCCGTTCGTGCAACGAGCCTCGATTTACGTCACCAAGAGAGTTACATCGAGCCGACGATTAACATCGAAGAGCTGCCAGACATGGATCCATGGTCGGCAGAAGGGATGGCACTGGCACAGTTCGAGAAAGAGAAAGACGCAGCACAAGAAGCCGCAGAACTTGAACGTGAAGCTTATAAAGCCCTTGCTGATGTGAAGAAAGAAATCCGCGCTTATGTTCTTGAACAGGGTGCACAAATGGAAACACATGAGCTTCCTGAAAACCTACAACAAGCACTTGAGCAGGCTGAAAACAACCTAAGCACAGCTCAAGCGAAAAAAGTTGAGTTATCAGAGCAAGCTCAGAAAGCTCGAGTCGCGTTCAATCAGGTGGTTGCAGAACTGCCGCTTGCTTGACATTAGCCATGACACAGTCCATTTATTTGGACTCTCCTAAATACGACAAAGGCTCACAGAAATGTGAGCCTTTTTTTATGTTTTTCTAAAAATTTGAGTTATTGCTCAATTTCATATTGATGAAACAAATATGAAACGACTTTGACACAAATCGGTGTTCTAATCATCCCGCTTATATAAAAAGGGATAACTAATGAAGCACTTTATGAAACCAATTGTTACCGCAGTGGTAACCTCTACACTCTCATTCAACGTACTTTCAGCAGAAATCAAAAATGTCATTCTGATGATCGGCGACGGCATGGGACCTCAGCAAGTTGGCTTATTGGAAACCTACGCAAACCAAGCGCCAAATTCCATCTATAAAGGGAACAAAACGGCCATTTATCAACTTGCTCAAGAAGGGGTTATTGGTTCATCCCTAACGCATCCGGAAGACGCAATCGTAGTGGATTCAGCTTGCTCTGCGACCATGCTTGCAACGGGTATCTACAGCGGTTCAGAAGTGATCGGTATCGATTCCCAGGGTAACCATGTTGAGACAGTACTTGAGAAAGCCAAAAAAGCAGGCAAAGCGACCGGCTTAGTTTCCGACACGCGCTTAACTCACGCGACCCCTGCTTCTTTCGCCGCTCACCAACCTCACCGTTCTTTAGAGAATCAAATTGCATCTGACATGTTAGCAACGGGCGCTGATGTGATGCTCTCTGGAGGACTACGTCATTGGATCCCTAAATCGACCAACGACAAAGGTGAAACCTATAAGCAACTTGAGAAACTGACTCAAGGTGATGTTTACCTAAAATCGAAGCGTAAAGACGACCGTAACCTGCTGACTGAAGCAGAGACAAACGGCTACCAACTGGCGTTTAATCGCAACATGCTAGACGACGCTAAGGGCGATAAACTACTTGGCCTATTCGCCTACTCAGGCATGGATGATGGCATCGCTTACAGCAACAAGAAAAAGAGTGGCGAACGAACTCAACCAAGCCTGAAAGAGATGACACAAAAAGCGCTCAACATCCTATCCAAAGATGAAGATGGCTTTTTCCTAATGGTCGAAGGTGGCCAAATCGACTGGGCGGGACACAGTAACGATGCAGGTACCATGCTGCATGAACTGCTCAAGTTTGATGAAGCGATCCAAACGGTGTATGAATGGGCAAAAGATCGTGAAGACACGATCGTGATTGTGACCGCAGACCACGAAACAGGCTCTTTCGGTTTCAGCTACTCTTCTAACGACCTACCAAAACCACAGAAGCGTTCTGGCGAAGCCTTCGCCGATCGCGACTATGCACCCAACTTTAACTTTGGCGCATTCGACATTCTTGATGGTTTATACAATCAGAAGCAAAGCTACTACGGCATGATCAGCGAATTTCAGAAGTTGGATAAATCGCTGCAAACACCTGAAAAACTGGCTGAGATCGTCAACAAAAACAGTGAGTTCCCTATCACTGCTGAACAAGCAAAAAACGTGTTAGCCAGTAAGCCGAATCCATACCGATTGGCTCAGCACAAATACTTGTCGGCAGAAGAAGTGCCTGCTATCAACGATTTTGATGCATTCTTCCCTTATAACGACCGTGGCAACCTGCTTGCTCGTGAACAAGCAACCGGCCAAAACATCGTTTGGGGTACAGGTACACACACTCACACACCAGTGAACGTGTTTGCTTGGGGTCCTGCTGAAAAGATACTGCCAGTTTCGAAAATCATGCACCACTCAGAACTGGGTGAATACATTAAACAACAAGTAAACTAGCCTGAATCTTTTTTGCTCGTTTAACTTTAGCGCCCTTCGGGGCGTTTTTTGTTTAAAGCCTTTAAGCCTTTAAGCTAAGTAAGTAAGTGAGTAAGTTTTAAATTTGGGCGACGCCAAATAGCAAAACAGCCGCTCAAGAGCGGCTGTTTTTAGAATAACTAACGGTTTGGGTGATTCAAGATGTGGTCTTCCCAATCGACAACATCGATTTCGTATACCACTTTGTTACGAACACTCTCACCTGCAGCATGCATCTCTGATTTAGAACCCGTAATCAATGGGTGCCACTCAGGAATCGGCTTAGATTCAGATAGAAGACGGTAAGCACAAGTATCAGGTAGCCAATGGAATTCATGAATCTTGTCACGAGTCAGCTTCAAACACTCTTCACCTGAAGTGAAGCGGTTCGGGTAGTCTTTACAAGAACATGTTTTGTCGTTTAACCAGCTGCACGCCACGTTGGTGTAGTAAACTTCATCACTATCTTCATCCATTAGTTTATGCAGGCAACACTTACCACAACCGTCACACAGTGATTCCCACTCGTTCTCGGTCATTTGCTCTAGTGCCTTTTCTTGCCAAAATGGATTCGTCATAGGATTACTTCTTACTCTTTTACTGGGGTGCGTGTTATACCGCTAGCCCATAAAAAGTTCAAGGATAATAATTGTTCATTCTTTGATTCAATCAACAGCTGTCACTCTCATCATTTTTTGCTACTATCGCGCACCCTGTTATTTAGTGAGTTTAATTTGATGGAATGTCGCCTAGGTTGTGGAGCTTGTTGTATCGCTCCAAGTATTACATCTGCTATTCCTGGAATGCCTAATGGTAAGCCTGCTGGCGTACGCTGCATTCAATTAAATGAGCAAGATCTATGCAAATTATTTGGTCAACCTTCACGCCCGAAGGTATGTCACCAGTTCAAAGCCTGCCCTATCATCTGTGGTAAAACAGACCAAGAAGCGCTTGATAACCTTATTGAGCTCGAAGCAATAACCTAACAATACTTTTCTTCTTATATATGCCCAAGATTTCACAACTTTGATAGATCTAAACTATCTTATTGATACTGGTAAAGATTAATAAGGATAGTTATGAATAAGTATATCGCAGAAATGTTCGGTACGTTTTGGTTGGTGTTAGGTGGTTGTGGTAGTGCCGTCTTAGCCGCGGCTTTCCCTGATGTGGGAATTGGTCTACTCGGAGTTTCCCTTGCCTTTGGTTTAACCGTACTCACTATGGCTTTCGCTATTGGTCATATATCCGGTTGCCACCTTAACCCTGCTGTCACCATCGGTCTATGGAGTGGTGGTCGCTTTGATGGCAAGGATGTTGCGCCTTATATTATTGCCCAAGTGATTGGCGGTATTATCGCGGGCGGCGTACTATTTGTGATTGCTTCAGGTCAAGCAGGTTTTGACGTTGTCTCATCAGGCTTTGCTTCGAATGGTTACGGTGAACACTCACCGGGTGGCTATTCGCTAACCGCAGCACTCGTGTGTGAAGTGGTCATGACTATGGTGTTCCTATTCGTGATCATGGGGGCAACCGATTCGAAAGCACCGGCTGGATTTGCACCTATCGCGATTGGTTTTTGTTTAACCTTGATCCACCTTATCAGTATCCCCGTCACTAATACCTCTGTGAACCCTGCTCGAAGTACTGGCGTAGCCGTATTTGTTGGGGACTGGGCTGTTTCGCAATTATGGCTATTCTGGATTGCACCGATTATTGGCGCCGTGATTGGTGCTGCGATTTACAAAGCCGTGCGTGGCTCTGATTAATCGTTTAAAAAGGTTTTAGAGTAGACGCGTTTCAGAATAGAGCTTTATAACAAAAAAGAAAAAGCCGCTTAGTGATGATTCACCAAGCGGCTTTTTTAGATCTTATGACGACCGAGTAAGGAGTGCGAAAGCGTGGTGCCATCCACCAGCTCTAGCTCACCACCGACGGGAACACCATGGGCGATACGGCTAGCGTTCACTTCATGGGCATTACATAGCTCAGCAATGTAATGCGCTGTTGCTTCCCCTTCTACTGTCGGGTTAGTCGCTAGAATTACTTCAGTGATATCACCACGACGTAAACGGTAATCCAATACATCGAGACCGATATCACTTGGACCGATACCATCAAGTGGTGAAAGATGCCCCATAAGCACAAAGTAACGACCTGAATATTGGCCAGTTGCTTCAATGGCTGCAATGTCTGCAGGGCTCTCTACTACACAAATTTGACCGTTATCCTGACGTTTAGGATTGGTACAAATGTGACAAGTATCTTCTTCAGTAAAAGTACGGCACTCATTACAATGACCAATTTCGGTCATTGCTTGGCTAAGAGCTTCAGCCAACTGTAGGCCGCCTTTTCTATCGCGCTGTAACAAATGAAAGGCCATACGCTGCGCCGACTTGGGGCCAACCCCAGGTAGACAACGTAAGGCCTCCATCAAATGCTCCAGCATATGACTGGTACGCATATTTAACCGTTCTAACTTTAAATAACGGCTTATTCAAGAACAAGCCGTTGGAAGAGACAAGTCTCTTATAAATAAGTCGCTTAGAAAGGCATTTTCATACCTGGTGGAAGTTGCATCCCACCAGTTACGCCAGCCATTTTCTCTTTTTGAGTCTCTTCAACACGACGAGCTGCATCGTTGAAAGCGGCTGCGATAAGATCTTCAAGCATCTCTTTATCGTCTTCCATTAGGCTTTCATCGATATCAACGCGACGAACACTGTGACTACCAGTAATCGTAATTTTTACAAGGCCAGCACCTGACTCACCTGTAACTTCCATATTTGCGATTTCTTCTTGAAGCTTTTGCATGCGTTCTTGCATTTGCTGGGCTTGCTTCATCATGTTGCCCATACCGCCTTTACCAAACATGTTATTACTCTCTGGTCTAATTGGTTTATTAAAATCATTTAAGCTACTAAGGGCTTAAATGGGGGTTAAAACACTGTGATTCAACCCCTCGAGTTCAGTTCTCTGATTTGCTTTCCAAGGATGATATGCCCATCACTAAATGAAAGGCATATCGATATTGGAGGAACACTATATTGGACGAACGCTGTCTCGATCCAACTCGGCAGCAAAACGTCTTTCGATAAACTGTACGTTGGCATCGTTTTCCAAACTGGTAAACGCGTCTTTCAACTTGCTTTGATACAATCTTTCTCGCAGTTCTAGCGGCGTTTCTCCACCATCGCCGATTTCCACACTCAAATGACACTCTTCTCCAAGCACAGTATTGAGAGACTGTAATAGCTCACTCTGTGCACGGTCCGTATTCAAGTGAGCCTGGCTCGCCCTTAACGTTAAGGTGATTGATGTGTCAATCTTAGTAAATACTGAGTTCAATGCTAACTGTTCAACAAGCTTGGCTGTCTCTAGCTTTTGAATCGTGGCGGACCATTCATCTTGAACAATCGACTCTTGAAGCAATTTATCGACCATTTCTGGTGTCTTAATATGCTCTAACGCACGCTTGATCTGAGTAGGTGTAAGCTCTTTGCTCACCTCTTTCACTACAGGTTTAGACGGTTTCCAGCGATAAGGTTCATTATCGTTGGTCACATTTTCTGTCGAAGAGGCGGTTAAAGAAGCTGGCGACACCCGCTCAGAACCACCGTGTTGCTGAGCAACTCGGTCAAGAACTGAAGTTTTAGCTGGTGTCGCTTTAGCCTTTTTTGGCGCCGAACCTTTGTTTTCTGTTGCTGCACCACCTCTACGTTGAGAACGCAATTGGTGACGTAAACCACTCACAGGCGAAGTTGCACGCGCTGGTTGCTCTTGCGAAGCAGAAGGAACAGGTGGAACAGAAGGTGCAACGGGAGCAACATTTGGCTGCTCTTGATTCTGATAATTAGCTTGCTGAGTCATGGGACTCATCGGCTGCTCTGTGCCGTAGCTTGGACGCTCATCATAAGCAGGTGGCGCGTCATACTGACTGTGCGGGTAATCCTGTTCTGGATAACCTTGGTTGCCTGAATGATCAGCGTAACCTTGCGAATCTGAATATTGGTTCTGATTCTGCGGCGGCGGCTTCTGCACAGGCTGCTGCTGAACAGGAGCTTGCTGAGGCACTTGAGGCTGTGAAACCGCTAGAGCCTGAGCTGACGGTCTCGGAGCGGCCATTGGCGCAGCTTGACTCACTGGCTGAGCAACATTCTGAACCTGGTTCTGAGCTGCAGGAGCAGGCGCTGGGCTAGTCGACTCAGTCGAGATAGCCGTAGCAACAGTTTGCTCAGCAGGTCTGAATGCCAACATACGCAGAACCACCATCTCAATACCAACACGAGCGGTTGGCGATAATGGCAAGTCTTGACGCCCTTTCAGCACTATCTGGTAGTAGAGTTGGATGTCTTGCGGGCTTAACGCTTTGCTCAGCAGTTCTAGCCTTTCAGCATCAGGCTGAGCCTTGTCTAAAGTAGACGGCAGAGCTTGATACATTGCCAAACGGTGTAATTGAGCCGCAAGTTGACTCAACAATCCATCCCACTCAACGCCATTTTCAGCAAGAGCTTGAATGCAAGCCATCGTTAATTGTGGTTGTTTACTGCTAATCGCTTCAAGTAGGTGAATCGCTTGGTCTGTATCCAGCGTACCAAGCATGTGAGCAACAGTGCCTGTCACTACATTGCCATTACCTAATGCGATAGCTTGGTCTGTTAGGCTAAGAGCGTCACGCATACTGCCATCAGCGGCATGAGCAATCATTCCAAGCGCACGAGGTTCAGACGTCACATTTTCTTGTTCAAGAATATGATCGAGTTGCTCGTGGATATTATCAACGCTAATCGGCTTAAGGTGGAATTGCAGACAACGCGACAATATCGTCACAGGAAGCTTTTGCGGATCCGTCGTTGCGAGCAAGAACTTCACATACTCAGGCGGCTCTTCTAAGGTCTTTAGAAGCGCGTTAAAGCTGTGCCTAGACAGCATGTGTACTTCATCGATTAGGTAAACCTTGAAGCGACCACGTGCAGGCTTGTACTGAACATTGTCCAGAAGCTCGCGGGTATCTTCTACCTTAGTACGTGAGGCAGCATCGATCTCGAGCAGGTCAACAAAACGACCTTCATCGATCTCTTTGCAGGTTGCACACTCACCACAAGGGGTTGAAGTAATGCCTGTTTCACAGTTGAGTCCCTTCGCAAACAAACGGCCGATGGTCGTTTTACCGACACCTCGTGTACCGCTGAATAGGTAAGCGTGATGCAACCTATTTTGGCTAAGGGCATTCTCTAATGCTGTTAAAACATGGGCTTGACCAACCACTTCTTTGAATTTGGTTGGTCGCCATTTTCGCGCTAACGCAAGATAGCTCATGAATAATTCCGAAAAGGATTAGTGACCGTCGAATTCGCAGATGCTAAACACTTCTAGACCTAAGCCTTGTAAGCGCTTGTCACCACCGATTTCTGGAAGGTTAATAACAAATGCAGCGTGTTCTACCACACCACCAAGCTGACGAATCAGCTTTGTTGTCGCTTCAATCGTACCGCCTGTTGCTAGCAAGTCATCAACCATCAGCACTTTATCGCCTTCAACGATAGCATCGGTATGGATTTCTAGCGTATCAGTGCCGTACTCAAGCTCATAAGATTGTGCCACAGTTTGACGAGGCAACTTGCCCGGTTTACGAACGGGGATGAAGCCGACACCTAGCTCAAGAGCAAGAGGCGCACCAAATAGGAAACCACGAGCTTCAGTACCAACGATCTTAGTAAAGCCCATGCCCTTGTATGTGTCTACTAACAGGTCGATTGTCGCTTTGTACGCGGCAGGATCTTCCATCAAGCTTGTTACGTCACGGAACAAAATACCCGCTTTAGGGTAATCAGGAATGCTTTTGATGCTTGCTTTGATCAGAGAGATTTTTTCTGTGTTCATAATCTTATGCACTTCATTAGGCCGCTTTCCAAACTCTCGTTAACGAATCAAACATCAACGCTCGGAATTAAGGAAAGGTACGATTGGTATTCATTGCAACGAGAGTCATAACTCTGATTGCTGAAATAATAAACGCCCGCTATACAAGCAGGCACACTGGCTTAATGGTAGTGATTTTCTTTGCTGTCAGCAACCAACTCATGGGTTGGAAGTCGCATAAACCATGTGAGAAGAATAACAAGTACACAAATTAGGAAAACCTTGACCCAAATGATCGGGGCAAAGTAGATCGATAACGCAAAACTCAACAAGATAAAGAACACGCCACGCGTTTTAACTTGTTTGGTCACAGCACCGTGTTGATACCAATTGTTCAATAACGGACCGAGCGTTTTATGCTCATGCATCCATTGGTGAACTTTGGGGTTGCTTCGCATGAAACATGCACTGGCAAGAAGGAGAAAAGGCGTGGTTGGCAGAACGGGTAAAACGATCCCTAGAACTGCAAGAATGATACAAAGGCCACCAGCAATATTGAGGCTTAAAACTCGAACGCTAATTGTGGCCTCCTTGAGTTAGCTATCACCATCGGCGACGATAGCTTAACTAGAATGCTGCGTAACCATTGAATACTCGGATCAACGTTAGGGTTGCTGGTAGTAATGGAATCGCTAAAAATGCGGCTAAAAATCCTAAAAAATAGAATACATTAAACGGGTCTTGAAAGTCTTTGTTATCTGCCATGATTGCTTCTTGTTTTTGTTAGTAAAGGTAAGTACCTGGCGAACCAAACCCGCTTTGCTAAATCGACATTTAACAAAAAAGGCATAGCCACACCATTTGCGCAACTATACCTTAATCAATTATTCACAAAAACCGAGGAAATATAGGGTTAATCAGTGGACCCTTGGTGTATGTCTAAACTAAAGCTGGCCGATCCAAGCAGGCTCAATGATAACTGGCAGCCTTGTTCAATCGGAAGATCCCGCGTAATGAAGTTCTTCTTACAGTTCTCACCCAAGCGCTCGCCCGCCGCAATATGTTGATTCAATTCGCCATTTGACCATTGTCCATCTAAACCCGCAGGTAAAATAGAGATAGTTCCCACAGCAAGATCAGCAACACCAAACAAAGCATTCACAGGGGTTGAACATTTAGAGCAACGAATCCCCTTCTCCAAAATTTCCGCAATATCTTTGAGATCAACGTTAAAATCTTTTCTATTTCTGATGTAATCGTGGAATAACGCTCTCACCAACAATGTGGCCGCTGAGCCGCCGTTATCAGAAGACGACGAATCGACGAGGTAGAAAGCAAACTGCCCGTTCATCATCCACGCATAATCAAACACAAGCGGCATCATTTCTGTTGATTGCAGTAAACGGTAACTGCAACGCCATGAGCCTTGTCGTGTGTCTTTCTCTGGAAGCAGCGCGTGCAATAAGTCTCTTGCAGCACTCGGGTTATCTTGCAGGTAGTTTAGATGCCAATGCAACTCTTGGTCTTCAGGAATCTCGCCACCGTCATCAACGCAGAACCATTGGCTTGAAAAATCTCGTTGATCTGAAATGTTATCGAACGAATCTGTCAATGTATTCGCAATCGCACTTCCTAAGTGACCGTGATCCTCTAGAGGTTTCGCTAAAAAGTCTTTGATACCAAATCGTAATGCTTTCGCCACATCAGACATATCATCAGTGCCAGACACAACGATCATAGGCAGTGACGGATACTCTAAACTGAGCTCTTCTACAAGCTCAATGCCATCCAGTATCGGCATTGATAAGTCACACACAATTAAATCTGGCGCTGAGTCTCTAAGCTTTTGCAGAGCGTCCAGCCCATTTTCAGCCTCAACCACTTTATAACCAATCTTGTCTAAGTACGCGCTGGTTATCCGGCGAAAAATAGGATCATCATCAACCAACATAACGCATTTTTGATTGAGAACTTCCTGAGCCGAGGTCATAACTGGCTGACTGTGAGTTTTGTACATAATCTCTAACCTCACAAAACTAAGTCGAATTATTATTGTTATCTGTTCTAAGAACTAATATAAAACTTAGTAATAAAATACTAAATACACAAATGTTCACTCTTTACTGGTAATTCGTGACAAGGGTTGGAATACTGGTAAATAGTGCAACGAGTTGACGTAACGCAAACATTGATCTCAATATTACGTATAAATTAGATGAGATTGTAAACAAATGTGTCTGGATTTATGAAATTAGATGATTTAAACCTCTTTCGACTTGTCGTTGAAAATGGGAGCTACACCGCAACATCGCGCAAGACTATGATTCCGGTTGCGACCATTACACGACGCATCCAAGCCCTAGAAGACTCTTTGAACCTAAGGCTTCTCAATAGACACGCGCGTAAACTCTCTTTAACAGAGGCTGGCGAACGTTTTTTCAATGAATGCTCACCGTTACTACAACGTCTATCTTCTACTGCAGAAGAACTCACTGACGTGTGTAAGGGTGCTTCAGGGAAGATTCGCATTACCGCCCCCTCAAACCTGACCAAGCGCATGATGATGCCGATGTTCAGTGAATTCATGACTCAATACCCTGATATCAATATTGAGCTGATGATGAACAACCAAGCTGATCAGCTTGATCCAACTGAGTGGGACGTCATTTTCAGAGTCGGCCCGCAGCGTGATTCAAGCTTAATCGCAAGAAAGATCAGTGAAGTGAAGGATATTCTTATCGCGAGTCCTGACTACTTAGCGAAGAACCCGGCACCAAGTCATGCAGAAGAGCTCGCAAATCATTCGCTACTTAAAGGCTATCCGCTGATTAAGTGGCAGCTGAGTAATTCGAATGAAGAGACGGTCGTGAATAGCGAGAAAGGTCGTTTCAACGCGAATGCGCTTAATGTCGTAAGACAAGCCTGTTCAGAAGGCCTAGGTATCACCCTAATGCCTGACGTGATGATCCGTGAATACATTGAAGATGGCAGCTTAGTGCAAGTCTTAGAAGACTGGAGTGCTAACCCTCGTGATATTTACATGCTTTATAACCACAAAGACCACCTGCCAGAGAAGGTTAGATTGTTTATCGATTTTGTGATCGCATACCACATTCACTAAGATTCAATCCCCTTCCCCCGCAAACAAAAAAACCAGAGCCGATGCTCTGGTTTTTTATTACTCATTTTTTATGAGTACGCTAAGCGCCTTCGTTATGTAACTCTAGGTTCGCGAGATCTTGTTGGATCTCACGCTCAACCTTTGAATCGTCATTACGTAAAGAGTCTAGGAAATCAAGGTACGCTTGGTCGATATCGCCCGTTACATACTCGCCGTTGAATACGGATGTATCAAAACGAGAGATGTCTTGATTACCCATACCTACTGCAGAGATTAAGTCTGGTAGCGTTTGGAAAATCAAAGCGTCTGCGCCGATCTGCTTACAAATCGTTTCGTTATCACGGCCATGAGCAATAAGCTCCGTCGCGCTCGGCATATCGATGCCGTAAACGTTCGGGAAACGAACCTCAGGAGCAGCAGAAACCATGAAGACTTTGCTTGCGCCAGAATCACGAGCCATCTCAATGATCTGCTCTGATGTCGTGCCACGAACAATAGAATCATCAACCAATAGAACGTTCTTACCTTTAAACTCAGAACGAATTGCGTTGAGCTTACGGCGAACCGACTTCTTACGCTGTTGCTGACCAGGCATGATAAACGTGCGGCCAACATAGCGGTTTTTCACGAAACCTTGACGATATGGCTTATTGATCGCTTGAGCAATTCGTAGAGCAATATCATTCGATGTTTCAGGGATTGGAATTACCACGTCAATGTCTAAGTCTGCGTACTCTTCTTTAATACGCTTGCCTAACATCTCACCCATCTCAACGCGTGCGCTGTAAACCGAAATTTTATCAATGAATGAATCAGGACGAGCAAAATAAACAAACTCGAAAATACATGGATTTAACTGTGGGTTATCTGCGCATTGTTTAGTGAATAGCTCACCATTGAATGTTGCGTAGATAGCTTCACCAGGGGCAACATCGCGCATAAAATCAAAACCAACAGCGTCTAACGCTACCGATTCAGATGCAACCATGTACTCTGTTTTACCGTTAATTTCACGCTTACCAAGACACAGTGGACGAATACCATGTGGGTCACGGAATGCGATCATACCGTGGCCGATGATCATCGCTGTCACTGCGTAAGCACCACGAATAGTACGGTGCACGTTTGCAACGGCGCGGAACACATCTTCTGAAGTCACATTACCTTTAACAGTATCGATTTCATGAGCCAATACGTTCAGCAGAACTTCAGAATCAGAGGTTGTGTTGACATGACGACGGTCTTTTTCGAACAACTTCTCACGAACTTCACTTGCATTCGTTAGGTTGCCGTTGTGCGCCAACGTGATACCAAAAGGAGAGTTTACGTAGAAAGGCTGCGCTTCAGAAGCACTCGAGCTTCCCGCTGTAGGATAACGAACATGACCTATACCCACGTTACCTTGGAGGCGTTGCATGTGTTTTGCTTCAAAAACATCTTTAACTAAACCGTTCGCCTTACGCAGACGGAAACGATTGCTTTCTATGGTACAAATACCAGCGGCATCTTGGCCACGATGCTGCAATACCGTTAAAGCGTCATAAATAGACTGGTTTACAGGTGTTGAACCCACGATTCCAACAATACCACACATGTCCTAATCCTCGATTTTCGACATTAACTGGCGCTAAAGCGCGCCAGATAAGAAACTAGATGTTGCTTGTAAATGCTCAAAGAACGGCGCAATGATTCGGCTAAACTCCGGAACCAACTGCGAATTCTCCCACCACTCAGAACTTGGGAATGCAGTAAACGCATCCATGAAAAACAACACTGCAGAGACAATCAGAACACCACGTAAACCGCCAAAGACGACACCGAGGATTCTGTCTGTACCCGACAGGCCTGTTTTCTGAACTAGCTGACCGATGACATAGTTAACTAAGGCACCGACAACTAACGTTGCAACAAATAATGCTGCTATCGCAGTTCCGTTTCGAAACATCTCATCTTCGATATTGGTGAAGTACATGGCTAATTTAGCGTAGTACTGGCTAGCAATAAAAAATGCTCCAAACCAAATAACAAGTGATAACGCTTCTTTAGCGAAACCGCGAACTAAACTGATCACGGCAGAGAAGCCGATCACGCCTAAAATGACAAAATCTAACCAATTCATGAATTCTTCATCTTAAGTTGGCGCGCATTTTAACAGAAAAAATGCTGACGCAAACGTTTTCTTATGGATTTAACGGTTTAAATTTGAGCAACTGGCCTTTTGAACCCGTAATTTTTTCTAATTCCTTAATTTGTCGCTCAAGTTTGGATTTAGAGACATCCGGGCCAATAATTACTCGCGTAAACGTTTTTTCTTGCTTGGTGTGAGCCTGGTAACCACGCTTTTGCAGATCCTTAACAACGTTTTTTGCGTTGTCAGCATTCTTCAAAGCCATCAATTGAATAATCCAAGCACTGTCTTGGTATTCATTTTTTTCCGGTACTGGCTTAACCACGACTGCCACTTTATCCGCTTCTTTGTTACTGGAAGCCGACGCAGTTTGCTTATCTGAATTATCAACACCACTTTCAACCACTCGCTCAACCGGAGAATCCGGCAGTGCAATCTGATCTTCAACAGGGTCGAGTACTTCAAAAACTTCTACATTACTATCAAGCTCTGGCTTAATCGGAATGCTTGCAAACTCTTCTTTATAGTGGAGCTTCTTACCATCCAGCACATCGGGCAATACAATCACACCAATGGCCACTAAAATGATGGTACCGACTAATCGGCTTTGGAATTTACTTGCCATTTAGTTTCCTTTTTTCTGCCAATGCTCCAATACTTCACCCACAGTATGGAAAGAACCGACCACCAGTACAACATCGTCACCTTTAACAGAAGCTAAAGCCGCTTCAAACGCTGCTACAGGGTTTGAATGCTGCTCTACGCCTTGAGGTAGGCTTTGACACAATTCAGCAGCTGTTGCGGCTCGTGGGCCGTTCAGCGAAGCTGGGTACCAATGTGTTGTGATTGGTGCTAATACTTCCAATGTCGCAGGGATATCTTTGTCATGAAGCATGGCGACTACAACGTGTAAATTTTTGCCTGCATACTTCTTCGTTACTTGCTGCGCAAAGTATTCAGCCGAATGCGGGTTGTGCGCAACATCAAGCACAATCACGGGTTGTTCGCTAATTTTCTGCATACGCCCAGGTAGCTGTGCGTTCTTCATGCCATTAACGATGTTCACATCGCTAATGCTAAGTTCTGAAGTACCTAATGCCATCAATGCTGTTGCTGCGTTAGGTAGCGGCAGACTTGGAATAGGCAGTGATTCTAGTTGGAATGCACCACTGCGCCAGTTCCAAGTATCGCCGTCTACATCATAGGTGTATTGAATACCCACCTGATAGAACTCAGCCTTAATGTCATCAGCGTGAGCAGCAACCGTAGCTGGTGGTTTAGGTTGACCACAGATAGCTGGCTTACCGCTACGATAAATACCGGCTTTCTCAAAACCAATCACATTGATGTCATCACCTAGCCAATCAACATGGTCGACAGCCAAACTGGTAATCACAGAAACATCATGCTCAACGATATTCGTCGCATCTAGGCGTCCACCTAGACCCACTTCTAATAACACAACATCAACCGCTTCAGTTTGAAAAGCACGTAACGCCGCTAAAGTCCCATATTCGAAAAAGCTCAGGCTGATCTCGCCGCGCTCTTTCTCAATGAAATTGAAAGACTGAACCATCTTTTCATCGGATAGATCTTGGCCGTTAATACGAACACGTTCGTTATAGCGAATTAAGTGAGGAGAACTGTAGACACCAACTGAGTAACCAGCATCCAACAGAATAGCTTCCATTAGTGCACATGTTGAGCCTTTGCCATTAGTTCCGGCAACAGTAATAACGTGTTGAGCAGGTTTGGTGAGGTTTGCCTTAGAGGCGACGGCCTGAACTCGGTCTAATCCAAGATCAATAGCGCTTGTGTGGATGTTTGATAAATAATCAAGCCACATCTCCAAAGAGGATGTGGCTTGAGGAATAGGTTGTTGACTCATCTAACTCATAACCATGATTAAGTAGGTTTGTTAGAAGGTACTTTACCCTTTTTCTGGCGCTTCTGGTACTTCATAAGTAGCTTCATTCGGTGAATCGTTCACAGAAACTACTAATGGTGAAGGCTGGTTGGTCATTTTAGCAACAAGGCTTGCAACGCGCTGACGCATCTCACGACGGTCAACGATCATGTCGATAGCGCCGTGGTCTAGTAGGAACTCACTGCGTTGGAAACCTTCAGGAAGGTCTTCACGTACAGTTTGTTCGATTACACGACGTCCAGCAAAACCGATAAGCGCTTTTGGCTCACCGATGTTGATATCACCAAGCATTGCCAAACTCGCAGAAACACCACCCATTGTTGGATCAGTCATTACTGAAACAAACGGTAGGCCTTTCGCAGATAAACGCTCTAGAGCAGCACTGGTTTTTGCCATTTGCATTAGAGACATCAATGCCTCTTGCATACGAGCACCACCACTTGCAGAGAAACAAACTAAACCACAGTTGTTCTCAATAGCCGCATCTACCGCTTTCACAAAACGAGCACCAACAACAGAGCCCATTGAACCACCCATAAATGAGAATTCAAAAGCACACGCTACGATTGGTAAACCTAGTAGTTCACCTTTCATTGCGATCAGCGCGTCAGTTTCACCACTGTTCTTTTGAGCAGTAGAGATACGTTCTTTGTAGCGCTTAGAGTCTTTAAACTTCAGTTTGTCTTGTGGCTCAAGATCAGCACCTAGTTCAACGCGCTCACCTTTATCTAGGAATGTATCCAGACGGCGACGTGCCTTCATGCGCATGTGATGATCACATTTTGGACACACTTCTAGGTTACGCTCTAGTTCAGCATGGTAAAGAACCTGCTCACAAGAAGTACATTTAGTCCAAACACCCTCAGGGATAGACGCTTTACGAGATGTTACGATGTTGCTTTTTTCTAAAATCTTTTCAAGCCAACTCATGGAAGACCTTTTTGTTTCGATTCTTACGCTTGATTGCGAAAGAAATAAATTTGGGAATTATGCGTGGGAATTAAAGCACATAAAACAGCGACTGTAGATAAAAAACTGGTTGTACCTATTTTCTGGCACTATTTTACGCACGAAACCGTAATATTTTTTGAACCTAAGTCTCACATTTAGTTCAAATTATCCGGTAAAAACAGAGGTCCAATTGGCTCTCGTGGTAACTCAAAATGTTCAGGATAATCAACATCTACCAGATACAAGCCTTCCGCTTTGGCGGTTGCGCCAGCCACTTTTCGATCTTTAGCCTCTAAAAGCCACTGGATCCACTCTGGTTTTTGCTCACCTTTACCTACTGCAATTAGGCTACCCGTAATATTCCTCACCATGTGGTGAACAAACGCATTCGCTTTAATATCGATCACTATGTAGTGTCCATGACGAGTCACGTTTAAGTGAATCATGTTTCTCCATGGACTACGAGATTGACAATGTGTCGCTCTGAATGAAGTGAAGTCGTTCTCGCCTAACAAGTACTGACCCGCTTCATGCATCTTTTTTTCATCAAGGTGACCATGGTAATGGCTCACGCCTGAATTCAGAATGCCAGGACGTAGTGCATGATTAAAGATAATGTAGCGATAACGGCGAGCAGTTGCAGAAAAACGAGCGTGGAAATCCTCATTCACTTCTGTCGCCCAACGAACCGCAATATCTTTTGGCATGTTGGCATTCGCGCCCATTGTCCATGCCACCATTTTACGATCAACATTAGTTTCAAAGTGAACGACTTGTCCCGTACCGTGAACACCGGCATCTGTACGACCTGCGCACATAACCTCTACAGGATGATTCGCGACAACTGAAAGAGCCTTTTCCAATTCTTCTTGGACACTTTTCACGTCTCGTTGGCGCTGCCAACCAAAGTAGTGGGTACCGTTATATTCAATACCTAAAGCAATTTTCATGTTCTTGTTCTCTTTGAAAATGGGCAAGAAGTATATACGGAAATGAGTGCTAGCCCAAATAGGATGGGGCTAAAACTGCAATAAACAATCACTACCGCCCTAGACGGTGGTTTTAAGAAGCCAAATAAAACAAAGGCGCTTGGGCTCACCCAAAAATAAAGGGTAGCCAACGCTACCCTTTATGATTTTTTTAAATTTATCGACCGTTTAAGGTATCGATAAGATTCTTTGCCTCTCGACGAATATCATCGCTCCCGTCAACTATCGCCTCTTCTAGAAGCTTAATTGCACCTTGCGAATCACTCATCTCGATATAGATTTTAGCCAAATCGAGCTTGCCAGCAGCTTCTGCATTGTTGTCGACATCATAGTTGCCGATATCACCGATAACATCAGGGAATTCATTGAGACCAACATCCAGCTTCAACTCTTCATCATCTGGATTTATGGCTTCTTCGCCTTCTTGCTCTACTTGAGCCATCAGTTCGTCAATCGTCATGTATTGCTTATCACGACTGTTACCCGACTCTGTTAGATTATCTTGTTGACCCCAATTCTCTTCTTTAATTTTAGGTTCAGCTTGTTTTTCAGCCGATGCCCAAATCTCTTGTTGATCGTCAGGAACACCATTGTGCATGCTTGATTGCTGCTCTGGAGCTAAGTTAAAGCCTTTCCAATCTTCACCGCCAACTTCAAGCATCGCATCGATATCGAGCCCTGCACTGTCAATCGACGTTGCATCTAATGGCTTCTCAAACATATTGTCGACTGAGTCTTGTACATCTTCTGAAAGCAACTCAGCCAATGCTGTTTCATCAAAATCGTCAAAGCCTTCTAGTGGTTCGTCTTGAAGCGCTGTAGGTGCTGAGTTTGATTCTAAAGGCGTTGAATTTAATCCTGAAGATGAACTCGGTGAATCATCTGGTTGTGCGAACGCTGCCAGTTCAGGTTCTTCTGCATCTGAGAACCCTGCTTCGTCCGAGAAACCCTCTGTATCGGAGAAGTCGTCAGCGTGACTAAAGCTTTGCGGGTTTGAGAACAAATCATGCAACGCATCTTGCTCTTCACCTTGAGGACTAAAAGAAGTCAGTGGTGTCGGCTTCTCTGCAAATGCATCTGAGATGGCTTCGTCTTCACCGTATTCAGGCAAATCAAGCTCATCGAACTCGACGCCTTCTTCTTCCGCTACTGGCTCTGCGCTGCTTTGCTCAATATCATCTAAAACAGAGTCTGCTTTTGCGCTTTCTTCGTCATATTCAGGAAGGTCAAGATCATCGAACTCAAACTTTTCTGCCTCAGGAGCGAGATCTTGCTCTAACTGAGCTTCATCAGGCTCACTAACGACTTCCGCCAATGCATCTTCTTCACCAAACTCTGGCAATTCGAAGTCATCAAACGAGAATTCGTCTTCTTGCCCTTGAACTTCAGCTTGTTCCGTAGCTTCAATTTTCGGTGCCGTTTCTGCTTGAGGTTCAGCGTCTAGTTGAGGTTCAACAGCAGGAGTAACTGGTTCTGGTATTACTTCTACATCAGCTTCAGCATCGGCTTCTGCCAATGCGTCTTCTTCATTAAACTCAGGAAGTTCGAAGTCATCAAACGAGAACTCTTCTTCGCTGTCTTGTCCTAGAACTTCAGCTTGTTCCGTAGCGTCAACTTGCGGTGCCGTTTCTGCTTGAGGTTCAGCGTCTAATTGAGGTTCAACAGCAGGAGTAACTGGTTCTGGTATTACTTCTACATCAGCTTCAACATCTGCTTCTGCCAACGCGTCTTCTTCATTAAACTCAGGAAGTTCGAAGTCATCAAACGAGAACTCTTCTTCGCTGTCTTGTCCTGGAACTTCAGCTTGTTCCGTAGCGTCAACTTGCGGTTCCGTTTCTGCTTGAGGCTCAGCGTCTAGTTGAGAATCAACAGCAGGAGCAACTGGTTCTGGTATTACTTCAACATCAGCTTCAGCGTCCGCCAACGCATCTTTTTTAGCTGTATCGTCTCCAATCAGCCAATCATTGTCTTCTGGTACACCGAACTCA
>NZ_CAWPOA010000031.1:267287-519352 GCF_963889365.1 Vibrio sp. OPT20 | reverse complement strand
ACTGGCTCTGGCTCTGGCTCTGGCTCTGGCTCTGGCTCTGGCTCTGGCTCTGGCTCTGGCTCTGGCTCTGGCAAGGATTCAACGATATTTTCAAGTTCATCGCTACCTTGAATTTTCGGTTCAAAGTCAAAATCAGAGTCTATATTCGCAGGAGATTCAACATCATCAATGGCTTCGGCTAACCAATCTTCTACCGTTTCTTCATCGTCTTCAGAGATATCATTGAAAGACGACGGCGAAGCTTGATCTTCAGTACTCGCAGCGATGTCTTCACGCTGATGTTGTACGTCGGCTTCTTTCGGTTCTAATTCTTGTTGCTCAGTGTCTTCTTGAGTCGGCTCTTCAAACACTGGTTTGTCAAAGTCAGAATTCTCAGAGAGCAACGAGTCGATATCCAGTTCGTCATCTTTAACAGACGACACCGCTTCTTCTGGTGATAGTTCATGGCTATCAGAAAGAGACGTTTGTTCTGGTTCCAAAGCACTTTCGATTGATGCTTCAGCTAGCTCTTCAGTAGCTTGCAACGAATCGCTGTCATCCGAAGTCATCAACTCATCAATCAATGCTTCATCTGTTGTTTCTAGTGCGTCATCAAGCAACGCATCCGTTGCAGGCGCTACACCAAACAAGTCATCGATAAAGTCATCACGATTAAAGGCTTCATCATTTTCTGGCTTAACATCAGCACCGTCTTGAATCAGTTCTGAATCTAATGAAGTATCACCAACAAGTTCAGGTTGTGGTGTTTCAGTAATGTCCGTTATTTGCTCAGGCTCGACTTCAGAAGGCTCTGACGTTAATTGAGTATGTTCAACATCTGAATCCTTGATAAGGTCGTCGCTGGCTTTGTCAGAACCAAAGGCAGCATCTAGCTCTTTATCAAACGTCTGCTCTTCTGATTCAAGCTCGTCTTCAATACCACTTGTCAGTAAATCATCAAACGGGTCTAAAGATTCAGATTTTGGTGAATCGGCTTGGTCCGCTGAAAGCGCATCATCCGATAGTTCACTATCAAGGAAATCATCCAGTAAGTCGGTGCTCTCTGCATCGAGTTCGAAATCATCATCAGAATCTCCGATTAATTCATCCAGAGTTTCCGTGCTGTCTTCTGCAATGTTTAGCTCATCATCAGTCGATAAACCAGAAAGCTCTTCAAGTTCGGATAAGGCATCAAAACCTAAAGGCTCACTTTCAGGCTCATCATCCGATTCATCGCCCAGCATTTCATCAAGGAGTTCGGTCGAGTTGCTTAGGTCAACGTCATCCCCTTCCAACTGCTCATCAAGTAGATCAACGCTGTCTTGAGTCTCTTCATCAACGATTGGCTTATCAAACTGAGACAGGATGTTTTCGATATCATCATCGGACGCCAAACCATTGTTTAGGTTCGTCGCTATTTCATCGTCGCTATCGAGGTTGAAAGGATCATTCGCTTGCTCGTTCTGAGCGGCAACCTGAGCAAAGATGTCATCAATATCATCCTCTACACTAGGAGCTGCGGATTGAGTGGTCTGTTGTTCAGAGATCAGAGCATCAATATCAAAATCGTCATTGCTTATGTCCGAAGGCGTAGCATCGCTTTGTTGTTCTGAGATAAGCGCATCGATATCAAAATCATCGGTTATTGATGTGTCGGCACTAGAAGTAGAATCACTTTGCTCTTCCGAAATCAAAGCATCGATGTCGAAGCTATCATCATCTTCGTCATCAAGAGAAAACAGGTCATCTAATAGTGACTGGTCTAATTCGTTAGAGCCTAAATCTTCAGTCTCGGATTCTTTAGATAGCAGTGCTTCAATGTCATCAGCAGACATTGCGTTATCATCTGAGAGGTCAAAATCGACTTCATCTGTATCAAGTGCGCTTTCTGCGCTTTTATCGAGCGCGCGCTCCATCTCTTCAAGACCAAGCGCTTTCTCTTCACCATTAACACTGATGCCGTTGCTGCTGTCCAAGTCCAGATCATCAAAGTTAGTATCTAAATCACCATTTTCGCCAATGCTCGCAAATGGGTCATCATCTTCACCGTCGAGATTGAAATCGAGATCAGATTCATCCAATCCTGCAAATACATCATCTTCTTCAGCAAGAGCTTGGTCGTCAAACAACTTATTGGCATCGTCTTCAGTGCCAAACAGGTCATCGTCTAAAGACAGCTCATTAAGGTCGTCCATCTCGTCGCCCAATGTAATAGGCGCGACGCTGCTTGGTTCAGTTTGAATCGGTTGTTCTTGAGTGTTTTGCTGTTGTTCTTCATTTTTAGAACGACGACCTATCAGCATCACGATGATCAAACCAAGTAGAAGACCCGGAATAATCGCAAGAGCCGCAACTAACCAACCATTAGATAACAGTTCATCCATGGCACTTGGTGCCATTTTTTCAATTTCGGCGTTCTTTCTACGCTCTTCATCAAGCAGCTTTTCCACTTCGCTACGAATGCGGTCTTCATCACTGAGCTCTGTTTTTAGCTCATCCACTTCCAATTGAACATTCGACAGCATCAAACGAAGTTGATGGTTTTTTTCTTCGAGTGACAGTAACTCAGTTTCTGAAAGCTCTAACTGCTTCTCAAGGTGGTTCATTTCCTTGGCACCGGTTAGCGGCTTGTTATTCACTATCTCTTGATTACCAATTATCGATTTATCGACAACTTTAGGTTCGCTAACCTTAGCTTTGGATTGTGCATTTTTAGGGGCTACATCTGGTCGACTTGACGCTTGCGCTACTTTAGGTTTTGAAGCGGTAGGCTTTGTCGCAGGAGCATCAAGCTTAGCAAGGTGCGAGTTCATGATGTTGATAGCTTGCTGCGTCGAACTTGCACGTGCTTGCTCTAAAGAAGGCACACGTAAATTACTGGCAGGCAGCAGGCTATGGATATTCTGATTTTCAAACGCTTGTGGGTTTAAGCGATAAATCGCCAACAATGTTTGTTGGACTGAAACAGAGTTATCAGGGCGTAACCTTGAAGCAATAGACCATAGCGTTTCTGAGCCACGGGTTGGACCATAGAAACGTGAAGGCTCAGCGCTATTCAATTGCGCTCTTTGAAGAGGTTCTGAAAACGTAGGCGCTGATTGTATCTGGCCATTAGGCCCTACAACTCGAATGGAATCTGCACGAACAACGGAAATCTGAGTCGCAATGATAAAGGCAAAAGGCATTAACCACGGCTTGAAAAATTGAAACATAAAAGGCTCAGCTAGGTGCTTAAATTCGGAAAAGTGATGATCTATTAAATATATCGGATAAATGACGTAAAACTATAGAGATGAAAACAAAAAATGTGTTGCAGCAACAATATTCGCAGCAATTTCACACAATTTGACTAACAATATTTTCAATCGATTAAAAAAGCCCCACTAAAGAGTGAGGCTTGATAATCAAAGCAATGAAGCTTAGAAGTAATCGCGAATCAGAACTTCAGCGATTTGAACTGCGTTTGTCGCTGCGCCTTTACGAACGTTATCAGCGACTACCCACATGTTCACGCCGCTGTGATGGCTGATGTCGCTACGAATGCGACCAACCATTACGTGGTCCTTACCACCCGCATCACGAACTTGAGTTGGGAAGTCTAGAGCTTGGAATACTTCAACGCCTTCCGTGTTCTCTAGAAGCTGAATAACTTGCTCTGCGCCGATTGGAGCGCGAGTTTCAACATGTAGAGATTCAGCGTGGCCGTAGAACACAGGAACACGAACACAAGTCGGGTTCACCGTGATTGACGAATCAGCAAAGATTTTCTGAGTTTCCCAAACCATCTTCATTTCTTCACGTGTGTAGCCGTTCTCTGTAAATTCATCAATCTGAGGAATACAGTTGAACGCGATCTGCTGTGAGAATGCTGACTTGTCAGCTGGCATGCCGTTAAGAAGCTTAGCGGTTTGGCCTGCTAGCTCATCGATACCCGGCTTACCTGCACCAGACACAGATTGGTAAGTAGAAACGTTAATACGCTCAAGACCTACTTCATCGTGAATAGGTTTAAGTGCTACTACCATCTGAATAGTAGAACAGTTAGGGTTCGCGATGATGTTGCGGTTACGGAACTCAGCAATCGCTTCAGGGTTCACTTCTGGCACAACCAGAGGAACATCGTATTCATAACGGAAACGTGATGTGTTATCGATAACAACCACACCTTCGTCAGCGGCGATTGGAGCCCAACGTTCTGAAAGCTCGCTACCTGCAGAGAAAAACGCAATATGTACTTGAGACCAATCGAAGTCTTCTACGTTTTGTACTTGTATTGTTTTGCCGTTAAAACGGGAAGTTTTGCCTTCACTACGTTCACTTGCTAGTAAGTGCATTTCACCGACAGGGAATTTACGCTCTTTAAGTACTTCAAGAATGGTTTCACCAACCGCACCAGTCGCACCTAAAATAGCAATATTAAATTCTTGGCTCATTGTTTCTCTCTTTTATAAAGTTGGCTTTACCATAAAACCGAGTTTAGATAACGGCGTTAAATTACAAGATTCATCGCCCGTTAACTCGACTGCACTGTACTCTCTACGGTCCCAATATTCTTTACGCATCTTGTCAAAAGAACCCGGCGTAGAGATATTGCGACGGAATAAGGCGTCGTCTTTGCGCACATCATAGATCAACTGAGTCAAATTGTGCAGTGTTGCTTCATCCCAAGCTCTATCTAATTTCATTTGAGGCACTGGCGCTGTCGGCAGAAGATCGCTTGCATAAGCACGCTGTTCAGTACCTAAAAACTCACAATAACTGTTGAAGATCATCGTGGTACCACGTGCTTTACCCTCTAAACCGTAGCCCGCTACGTGAGGAGTTGCAAAAGCAAGCAGTGGAAGTAACTCAAAATCGACTTCAGGTTCAAACTCAAACACATCAAGAACGGCAGTAAAACCATCGGCTTTTTGCAAGCGAGCTTTTAACGCTTGGTTATCAACAACTGGGCCACGAGCTGCATTAATCAAAATTTGATCAGCACGTAAGTTGTTCAGCACTTGCTCATTGATCAAGTGATGTGTTGGGAACTCACCCGTTTTAGTAATTGGTGTATGTAGAGTGATCACGTCCGATTGCTCAAGCAGTGTCTCTAATTCAGTAAACTCACGAGTATCACCCTCTTGTTGTTTTAGAGGATCGTTCAGCAGAACTTTGATACCAATACCTTCAAGGCACTTCGCTAAGTAGCTACCTACCTGACCACAACCGATAATACCGACTGTTTTATCGAATACAGAGAAGCCTTGTTGCTGCGCAAGTACCATCATTGCGCTGAAAGCATACTCAGCGACACCCACCTTGTTACAGCCAGGCGCCGCAGTAAAGAAAATGTCACGCTCTTTCATCAATGCTTGGTCGACATGGTCCATACCTGCCGTCGCAGTGCCGACAAACTTCAGCTTATGGGCTTTGCTAATCAATGACTCATTCACCTTGGTGACAGAGCGAATCATCAATGCGTCTACGTCAACTAGGTCGTCAGCCGTTAATGTGCGACCAGACTTCATTGTCACTTCCCCTAGCTGGCTAAATAGCGCTTCAGCATAAGGCATATTTTCGTCGATTAAGATTTTCATTTGGCGAGTACTTTAGTTGGGGTCTATCGACCTAAATGTGAATTGAAATGATTGTGCAAAATTCCACACTCGGTGTCGAGTAGCAAATGGAATACATTATATATAAAGGGCTACGTTGGCATTTATCACACCATATCCCAAAACCGAATCAACACTGAAGATTGTGTAGCCCAGAAACGAAAAATGCCCGATTGAATAAACAATCGGGCAAACATCCAGAACAAAAGGATCCTATCTCGCTCTCCAGGAGACAGAGTCTTGCGTCTGTTCAACCAGTACTAACCAAAGTCACTACTGGTCAAGCTCTGGAAACCTTTTAATTTCTAAACCCAGATTTAAAAAGTCATGTTCAAAAAAACACGTATAAAACCTACATTTAAAAAGCTTTGTTCTGTTGGTCATAGTTAGTGGGCAACCTATGCGTTTTGAGTCTGCACTCACGTCACCCATTAACGATTAACCTTTATTAATTTAACCTTAGCTTCAATTAGCCTTGGTATTTTTTGATTACTAGCGTTGCGTTCGTACCGCCGAAACCAAAGCTGTTAGACATAACCGTTGTTAGCTCTTGTTCACGAGCTTCCGTTACGATGTCTAGGCCTGCGCCCGCTTCGTCTAGGTTTGCAACGTTAATGCTTGGTGCGATGAAGCCGTTATCAAGCATTAGCGTTGAGTAAATTGCTTCGTGTACACCAGCCGCACCTAGAGCGTGACCTGTCATCGCTTTAGTTGCTGAGATTGCAGGGCTGTTGCCGCCAAAGACTTCTTGGATTGCGCCAAGTTCTTTAACGTCACCAACAGGAGTTGAAGTACCGTGAGTGTTCACGTAGTCAACGCCATCAACGTTTTGCATTGCCATCTTCATACAACGAACCGCGCCTTCACCAGAAGGAGCAACCATGTCGTAGCCATCTGAAGTTGCGCCGTAACCCACGATCTCGCCGTAAATTTTTGCGCCACGAGCAACAGCGTGCTCAAGTTCTTCGATAACTAGCATGCCGCCGCCACCAGAGATAACGAAACCGTCACGGTCAGCATCGTAGGTACGAGAAGCAAGTTCTGGAGTGTCGTTGTACTTAGTAGAAAGTGCGCCCATTGCGTCGAACATCATAGTCAGAGACCAATCCAGCTCTTCACCGCCACCAGCGAATACAACGTCTTGTTTACCCAGTTGGATAAGCTCCATTGCGTGACCAATACAGTGTGCAGATGTCGCACATGCAGAACTCATAGAGTAGTTCACGCCACGGATTTTGAATGGTGTAGCAAGACAAGCAGAAACCGTAGAAGCCATTGTACGTGGCACCATGTATGGACCAACGCGCTTAACGCCTTTTTCACGGATGATGTCTACAGCGTTAACTTGGTTTAGAGATGAAGCACCACCTGAACCCGCTACGATACCCGTGCGGTCATTAGATACTTGATCTTCAGTTAAACCAGAATCAGCAATTGCTTGCTCCATTGAAAGATAAGCGAATGCCGCTGCATCACCCATAAAGCGCATTTTTTTGCGATCGATATGGTCAGCAGGGTTCATTTTTAGGTTACCCCAAACTTGAGAGCGCAAGCCATTTTCCTTGAACTGCTCTGAAGCGGTAATACCAGATTTACCCTCTTTCAGTGATGCTAAAACTTCTTCGACGTTGTTACCGATACTTGAAACAATACCCATACCGGTGATTACGACTCGTTTCATGTGACATTCCTATAATTCTAAATTCAGCTAGATGATAACTAAGAAGCCTAACAAAAGTGGTCAGCTTTCCTAGAAATTCGTACAATCCCTACCAACATATCGCTTCAAATCACAAAATGATAGATTTTATGACTTCAATTACTAATGCAGAACTGGAATGGAATGAGTCTGGCACGCCAGTTTCAGACCAATTTGACGACGTTTACTTCTCTAATGTTAACGGTTTAGAAGAAACTCGCTACGTCTTTTTAAAACAAAACCACCTTCCAGAGCGTTGGCTTGAACATCAACAACGCCGTTTTGTGATAGCTGAAACCGGTTTTGGTACAGGTTTGAACTTTCTCGCAGTCTGGCAATGGTTCGATGCTTTTATTAAAGATAACCCACAAGCGATGACCAAAGAGTTACATTTCATCAGTTTTGAAAAATATCCTCTCAATAAAGAGGATCTCATCAAAGCGCACCAATCGTGGCCAGAATTAGCGGAGTATGCGACACAACTCCAAGAACACTACCCTATCGCCCTGCCTGAATGTCACCGCATTGTGCTCGGTGATGGTGCGATCACGCTTGATTTGTGGTTTGGTGATATTAAAGATTGTATGCCAAACGTGCCGACCCCGCATGAAGGTTTGGTCGATGCATGGTTCTTAGACGGTTTTGCGCCAAGTAAGAACCCAGAGATGTGGAATCAAAACCTATTCAACGGCATGGCTAAACTGGCAAAACAAGATTGTAGCTGCGCCACTTTCACCGCCGCTGGTTTTGTTCGCCGTGGTTTAATCGAAGCTGGCTTTGCGATGAAAAAAGTCAAAGGCTTTGGTACTAAGCGAGAAATGATTGCAGGCCGACTTGGCGAAAAGCACGCTCACACCAATATCAAACCTTGGTATGGCCTCGCTCAACACAATGATTCACAAGATATCGCCATTATCGGTGGTGGTGTTGCCAGCGCTGCGCTTGCCAAAACGTTAAGCCGACGTGGTAAAAACATCACCCTTTATTGTGAACACCAACAAGCTGCGGGTAATGCCTCTGGCAATAATCAAGGTGCGATTTACCCGTTATTGAGTGAAGCGACATCGAACGTGTCTCGCGTGTTTGGCCCAGGGTTACTGTTTGCTCGTCAATTTATTAATCAAGCGGCTCAGTCTGTTCAATTTGATCACAGCTGGTGTGGCGTGAACATTTTGATGTGGGATGAAGGCTCCACTAAAAAACTCAACCGCATGTTGGAAGGCAATTTTCACACAGACTTGATTCAGCGCTTAACGCCAGAGCAAGCCAACGAAAAGATTGGTTTACCGGTCGATAAAGAGAGTGTTTACTTCCCACTGGGTGGGTGGCTAAGCCCTCTTCAGCTTACTCAAGGTTTGATTGGTAAGTTAGAAGAGAGCTACCAAGTGAGCGCACACTATCAACATCAAGTAACGCAACTTGAGTGGCTCGAAGTTGAACAACAATGGTTGCTGACGATTGAGACTCCTCAAGGTGAAATTCAAACCAAGCACGATCAAGTGGTTGTCGCGAATGGACACAAGTTCACCCAATTTGAACAAACTCGCCCCGTACCTCTGACGCCAGTTAAAGGGCAAGTGAGTCATATACCGACTACAGAGAATCTCAGCCAGTTAAAAACGGTATTGTGCTTTGATGGCTACCTGACGCCACAAAACCCAAATAATGGTCACCACTGTATTGGAGCGAATTACGATAAAACCAATATCGACCAAGAATTTGATATTGAGGTTCAACAACATAATGGCGAGCGCTTACACGGGTCGCTACCAGAACAAGCGTGGACCAAAGATGTCGATACCAGTGGCAACTTAGCACGCCAAGGTATCCGCAGCGTGAGTCGAGATCACCTACCATTCGTCGGTAATGTTGGCGATTTTGAATCCATCAAAGAGCAATATCAGAATCTGCACAACTTTAATCCTCAGCGTGATGCTATCGACAGTATCGAACCTGTTAGCAGCTATCCGAACTTGTTCTGCTTTATCGGTTTAGGTTCGCGTGGTTTGAGCTCGACCCCTCTTTTAGCTGAAGTTTTAGCCTCACAAATTTGTGGCGATCCTCTACCTCTTCCGGTTGATGTGCTCGAAGCCATTCATCCAAGTCGAATGTGGATTAGAAGATTACGCAAAGGCAAAGCGTTAACAGAAGGCTGGGTTTCAACAAAACAAGCCAGTGCGGAATAATCGATTCTAGACTAGGTCTAAATATTCAAATAAGTGTTAGGACGACCCAAACAAAAAGCCCGAGCATCTCTTAATGCTCGGGCTTTGTTTTTCTAATCTTGTCTACGTCGCTGCTTCTTACTTTTCAGTGGCTCGTAACTTTACATCAGCTTGCTACTTTGCAGCTATTCGCTTTACTTTCCGCTTTTACAGCTTAGCAATCGCGTCTTTAATCTGAGCGGCAATCTCTTCGTTGCTAATTGAACCCGACTCAAAATCAAAGTTATCGTAGAAGCTAGGCACTGAAAGTGACGCTTTAACGTTACCGCCAAAAAATGGTGCTGAACCTGTTGCTGCGCCAAGTACCGTCTGTGCACCACCCGGGCCCGGAGATGTCGCTAAGTAAACCGCAGGCTTCTCGCCAAATACTGAACGCTCAATGCGTGTCGCCCAGTCAAATAGGTTTTTGTACGCTGCAGGATAGTGACCGTTGTGTTCTGCAAACGAGATAACGAATGCATCGGCTTCAGCTAGGTCACGTAAAAATGCTTGAGCGCCTTCCGCTTGGCCAATCTCTTTTTCAGTGTCTTCACTGAACATAGGCACGTTGTAATCGGCGATGTTTAGGACTTTTACTTCAGCACCTTCAATCAAGTTTGCTGCGTAAGTTGCTAGTGCTTTATTGATAGAGGTAGAGCTTGTGCTTGCGCCAAATGCGATAACTTTCATGATGTGACCTTTTCTATAGTTCCGTTAAGTGGGATTAGAATAACGTAGTCAGGAAATGGAACCATCACAAGAAATGAACGGACTCATTCAAAAATTTCGAATGAGTCTCAAATTATTGGTTCGCTCAAAAATGAGGAGGAAGAGTAATGAGCGAATTACGGTAGACGAATAGCGCTAGACGAATAAAATTAAGCTTGGTTTTGCAGCTCAACCCAAAGGTCATTAACGATCGTGCGATCGGCTGGCGTCAATTCAGAACGCGCGTCTTCTAGGCTCTTCTCAATACGCAATTTAACTTCTGCTACGTCTTCAATGCCGTCTTCTTCACATGAAGCCACTGAAAGAGAAATATGACCACGTAAGTAACCACCAGCAAACAGTTCATCGTCTGATGCGTTTTCAATGCGAGCATCAATTACTTCAAGTAGTTTTTCTTCAAATTCGATAATCATAATATTCTCTTATTTCACAATAAATTGGCTAGTACATAAAGGTGCAACATCATAGAAACTGCGTAATGCTTCAGAGAGCATTTTCACTCGAGTCGGAAGACCAGCTTCAAAGATACCCATGACTTCGCTGTGTACTTTATTCATAAAGGCCAAACGATCTGGCTCAAAATCGCCGTGTAGATTGTCACAGCTGACATTAAAAGGAAAGCCTGCACTGGTCGCAATGATCCATTCATACGCTTGTGGGCGAATTTCTACTTTTTCAAACTCAGCTTGAACCGACTCAGTTCGGCCATCAGGCTCATACCAGTAACCAAAATCTTCCAATAAACGACGCTCAGGACCAGCCACACACCAGTGTGCTATCTCGTGAAGTGCTGACGCGTAAAAGCCGCGAGCAAATACGATACGGTGATGAGAAACCTCCCCATCGGCTGGCAGGTAAATAGGCTCGTCCGCTCCCAGTTCTAGCTTGGTATTGAAGCTATCGAAAAAGGTTTGATTGAAAATGTCGATGATATCTGGGTATTGGTGCGTCATAAGATCAAATTTAAATAAAAAGAACTGGGGCATTTTGCGTTTTTTTAAGCGCTCGGTAAAGCCCTATCACTGGCAATGACATTAGGTTCATCATAATACTTTACGATGACAATCGATTGCTGATCCCAGATTACACCATTTTGAGGTGAATGATTAGTTTAGCTAATCTGAAATGCCTATTCACGGTACAAATATTCATTCGTCAATCAGCGTTTTTACTACTACACTCGCGCTTCATTTTTATATCCCTATGGCCTATAAGACTCCAATTTATAGACCTAAATTATAGAGCTACAGCAATGCTACTAAGTGTTTTGTATATCATTGGCATCACGGCAGAAGCCATGACCGGCGCTCTCAGTGCCGGCAAACAAAAAATGGATTGGTTTGGTGTAATGTTGGTTGCAAGTGCAACGGCAATTGGCGGCGGTACAGTACGAGATATCTTACTCGGCCATTACCCTTTAGGTTGGGTTGAAAACCCACAATATCTGGCGATCACCTGTATCGCGGGTGTTATCACAACAGGACTGGCTAAATGGGTAATCAAGCTAAAAGGCTTGTTCATTCGTTTGGATGCTCTAGGTCTTATCGTGTTCAGTATCATTGGCACTAAAGTCGCGATGACCATGGGTCTGCACCCAATGATCTGTATGGTGTCTGCATTGGTCACTGGTGTGTTCGGTGGCCTGTTGCGCGATCTTATCTGCCGTCAAACACCATTGGTTCTGCATGAAGAGCTGTATGCATCTGTCGCACTTGTCGCTTCAGGTTTATACCTAGGTTTGCTTGAGCTTGGCATTAACGACGTAACCGCAACGATTGTTACGCTTGTGGTTGGTTACTTGCTGCGTATGGCGGCCGTACGATTCAAATGGCGCTTGCCTTCATTCCAGCTTGATCCGGAAAGCTCTGTGCATTAGATAATATATTCTCAATTACGCAGAATATAAAAAGGGTTGCTTCATTACGAAGCAACCCTTTTTTTGTTTTTATCAAATCAGTTTCAAATCTGTTCTGAATAAAACGAAGCAGAACTAGATTTTTGGCGTTTCTGTTGTCACACCAAAGTTTTGACCACGGTGACGTAGCAAGTGATCAAGCAGCACGATAGCCAGCATCGCTTCAGCAATAGGCACCGCACGGATACCCACACATGGATCGTGACGACCTTTAGTGATTAACTGCGTTGCTTCACCGTCTTTAGTGATCGTGTCACCAGGAACGGTAATGCTTGATGTTGGTTTAAGCGCAATGCTTGCCACAATATCTTGGCCAGTAGAAATACCGCCTAAGATACCGCCAGCATGGTTGCTGCTGAAGCCTTCTGGAGTTAATGGATCACGATGTTCACTACCGCGTTGATTAACGACATCAAAGCCATCACCAATCTCAACACCTTTCACCGCATTGATGCTCATTAGAGCGTGCGCGATGTCTGCATCTAGACGATCAAAGATTGGCTCACCAAGGCCTACAGGCACTTTAGTCGCAACCACTTGAATCTTCGCACCGATCGAGTTGCCCTCTTTTAGCAAATCACGAATCAGTTGGTCAAACTCAGGCACTTTGTCGGCGTCTGGGCAGAAAAACGCGTTGTTTTCGATCTCATTCCAATCCACTTTATCAATTGAGATATCACCCATTTGAGAAAGGTAAGCTTGGATTTCAACACCAAATTCTTGTTTCAGGTATTTCTTCGCAATTGCACCTGCCGCAACACGCATTGCAGTTTCACGAGCTGAAGAACGACCACCACCACGGTAATCACGCACACCGTACTTTTGATGGTACGTATAGTCAGCGTGTCCAGGGCGGAACTTGTCTTTAATTTCGGAATAGTCTTTAGAGCGTTGGTCTGTATTTTCAATCAATAGACCAATAGAAGTGCCCGTAGTTTGGCCTTCAAATACACCTGATAAGATTTTCACTTCATCCGCTTCACGGCGAGCCGTTGTATAACGAGAAGTACCAGGGCGACGACGATCCAAATCTCTTTGAAGGTCTGCTTCGGTAATTTCTAATCCTGGTGGGCACCCATCTACGATACATCCTAGTGCGATACCGTGACTTTCTCCGAACGTGGTCACGCGGAAATGTTGTCCGATACTGTTTCCTGCCATTACTTCCTCTAAATCAGCCATCACTCAGAAGGTTTGATTCCTAAACCGACTGGCTAATAGCTTTACTTGTCTATTCTTCGTGAATTCATAGTGGCTTTATTACTAAATGATGTAAACCCCAAAAAACGAACAATTTTAACTTTCTATTACATAAGCCGAATGAAATGAATAATGAGGGAAAATGAGTGGCGCTTTAAAGTGGTGATTTTGAATAGTTTCATGGCCAGTTAACAAAGGTTAATGAACTCGGTTTGAATACTCTCTATGTTGTAGCCCAAAATAATAAGGAGAAAAGTGATGATCGAGTGGAGAGTTAAAAAATTTGCGGAGCTGTCTGTTCAAGAGCTCTATGATTTCTTACAGCAAAGAGTCGATATTTTTATCGTGGATATGAACACTCCCTATAGTGATCTAGACGGCAAAGATAATCATCCAGAGACCTATCACATCATGGGTTATGAGAACGGACACCTAGTGGCTTACAGTCGAATTATGGCTCAGAAGCTTGGATACCCCGTAGATGTTCTCCCTCTGCTCGATTCTGATGCAGATGATGTTTGTATCGGGCGAGTGATCGTAGCGAAAGAATGCCGAGGTAAACAGATAGGTAACCAGCTCATGCAAGTGAGTTTTGATACCACTCGGAAGATTTACCCTGATTGCTCAATTTTTATTTCGGCACAAGCTCACCTTAAAGACTATTATGGTAAGTTCGGTTTCGACGTAGTGACCGATCGTTACTTGGAAGATGGATGCAGTATGCTAGGCCTTAGATATACCCCACAGCTCGTTGCCGTTTAGCAAAAACTGAAATACAAAGGCATCTAAAGACACAACATAATATTGAAATATTAAGTCGTTCCGAAATGCAAAAAACCCGACAGCTCAGGGAGTTATCGGGTTTCTTTAAATAGTGGTACGCCCTGAAGGATTCGAACCTTCGACCACCTCCTTAGAAGGGAGGTGCTCTATCCAGCTGAGCTAAGGGCGCGCTACAGGAAAGGATTATACGAATTCGAATCAGTAAAGCAACGGCTTTATCTAACATTCTGATCCAAGTGAGTAAAAAAAGGGCAATAAGATTATAAGTGTTGGAAAATAGAACAAAGCAAACGTTTGCTTGATGGTAATCAAAAAGATTTTCTGGAATAATGCGCCAAAACATCAGCCACTAACTTGAATATCAATACTAAGGAAATTCATGACTGCTCAAAATATTGATGGAAAGCTAATTTCTCAAACGGTTCGCTCTGAAGTAGCGGCACGTGTAAAAGCTCGTACTCAAGCTGGATTGCGTGCCCCGGGCCTAGCGGTTGTTTTAGTGGGTGAAGACCCGGCATCTCAGGTTTACGTTGGCAGTAAACGCAAAGCGTGTGAAGAAGTTGGTTTCGTCTCGAAATCTTTTGATTTACCAGCAACTGCCACTGAACATGAATTGCTAACGCTAGTCGATCAACTCAACGAAGACCCAGAGATTGATGGCATTCTAGTTCAACTGCCTTTGCCTGCTGGTATCGATACTACTCACGTTCTTGAGCGTATCACACCTGAAAAAGACGTTGATGGCTTCCACCCATACAACGTAGGCCGTTTGGCTCAGCGTATGCCTAAGCTACGCTCTTGTACGCCTAAAGGCATCATCACGCTGCTTGACCGTTACAACATCGATTTACGCGGCAAGCACGCGGTTGTTGTCGGCGCATCAAACATCGTTGGTCGCCCAATGACTCTAGAACTGCTTCTAGCAGGTTGTACGACAACAACATGCCACCGCTTCACCAAAGACCTTGAAGGTCACGTACGTCAAGCAGACGTTGTTGTGGTTGCCGTTGGTAAGCCTAACTTCATTCCTGGTGCTTGGATTAAGAAAGGTGCTGTTGTGGTCGATGTTGGTATCAACCGTTTGGAATCTGGCAAGCTCGTTGGCGACGTTGAATACGATGTGGCTAAAGAGAGCGCAAGCTTCATCACACCAGTTCCGGGTGGTGTAGGTCCAATGACAGTGGCAAGCCTAATCGAAAATACTATGATCGCTTGTGAGCAATTTCACTCGAAATAGTCGGCAATGACAGCTTAGGTAGTAATACCAGTGGCATGAATTGCCTCGCCCTAGAGTAAAATAAGCTAGGGCAAAATTAAAAAGCCGCAGCGTGAAGACGTTGCGGCTTTTTTGATACTGAGCGATTCGTTTTTGATACAAAGCGACTCGCTTTAAATACAGAGCACTCGCTACTTATCCGGAGTATCGATACCTTCAATCTCTTCCGAAGGCGGCAATAAACTAATAACCTGGCACTCCGTTGATATGAGTTTTTCCAAATCAGAACCTTGCGTCACTAAGCGGAAATCACCGCCAGTAATCACACCCAATGGAATCGCTTTAGGATACAGCGCGTTAAACTCATTAAGGTCAAATGCTTCGGTCAAACCCGTGCTCTTAATTTGGCTGCCTTGAGCCATCAAGGAGTTAAGTTTGGAATAGGTAACCCCTTCTGAAAACAGGCTTCTATTACCATCGCGGCTCACCTGATGCCTCTCATGTTTATTTTCTGATGATTCAAGTTCAAACACCTTATTCTCACCAAACTCATCTTGATAGTGCATACTGACTAATGGGTTGGTTTGACGGTAAGGCGAAACGATCATGGCACGCCCTATCCCGTCCAATTCCAGATTATTTTCAGCATGGTTCGAAGCTGGATTACCGAAATAGACATTCAAGTTGTCCATGCGCGCTAAGCGAATGCTCTCCCAGTTGGTATCAGCAAGTACACTGTTGATGTTGTGTGTCGCCAGCACTTTGGCAAACTGACGTGAAAAATGAGTCGCACCAAAGAAAATAACCCCTTGTGCCTTCTCTTGAGTCACACCCAGCCTTCTAGCCCACCAACTCGCGGTTAGGCTTTGAATCACAACCGTACCGATGATGACCAAGAAAACCATTGGCACCAGTAGGTCAGCCCCTTCGATTAATTGCTTCTCTTGAAGCTTGATTGCAAATAGAGAAGAGACTGCAGCAGCAACGATCCCGCGAGGTGCCATCCAGCTCAAAAACCATTTATCTGCTGAAGTAAGATCCGTGCCGATCCCGCTGATCCACACACTCAGAGGACGAGCCACCAGCATGACGACCGCTAATAAGCCAATACCGCCCCAACCTATCGAGAGGAAAGTCCCAGAATCGAGTCGACTCGCCAGTAAGATAAACAAGGCGGAAATGAGTAACACGGTTAGGGTCTCTTTGAACTCAATAATGTCTTCAAGATCCAAGCCTTTCACGTTGGCGAGCCAGATACCCATGATGGTCACGGTTAATAAACCGGACTCTTCACTCAGATCATTTGAGAAAGAGAACGCCGCCAGCATTAATGTCAGAACCGCCACGTTACGCAAATAGTGCGGAACCCAATGCCCTTGCAGCATCTTGGCAATCAAATAGCCACCGATGATCCCTAAGCCCAAACCAATGGCTAAAGTTAGCCCCAACGCCGACAGAACATGGCTTGTAGGATCGGCTGAAGAGACAATGTATTCGTAAACGAGAACGGCAAACAGAGCGCCAATCGGGTCAATCACTATCCCTTCCCAGCGCAAGATACTGCCTAGCGAAGATTTGGGTTGAATGCTGCGCAGCATGGGAACAATCACCGTTGGGCCAGTCACCACGACTAATGCAGCAAACAGCGCCGCCAATGGCCAACTGAAATCGACAAAATAATAAGCCCCCACCACGATGCACGCCCATGTAATCAACATGCCGAAACTCACTAAGTGAGTCACCATGCGGCCATGGCCTCTGATTTCTTTGAAATTAAGAGTCAATGCACCTTCAAACAGAATGATGGCGACCCCTAATGAAATCAACGGGAACAGTACATCACCAAAAATGGCATCAGGATTAAGGATGTTTAGACCGGGACCTAACAGCAGGCCAACGATAAGCAAAGGAAGAATAGCGGGAAGACGCAAACGCCAACCAAGTAGCTGGCAAGCCAAGGACAAGAGTCCAATTAACGCCAAAGAAGAAGTGATCGACAAATCCATTTGTGCCCCTAAACATTTGTACCACACCCTGTGGTACAAACTTATTCACTGAAATAAGAAAGCCTACGTTCTTACACTATAGGCTCTCTTTATCATACTAAGCGAATATTATTGTGGTTAATCAGTCACTTTACTATAGGGAGAGCAAAGCCACGATTAGCTAACTAGGTGATTATGGCCGAGTTAGAAAGTGCTTATAAGTCACCAATGATTACTTATAGAGAAAGCACCACGCCCGCAATCGCTGCGCTCATTAGGTTGGCAAGCACACCCGCACAAATTGCTTTAAAGCCGTATTGTGAGATGAAAGAACGACGCTCTGGAACCAAGCTGCCCAAACCGCCAATCAGAATTGCCATCGTAGAGATGTTTGCAAAACCGCATAGCGCGAAAGTAACGATCGCTTTTGAGTGCTCACTCAGTGCGTCTTTTACGTCCATTAACTGGATGAAAGCCACAAACTCGTTCACAACGATCTTGTTACCGATCAGCGAGCCAGCAACCACAGCCTCAGACCACGGCACACCGATCAGCCATGCAACGGGTGCGAACACATAACCTAGGATAAGTTCGAAGCTTAGGTTTACGCCAAACCAGCCACCAACAATACCTAACAAGCCATTCAGCATGGCAATCACACTGATAAAGGCCAGAAGTGTCGCGCCCACAGCAACGGCAATACGAAGTCCAGACATAGCCCCATCTGCCATTGCCTCAACGACGTTTGTTGCTCGTGGAATTTCAACGTCAGACTCAATATTTTCTTGAGCCTCATCTGCGCTGCCAGGTACCAAAATCTTGGCCATCAATAGACCAGCAGGTGCCGACATAAACGCTGCAGCGATAAGGTAATTCAAATCAACACCAAGCGATGCATAACCCACTAACGTACCACCAGCAACAGAAGCTAAACCACACACCATTACGGCAAACAGCTGTGAATCCGTCATGTGCTTCAAGTAAGGTTTAACCACCAATGGCGCTTCGATCATGCCAACAAAAATATTCGCAGTAGCAGACAGTGACTCCGCACGACCTGTACCTAAGAACTTTTGCAAAGCCCCACCGATTAGGTTGATCACCTTTGGCATAAAGCCGATGTGATACAAACCTGAAATCAATGCAGAGAAAAAGATAATGATGCCGAGAACGTTAATAGCGAAAACAAATCCGTTATTCGTTAGGCCACCAAATAGGAAGTTAATCCCCTCTTGACCGTAGTTGATCAAGCTAGACACTGCACCAGTGGCTGCATTCAGCACTTCTTTACCCATTGGCACATACAGAACCAGTAGGGCGAATGAGATTTGCAGTAAGAAAGCCAAAGAGACGGTTCTTAGCGGGATATTTTTTCTGTCCGTAGATAGTAACCAAGCGGTTACTAAAATAGTGATAATTCCAAGTAGGGAAGCCATGTGCGTCAACCTAAAAGTTGTAGGTAGGAAAGGCGACGCATTCTATAGAGGAAATCGTTTGCGGCAAGTTGAGGTTGTTAATGTGATGTTGGTTGAATCGCTCTTTAATAGCCTCTTCAACTAAGCCATTGAATTTTAATAATTAACTTTGATTAAAAAACACACTTTTTCCATATGGAAATTATATTTATAGATTGGGAAACAGTTAGCGGTGCAGTTCAACGCAGGTTTTGAGGTTTTTGTCCCAATAAGTCGGCGATCCGATATGATCTTTGATGAACTCAATCACTGCTGAAAGCTTCTTCGGCATGTTCTTTCGGCTCGGATACACGGCATAAAATGGCATCAGCTGACTTGCTCGCCATTCCGGTAAAACTTGGATGAGCTTGCCCGTTCTAAACTCTTCTTTGACTAAGTAAGTCGCTAGGTAAGCAACGCCCCAACCTGATACTGCCGCGTCTCGTACCGCTTCAGCCAAATCCACCGAGTAATCGCCCGCCACTTTAACACTGAGATTTTCTTGGCCATTATCAAATGCCCATGAAGTGTAATCACGTTCACGGCTGCGGTAGATGAGGCAGTTATGGTCAATTAGATCAGATGGCACGTGTGGAGTCCCTGCCTTAATCAGATAATCCGGTGATGCGGCTACCACAAACTGGCTGTCGGCTAGGCGCTGCGCAATGTAACCTTCAGGTAAGTCTTCATTGTTAGTGATCCAGAGATCCAAACGCTCCTCAATCATGTCCACTTTGTAATCGAACAAATGCACTTCAATTCTCAGCTGAGGGTAAAGCTGTCTAAGCTGGTCAATCGCTGGAATGATATGCAGTGTGCCAAATGACTGAGACAAGCCTATACGGAATATTCCAGAAATGTCGTCACGCTGGCTATCCATGTCCATTTGAGCCGCTTTCACCGTATTGAATAGCTGCTCACAATGCTGATAGAACACTTCTCCAGCTTCGGTTAACGTAAGGCTGCGTGTGGTTCTTTGTACTAACTTGATACCTATCGAATCCTCAAGCAAAGCAATTTGTTTACTGATGTGAGATACCGACACATTCAAGCTTTTTGCTGCACTGGTAAAGCCTTCATGCTTGATTAACGCATGGAATATCACCATCTGTGCGGCTCTATCTGTTAGCACAAAACCACCTTCTTAAATCTCTGAAATATAAAATAAAAAGGACTCCGAAGAGTCCTTTAATCTGTTCTGCCTATAGTAGGCTAAATGCTATTCAAAGCGACCTAGTTCTATTAATCAGATTAAGTCTATTAATCAAATTAGGTCAATTAATCAAACTTAATTCTATCGGCTAGGTGGCTGACAGCCAAAGCAAAGTAGTAAGAACGATTCCACTTCATTAACACATTGTAGTTATTGTAAATGAGGTACGAACGGCCAGTTTCATCGTCTGGCATAATTAGCCAAGCTTTAATATCTTCATCAAGCGTTGGTAATGGGCGATCGTCATAACGCTTAATACCGAGTTCAGACCACTCTTTTAGGTATTTCGCTTTGTCTTCGTCTCGACCTTGCATCTCAATAGACACGGTTGATGGAACGTGAACCTGACGCCCCCAAGTATATTTGTCATCCCAACCCGATTGGCTGAGATAATTAGCCGCCGAAGCAAACACGTCTTCTTCAGTACCCCAAATATCTTTCTTGCCATCACCACTGCCATCAGCGGCGTAAGCTAAGAATGAGCTAGGCATAAACTGAGGTTGCCCCATCGCGCCAGCCCAAGAGCCTTTCATCTCTTTTGGTGCAATATGGCCTTGATCAAGAATCTTCAATGCCGCCATCGCTTCGCTACGGAAGAAGGCTTCTCTGCGACCTTCATAAGCCATGGTTGTTAGAGCGTCAATAACACTGTAATTCCCCGTGAACTTACCAAAATTACTCTCTACACCCCACAGAGCGACAATGAATCTTGGTTGAACACCATATTCATCACCAATACGCTTTAACGCTGTGTAGTGTTTCTTATAGAGTGATCTCGCCTGCTTCACTTTCCAGTCAGGAACCGCACGTGGAATGTATTCATCCAGAGTCAGTTTCTTTTCAGGTTGGTTTTTGTCGGCTTTTACCGCTCTTGGCTTAAACGTCACACCATCAAAAGCTTCATCAATGATCGCTTCAGAAATACCTTCTTCACGACCTTGTTGCTTTAGTTTTTCTACATATTGCTCAAAGCTAAGCTCTTCAGCTTGAACTGAGCCAATGGTCAGGCTATTACCCAATAGTAATGCCGACACAGCCAATATGGTTTTCGAAAATTTACTCAACGATCACTCCTCCTTGAATTGAGGTGGCTATCACTCTTCGTCTTGACCTTTTTTTTGAGCTTTACGCTCTTTATGAAGCTCAAGTTCGTTAACTGGTGGCGGCGGAACCTGCAAAAAGAAACCATCGGTGTTCAGTGATTCTCTCACTTTATCGATGTTCACTTGAGCCAGTTTACGGCCGTCCATTTTAATTACCATTACAAAACTAGGTTTACCAAACATTTGCATCAATGCGTCAGGAACTTGTGAAAAATCATCCTTCTTAGGGATATAAAGGTATGTTCCTTCTTTCTTTGAACTTTTATATATAGAACACAGCATGACAAACCTTTTTTAAATGTTTATGACTACAAAACTCTCACTTGCGAGATCAATAGTTTATGTTAGGGAAATATTGGGAACAAAACGTTCATTTGACAACAAGATTACTTGCTGTGCTTGGTTTGGGAATATAACATGATAAACCTAGTTTCAGGCAATGCCCTTTATTTTATTGATAAAGAAATTGTACCAATCCGCTATTGAGGTCCTGTAGTTTTTCGATGTCTAGTAACCCAGATCTAAAAGGTAGCAGTTTCACGCTATCTGTTTTGCACTTATCCGATGATCAAGTCGAAAATGCAGTGTCTTTTCTTCAAGAGAAGGTAGACCAGGCACCCACTTTTTTCGCAGCTGCGCCTGTTGTTATCAACATTAGCAAAGTCGCAGGCGATATAGATTTCGTGCAACTGAAAAATGGTATATCTCAAGCGGGCATGATCCCGGTTGGTGTGGCTGGCTGTTCAGATAAACGCATGCAAAACCTAGCCAGAGATGCAGGTTTTGCCGTGATGACAGCAAGTAAATCTCCCTCTCAAGCTCCGGCGAAGATGGCCCCGATAAAGGTGGTGAGAACCCCGATACGTTCTGGTCAGCAGGTGTATGCCAAAGACGGTGATTTGCTGATTCTTAGCCACGTAAGCGCGGGCGCAGAAGTGATTGCCGATGGCAGCATCCATATTCATGGCACTTTACGTGGCCGTGCGATTGCAGGTGCAAGTGGTCAAACTGAAGCAAAAATAATTTGTAATGATTTACAAGCCGAGCTGGTTTCCATTGCAGGAAATTACTGGCTCAGCGATCAAATTGAAAGCGAGTACTGGCAGAAGAAAACCATGTTCAGTATGGCAAACGATGTATTACACGTTGATGTCCTCGCAATATAAGAGAAATAAAAGGAAAACAGAATGGCACGCATTATCGTTGTAACGTCGGGTAAAGGCGGGGTAGGCAAAACGACCTCCAGTGCAGCTATTGCCTCGGGTCTGGCTTTAAAAGGGAAAAAAACCGCAGTCATCGACTTTGATATTGGTCTGCGTAACCTAGATTTAATCATGGGTTGTGAGCGTCGTGTTGTGTACGACTTCGTTAATGTTATCAATGGTGAAGCGACGCTGAACCAAGCGATGATCAAAGACAAGCGTACAGAAAACCTGTTCATTCTTCCTGCTTCTCAAACTCGTGATAAAGACGCACTAACAAAAGATGGCGTTCGTCGTGTGTTTGATGAATTGGATGAAATGGGCTTTGATTTCATCATCTGTGATTCTCCTGCGGGTATCGAGCAAGGCGCTCTGATGGCGTTGTATTTCGCTGATGAAGCGATTGTGACAACTAACCCTGAAGTCTCTTCTGTACGCGACTCAGACCGTATTCTAGGTATTCTTGACTCTAAATCTCGTCGTTCAGAAGACGGCTTAGAGCCAGTGAAAACACACCTTCTACTGACTCGCTACAATCCAGCACGCGTAACTCAAGGTGAGATGCTCAGTGTGGAAGACGTTGAAGAAATCCTGCACATCTCTCTACTGGGCGTGATTCCAGAGAGCCAGGCAGTACTGAACGCATCGAACAAGGGTGTGCCAGTTATCTTTGACGAAGCAACCGACGCAGGTATGGCTTACAATGATACTGTAGAGCGACTACTGGGTAGCCAAGTGGACTTCCGTTTCTTAACGGAACAGAAGAAAGGCATCTTCAAAAGACTGTTCGGGGGCTAATACGCAATGTCATTATTAGAGTTTTTCAGACCACAAAAAAAGACAACCGCAAACCTAGCCAAAGAGCGTTTGCAGATCATTGTTGCTGAGCGACGCAGCCATGACGACCCAGCGCCGTCTTACTTGCCGCAACTGAAAGAAGACATCTTGAAATGTATTGCGAAGTACGTTGAAGTCGATCCATCAATGGTTGATCTGACTTTCGAACACAAAGATGACGACATCTCCGTATTAGAGCTGAACGTTAAGCTTCCAGAAGAAGATCGATAACTAGAGCCTGAGCTGTGCTTATCAATACTCAATAAAAAAGAGAGCCTAGGCTCTCTTTTTTGTGTCTGAAACTTTTATCTCTAAAGCATTCGTTGCTTACTACAAAACTAAAGTTACTTGATTGCTTTATTTAGCTTCTCGCCAACGACATCTAGACGCCAACCTTGCATTACATCAGGCAGCTTCTCTGGATTACGATCGTACTTCCAAATCCAGCTTAACACTTGATTAAGTTGCTTCTTCGATGCCAAAAACTCAGTCGCTAAACCACTGTGTTGCGATGCTGTTTTCACTTCATCTTTCAACACTTTGAAGAGTTGCTTGTAACCTGGGTAGTCCATTAGACGTTCTACTGGCGCTGGGTACTCTTCTTCTGGCGTATGCTCAGCCAATTTCACGATTGAGCTGATCTTCGCACCATGGCGACGTACAGAGCGGTAATCAAACCCTTCTTGCTCCATATGTTTAGGATCTTTCATCGCGAAACGCGCTACTGCCCATAAGTCTTGCTCTTTAAAGACAAAGTTCAACGCTAAATCACGCTTAATCGCTTCTTTTAAACGCCAAGTTGCTAGAGGTCTTAAAATAGCTAGCTGTTGAGGTTTTAGCTGCCACGCGCCTTTAATATCAAGGTAAGCGTTGTCTGGGTTTGCTTTACGGATGCGCTTAGCCACTTGTAAATCAGACTCTTGTTGCGCCGCTTCCCACCAGCCTGCTTCCATCACTTTTTCGAGAAGCTTGTTGTACATTGGCATCAAGTAGTGAACGTCTGCCGCTGCATAGTCGAGTTGCTTTTGAGAAAGCGGACGCGCTAGCCAGTCAGTTCGAGATTCACTCTTATCTAGGTCAACACCTACAAACTCAGAAACTAGAGCCGCAAAGCCAGTTGAAAGACCATGACCTAAGAAGGCTGCCATGATCTGCGTATCAACCATTGGTGTTGGCGTACAGCCAAATGCGTTCTGGAATACTTCTAGATCTTCGCCACACGCGTGCAACACTTTCAGTACTGAAGTGTCTTTCAACAGCCCAACAAACGGGGTCATTTCATCAAGAGCAATAGGATCAATCAGTGACAGCGTTTCACCATCAAATAACTGAATTAAGCCTAATTGAGGGTAATAGGTTCTTGTACGAACGAACTCTGTATCAAGCATAACAACATCGGCTTCACGTGCTTGTTGGCAAACTCGCTCAAGGTCTTTAACTTGGGTAATGATTTGATAATCCACAAAAACTCTCACTGATTTTACTTTGATCGCCGGATACAAAAATGCCGACATTAACTGTCGGCATTCTAACACCATTTTTCAGCGCTCGCTTAGATTAAGCGCCCGAATGGTTTCGGGGGCTAATTTCTCGCAAACCCGTGCATTACTCGCTTGCGCGTTTGGCAAGCTCTGCGTCGTTTTCTTCACGAAGCACTCGGCGCAAGATCTTACCTACATTGGTTTTTGGTAGTTCTTCACGGAACTCAATCAATTTAGGGATCTTGTAGCCAGTTAGGTGTTCACGGCAGTGCGCGATAATGTCTTCTTTGGTTAGGCTAGGGTCACGTTTCACCACGTAAATCTTAACCAGCTCACCAGACACCTCATGAGGTTGGCCGATAGCCGCAACTTCTAACACTTTGCCATGCAGAGCCACAACATCTTCAATCTCGTTCGGGTAAACGTTGAATCCTGACACAAGAATCATGTCTTTCTTACGGTCTACGATGTACAGCAAGCCTTCGTCATCAAACTTAACGATATCACCAGTCGATAACCAACCGTCTTGGTCGATCACTTCTTTGGTCGCTTCTGGACGCTGCCAGTAGCCTTGCATCACTTGAGGACCACGAACCTGCAATTCACCCACTTGGTCATTGCCAACCACTTTACCTTCATCATCAACAATACGAACTTCTGTTGAAGGTACTGGTAGGCCGATTGCACCTGTGTAGTCTTTCAGATCATATGGGTTACCCGTGACCAAAGGAGCACATTCGGTTAAACCATAGCCTTCAAGTAGGTGGACACCTGTCGCTTTCTTCCATTGCTCAGCAACAGCGCGTTGAACCGCCATACCACCGCCAACAGATAAACGCATGTTACTGAAGTCCAACTCGTGGAAATCTTCGTTATTCACGAGCGCATTGAACAAGGTGTTTACGCCAGTAATCGCGGTAAACGGAACCTTTTGCAGCTCTTTAATAAAGCCAGGAATGTCACGAGGGTTAGTAATCAGAAGGTTACGGCCACCCATCTCAACAAACAATAAGCAGTTCACGGTAAGAGCAAATACATGGTAAAGCGGCAATGCCGTTACCACCAATTCACGGCCTTCTTGCAGAACAGGGCTATATGCCCCTTTCGCTTGCAGTACGTTCGCAATCATATTGCGGTGCGTTAGGATTGCGCCTTTCGCTACGCCCGTTGTACCACCCGTGTACTGTAGAAATGCGATATCATCGCCCGCCATAAATGGCTTCACATACTGTAGGCGACGGCCTTTATGCAGTGCTTTTCGAAATGAGATAGCACCCGGCAGATCGTACTTAGGCACCATGCCTTTTACGTATTTCACTACGAAGTCGACAATCGTACCTTTTGCTCTTGGCAGCATTTGCCCAAGGCTGGTTAGTACAACGTGTTTAACCGGTGTTTTATCAACGACTTTTTCTAGCGTGCTCGCAAAGTTAGAAACGATAACAATCGCCTTTGCGCCAGAGTCATTCAATTGATGTTCAAGTTCACGAGGCGTGTACAGTGGGTTGACGTTCACTGCAATCATACCTGCACGCAGTACACCAAAGAGTGCAATTGGATATTGCAGCAGGTTTGGCATCATCAGCGCGACACGATCGCCTTTCTTCAGTTTTAGATCATTCTGCAGGTAAGCAGCAAAAGCACGACTGCGCTCTTCAAGCTTACGGAATGTCATGATAGACCCCATGTTCTCGAATGCTGGTTGGTCTGCGTACTTCTGTACTGACTGTTCGAACATTTCAATAAGAGATGGGTACTGATCTGGGTTGATCGTCTCAGGTACGTCACTTGGATAACGTGAAAGCCAAGGTTTGTCCACTATGTTACTCCTCGTTTATCAGCTGACGACTGCTTCGCCGCTTTTTATCATTGGGGTATTACAGCACAGCTTTAGTGCATGAGCACTAAAAGGCTCAAACACTTGTTTAAATTTTGTTAACTACACCAAGAATTAGCTCTGAAACTAGCTCTGGGCTCTCTAAATGGCAATGATGTCCGCCAGGAACAGTCTCTATATTCAGAGAACTATGGGCTGATTTGTAGCGATTATGCTGCAAATGTCGGAATCCATCATTTCCTAAAACTATTAATTGAGGGCATTCAATAGCCGCCATGATCGCTTCAGCATGCGCTTGTGACATTCGATATAACGAGTCACATTTTAGGTTAGGGTCGCATCTCCATTGCCAAGAGTTATCGAACTCGGCAATACCTTGATCTACAGTCGCTTGACTAAGAGCAACTTGATCTACAGTCGCTTGATCAAAAGCAGCTTTAGCAACAACAGTCCGATCAACATTACTTAGCTCAACGATTCCTCGTTCAACAATAGGAGCAATGAGTTCTGCTTTGATTTGATTGGCGTGAGCTCTCAGCTTAATAGCATCCTCAAGACTTGCCAGAGGACGTGAAGGCTTTCTTCGCTGTCGAAGACGACTGAGTACCCCATCTCTCAAACGAGAGACTGTTTCGTGGGGAGCTTCTGAAAGAGGTCCATGACCTTCAATTTGAATTAATCCTGACACCTTTTCAGGAAAGGCGGCACTATAGCAACTTGCGATCAATGCACCAAGTGAATGTCCTACCAGTACCAGTCTGTTTGGCGATAATTTGGTCACCAACTGATGCAAATCATCAATATAGTCGTGAAATGGGTAATAACTCCCCGGTTTATGCGACGAGAAACCGTGTCCGAAGAGATCGATAGCAACGAGGTGAGTATCTGGAGAAAGCTTGGCTATTTGCGGCATAACCTGAGTGAAACTTGCAGAATTATCTAGCCAACCATGAATAAAAACGACCGTCGTTGCGGTCGTTTTTGAGTTGCCAATCTGTTGTGTTGCAAGCGTCCCGCTCGCAAGGGAATATGACTTTTCAATCATTGATTGTATGGTGTCCCTATCGTTTAGTGTGTCGATTTCAGGTTCGACTATTCCACATCTTGAATCACACGGCCTGACTTAGGCATGGTTTGAAAGCTGCGACAATGCAAACTGCGGCAAGAGTAATAGGTTGGCGCAAAGTCGTTGATGACCACTCGCTCGGTGATCTGCCATAAACGTTGGTTGTAGACATTCATTACTGGGAAGGTATAAGGGTAATCACCAACGGTGCCACCTTCAGTACCACTTGATGTTCCAACCAAGGTGACTAAACGGCCTTCAGCAAAGCTCAAAGGTTCTACGTAACCATCAATGTAACCAACAAAACGCCCTTTTGGCTCGGCATCAATATCTGGCTTACCGTTGCTTGAGATAGGCAAGTTAACCACTTCAACACGAGTCTTGTCTTGTAAGTTAGTGACTTTAGCTATCACACCACCTAAGCGAACATCACCAGCGTCTGGCACTGTGTTTACCCACTCTTGGTAGTCAGTTACCACCTGTTCAGAGTTTGCATTAAGTTCTTCTGGTAGAGATGAGCAACCCATCACCATCGAAGAGAAGGCGACAAGGAAAAATAAGCGAGATTTAGAAATGAGAGAAAACATAATGCTGGTCCTTAGAAAAGGATAAATGAAAGCACAAAGCTAGATATAAATATCGACCCCAATAAGCTTCGCAAGTTCCTCTTTTTTAGCTTGATTCATCACGTCCATATACTCCTCCATCGCACGTCGTCCACGCCCTTCTGGAAGATCATATTGAACCTGAGCTTTGTGGATCTCAGATTCTTTGACTTGGCGAATCGAATGCGAGACAGCATTCGCGACCTTAGTTGGCTGACCAACTGAGGTTTTTGCATCGCCTTTTTTTACCTCGTTCTTTTTGTTGGTTCGATTGGTTTTGGATGTATTGCCTATCGAAGAAGGAGGTAAGCCGTTTATTGAAACCATGCTTAAAGAGTTTATTACCTGATGTTAATGATTGTGTATCTGTTTTTATTTTGGCTTTGCAAAGTGAATACAAAGCCAAAATAATACGTATTTACTCTCGACCTGGCAGTTTTTTCCACGTCACTTTATCACGAAGATAAACAGGCTCAGACTCTTCTGCTGCAACCGCTTTACCTTCTGCGTAAGCAAATTGAGCAAGGAACGCCATGTCTTGAGCTTCTGGAAACAGGACTTCACACGCTTTGGTGTTAATCGCGAGTGTGTCCATGTGCTCTGCATACGCTTCCCAACCGGTGCCGACTTTTGCCCATGTCTCAGAATCCGCTTCAAGCTGCGTAGCTAATTCGCTTGGAGGCGTGACACATTCCGCATCAACCGCAGTCCAACGACCATCGTCTTCACGGCTGTAACGAGCCCAATATACTTCACTCATGCGAGCATCAATCGCTGTAGCTACGTGAGTTTCACCAAATTTACGGTAGCTGCCTTGCGCCATCGCGGCCAGTGTAGATACACCGATCATCGGTAAATCAGCACCAAAAGCCAAGCCTTGAGCAATACCGATACCAATACGCACACCCGTGAAACTGCCTGGGCCTTGGCCAAACGCGATTGCGTCGATATCGGTTAAAGCGACATTCGCTTCTTTCAGTACTTCATCAACCATAGGTAGAATTTTTTTCGTATGGTCTCGAGGAGCCTCTTCGCTACGTGCGAACACCTGGTCACCCATTACTAGTGCAACTGAACAGTTTTCAGTTGCGGTATCTACTGCAAGAATTTTCGCGCTCATTCGTGTCTCAAATATTCGTTATCTAATCTAAAAATAATGGCTAAGCTCAACAATGCCAATTACTCAGCAGCGGTTGAATGGTCTTTAGCTAAGAATTCTTTAATGATCCCTAAGTCACGGGTACGTGGGATAGGCGGTAAACTCGCCAAAAACACACCACCGTAATCGCGGGTCACCAAGCGGTTATCGCAAATAATTAAAGCGCCATTATCACGCTTATCACGTATTAATCGGCCAACACCTTGTTTCAAGGTAATCACTGCGTCTGGTAACTGTACTTGTGCAAAAGGATCACCCCCTTTTAGCTTACAGTCCTCGATTCGAGCCTTAAGTAACGGGTCGTCTGGGGCGGTAAAGGGTAATTTATCGATGATAACACAGCTTAATGCGTCGCCCCTAACATCTATACCTTCCCAGAAGGCGCCAGTGGCCACCAGCAATGCGTTACCTAATTTCATGAATTCGGCTAAGGTTTTTTGCTTACTTGTCTCACCTTGTAGCAGAACTGGAACCGAGAGCGTTTCACGGAATCGCTCCCCCAACTCTTTCATCATGCTGTGTGAGGTGCACAAGAAGAAACAGCGACCTTGGTTTTGCTCAATCACAGGGGTCAACATTCTTACTAGCTTATCCGCTAAGCCCGGGCTATTTGGTTCGGGAAGATAGCGAGGCACACACAAACGCGCCTGATTTGGATAGTCAAACGGGCTTGGCAGTGAAAACTGTGCTGACGGTTTTAACCCGAGTCGAGAGGTGAAATGGTCGAAATCGTCCGACACAGCCAAAGTTGCAGAGGTAAACACCCAAGCACCCGGTTTTAGCTCGATTTGTTCGTGGAATTTATCGGCAACCGAAAGAGGCGTGATGTGCAAAGCAAAGTGGCGTGGCGTGGTGTCATACCAATAGGAATAACCGGTAATCGACATATCACACACACGTTCGATACGCGACTTAATCATGGTTGCACGCTCAAAAGCCGTGTCTAACAACTGGCTTCGACCCAATGCTAATTTCAATACATCCACAGCCAGTTGCAACGCATCTTGTAAACGCACGAGCTCTCTCGCAATCGACTCTGACTTCAATGCTTCACGCCAGTTACCACGAAAGCCGGTGTCGCCGAGCACAATGCGTAAATCGGCGGCTGATTGAATGAGCCTCTCGCCAACCTTTTGCAACTGACGCATGTCTTTGGCTTCAGTGCGGTAAGCAATTTCAATGTCTTTAGCTAATTCTTGGATCTGTCGGCTGGAAACCGATTGTCCAAAGTACTGACTGGCGATATCGGGAAGTTGATGCGCTTCATCGAAGATAAACACATCGGCTTCAGGTATCAGCTCACCAAACCCGGTTTCTTTGATCGCTAAATCCGCTAGGAACAAGTGGTGGTTCACTACAACAACATCAGAATCCATCGCTTTTTTACGCGCCTTAAGCACAAAGCAATCAGTGTAGCTTGGGCATTCTTTGCCTAAGCAGTTGTCGTTAGTCGAGGTAATGGTTGGAATAACTGGGCTATCTTCAGCAATATCATCACAGTCTCCTAAATCGCCAGTTTGAGTCGCTGACGACCAGCTGCGCACTTTCACCAACTGAGCTAACAGCGTTGGATCGGTATGAGTGCCATGACTTTCGATCATCTGGCGACTGAGCCTGTCTAAACACAAATAGTTTGAGCGACCTTTCAGCAGAGCAACCTGACCATAAAAACCAAGCGCATCGACCATTAATGGTAAATCACGATGAAACAACTGCTCTTGAAGATTTTTAGAACCCGTACTGATAATAGTTTTCTTGCCACTTAGCAGCGCTGGCACGAGGTAAGCAAACGTCTTGCCGGTACCTGTCCCTGCCTCAACAACCAATTGGCTTTGTTGCTCAATGGCTTGTGAGACCGCTTCAGCCATGTCCAACTGAGCTTGTCGTGGTTGAAACCCAGGGATCGCTTTACCCAGAGCACCATCAGCAGAAAACGTTTTAGATATCATAGAGTACGTGGTTTAGAAAAATAGAAGGCGAATTATGGCAGGTTTAGTGAGCCGGTGCGAATCAGAAATGACTGCACACCGGAGGTGTCTATCGAATAGAACATAGCAGGCTAAGTCTTGTTAACCAACCTAGCCCAAAACAAATGAAGGGGTTGTTTAACTACTTGCGATTCAAGTAACGAGATAACCAAGGCGCACCAGAAAAACCGGAATCACTTGGTTGCATAGCTTTAGCAGCATCAGTCGGAGAAGCTTTGCTTTCCCACATTTCATCAAGAACGTTGTCGTCCACCTGAACATCACCCACTAATGAATTTACACGCTTACAATACAACTTTTTCGCTAGTAACTCTTTATCCATAAATGATCACCTATGCATGGCTGAAATGTTGGCTCGCTCTAGTGGAACTTGACCGAGAATATCGGTTAAAACCGTCAGAAATCTAACCTCTACCTGAATTTATTAAGCCTCTCAATTTATTAATCCCCTAAATGAACGGTAGATTTTGTTGAAACCAAATTGATAATAGATTAATTATAACGGTGATATTGCGGCTCAGTTCACCGTTCGACGGCCTGCATTAAATTTGAAGAATCCCGATTTCATATAAAAAAGTGCAACATTCATGGAAGTAAGATGCAAATGGAAAGAAAAACTTTATTAACACATTGTACTGACGCCCCAGGCCTCATCTCAAAGATCACCAACATTTGTTATAAGCACCAACTCAATATTATTCACAACAATGAGTTCGTCGATAACACTAGTGGCCACTTCTTTATGCGTACCGAGCTAGAGGGTTACTTCAATGACGAAACCTTGCTTGCCGATTTAGACCAAGCATTGCCAGAGAATGCGAAACGTAAGCTGATGGGCTCTTCTCGTAAGCGTGTCGTGATACTCGTGACTAAAGAAGCTCACTGCCTTGGCGATATTCTGATGAAGAACTTTGATGGCAGTTTGGATGTAGAAATTGCCGCTGTTGTTGGCAACTACGATACTCTGCAAAGCTTAACCGAGCGTTTTGATATTCCTTATCATCATGTTTCTCACGAAGGATTAAACCGTGAAGAACATGAGAAGAAGATGCTTGAAGTGATTGACCAGTACGAGGCGGACTATCTGGTACTTGCTAAATACATGCGAGTGCTGACTCCGGGGTTTGTTGAGAAGTACAACCACAAAATCATCAACATTCACCACAGCTTCTTGCCAGCATTCATTGGTGCTAAACCATACCAACAAGCTTATGAGCGCGGCGTGAAAATCATTGGCGCAACAGCGCACTTCGTGACAAACGATCTCGATGAAGGCCCAATCATCAAGCAAGACGTGATTCCAGTGGATCACAACTTCAGTGCGAAAGACATGGCTCAAGCCGGTCGTGACGTAGAGAAGAACGTGTTGAGTAAGGCTTTAAACAAAGTGATCAATGATCACGTGTTTGTTTACGGTAACAAGACTGTGATTCTGTAGGTCGGGGATTCGATTTCCGGTAAGACTTCCAGTTAGAAGCCCATAAAAAACGCGCAATAGGGTTAATCCATTGCGCGTTTTTTGTATCTGATGATCTGACTAGCTTTATGAGATTCCCGACTACGCCCCTTCGTCGCTATCGGGAATGACGAACTCGGTGATGAATCTTCTAGCTATAGGCTCTAACATGCGCCCTCGAACACTCAGACTGTCAGCACTAAAGATAGACCTGGCAAACCCCATCAAACACCCCGTCATTCCGACGAGCCTAGGCGAGATCAGGAATCTATCCCAGCTATTCTCTGCTCAAATTAAGCCTGTTCTGACTCAACAATCTTCTTCAAAGAGTGTGGATGCAACTTAATACAAATGCCTTGATGTTTAAAAGCCACCGTTGGGTTATTCAAACGTTCACCCTCACCTTTCGGGCTAGACAGTTTTATCTTAACGCCTTGCTCTGCCAAAGTTTCAAACTTAGCAGCGAACTGCGGGTAAGTCTCTTTAAGATCCGCCAGATACTCATCAGCCGTTTGCGCGTGAGAAGGAATCACAAACTCGACATGTTCCCAATCTTGGCTTGGATAAATTTTACCTTCTGCTGGATATGGCAACTCTAAGCACTCAATCTTCCAACCAAGGCTTTGCAATGGCTCATCGAAAGCCAACACCAAAATTGGACGGCCATTGATCATCGCTTCTGAAATTGTAGAGCCATATTCAGACCAAGCCAGATGTGCTGATTTAGCAAGCTCAGTTTCATTGATTCTTAATGCAATATGATCCGCTTGAGCAAAGCTTAAATCTAAACCCAGTGCATTTCCTAGGTTCTCAATTTTCGCCATAAACGTATCAAGGCGCGCAATCATTTGTTGTGGTTCTAATTCGGCTTGCTTCAGGCTCATCGTCATTGTCTTTGTTCTCCAAATAATGGCTGCATGGTATCAGTTTTACTTTCAGCAACAAGCGTTGCTTTTACAAAAAAACGTTCAAAAAGTACGGTGTCTTACTTTCCTAAATAGACAAACCTGGCTTGGTCAAAGTCGATTGTCAAAAACCCCTCAGGAAATGTTAATTTTCTATCAATTCGACCTATAAGAAACCCCACAAAATTGGTATGATTAACGCCATTTTTGTGAACTTAAACAGAGTCTGTTGTTCATTTCGGCATTAAATCGTTAACTCGACGCATAATTAACCAAATTTAATACCCACGAAATAACGGCCACTCTTATTCATCCTTGAATTGAAGGAAACGCGTGTGAATATCCAAGCACTGATTAATGACAAAGTATCTCAGGCTCTAGAAGCCGCTGGCGCACCTGCAGGCTCTCCTGCAGCTGTTCGCCAATCTGCAAAACCACAATTTGGTGACTACCAAGCAAACGGCGTTATGGGTGTTGCTAAACGACTAGGCACTAACCCACGAGAATTTGCTCAAAAAGTATTGGACGTTCTAAACCTAGACGGTATCGCTTCTAAAGTTGAAATCGCAGGTCCAGGTTTCCTAAACATCTTCCTAGATGAAGCATTCCTAGCACAACAAGCAGACGCAGCACTGGCTGACTCTCGCCTTGGTGTTACAGCAGCTGAAGCACAAACAATTGTTGCTGACTACTCAGCACCAAACGTTGCAAAAGAAATGCACGTTGGTCACCTACGTTCAACGATCATCGGTGATGCTGTTGTTCGTACACTAGAGTTCTTAGGCCACAAAGTTATCCGTGCTAACCACATTGGTGACTGGGGTACTCAATTCGGTATGCTTATCGCAAACCTTGAGCGCATCCAAGCTGAAACTGGCGAAGTTTCAATGGAACTTTCAGATCTTGAGCAGTTCTACCGTGAATCTAAAAAGCTTTACGACGAAGACGAAGAATTCGCTGTGAAAGCACGTGGCTACGTAGTGAAACTGCAAAGCGGCGATGCATACTGTGCTGAAATGTGGAAAAAGCTGGTTGACGTAACCATGGTTCAAAACCAACGTAACTACGATCGCCTGAACGTATCACTGACACGTGATGATGTAATGGGTGAAAGTATGTACAACCACATGCTTTCAAACATCGTTTCTGACCTACAAACACAAGGCCTAGCAAAAGAGTCTGACGGCGCACAAGTTGTATTCCTAGACGAATACAAAAACAAAGATGGCGACCCGATGGGCGTTATCGTGCAAAAACGTGACGGTGGCTTCTTATACACCACCACTGATATTGCCTGTGCTAAATACCGTTTTGAAGAACTGGGCGCAGACCGCGTACTTTACTTCATTGACTCTCGTCAGCACCAACACCTAATGCAAGCTTGGACTATCGTTCGTAAAGCGGGTTATGTTCCTGAGTCTGTCTCTCTTGAGCACCACGCGTTCGGCATGATGCTAGGTAAAGATGGTAAGCCATTTAAAACTCGTGCAGGCGGTACAGTACGTCTTGCTGATCTTCTGGACGAAGCAGAAGTGCGTGCAACTCAGCTAATTGAATCTAAAAACCCTGAGCTAGCAGAAGACGAGAAGAAAACCATCGCAAACACAGTTGCAATGGCGGCTGTTAAATACGCAGACCTTTCTAAGCACCGTACCACTGATTACGTGTTCGACTGGGAAAACATGCTGGCATTTGAAGGTAACACAGCACCGTACATGCAGTACGCGTACACTCGTGTCGCTTCAATCTTTGCTAAAGCAGGCATTTCTATGGACTCTCTTGAAGGTGAAATCAAAATCACTGAAGAGAAAGAGAAAGCCCTTATCGCGAAACTTCTACAATTTGAAGAAGCGGTACAGTCTGTTGCTCGTGAAGGTCAACCGCACATCATGTGTAGCTACCTATTCGAACTTGCTGGTCAATTCTCTAGCTTCTATGAAGCGTGCCCTATCCTTGTGGCTGAAGATGAAACCGTTAAACAGAGCCGCCTGAAGCTTGCTGCACTGACAGCTAAGACTATCAAGCAAGGCCTGTCGCTTCTAGGTATCGAAACTCTAGAGCGCATGTAATTCCCTTCGGGTTACAATGAATAAATACAAAGGTTGATGTTAGAGCATCAACCTTTTGTTTTATTTGGAGGTTTCGTTTACTCGTTTATCTTTGCGACGAGTCGGCCTACGCAGTAAGAGATCTCCTACTACGCTCCTTCGTCGCTATAGGAGATGACGAAAATAAGTGTCGTTAGTCCAACTCGACATTAATGAACTTATCAAACTACACCGAATCGTTACCGCCTATAGTTAGGGACAAACGTAATAGGAAATCTCCTCCAAACGCGTAACACAAGCAAAGCCATTCGCTAAAACTCTCCCCGCCCGTCATTCCCTACAGTGAGGAACGAACGTGATAGGGAATCTGCTTATTGAGAACGTAAGCGCTAGCCACATCCCAACTCCAACCTTATACTCAAGTAAAACAATTAATTGGAAAGATCATGAACTTTGAACTTCACCCACAGTTAGCAAAAGACACCACGCTTATCGGCGAATTTCCACTAAGCTTGGCACTGCTAAGCAAAGACAGTGCTGTGCCTTGGGTTATCTTGGTACCAAAACGTGCCAACCTAAAAGAGTTGCACCATCTGCCAATGAAAGAACAACAGCAGTTCTTGCTTGAGTCTCAAGCGGTAAGCCAAGCATTAGAAGCGACATTCCAACCAGACAAGTTAAACCTAGGCGCGCTGGGTAACATGGTGCCACAACTACACATTCACCATATTGCACGTTTCAAAGACGACATCGCGTGGCCAGGTCCAGTATGGGGCAACACCAAAGGCGAACAGCGCAGTGAAGAACAACAAGCCGCAATCCATACTCGCATTCAAAACGTTTTATCGCTGAGCTCTATCTTCAAGAAAGCGTAATTCGAGTTCATCTCATTACGCTTTAAAGCAAGGCTGTTCAGAATAGACACATGACAAAAAGCCGCTCATCTAAAATAGGTGAGCGGCTTTTTATTGTCTAATCTCGTCGTTTTCAACGACAGTATGAAGCTCTGAACTACATCATCACATTCAGTGACAGACCATCTTGTTTGCTGATGGTGTAACGAATACGCGTTGTATGGCCATGCTTGTTGGTATCGACCAAGCGGGAAACTTTCCCTTTCTTGACCCAAACACTCAGCATCGCATCGACACCGTCTTCGCTCATTCCAAACTTAGACGCGAGTTCACTACGAGCAGCGACACCTTCGTTATCAATGTATTGATGAAGTTCAGTTAAAATCATACTACTTGCACCTCTAACGCTTTTTGCTTACTGCCGATTTTCTTGAAGACGCGATACGTCACCACAAAGCCACCAGCAATTGCCACCATCCACACAGCACTACTTACTGGGTGTACAGCGAAGTTTGCTGCTTGGTAGTAGAAAGTTGCACCGAAGTAACCTAGAGCCATTGTCCATACCGCGATGAAGCGGGCAAACGTCTGACCAAACTCACGTACATAAGCGCCCATCGCAGCAACACAAGGTGTGTAAAGCAGGATAAGAATCAAGTAAGCAAACGCAGCGTGGCCTGATACAAACTTGTCTTTCAAGTTACCAAAGATCGAAGTATCAACCTCTTGATCTGCAGCCACAGAGCTTGAGTCAGACAAGTCGCCCACTTCAATGCCTAATGGATCTGAATAGCTCAAACCAGCTAGGTTTTCAGGGATGGTCATGACGGCTTCTTGCAAGCTTGCTGCTAAATCGAATTCAGCCGCTTCTTCATCTGATGGCGTGGTGTACAAGCTGTTTAATGTACCAACAACGGCTTCTTTCGCAAAAATACCCGTAATAATACCAACCGTTGCAGGCCAGTTCTCTTCAGTAATACCAATAGGTTGGAACACTGGAGTCACAACTTGAGCCGCTTTAGATAGCACTGAGCTTTCGCTGTCTTCGTTACCAAAACTGCCGTCCATACCTAATGAGTTCAGGAAGCTAAGAATAGCCACAACCATTACGATGGTTTTACCTGCGCCAAGCACGAAACGCTTCAGCTTCTGCCAAGTTTTCAGCATCACGTTTTGCACGGTTGGCAATTCGTAATCTGGCATCTCCATAACCAAGCTATCACTGCTACCAGGATAGATAGTATTTTTAAGGAATAAGCCCGTAAATACAGAAGCTACAATACCCATGATGTACAGAGCGAATACGACATTTTGTCCGGCACCAGGGAAAAACGCAGCTGCGAATAGTGCGTATACTGGCAAACGAGCACCACATGACATAAAGGGCGCCATTGATGCTGCCAGTTTACGTTCACGCTCTTGGTCAAGAGTACGAGTTGCCATGATTGAAGGTACGTTACAACCAAAGCCAAGTACTAACGGAACAAACGCTTTGCCCGGTAAACCAATCTTCTGCATCACTTTATCAAGTACAAATGCTGCACGAGCCATGTAACCCGAGCTTTCTAATACCGCTAAGAACAAGTAAAGCGCGGCAATAACCGGAATAAAGGTCGCAACCGTTTGAATACCACCGCCGATGCCATCGGCAAGAATGGTGACTAGCCAAACCGGTAAATGGCCATCTAATAAGTGGTGTCCACCATCAACTAATATTGCGCCAACACCAATATCAAAGAAGTCGATAAACGCACTACCGATATTGATAGAGAACATGAACATTAGGTACATGATGACGAAGAAGAAAGGAATACCGACCCATTTATTCAAAATGAATTGGTCTGCTTTCTCAGTAAAGTTACGGCTTAGTTTCCCTTCACTGCGACGAACACGTTTACAAAGGTCATGTAAGAAAGTGTATTTAGCGTCAGCAACAGCAAGGTCAATATCGAAATCGGCACCTAGGCGCACACTGTCGATTTGAGTACGAGTTTGAGGAGCCAATCCGTTCAATACTAAGTAATCGTTTTCTAAAGCACGAATAGCCAGAGCTCGGTGAGATACATCAGCATCATCAAATTGTGACTCCACAGAAGGGATAAGAGCTTCTAACGCGGCATCGTAATCAATAGAGATAGGATCAAGACTCACACCTTGAACAAGCAGTTTATGCAGACGCTCTTTAAAACGTGCAACTTGGCCTTTGTCGTTTGCAGACAAGCTTAAAACTGGACAGCCAAGCTCTTTCTCTAGCGCTTTAAGGTTAATCACCTGACGCTCACGCTTTAATACATCCATCTTGTTCAATACAACGATCATTGGGCGACCCAACTCTCGTAATTGTAATGTCATGTATAAGCTTCGTTCTAAGCAGCTTGCATCTACAACATTGATGATGACATCTGCAGGATGAGTTAGCACAGCACGAGACGCGATAGATTCATCGATACTGTTCGCATCATTACCACTGTCTAGTGCGTAGATACCCGGTAAATCCGTTAGCTGAAACTGATCACCAGCATGCGAATACAAACCCGTCTTCTTTTCTACGGTTACACCAACCCAGTTACCAACGTGCTGCTTAGCACCAGTTAAGGCGTTAAATAATGTTGTTTTACCACTATTTGGGTTACCAACGGTAAGAACTTGATAATCCATTTAGATAACCTCGATTTGTTCTGCAATGCTTTCACGAATGGCGATAGAAACACCTCTCACCTCCACTTGAAGTGGATCACCCATCGGCGCACGACGGATTAGCGTCACCTCAGTTTTTGGCAACATGCCCATAACCATAAGTTTTTTTCTAACGTCTGGTGTTAAGCCTGTTAGTGCAACAATAGAAGCCGCTTTTCCTTGCTCGAGTTGTGAGAGTTTCATAAATGCCCAATTCGTGACTGATAATGAGAAAGATTGTTATTACCGCCATGATACACATACATGACCACAATTCTATTGTGTGAAATCAATGTTTTCGAAAATACATACTCGTAAATTTCGTTAAAAACGTTTACGTCAAAAACGTTACTTTCAACAAACAACGAGAACTACCTCACTAATACCAATCAAGAAAAACCAACGCAAATCATTAATTATCAATAACTTAAAATAATGTCGGTTTTCTCATGGCCATCTGTCGTTAATTTTATAAGTAAAATAAGTGGGCAGACGTATAGTTACTCCAACGAAGAGAAACTACTTCTCTTTAGTTTTATTCCAGAGGTGATGTGGCTTGCCATATCACTCCGGCAGCAAGCGAAGGTGTCCTTGGCACCCGTGGTATAGTCCCCCCGGCTATACCACGATATTTTTTTTCTTCCTTTTGTTTTATCTCAACAGCCTTTTAAACTACCCACTGATCTCTATCTCTATCTCTATCTCTATCTCTATCTCTATCTCTATCTCTATCTCTATCTCTATCTCTATCTCTATCTCTATCTCTATCTCTATCTCTATCTCTATCTCGTAGAAGCATAAAAAAGCCCCAACACGAATGTCGAGGCTTAGAGTATCTTTATCTATGTGGACGTAGAGTAAATCCGCAGCTCGCTACTCTTCGCTGTTTTCAGCAAACTTAGATGGCGACATACCAAAATGGTGCTTAAACCTCTGACTGAAATAGGAAGGGTCATTAAAACCAGAATCAAACGCGACATCTGAGATCTTCTCTCCCGCAAGTAACCGCTCGCACGCATGCTCTAAACGCACTTCATTCAAATGCTCTTTAAAGGTCTTGTTATAAGCCGATTTAAAGCGTCTCTGTAAGCTTCTCTCTGACATGAACAAGTACTTAGCAGCAGTTGCAGTACTGAACTCTGCATCGGCGTAGTTTTCGCTCACAAGCTGCGACACTCTGTTTTTCCACTCTTGTTCAGCACTCAACCTTTGTTGCTCTGGCGTTGAAGCGGCAAGCTTAATGGTTTCTATCTGCTCAATTGTGCTGGCTTCCAGATTATCCAGTACTTGATATTCAATCGGCCACGAAAGCTGAACCTTATTTTGATAGTCAGAAACAAACGCGTTCAGCTCACCACCACTCTGATTCATCAATAGAGGTAACTTTTCGATATTTAGATCAGTCGATTTTCCGGTGTTGTCACTCATGCTTGATGCCAATTTAGGAAAAGGCATCCCATGATCTCGAATCGTAACGACAAGATGCTCCTTCACTTCTTCAACCAGAACCACCATGCTTTGTGACTTAAAGTTTCTCTTGATGATGCTCGCAACCAAGTTGTTGAAAATAATATCGAGATTAAAATACAGTAAGGATACGTATCGTTGTTTGGTATCAACTCTAATATCCAGTTCAATACCCGCTTTGGCTAAATCATCTTGCCAAGCTTTGAGTACCGCTTCTAAGATCAAAATTATATCGTAACTGACCTTCCCTTCTCCTTGAGGTGTATTACTCAATTGAGCCAAGCCATTTTTCAGCGTTAAGATTGGCGACTTGCCTTTCTCATCATTCCAATTCGGGAGCATCGCAGCAATATGATTAACTTCAGATGAGAGTTCATTTGCTGTGTGCGATACAAGCGCACTCTTAACTGATAGTTGCTTTTTAAGCTGTTGATTGGTCGTCAACAGGATGCGACTTTGGTGCCTCAGTTGATCGGTTTTTAATGCAACTTGCGCTTTTAGGTGTCTATTGGCAAAAGTGACATAACGCGAACGCCAAAAGACCAAGATAGTCACGACACCAATCAGCAGCGCCAGAGAGCTTGCGGCAGCCCAATTGCTCAGATACCAAGGCTCAGCGATTGAGAAGCTTTGATTCGTTGACACAAAGCGATAATGCGAATCCTTAACGGGTTTTACTTCCAGTGTATAGTCCCCCGGAAGAAGATGATCGAGCGTTAACAAGCCTCCTTCAAATTCACTCCAAGGTTCATCGTCGCTCAGGCGATACTCCATCGCAGGGGCAAACGTCGCAGGTAGGATACCCAACTTAAAACTCATAGATGAACCATAAGGGATTTCATCCAAATCAGCTGTCTTACCACCAATTGATACGGTTTGCTGATCAACACTGATCTTACTCAGTAATGCTCGACTATGAGGTGTTGTTGATACCAATAACTCATCAGATAACGCACTGACTACGCCATACTTTGATCCAAAAATAAGCCTCGTAGATTGGCTGCCTTCGCTGTCAAACAAAGCACATGCCCCTGCCGCTAGTTCATTGGTGATCAAGCCAAATGGTGAACCGATATGTTTATGCAGTTGCCCATCCAGTCCGTAATAGCTGATACCTTTCGAAGAACCTAACCACACACCATTGTCATCGCTTATTAAGCAATTTGGGCTAATATTGTCTTCAACAAGCGTGACCTCTTGAATAATAGAGCTGTCATAAGGGATTCGATACACGCCATAACTGCTCGCAAACCATTGAGCCCCATCCTTCGCTTTTTCAATATCGACCACTTTGCCAAATCGTTCGCTTGAGCGACTAAAGCTAATCCGTTTATCAATAAAAGAGTAGAAGCCGTGGTCAGTGCCTATATATATACGACCTTGTAACCCTATATTGAGAGCAGTGATTTTTGCTGGCAAAAACTTATCAACTAACCAGTCAGTACCGTACCCCGTCAGCTTCATAGTTTCGATAGATAACGAATAAAGGTCTTGCCCCGATGTTATCCAAAGTACGTTATCAGCTTGAAGCGCAAAGTTCTCAACTTGTACCCCCTTGATAGACCTTGGTAAACCGAGCACTTCAGGCTCTAACGTATTGGTATTAAAACTAATAATGCCTTCTTCTGTAGCCAACCAAATGGAAGAACCAAAGACCTCAAAGTCCTGTACCGAGTTGGAGTAAACACGAATTGGACTAGCTTTGCTTTGAGCATCGACCAAATAGAGGCCCATTGAGGAAGCAACCCAAGATAATTGTTCACTAACCGGCTGTACTTTGTTTATCACGACACTACTTGAATGCATCCCCATACCCGTTAATGGCGTTCTTGAGAATGTCTTACTGAACAGTGAGAAATATCGGATGCCGTTATTTGTCGCAACCCACATCCCACCAGCATGGTCGTTGATTAACGAATATATTTTCTCTCCCGGTAGCGAGAAATCTTGGTTAGCGGCTTGTTCGAATCGTGTAATCTGACCCGTAATGAAGTTGTAACTAATGAGTCCATGCTCTGTGCCAATCCAATATTGGTCTGAAGTTTCAGCAAGCGAGAGAACGTGCGACCCTTTTATTTTGTTCTCATTATCTGGATTCGCGAGATCAACAATCACCGCCCCATTTAAAGTGCCAATCACTAACTCTCGTCTAGCATTAGAAAAATAAACCGTCTCAATATGGTGCTTATCTGATGCAGTGATGTGAGTAAACTCTTGCGCCTCGGAAAGGTAAGCTCCAGAACTGGTCGCGAGTACCCATTTTGACAACACCCACTCCGCATCGTTAATCGCAATATCACTGCTATTGTTGTATCGATACAGTTTGAGTAGTGAGTAGGTGGTAAATTCTAAAGATTGAGTGTTGTAAGTATAAAAATTACTGCCATCTGTGACCCAAATATAATCACCTGATGAGCCGATATTCGCGATCTCAGCGCCGGGGCTTAAACTAAACGCAAGCTCATTGCCAATACCAGGGCTATGTCGGTACACCTCATTATCAAAAAATGTCCAAAACTCATCGTTAAGAAACGCGACTCTTTCTGAAGAAAATTGCAAAAGGCTGCCCTTTCGAGGGAATAGGGTTCGGCCATCATAAAAGAGTACTTTTCCATGGACATCATGAACCCATAGCCCGCCACCGGCACCTAAGTACAAGTTTTTAGCCGCAAGAAAGTTCCCTTGCGCTTGAACGGGCAAAGGATAGAAAACGGAGGGTGATGTATTTACCGCGAGAACGCTAAATGAAATGCTCATTAACATGAACATTCTGAAGATAATTCGATACAACTTTTCATCCTGAACAGCAATAACACATGAAATTATGGTATCCACAACGTCTTATCGTTGCTGAACCAAAAATTCAGTTTTTTTGTGCTTATTATTATCTTTCTATTTTAGCGGAAATTAACAAAGGAGAAAGGAGGTTTGCTATTTGTTGAGAGGTTTTATCTTAGCGGTCACGAAAATGCCGCAAAAAGCGGCATGATTCATAAATTAACGAGAGCAAAGTGTCGTTAGGAATATTGGTTATTGATTATTGATTACTTAGCACTCAAGCAACTGGTGTAGCTGTCTGTAAGTTGCTGAAGAAAATCGAAATAACTTCCACTCTTCACTTCAACCTGTGAACCAACAGGATCAAGTTGCCCTTGCTTAGCATTGCTTCCGCGAGTCACCGATTCGATCACAGCCGGTGTAAATTGAGGCTCAGCAAATACACATTGAACATTTTCACGCACCAAGGTTTTCTTGATAGCTATCAAGCTTTTTGCACCCGGCTTGCGCTCTGGGCTCACGGTAAAGTGACCTAAGTTATTTAACTCAAACTCCTGTTCGAAGTAGCCATACGCATCATGGAATACGTAGTAACCTTTGTCTTTCACAGGCGCAAGTTGTTCATTAATTGACTGCTTCTTCTCTTTCAAAGCAATCAAGAATGAGTCTAGGTTCTCTTGATACGCCATTGCGTTATCAGGGTCAGATTCAATCAACTTAGCTGAGATATATTTTGCCGCGACTTCAACTTGGTCGATGCCCAACCAAAAATGCGGGTCATGGCTACCATGATGGTGTCCTTCATGAGCATCGTGATCTTCATGCCCAAACTCTCTCAAGTTGATTCCAGGAATCTCACTGATCTTGATAACATTTTCTTTTGAACCAATCACCTTAGTCAAAAAGGCTTCTAGGTCAGGGCCGAACCAGATAACCATATCGGCACTATGAACTTTTTTGACATCCGATGGCTTAAGCGCATAATCATGCGGCGAAGCATTGCTGTTCATCAACACATCCGGCTCACTAACGCCTTGCGTTAATTCTGTCACAATCATTTGAATCGGTTTAAAGCTTGTTAGAATAGTATTGGCACTTGCGACACTTGGCGCTAAAAGCAAAGTAGCAAGTATAAAAGATGAACGTGACATAATCCCTCGATAATAGAAAAGTAGCTTAGGCTTGAGGTAAATGTTACATTATAACATTAGCGAATTGCAAATGAGTTCTATTCATGGATAACTTAATCCAACTAGATTCTGTGAGCGTCGAATTTGACGGTCGAAAAGTTCTAGACAACATCTCTCTAAATATAGAGCGCGGCAGAATCACTACCCTCATTGGGCCAAACGGTGCAGGAAAGTCGACATTAGTCAAAGTGGTACTGGGTTTACAAACTAAATTTTCAGGCACAATAACAAAAGCTAAAAAACTGAAAATTGGCTATGTACCACAAAAATTAAAGCTTAATGATTCACTACCGCTTAATGTAGAACGTTTTCTAAAGCTCACTGGCAAGTTCAGTCAGCAAGAGATCCTTGAAGCATTGAAGCTCGTTGGCGCTGAACATCTGCAAAAGAGTAACATGCACCAGCTATCTGGCGGTGAAAACCAACGTGTGCTGATTGCTCGTTCATTGCTAAGAAGACCAGACCTACTGGTTCTTGATGAACCTGCTCAAGGCGTTGATGTACAAGGGCAAATAGACCTGTATGACCTGATTGACACCATTCGTCACCGCTTTGGTTGTGCCGTATTTATGGTTTCACATGACCTGCATTTAGTGATGGCCAAAACAGACGATGTTATCTGTTTGCACCATCACATCTGCTGTTCAGGCGCACCTGCAGACATCAAACACCACCCTTCGTATATTGCGCTCTTTGGCACCGCGACCCAAGAAACACTAGCGTTTTATCATCACCAACACGAACATCACCATCATGATCTTGCAGGCCAGCCTGTCGAAGGCGACGTGCATGAATGTTCAAACCATAAACATGGACATCACTAATGCTTGAGTTTCTTCTTCCCTCTATTCTGGCGGGTTTGGGTATTGCGCTAATTGCAGGCCCATTAGGGTCGTTCGTGGTATGGCGCAAGATGGCTTACTTTGGTGACACGCTTGCTCACGCTTCTTTGATGGGCTTAGCACTTGGCTTTCTGTTCAACATTAACTTGTATTTCGCGCTGCTGATTTGTTGTTTGATGCTGGCCGTGTTGCTAGTGACTTTACAAAAACAAAAGCTAGTCGCGACCGATACCTTACTGGGTATATTGGCGCACAGTGCACTCTCTTTAGGCCTTGTTGCTGTCAGCTTCTTAGACAATGTTCGTGTCGATCTAATGAGTTACCTATTTGGTGACTTGCTTGCGGTGTCTCCAACAGATTTGGTGTTCATCTACGCGGGTGCTGCAGTGATTGGTTTAGTGCTTGCGATATTTTGGCGACCACTGCTTTCAACGACAGTAAATGAAGATCTTGCAGCAGTAGATGGCATCAACATTGACTTAATGCGCCTAATCCTGATGTTACTGGTTGGTATTGTAATTGCGGTCGGTATGAAGTTTGTTGGTGCATTGATCATGACGTCATTGCTGATAATCCCAGCAGCAACGGCAAGAAAATTCGCCAATACACCCGAACAAATGGCATTCCTCGCCTCTATAATTGGTTCTATCGCTGTGTTCGGAGGGTTGAGCTTGTCTTGGTTCTATGACACGCCAGCCGGCCCTTCTGTTGTTATCAGTGCTGCGGCAATGTTTATGCTGTCTCAAATGTACAGAACCCGCGCCTAAAGTGAAAAGTCGGGATTCATTCTAGCTTTTAACAACACAACCGTGATGCGGCAGTCGTTTATAAAACAATCGTTTACAAAAGAAAAAGGCTTGGTCAATGACCAAGCCTTTCTTATATCGTTCAGTTAGCTTCTATCTCGTTAGATAAAAGCTAGCTGATTACCAACCCGTGATTTCACGTAGGCCTTTACCGATGTCAGCAAGAGACTTAACAGTCTTAACGCCTGCTGCTTCTAGCGCTGCGAATTTATCTTCAGCAGTACCTTTACCGCCAGAGATGATTGCGCCAGCGTGGCCCATACGTTTACCCGGAGGAGCAGTAACACCAGCGATGTAAGATACAACTGGCTTAGTTACGTTTGCTTTGATGAACTCAGCAGCTTCTTCTTCCGCAGTACCACCGATCTCACCAATCATTACGATTGCTTCAGTCTCTGGGTCTTCTTGGAAAAGTTTTAGGATATCAATGAAGTTTGAACCTGGAATAGGGTCACCACCGATACCAACACATGTAGACTGACCAAAGCCTTCATCTGTTGTTTGCTTAACTGCTTCGTACGTCAGAGTACCTGAACGAGATACGATACCTACTTTACCCTTCTTATGGATATGACCAGGCATGATACCAATCTTACACTCGTCTGGAGTGATAAGACCTGGACAGTTAGGACCGATCATGCGAACGCCAGTTTCTTCTAGCTTCACTTTAACGTCGATCATATCTGTTGTAGGGATACCTTCAGTGATCGTTACGATCAGTTCGATACCTGCATCAATCGCTTCTAGGATTGCATCTTTACAGAAAGGAGCTGGTACGTAGATAACTGTTGCTGTTGCACCAGTTACTTCTACTGCTTCACGTACTGTGTTGAATACTGGAAGGCCTAGGTGAGTTTGACCACCTTTACCAGGTGAAACACCACCAACCATTTGCGTACCGTATGCGATAGCTTGGTCTGAGTGGAATGTACCTTGACCGCCAGTGAAACCCTGACAGATTACTTTAGTGTCTTTGTTAATTAATACAGACATTATTTAGCCTCCGCAGCAGCAACAACTTTCTGAGCAGCATCTGTTAGAGATACAGCAGCAATGATATCAACATCAGAATTAGCAAGTACTTCACGACCTAGGTCTGCGTTTGTACCTTCTAGACGAACAACGACAGGAACTGTTACGCCAACTTCTTTAACTGCACCAATAATACCTTCAGCGATCATGTCACAACGAACGATGCCACCGAAGATGTTTACGAGTACTGCTTTAACATTGTCATCAGAAAGGATGATCTTGAATGCTTCAGCTACACGCTCTTTTGTTGCGCCGCCGCCTACATCAAGGAAGTTTGCTGGCTTGCCGCCGTGTAGGTTTACGATATCCATCGTACCCATAGCAAGGCCTGCACCGTTAACCATACAGCCAACGTTGCCATCAAGTGCTACGTAGTTCAGTTCCCACTGAGCTGCGTGCGCTTCGCGCTCGTCTTCTTGTGAAGGATCGTGCATTTCACGAAGCTTTGGCTGACGGTACATTGCGTTTGAGTCAATGTTGATCTTGCCGTCTAGACAAAGAAGGTTACCTTCATTTGTAATAACAAGCGGGTTAATTTCTAGTAGAGCTAGGTCGTACTGAGCGAACATTTCACCAAGACCCATGAAGATCTTAACGAACTGTTTAATTTGATCGCCAGCTAGGCCAAGTTTGAATGCCAATTCACGGCCTTGGTAAGCTTGAGGGCCAACTAGAGGATCGATCGCAGACTGGTGAATCAACTCTGGAGTTTCTTCAGCGATTTTCTCAATGTCCACGCCGCCTTCAGTTGACGCCATGAATACAATTTTACGAGTTGCACGGTCAACAACAGCACCTAGGTAAAGTTCGTTAGCAATGTTTGATGCTTCTTCAACTAGGATCTTTGTTACAGGCTGACCATTAGCGTCTGTTTGGTAAGTCACTAGGTTTTTACCTAGCCACTTTTGTGCAAACTCTTTAACGCCTTCTTTAGTGTCATGTAGCTCTACGCCGCCCGCTTTACCGCGACCACCAGCGTGTACTTGACACTTAACGACTTTCTTGGCTGTACTGATACGACCTGCAGCTTCGAAAGCTTCTTGTGCTGTATCACATGCGAAACCTTCTGGTACAGGCAAACCGAATTCTGCAAACAGCTGTTTGGCTTGGTATTCATGCAAATTCATTTTGATATTCCGTTTATTTTCCCTTAAGGGATTATTATTTCCATAACGACACAGTTTCCTGTGGTACGTCTGTAGGGTCTTCTCAAATCAACTGCTGTCCATTTTCTAATGGCTTTACAGTTCAAGTGAAGGCCAGACGTTGAGCAGCCTAGCCTTTGAAACTTTTTACGTCTAGCTAACGAGGTTAACTAGACGTTTTAGCGATACTAAACGTCTAATAACAGACGTGCAGGATCTTCTAGAAGCTCTTTGATAGTCACTAGGAAGCCAACTGATTCACGGCCATCGATTAGACGGTGATCGTAAGAAAGCGCTAGGTACATCATTGGTAGAATTTCTACCTTGCCATCAACAGCCATTGGACGATCTTGGATTTTATGCATACCCAAAATTGCCGCTTGAGGCGGGTTGATGATTGGCGTAGACATTAGAGAACCAAATACACCACCGTTTGTGATAGTGAAGTTACCGCCCATCAGTTCATCAACAGTTAGCTTGCCGTCACGGCCTTTGATTGCTAGCTCTTTGATGCCTTTTTCGATGTCAGCAAAACCTAGTGTGTCACAGTCTTTCAGTACTGGAGTCACTAGACCGCGTGGCGTAGATACCGCCATGCTGATATCGAAGTAGTTGTGGTAAATAATATCTGTACCATCAATCGAAGCGTTAACTTCTGGGAAACGCTTCAGCGCTTCTGTTACTGCTTTCACATAGAAAGACATGAAACCAAGACGCGTATCGTGACGCTTCTCGAATTGGTCTTTGTACTGCTTACGAAGGTCCATGATTGGTTTCATGTTCACTTCGTTGAAAGTAGTCAGCATTGCTGTGCTGTTCTTCGCTTCTAGAAGACGGTTTGCAACTGTCTTACGTAGGCGAGTCATAGGCACGCGTTTTTGGCTACGAGCCGCTGCTGGCGCTTCAACTGCTGGTGCAGATGCTGCTACCGGAGCCGCTTTCGCTGCTGCTAGGTGCGCGTCGATGTCTTCACGAGTAATACGACCACCAACACCAGTGCCTTTGACGTCAGCTGGTTGTAGGTTGTGTTCTGCAAGAAGACGACGAACAGCTGGGCTTAGTGCGTCGTTGCTTTCTTCTGTCAGTGCCGCTTTGTGGCGCTTATCAGGAGAAGCTTCTGTATCTTCAGTGGTATCTTTCGTTGGTTCACCAGCGACAGCACCAGGTTTGATCTTTGCAAGAAGCTGCTTAGAAAGTACCGTAGCACCCTCTTCTTCTAGGATAGCTTCCAGAACACCCGCTTCAGGAGCCGGTACTTCTAGAACTACTTTATCTGTTTCGATGTCTACAATGACTTCATCACGTGCAACGGCTTCGCCTGGTTTTTTGTGCCAAGTCGCCACTGTTGCATCAGCCACAGATTCAGGTAAATCTGGAACCAGAATTTCAATTGTCATGTGCGTATTTTCCTTTTACTTCTAGTTCTTAAGTAGGGTCAAAGCGTCGTCAACTAACGCTTTTTGTTGTTTCAAGTGTACCGACATATAGCCAACAGCTGGTGATGCTGATGCAGGACGACCTGCATATTGAATATCAGCACCCACTGGAATAGCAGCTCGGAAATTATGTTGGCTACTGTACCAAGCACCTTGGTTTTGTGGCTCTTCTTGACACCAAACGTAATCGACTACATTTGTGTATTGTGCGATTGCAGCTCTCACGTCCTCGTAAGGGAACGGGTAAAGTTGCTCAATACGTACAATAGCGACATCGTCTTGCTCGTTCTTACGTCTTTGATCAAGCAGGTCAAAGTAAACCTTACCTGAACAGAACACGACGCGTTTTACGTTCTCAGGAGCCAGATCATCAATTTCTGCGATAGCTGGTTGGAACGTACCTTCTGCTAGATCTTCCATAGAAGACGTACATAGAGGGTGACGAAGCAATGACTTAGGTGACATTACGATCAGTGGACGACGCATTGGTCGAACAACCTGACGGCGAATCATGTGATAAACCTGTGCCGGCGTTGAAGGAACAACAACCTGCATGTTTTGTTCAGCACATAATTGAAGGTAACGTTCAAGACGAGCAGATGAGTGCTCTGGGCCTTGGCCTTCATAGCCGTGAGGAAGCAGCATAGTTAGACCACATAAACGTGCCCACTTTTGCTCACCTGACGAAATGAATTGGTCGATTACAACTTGTGCACCGTTTGCGAAGTCACCAAATTGTGCTTCCCAAAGGGTTAGACCGCTTGGTTCTGCCGTTGCATAACCATACTCAAATGCGAGTACCGCTTCTTCAGATAACACAGAGTCAAATACTTGGAATGGCCCTTGTTTATCATGAATGTTCGCAAGAGGAACATACGTGCTTGCATCTGATTGATTGTGCAGTACTGAGTGACGGTGGAAGAACGTACCACGACCTGAATCTTGGCCTGAGATACGAATACGCTTACCGTCATCAACAAGTGTTGCGTAAGCCAGAGTCTCGGCCATACCCCAATCGACTTGTTTCTCACCATTCACCATGGCAGTACGATCGTTGTACAGTTTGTTTACTCGGCTTTGCAGCTTGTGGCTGTCTGGGTATTGGCAAAGTTTGCTACCAAGCTCTTTCAGGCGCTCGATGTCAATCTTGTTGTCCCATTCGATGTTCCAGTCATGACCTAGGTAAGGTGACCAGTCCACTGAGTGAAGTGCCATTGGACGCCACTCTTTAACCACAACTTCACCGTGATCAAGTGCATCACGATATTCGTTAACGAGTTGTGTTGCCGTATCAATACCAAACTCACCGCGTTCCATTAGCACGTCAGCATAAAGCTTACGTGGCGTTGGATGCTTCTTGATTTTTTGGTACATCAAAGGCTGCGTTGCATTCGGCTCATCGGCTTCATTGTGACCGTGGCGACGGTAACAAACCAAATCAATAACAACATCGCGCTTAAACGTATTACGGTAATCTAATGCAAGACGCGCTACGAAAGCGACAGCTTCTGGATCATCAGAGTTAACGTGGAAAATCGGAGCCTGAACCATCTTCGCGATATCGGTACAGTACATCGTAGAACGTGTATCGCGAGGGTTAGACGTTGTAAAACCAACTTGGTTATTTACAACGATACGAACCGTACCACCAACACAGAAACCACGAGCTTGAGACATGTTGAACGTCTCTTGTACTACACCCTGGCCAGCGATAGCTGAATCACCATGGATAGTAATTGGAAGTACGCGGCTGCCATCTTTATCGTCTAGACGATCTTGGCGAGCACGTACCGAACCGATAACTACCGGGTTTACGATTTCTAAGTGAGATGGGTTAAATGCAAGTGCTAAGTGAACGTTGCCGCCTGGTGTTGCGAAATCCGCAGAGAAACCTTGGTGGTATTTCACATCACCAGTGCCCCACGAGTCATCGCTGTGCTTGCCCGCAAACTCGTCAAACAGGTCTTGTGGCTTTTTACCAAGCACATTGACCAGCATGTTTAGACGACCACGGTGAGCCATACCAACAACAACTTCACGCATGCCTTGTCCACCTGCATGACGAATAATTTCCTTCGTCATTGGGATCAACGCATCACCACCTTCCAACGAGAAGCGTTTTGCGCCTGGGAATTTAGCACCAAGATAGCGCTCAAGACCTTCAGCAGCAGTTAGCTCTTCTAGGAAAGCTTGCTTTTCTTCTTTATCGAAAGAGGGTTGACCAGAAACAGACTCTAAACGTTGTTGGATCCAACGCTTTTGCTCTGTGTTAGTCATGTGCATGTATTCAGCACCAATCGAACCACAATAAGTTTGCTTTAAAGATTTGTACAAATCTCGAAGCACCATCGTCTCTTGGCCAATGGCGTAAGAGCCGACGTTAAACGTCTCATTGAGGTCATCTTCGGTAAGAGTGTGGAAAGAAGGATCCAGTTCAGCGACTGTATCTCTTTCCCATAAACCTAGGGGGTCTAGATTTGCTGATTGATGCCCTCGGAATCGATAGGCATTAATAAGTTGCAGAACCTTTACTTGTTTCGCATCGACATCTGGATCACTAACTTGGACACTGTAATGCTTTGTTTCTTGAGCGAGTCGACGGAAGTATTCACGAACACGAGAGTGTGGTTGTTCCACTGCTTCTGAAGCTTGCACAGGCAATTCTTCAAAAACACTTCTCCATTCGTCACTTACCGAATCGGGGTCACTTAGATACAGTTCATAGAGTTCTTCTACGTACGTTGCATTGGCGCCAGCCAAGTGTGAAGACTCGAGCCATGCCTTCATCACGCCGTTGTGCATATTTTCCCTTAACCAGTAGTTTTCACGTTTGCTGCGGTCTATGCCGAGCTATTAAAAGGCCGCCCCAAAACTTCTAGGGCGGCAATTTTTATATAACTTAAACCGAACGATTCACAAGCATGGTCTTGATGTGACCAATCGCTTTCGTCGGATTTAATCCCTTAGGACAAACACTTACACAATTCATGATGCCATGGCAACGAAAAACGCTAAATGCATCATCAAGATCGGACAGACGTTCGTCTGTCGCCGTATCTCGGCTATCTATTAGCCAACGGTATGCTGCAAGCAGGCCAGCTGGTCCGATGAACTTATCTGGATTCCACCAGAATGATGGGCACGAAGTCGTACAACATGCACACATGATACATTCATACAAACCATCTAAATGAGCACGCTCATCAGGGCTTTGTAGGTTTTCACGAGCCGGTGGCACATTGCCATCAGACACTAAGAACGGCTTAACTTTTTCGTAGTTATCGTAGAACTGAGTCATGTCTACGATTAAATCACGTACCACAGGCAAACCTGGAAGTGGGCGAATTACGATTTTATCTTGGCCAGTAAGAGCAGACAGAGGTGTAATACACGCCAATCCATTTTTACCATTCATGTTCAAGCCATCAGAACCACATACACCTTCACGGCATGAACGACGGAATGAAATCGTTGGATCTTGCTCTTTCAAAAGAATAAGCGCATCCAAAAGCATCATGTCAGAGCCTTCTTCCACCTCTAGGGTGTACTCTTTCATGTAAGGCTTCTGGTCCACATCTGGGTTGTAACGGTATAAAGAGAAATTCAGTTTCATGGTCATATCTCCTTAGTACGTACGTGCTTTCGGCGGGAATGCTTCACGATGGATAGGTTCCATGTTCACGCCACGCTTAGTCATACTTTCTGATTCTGGGTTGTAAAGTGAGTGGCATAGCCATTGCTCATCATCACGGTCTGGGAAGTCAAAACGAGCATGCGCTCCACGACTCTCTGTACGGAAGTTTGCTGCAACCGCAGTTGCGAATGCCGTTTCCATCAAGTTCTCAAGCTCTAAACACTCAATACGTTGCGTGTTGAACTCTGTCGACTTGTCTGAAAGGTGTGCATTTTTAAGACGCTCACGAATCACTTTAAGCTCTTCTAAGCCATCAGCCATCGCTTTACCTTCACGGAATACAGAGAAGTTGTTCTGCATACATTGCTGAAGATCTTTACGAATTACCGCAGGGTCTTCACCGTCTGTACTGTTTTCCCAACGATTGTATCGCTCTAGTGAACGTTCAATGTCGGCTTCAGTTGCAGGTTTTGCTTCAGCTTGCTTATTCAGAGTCTCACCAAGGTGAAGACCTGTCGCACGACCGAACACAACCAAATCAAGTAGCGAGTTGCCACCTAGACGGTTTGCACCATGTACAGATACTGAAGCGATTTCGCCACAAGCGAATAGACCTTGAATTTCAACGTCTGTACCGTCTTCAGTTTGTTTGATTGCTTGACCAGAAACCTGTGTAGGAACACCGCCCATCATGTAGTGACACGTTGGGATTACAGGAATTGGTTCTTTAACTGGATCAACGTGAGCAAACGTACGAGAAAGCTCACATACACCCGGTAGACGAGACTCAAGCGTCTCTTTACCTAGGTGATCAAGTTTCAGCTTAATGTGAGGACCCCATGGGCCATCGCAACCACGACCTTCACGAATCTCAACCATCATCGAACGAGCTACCACATCACGACCTGCTAAATCTTTAGCATTCGGAGCATAACGTTCCATGAAGCGCTCGCCGTCTTTATTGAGAAGGTAACCACCTTCACCACGACAACCTTCTGTTACCAAAACACCTGCGCCAGCGATACCCGTTGGGTGGAACTGCCACATTTCGATGTCTTGCATTGGAACGCCAGCACGAATTGCCATGCCAACACCGTCACCAGTGTTAATGTGTGCATTCGTTGTTGATGCATAGATACGACCAGCACCACCAGTAGCAAGGATTGTTGCCTTCGCTTTGAAGTAGCAAACCTCGCCCGTTTCCATGCAAAGCGCGGTAGTACCTAAGATTGCACCATCTTCGTTTTTAACAAGATCCAGTGCATACCACTCAGAGAAAACCGTCGTTTTGTGTTTAATGTTTTGTTGGTAAAGCGTGTGTAGCAGTGCGTGACCAGTACGGTCGGCTGCTGCTGCGGTACGAGCCGCTTGCTCACCACCAAAATTCTTAGATTGGCCACCAAACGGACGTTGGTAAATACTGCCGTTATCAAAGCGAGAAAATGGAAGACCCATTTTTTCTAATTCGATAACCGACTCAGGGCCATTTTTACACATGTATTCGATAGCATCTTGGTCGCCGATGTAATCGGAACCTTTAACCGTATCGTACATGTGTTGTTCCCAGTGATCTTCATGCGCATTACCAAGAGCAACGGTGATACCACCTTGCGCAGATACAGTATGAGAACGAGTTGGAAAAACTTTAGAAAGCAACGCACAAGATAGGCCTTGCTCAGAAATTTGTAGCGCGGCGCGCATACCAGCACCACCAGCGCCAATTACTACAGCATCAAACTCACGAACAGGAATAGTCACTTACGCACCCCACAAAATAAACAGACCAGAGAAGAAATATCCTAGAAGAACCGCAACAACACCGACTTGAAGACCAACGCGCAATTTTGCACATTTGATGTAGTCAGTTAGTACTTGCCACAAGCCGATCCACGCGTGAACCAAAATTGAAGTAAGTGCTAACATGGTGAAGACTTTAGTGAAGGTACCACCAAAGAATTGCGTCCAAGATGCGTAAGAAATATCACCAGAAAAAGCACAGAAGCTCACTAGGTAGATAGTGTAAAGCGTCATAATGATGGCTGTTGCACGAATCAATAGATAATCATGCACACCATTACGACCAAAAGTAGAAACGTTGTTTACCATACTAAGATCCCCGCTAGTAGAGACAATACCGCTGTTGCTGCGAATGCAACCTTCGCGCTCTTAGCGCCAGATTCCAGCTCTTCAAAGTGACCAAGGTCCATAAGAAGGTGACGAATACCACCAGCAATGTGGTAAGCCAAAGCGGTTAAAATGCCCCACAGAATAAACTTCACGAAGAAACCGTCGACAATGTCGCTAGCTTCCATAAAGCCTACAGGGGAAGAGAGGGAAATGGATAGTAACCAAAGCAGAATTCCGATCGCAACAAAAGTAATCACCCCAGACACACGGTGTAGGATGGAAGCTATTGCTGTGATAGGAAAGTGGATGGTCTGTAAATCTAAATTAACAGGTCTTGTCTTTCTTTCTTTCACGGGCTCGCTCACTCAGCTCCATTGAGCATGATGGTCATTAAATAACCTTATGTATTGTTATGGACAAAATTTGATTGCAAACCTTCAAAATTTAACATTAACTTAACAAATAACGTAAGTTGAGCCTTAGATAATTGTAAAATAATTGTTAACAGCTAGGTTTCTGAAGACACCTCACATTTCTTCTTAGCCTTGCATTTATAAGGTTTTAACCAAACTTTTCAGCGCCACTATACGGCTGGCAACATTCTAATACAATTGATGCAACAAATAATGCTACACAGAACAGATTTTTAACGAATTTAATGTAAAAAACACTAACAAGTGCACACAAAGCTGCAGAAAAATTGACTTTCTCACGTAAGACCAGTAAAAAAATGGCACATAAACATCCTGGACGGATTAATAATAACAAAGGAGATTGTTATGGCGGATAAGAAAGCTACCCTTCATATTGAAGGTCAAGCACCGATCGAATTGCCGATTACAGAAGGTGTACTTGGTACTCCTGTCATCGACGTTCGTACACTGGGTTCTAATGGTTTTTTCACTTTTGATCCTGGTTTTCTTGCCACTGCATCTTGTGAATCGCAAATAACTTATATTGACGGTGGAAAAGGTATTCTTCTACACCGTGGTTATCCAATTGATCAACTGGCCAATAACGCTGATTACTTAGAAGTTTGTTACATTCTTTTATACGGCGAAGCCCCTTCTCGAGCTCAATACGAAGAGTTCAAGACGACAGTCACACGTCACACCATGGTTCATGAGCAAATTGCTAGTTTCTTCCACGGTTTCCGCCGTGATGCTCACCCAATGGCTGTTATGTGTGGTGTGGTAGGTGCGCTTGCTGCGTTCTATCATGATTCATTAGATGTTAATAACGACACACACCGTGAAATTGCGGCATACCGCCTAATTTCAAAAATGCCTACACTGGCTGCAATGTGTTACAAATATTCTATCGGTCAACCGTTTATCTACCCGCGCAATGACCTAGGCTACGCAGAAAACTTCCTACACATGATGTATGCAAACCCATGTGAAGAATACGAAGTAAATCCTGTTGTGGCTCGCGCAATGGACAAAATCTTTACGTTACATGCTGATCACGAACAAAATGCTTCAACGTCAACGGTTCGTTTAGCAGGTTCTTCGGGTGCAAACCCATTTGCTTGTATTGCTGCTGGTATCGCTTCTTTGTGGGGTCCTGCTCACGGTGGTGCTAACGAAGCTTGTCTAATGATGCTTGAAGAGATCGGTAGCGTAGACAACATTGAAGAATACGTAGCAAAAGCAAAAGACAAAGATGACCCATTCCGCCTAATGGGCTTCGGTCACCGTGTTTACAAGAACTACGATCCACGTGCAACGGTAATGCGTGAAGCGTGTCACGAAGTACTTAAAGAGCTAAACATTCAAGATCCACTACTAGACGTAGCAATGGAACTTGAGCGCATCGCTCTTTCTGATGAGTACTTTGTTTCTAAGAAGCTATACCCGAACGTAGATTTCTACTCAGGTATCATTCTGAAAGCGATCGGTATTCCAGTATCAATGTTCACAGTAATCTTCGCGATGTCTCGTACTATCGGTTGGATTGCACACTGGAACGAAATGCACAGCGATCCGACAAACCGTATCGGTCGTCCTCGTCAGTTGTACACTGGTGAAGAACAGCGTGATTTCCAAGCTCTACACGAGCGCGAATAGTAAAGTTTCGACTTTTCTAATCGATTAAAATCAAAAAGGGTTGATGTATTAACATCAACCCTTTTTTGTCTTCCAGTATTTCGTATCACTTCAATGAAGGTACAAATATCCAGAAAGTCATAACCTCTAAATGTGGCTACACTGGATTATCAATATCGATAAATTCTACGTCTAAGCCATGTTCTTTCGTTAGCCATTCACCTAGCGCTTTCACCCCATAGCGTTCTGTTGCATGGTGGCCTGCGGCAAAGTAATGAATGTCTTGTTCACGTGCTGAGTACGTTGTGCGCTCTGAAATTTCACCAGAGATAAACGCATCAATACCTTGAGACGCAGCTAACTCAATGTAGTCTTGACCACCACCAGTGCACCAACCGACAGTCGTAATCATTTTATCTTGGTTTTCTGGAGCGATATGTAATGGCTTGCGGTTCAAAGCTTGGCCAATCTTTTCTGCGAACTCCGCACCAGTTATTGGTGAACTCAACTTACCAAACATCGCAACAGATTGTGGGTGCCCTTCTAAACCGCCTTCAACTTCGATATCAAGCAACTCAGCAAGCTTGGCGTTGTTGCCTAACTCAGGGTGAATATCAAGAGGCAAGTGGTAACCCAAAAGGTTAATGTCATTTTTAATCAAGGTACGAATGCGCTTACCCTTCATACCACGAATGGCTTCTGACTCACCTTTCCAAAAGAAACCGTGATGGACCAATAAAGCGTCTGCGTTCAGTTCTACCGCTTTATCAATTAATGCTTGAGAAGCTGTCACACCAGTAACAATCCGCTTTACTTGAGAAGTACCTTCCACTTGAAGACCATTAGGACAGTAATCTTTAATCTGCTGTGGCTGAAGTTTTTCGTTAAGTAGCTTTTCTAATTGTAAGTTATTCATTTTTCTTTCCAGCTTAACTTTATAATAACGTCGTTATATCAATTTACGGGTAGAATGTCGAAAGCCCCACGATGAGTTTATGAGGAACCGATGACAGCACTGCAACGTTTTTACCAATGGGTCATCGACTCACCGCCGTTACTGAAAATTAAGCCACCGATTTCCGATCTTGGTGCATTCTTAAGCCCCCATGCCATCGACTCATCACACACTTATAACGGAAACCCAAGGTTAGGTTTCCTCTACCAGCATCTATGTGAACAAGTCATTGAAGCCTCACCTGATTATTCGGTCAAGTACGATGAGATTCAAATTAATGTTGAGGGAAGAACACTCGGTGCTATCGACTTTATTTTAGAAGAAGAAAGTAGTCAGAAACTGCAACACTGGGAAGTCGCGATCAAGTTTTATCTACTCCATGAACAAACATGGTTTGGTCCTAACTCTCACGACCAATTGGATAAGAAGTTAGACAGGATGCTCACCCATCAACTTGGCATGTCCTCTTCAGCGGCGTTTGTGGAGCAATATCCAGAGATCGATGTCGACTCAAAACATCTCCTCATGCAGGGTCGTCTATATACCAACCCATTCTTAGATCAAAAAGTACCTACTGAATGTTTGGGCTATAACATTAATTCAAGCCAAGTAAACGGTTTTTGGTGTTATCAAAACCAAGCCCATTTAATTACTGACGTGCTCTACCCTCTCACCAAAGAGCAATGGGCAGCTGGCACAGATGACTTCACCTGTGAACCTATCACCGAGTTTGGTGATCGCTTCGTTCATGGGCAAACTAGATCAGGGCAGTTTTGGTTTGTGATGCCACAAAGTTGGCCACACGGATAGTATAACCTACTCAATTGTACAGTAATTCAACCACCTAGCCTTAGCCGCTTTACCCACGAGCTGATATAAAAAAGGGCTGATGCTTTCACATCAACCCTTTCACTATTTACCTTGTGACTCTACTAATCGGTATTCGATTATAGGCCAGCAGCTGCAAATACTTGATTAACAATCTCTTGAGCTTCTGCTTCGATTGCTTTCAGGTGCTCTTTACCTTTAAAGCTTTCACAGTAGATCTTGTAGATGTCTTCTGTACCTGATGGACGAGCAGCAAACCAACCGTTTTCAGTTGTCACTTTTAGGCCACCAATCGCAGCGCCATTACCCGGAGCGTGCGTTAGGCGTGCAGTAATTGGGTCACCAGCCAGCGTCTCAGCAGAAACCATCTCTGGAGACAGCTTCTTAAGTACGTCTTTTTGTGCACCATTTGCTACCGCTTGAATACGGTTATACTTAGACTCACCGTGTTTAGCAGCAAGCTCTTCGTAATATTCTTGTGGGTTCTTACCCGTTACTGCTGTGATCTCAGCCGCAAGCAAACAAAGAATTAGGCCATCTTTATCTGTTGACCAAGGCGTTCCGTCTTTACGTAAGAAAGATGCACCCGCACTCTCTTCACCACCGAAACCAAACTGACCGTTGTATAAGCCATCAACGAACCATTTGAAACCAACTGGCACTTCACAAAGTTCACGGCCTAAGTCAGCAACAACACGGTCGATTAGTGCACTTGATACTAGTGTTTTACCCACTGCAACGTCTTTGCCCCAACCTTCACGGTTACGGTATAGGTAGTCAATACAAACCGCTAGGAAGTGGTTTGGATTCATCAAGCCTTTTGGCGTAACGATGCCGTGGCGATCGTAATCAGGGTCGTTACCAAACGCTAGTTGATAGTCGTCTTTAAGCGCCAGTAAACCTGCCATTGCGTACGGAGAAGAACAATCCATACGAACCACCCCATCTTTGTCTAGAGACATAAATTGGAACGAAGGATCAACCGCTTCACTGACCAGAGTGAGATCTAGGTTGTACGCTTTGCCAATTTGACGCCAGTAATCAATACCGCTACCACCCAGTGGATCAACACCAATCTTGATGTTTGCTTTCTGGATCGCTTCCATATCAACCACGTTAACCAAGTCAGCAACGTATGGTGCAACTAAATCAACTTCTTTCACTAGCTCAGACTGTTTAGCCAGTGCGATAGGAGTACGCTTTACACCTTGCATTTGCTCAGCAATGATGACGTTCGCACGATCTTCAATCGCTTGAGTTAGCTCAGCCTCAGCAGGGCCACCGTGTGTCGGATTGTATTTAATACCACCGTCTTGTGGTGGGTTATGCGAAGGCGTGATAACAATGCCGTCTGCTTTTTTGTCATTCACTAAGTTATGCGTAAGAATCGCGTGCGAGATACCTGGTGTTGGAGTAAAGCCATTGTTTTCTTGAATAATAACTTCAACATCGTTGGCTACAAGCACTTCGATTACAGTAGAAAACGCAGGCTCAGAGAGAGCGTGAGTATCTTTACCTAGGAAAAGAGGCCCTGTTGTACCTTGCTCAGCACGAACTTCAGCCACCGCTTGTGCGATCGCTAGGATGTGGTTTTCATTAAATGTTGATTTGTCTGCTGTACCACGGTGACCTGAAGTACCGAACAGTACTTTGTGATCTGGGTTAGTAGCATCCGGTTGCTGTAAGAAATAGTTAGCAACTAAAGCCGGAATATTATGAAGATCTTCCTGCTGAGCTTTCTGCCCAGCACGAGGGTGCATAGCCATTTTTCGACATCCTTATATATAAAATTTAAAAACAAAAAAACCTCATAATATCTTCTTATCCATGGATATTATGAGGTTTAAATCAGATTTCGTTAAATTGAACCTGTTACTTTTTCTATCAATTCTGCTTGGAAACTCATGCGGCTCATAAGCTGTTCAACCATTTGTCTTTTACGGCTAGTGTTATTATTAGTTATAACCCAAAAAGGACTTTGTGGAATGGCTTTAGGCTTAGTTGTGTTGCCGTTTGCTAGCAAGGTCTCTTCGTTGTCTGCAAAGTAAACACGCTTGCGGCCTTTTACTTGAGTTGCTTCTGAAAAGCTTAAAGGGTCGATTTTATGCAGTGTCGATAACACAAGCATGAAACGATCAATGGCTTTCTTCAGTGATGCAAACTCATCTGATATTAGTAGTGAGCGCATTTCTTTAACACCATCGAACTTCTCTGGAGTAAAGCCTACCTCTTTGCTAACAACGATACCTTTTGGCTCAACGATCTCTTCGATCGGAACCATGCCTTGGCTATCAACCTGTAATAAGCGGCGCAGAATATCTGAAGCGCTTTCGCCAATACGTTCTGTCTGACCCGCAATAAAACGGTATAGGTCCTCATCAACCTCAATTGTTTTCATTCGCTTTTCACAATCTCAATGTTTAAACTCAGGGGGATTATAGCGAGATCCGCGCGGATACTCTACGTCAAACCCACCATGAATAAGATAAAAATGTCAGTACAGCTCAACTATAAATTAGAAGGTGCGGGTCACACCATTGTTTTGATCCATGGATTATTCGGTAATCTGGACAACCTTGGCTTGCTCGCTAGGGATCTAAAAGCCGATCACCAGGTACTTAGTATCGATCTACGCAACCACGGTCAATCCTTCCATAGTGACACTCACAGCTATAAAGCAATGGCACAAGATGTGGCTCAACTACTGAATGATCTTGAGTTAAATGATGTCACTGTGATTGGTCACTCCATGGGTGGCAAGGTAGCGATGGCGCTGACACAACATCTTACGCTGCATAAATTGATTGTCTTGGATATGGCACCAGTCGCGTACACCCAAAGTCGCCACGACAACGTATTCGCCGGCCTACAAGCTGTGATAGAAGAAAAACCGACCTCACGCTCAGACGCTCTGAAAATCCTCGCAAAACATATCGAAATTGATGGGGTTCGCCAGTTCTTGACTAAATCCTTGTTCAAAACGGAACAAGGCATCATGGAATGGCGCTTCAACGTTGCTTCGTTATTGAGCAACTATCCACAAATTATTGGTTGGGAACCGATCGAGAAAACCTCGGTCAAAACCTTACTAATAAAAGGTGGGGATTCTGATTACCTCACAGCTGAGCATCAAACCGCCGTTCAACAGCAGTTTTCCAACGCAAAGGCTCATGTTATCGCTAACACGGGACACTGGTTACACGCGGAAAAGCCAGCTGAAGTACTCCGTGCAATAAGAAAATTCATCGCTTAGATAGGTTGATTAGTCGATATAAATGAGAGCTGTGTAATCACAGCAGATTAACTTTATCTCACAACAGTGATATAGTGCGCCCAAGCAAATTTGGTATATAAGGTTCCCATGCTTTACGACTACATGAACATCATTGAATCTATTGGTTTAGATCTTCTGTTTGCCGCGATTTTCTTTCTAATCGGAATGGCAATTAAAGACGTTCTAAAGGAAGGAAATGTTCCTGCATTTGGTCGTCGCATCGTATGGTTAGTACTTTTCCTTGGCTGCGCAGGTTTTATCGCAAAAGGGATAATCCAACTAAGCTGGGAAGGAACTGGAATCTAACGATTTCCTCCGAACTTTATTACACCGACAACAGACAAAATGAAAGGTAATGATTCTATGGCAAGTGTAGGTCTCTTCTTTGGTAGCGATACAGGTAACACTGAAGCTGTTGCTAAGATGATTCAAAAGCAATTGGGCAAGCAGCTCGTTCAAGTTCAAGACATTGCAAAAAGCAGCAAAGAAGATATCGATAACTTCGATCTACTGCTGCTTGGTATCCCTACGTGGTACTACGGCGAAGCACAATGTGATTGGGACGACTTTTTCCCTGAGCTAGAAGCTATTGATTTTTCAACTAAGCTTGTTGCTATCTTTGGTTGTGGCGACCAAGAAGATTACGCAGAATACTTCTGTGATGCTATGGGTACTATCCGTGACATCGTTGAAGCGAAAGGCGGTACTATCCTAGGTCACACATCAACTGAAAGCTACGAATTCGAAGCATCGAAAGGCTTAGTTGAAGGCGATGACAGCCAATTCGTTGGTCTATGTATCGATGAAGACCGTCAACCTGAGCTAACTGATGAGCGTGTATCTAACTGGGTTAAACAAATCCACGAAGAAATGTGCCTAGCAGAGCTAGAAGACTAATTCTCTAGCGATTGTTAATTGTTACAATTAATGACCGATATGTAGATATGAAAAAACCTCCTTATAGGAGGTTTTTTGCTATTTAATGTTCACCAATCAACACTCAGCTTCTAATGCTTCGTCATCATCTCTAAATTGTGGCTTCTTTCTCACATACAGGGTTCGCTGAATTTCTGACACTACATTCCCCTGCTTATCTTTAACGTGGATAATAAATTCGGGGAAACACTTCTCACCAAGCTGCGTCTGACGATAGATATCATCCAGTTGCCCTTGGCTTATCTCAAAATCTGCATACAAGTCGGATTGACCCGGCTTGATAAAGTTAATACTCGCCTCTTTATCCCAAACATAATATCGCTCACCTAAAATTCCCATTAACATCAAAGAGTAAACTGGATCGGTAAGAGAAAAGATACTGCCGCCATATTGAGTACGATTGGCGTTCTTATTCCACCAGCGCAGCTTTAGTATCGTCTTAACAACCCTAAAGTCAGGGCTAATGTGAGCGATTCGAATTCCCGATCCCCAAAAAGGAGGCCAAATATTGAGAGCAAATTTTACAATGTTGGGTTTATATATTTTTGCGAGTTGCTTATTCATAACAACATTCCATGTTCATATCAGAAACACCGTCAGCTTGACTGGTCGTACCTCCACTATAAGTGAGATACTTCCAATTTACAAAACAGATTGTGATGTCAGTAAGTAACCCTTTGAAGTTCGTGGTTTATTGTTATGCCTGACTAAACTATAATGGTATTAATATTGAATTCTGTTAATTGCTGCAGATCATCAACAGGAAAGTATATGTCAGACAATAATCAAGCGCTAAAAGATGCTGGTCTTAAAGTGACCCTCCCACGGCTCAAAATTTTAGAAGTATTACAACAACCAGACTGCCAACATATTAGTGCTGAAGATTTATATAAAAAGCTGATCGACTTAGGTGAAGAGATCGGTCTTGCGACCGTTTATCGCGTACTGAACCAATTCGATGATGCTGGCATTGTAACTCGCCACCACTTCGAAGGCGGCAAGTCTGTATTTGAACTTTCAACACAGCATCACCACGATCACCTAGTATGTTTAGACTGCGGTGAAGTTATCGAATTCTCTGATGATCTTATCGAAGAAAGACAAAAAGAAATCGCTCAACGCTACAACGTACAGTTAACTAACCACAGTTTATATCTGTATGGTAAAAGCATCACTGGGGATTGCAAAGGCAACCCAGACGCACATAAAGCGAAGAAGTAACACAGAACGCTGGCTTAGGCCGGCGTTTTTTATTTGGGCTGATACCGTATTAAGAATCACAGTAGCTTGGCCCACAATTTGGTTATTTCCCAGACACAAAAAAACCGGCTCTAAGCCGGTTTTTTATTAAGCGAATCTTGAGAAACTAAGCTTTAAGACACTAAGCTTGGAAAAACAGAGCTGAGAAAAACAAAGCCATTAAGCCTCAGTTTTACCCCAAGTGTCACGTAGACCAACCGTGCGGTTGAATACTAGTGCGTCTGCTTTAGAGTCTTTCGAATCCACACAGAAGTAGCCTGTACGTTCAAACTGGTACGCTTGCTCTGCTACACCTTCCGCTAGGCTAGGTTCAACAAAACCGTTTAGCGTAACAAGTGATTCAGGGTTAAGCGTCGCTGCAAAGTCATCAGCAGCGGCTGGGTTTGCCACTGTGAATAGACGGTCGTACAAACGAATCTCAGCAGGTAGCGCTTTATCAGCTGATACCCAGTGGATAACGCCTTTCACTTTACGGCCATCTGCTGGGTTCTTACCGAGTGTTTCGTTATCGTAAGAACAGAAGATAGTCGTAATGTTGCCTTCTGCATCTTTTTCGATACGTTCAGCTTTGATCACGTAAGCACCACGTAGACGAACTTCTTTGCCAAGAACCAAACGCTTGTATTTCTTGTTTGCTTCTTCACGGAAGTCGTCACGCTCAATCCAAACTTCGCGTGTAAATGGAACTTCACGAGTACCCATTTCTGGCTTGTTCGGGTGGTTCGCCACTGTCAGTGTTTCTACTGTATCAGCGTCGTAGTTTTCAATCACGACCTTGATAGGGTCAAGAACAGACATTGCACGAGGTGCATTTTCGTTCAGATCATCACGGATACAAGATTCAAGTGAGCCGAACTCAATCATGTTCTCTTGCTTAGTCACACCAATACGTTTACAGAATTCGCGAATCGAGCTTGAAGTGAAGCCACGACGACGCAAACCAGAGATTGTTGGCATACGAGGATCGTCCCAACCTTCAACTAGGTTTTCAACCACAAGTTGGTTCAGCTTACGCTTCGACATTACCGTGTATTCAAGATTCAGACGGCTAAACTCGTACTGACGAGGTTGGCAATCAATCGTGATGTTGTCTAGAACCCAGTCATACAAACGACGGTTATCTTGGAATTCAAGCGTACAGATAGAGTGCGTAATGCCCTCTAACGCATCAGAGATACAGTGAGTGAAGTCGTACATTGGATAAATGCACCACTTGTCAGCAGTCTGATGGTGGTGAGCAAAACGAACACGGTAGATAACTGGATCGCGCATAACCATGAATGAAGAGCTCATGTCGATCTTAGCACGTAGACATGCTTTGCCTTCTTCGAAGCCACCGTCACGCATCTTTTCAAACAACGCTAGGTTTTCTTCAGGGCTGCGATCTCGATATGGGCTCGCTTTACCAGGCTCTTTTAACGTGCCACGGTATTCACGGATCTGCTCAGGACTTAGCTCGTCAACATACGCTAAGCCTTTATTAATTAATTCCACAGCATAAGCGTAAAGCGTATCGAAGTAGTTTGATGAGTAACAAATATCACCAGACCATTCGAAGCCTAACCAACTTACATCATTCTTAATTGACTCAACGTATTCAACGTCTTCTTTTTCAGGGTTTGTATCATCGAAACGAAGATTACATTGTCCCTGGTAGTCCTGAGCAATACCAAAGTTCAAGCAAATAGATTTAGCGTGACCAATGTGCAGGTAACCATTTGGCTCCGGCGGGAAACGAGTATGCACGCTACTGTGTGTACCATCCGCTAAATCTTTATCGATAATTTGGCGAATGAAATTCGATGGACGAGCCTCAGCTTCACTCATCTATAGCACCTCTATGTATTTAGTATTGTCAGAGAAAGTTATCTTTCATATCCGAGACAAAGGCGGCTTTTGCTGCCTATCAAAGATAGAAAGATCATTGTTGCTAATCATCCACAATTCTTCGCCTTTGCACAATAAGAACCATCAGTTAATTGTGATTATTTCTGCTATTCGATGAAGAATAGAACGAACCTTGTTCACTGGCCTTAAATGACAGGCACAAAAAAGCCTCCCGTGTGGGAGGCTTTCAATTTGAAACTTAGTTAAGAGCCGTTGTTACGTCTTAACAAGTACTTCCTTTACTATGGAAGTTTTACATCAGATAGGTCTTCACCTGCACCGATAGCTTTCATTTCGCCAGCGACGATTTCAGCTAGTGGGCCTAGGATAACCTGTAGGTTGTTCTCACCTAGTTTAACCACACCTTTAGCGCCAAGTTTCTTAAGAACAACTTCATCAGCGATAGAGCGGTCTTTAAGAGTTAGACGTAGACGAGTGATACAAGCATCGATTGAAGTCAGGTTTTCGTGACCACCTAGAGCTTTCAGGTATTGACGAGCAACGTCACCTTTTGGCGCGTCACCAGCAGGAGCTGCTGCAGCTTCGTCATCATCTTCACGACCTGGCGATTTCAAGTTGAAAGCGCGGATTGCGAAAGAGAAAGTGAAGAAGTATAGAGCACCGAATGCTAAGCCAATCAATAGTAGAGTGAATGGTTTAGTTGCTAGACCCCAGTTCAGTACGAAGTCGATTAGACCAGCAGAGAAACCGAAACCGTGCAGAGTACCAAACATGTTTGCCACTACTAGAGACAGACCTGTAAATACCGCGTGCATTGCGTATAGAGCAGGAGCTAGGAATACGAACATGAATTCTAGCGGCTCTGTGATACCTGTTAGGAATGAACAGAATGCAACTGAGAACAATGCGCCACCAACTTGGCTACGTTTTTCAGCAGGAGCAGCTAGGTACATTGCAAGTGCAGCACCTGGTAGACCGAACATCATTACTGGGAAGAAACCGTTCATGAATACGCCAGCGCCTTTATCGCCACCGAAGAAACGGTGTAGGTCGCCAGATTTAACTGTTTCAGTCACTTCTTTAACAACAGTAGTAATCTCTGGAGTTACTGAGTTAGCGAATGTGAATGTATGCTCTTGACCAACAACTAGAGTTTTAGCCAGTGCAGGGTCAACACAAAGTTGAGTGATGTTAGCGAATGCGCCTTGACCAGCAACGATGATTTCTTGACACGTACCCATACCGAACCAGAAGTATGAGTTCAATACGTGGTGTAGACCTACAGGGATTAGTGCACGGTTAAGAGTACCGTAAACGAATTGGCCAACCGCACCAGACGTTGATACCGCGTGAGCTAGTGCATCTAGACCAGATTGAATACCAGGCCAAACCACACCAGACACAGCACCTGCAACAAGTGCAAATAGACCGGCCATGATAGGTACTAAACGTTTACCCGCAAAGAAAGCCAGCCACTCAGGAAGGCGTGTTGCATGGAAAGCGTTGTAAGAGTGACCTGCGATGATACCTGCGAAGATACCGCCGAAGAATGACATGTTAACGTCTGCGTTAATTGTCGTTGCTGTTGCTGTTAGTACGAAGTAAGCAACTGCACCAGCAAGACCCGCTGCGCCGTTACCGTCTTTAGAAAGACCAATCGCGATACCTAGACCAAATAGCAATGGTAGGTTACCGAAGATAGCACCACCAGCTTCTGCCATGAATGGAATATCAAGTAGATCGCCTTGACCTAAACGTAAAAGAAGCGCCGCAATCGGAAGCGTTGCGATTGGTAGCATTAACGCCTTACCAAGCTTCTGTGCATATCCTAGAATATTCACCAGTTGTTTCCCCCTATAGGATTTTTTAGAATTCGTTTGAGAAACTTATTTTAGTCGCTCAATTTAGTCCTATTCAGTGTATTCAATTAATTTTGCTCCGCAAATTAAAACCTTACCATTTGTGATCGTAATCACCAGTTTTTACCAAATCCAGAGGTTTTTGCTAGCGAGATCATAAAACTTATTTTATCATTCAAAAAAATGAACGTTTATAGATAAAATCTAAACCTAATCATTAGACAAAATGATGCTATCTCTGGGTTTACACTGTCCAATAAATAATCATTAAAAGTGAACCTAAATGTATATCGATAATTAATTGTTCATATATTTTTCAACAACTTAAATCGCTTCCCATTTTGAAGCCGTTTGCCCATAAAAGATAAATCGTTACGTAAATGATGCTCGCAAACTAAGTCCACATTTAGGTAACGAACAAATTTTAGAGATCTCACGAAATAAGGATTAGCTGACTATGTACGCGCTAAGTAACTGTAAAATTTACACTGGTAGTGATGTTCTAACCGATCATGCTGTTGTAATCGAAAACGAACTGATCAAAAAAGTCTGTCCTATCTCTGAATTACCAGAAGGAATCGAAGTTCGCGACCTAAACGGAGCAAACCTAAGCCCAGGCTTCATTGACCTACAATTGAATGGTTGTGGCGGTGTAATGCTTAACGATGAGATCACTGCAGACACAATGCAGATCATGCACAAAGCAAACCTGAAATCTGGCTGTACTAGCTTCCTGCCAACGCTAATCACTTCTTCTGACGAAGACATGCGCGCGGTTATTACCGCAGCTCGTGAATATCACAACCAATACCAAAACCAATCTCTTGGCCTACACCTTGAAGGTCCGTATTTAAACGTTGCGAAAAAAGGCATTCACAGCGTCGATCACATTCGTAAATCTGACAGCGAAATGATTGAGCTTATCTGTGAGAACAATGACCTTGTTGCAAAAGTAACATTGGCTCCAGAACTCAACGACCCAGAACACATTGAGCGTCTGCGCAAAGCTGGTGTGGTTGTTTCGATTGGTCACACGAATGCAACGTACGCAGAAGCGCGTCAAGGTTTTGAGTCAGGCATTACATTTGCCACTCACCTGTTCAACGCGATGACACCAATGGTTGGTCGTGAACCTGGCGTTGTTGGCGCGATTTACGATACACCTGAGGTTTATGCTGGCATTATTGCCGATGGCTTCCACGTTGATTACGCAAACATCAGAATTGCGCATAAAATCAAGGGAGAAAAGTTGGTATTAGTGACGGATGCCACAGCTCCTGCAGGTGCTGACATGGAATACTTTATTTTTGTCGGTAAGAAAGTATATTACCGTGATGGTAAGTGTGTTGATGAAAACGGCACACTGGGCGGCTCAGCTCTGACTATGATTGAAGCAGTTCAGAATACAGTTGAGCACGCCGGTATCGCTTTAGACGAAGCTCTTCGCATGGCTACGCTATACCCAGCTACGGCTATCGGTGTAGAAAGCAAGCTAGGTCGAATCAAAAAAGGCATGGTTGCAAACCTAGCTGTATTTGACCGAGACTTTAACGTTAAAGCGACTGTTGTTAACGGACAATACGAGCACAATTAAGTATGAATGGCGGACAAATAGGTAACGTAGACTTAGTTAAACAACTAAACAGTGCGGCGGTATACCGACTTATAGACCAACAAGGGCCTATCAGTCGTATACAAGTGGCTGATGTAAGCCAACTCGCACCGGCAAGTGTTACAAAAATTACCCGCCAACTTTTAGAGCGCGGCCTAATTAAAGAGGTTGCGCAGCAAGCGTCTACTGGCGGTAGACGCGCTATCTCCCTAACCACAGAAGTAGAGCCTTTTCACTCTGTCGCTGTGCGCTTGGGTCGAGACTACATTCAAATAAGCCTGCATGACCTTGGCGGTCGTGAGCTGGCTTTCCAACAGCAAGACCTGAATTACTCAGACCAATCAGACCTCACCCAAGGCTTGGTCAATAATTTGAAGGCTTTCATTGCTGAACACCAACCAAAGATCGACCAACTGATTGCCATTGGTGTCACTCTTCCAGGCTTGGTTAACCCAACGACAGGTGTGGTTGAGTACATGCCAAATACAGACATCGATAACCTTGCGTTAAGCGACATTATTCGCGACACATTCCATGTTGCTTGTTTTGTTGGTAATGACGTTCGAGGAATGGCGCTTGCTGAGCACTACTTCGGTGCAAGTAAAGACAGCCAAGATTCTATTTTGGTTAGCGTTCACCGTGGTACTGGTGCTGGTATTATTGTTAATGGTCAGGTTTTCCTTGGCCATAACCGCAACGTGGGTGAAATTGGTCATATCCAAATTGATCCACTTGGCGAGCAATGCCAATGCGGTAATTTCGGTTGTCTTGAAACCGTAGCGGCAAACCCTGCCATTGTTGAACGTGTCCAAAAGCTAATTAAGCAAGGTTATGAGTCCTCGCTAACAGAGATTGAGCACATTACCATTCAAGATGTATGTGACCATGCTATCAATGGCGACGAACTGGCTAAGCAAAGTTTGGTTCGAGTAGGTAATCAACTGGGTAAAGCTATCGCAATGACGATTAACTTGTTTAATCCTCAGAAAGTTATCATTGCTGGTGATATTACAAAGGCACAAGAGATTGTTTTCCCTGCAATTAAGCGCAATGTAGAGAATCAGTCGTTAACGGCTTTCCATAGCGGCCTGCCTATTGTAGCATCACAGATCGATAAACATCCTACGATGGGAGCTTTTGCCATGATTAAGCGCGCCATGCTCAACGGTGTGTTACTTCAAAAGCTTCTTGAAGACTAAAGAAAAACAACTCTGATTTTCCGCGGGCCGTGTTTGTATAAACACGGCCCGTTTTTTTAAGCTAGGGAACTACTACTACAAGTTATGGAACTTATATTAATATCCACTGCGTTTATTGCAGGATTTATTGCTTTAAAGTGTCACCTTCCCCCATTGGTCGGCTTTTTGGTCGCTGGTTTTGGGCTCTTTGCTCTGGGTTTTGAAACCAATGACACCATCATTACCTTGGCTGACCTTGGTGTCACCCTGCTTCTATTTACGATTGGCTTAAAGCTCGATATCAAAACCCTGCTCTCTAAAGAGATCTGGGCTGGCGCAACAATCCACAACCTTTTATCCACTCTGTTTTTTGCGGTCGCCCTGTTTGGTTTTAAATTCCTAGGTATTTCCTCGTTGGCAGCCATGTCAATAGAACAGATTGTTCTACTCGGTTTTGCCCTTTCATTCTCTAGTACCGTATTCGCAGTTAAGTCTCTGCAAGAGAAAGGGGAAATGAATGCGACCTATGGAACATTAGCGATCGGTATTCTGGTCATGCAGGATATCTTTGCCGTGGTCTTCTTAACGGCATCGACAGGCAAAATTCCAGAGTGGTATGCCATCGCACTGTTCGCTTTGCCATTCTGTCGTCCATTGTTCTACAAAGTCCTCGACTGGGTTGGTCACGGCGAAATGTTGGTGCTGTTCGGCATTTTCTTCGCATTGGTCGTCGGTGCAGGCTTGTTCCAGTTTGTAGGGGTTAAACCAGATCTAGGTGCTCTGATCTTAGGTATGTTGTTAGCCGGTCACCCAAAAGCTTCAGAGCTGTCGAAATCGCTGTTTAACCTCAAAGAGCTTTTCCTTGTCTGCTTCTTCTTGAATATTGGATTATCCGAGCAACCTACCATTCAAGGCTTTATGCTCGCCATCTTATTTTTACTGTTGCTGCCAGTGAAAGGCGTGCTTTACTTCTTGGTACTCAACCGCTTCAAATTCCGTGTTCGAACCTCTCTACTCGCCTCTCTATCATTATTTAACTACAGTGAATTTGGTCTTATCGTCGGTGGTCTTGCCTTTAAGATGGGGTGGATGTCTGGCGATATATTAGTGGCGGTGGCAATTGCGGTTTCGTTGTCGTTCTTAATCGCTGCTCCTTTAAACAAAGCGGGTCATAAGCTTTATCAACAGTCAGGTAAGTGGCTCAAAGAGCACGCTGCTGAAAAGCTTCACCAACGTGATAAACGAATTGATCCTGGTCGCGCACAAGTGCTTATTCTTGGTATGGGGCGCATTGGTACCGGCGCCTACGATGAATTGCGTTCTCGCTATGGCAAGGTTAGCTTAGGTGTCGAAGTTCGTGAAGAAGCCGCACACAACCATAGAAGCCTTGGAAGAAACGTTATTTCTGGCGACGCAACCGACCCAGATTTCTGGGAGCGTATATTAGATACAGCAAACGTGAAGTTAGTGATCTTGGCGATGCCTCATCACCAAGGTAATCAAACAGCCTTAGAGCAGCTAAAATCACGTGATTTTAAAGGTCAAATCGCCGCCATTGCTGAATACTCCGACCAGCTAGAAACATTGAAAGAGAATGGTGTCGATGCAGCATTCAACATCTACAGTGAAGCTGGTAGTGGTTTTGCTCGACACGTATGTGAGCAATTAAACCCTAACATCAATAAGATCTAATCCTAAACATTGTCTAGTTAACCTCTCAAAATTGCTGTTCTTTTGCACTTTTGAGAGGTTTTTGTTTAAAAAACCAACCGCAATTAGACACCACTCACCAAAACCACCTTAAAATTAGATAATTTCTAACAGAAACCCCTTTATATTATTTTTTTGCTCACATTCGGTTGCTTTTTTTAGCCAGAATGGCAAATTGAATACAGTTGATTTAGAAATTATTTAAAAGGAAGTTCTATGTGTTCAGTATTTGGCATTCTCGACATTAAAAGTGATGCCGCAGCACTTCGCCCTATTGCTTTAGAAATGTCTAAAAAGCTTCGTCACCGTGGCCCAGACTGGTCTGGTATCTATGCTGGTGAAAAAGCAATTCTTGCTCACGAGCGTTTGGCTATCGTTGGTCTTAACAGTGGTGCACAACCACTATACAGCCAAGATAAAAAGCACATTCTTGCAGTGAATGGCGAAATTTATAACCACAAAGAACTTCGCGCACGCTATGAAGATAAGTACCAGTTCCAGACTGATTCTGACTGTGAAGTTATCCTAGCGTTATACCAAGAAATGGGCGCGGACCTTTTAGAAGAACTTAACGGTATTTTCGCATTCGTTTTATACGACGAAGAGAAAGACGAGTACCTAGTCGGCCGTGATCATATTGGTATCATCCCGCTTTACCAAGGCTACGACGAGCACGGTAACTACTACGTTGCTTCAGAGATGAAAGCACTCGTTGAAGTATGCAAGACGATCAGTGAGTTCCCTCCTGGTAGCTTCTATTCTTCGAAAGATGCAGAGCCTCATCGCTACTACATCCGCGATTGGAATGAATACGCTGCGGTACAAGGTAACAGCACAAGTAAAGAAGAACTGACTGAAGCGCTAGAAGCTGCAGTTAAACGTCAACTAATGACAGATGTACCTTATGGTGTACTTCTATCTGGTGGTCTTGATTCTTCAATCACTTCAGCAGTCGCTAAACGTTTTGCTGCAATGCGTATCGAAGACGATGAGAAATCAGAAGCTTGGTGGCCACAACTACACTCATTCGCAGTAGGTCTAGAAAACGCGCCTGACCTTATCGCTGCTCGTGAAGTTGCAGATAAGATTGGTACCGTACACCACGAGATGACTTACACCATTCAGGAAGGCTTAGATGCAATCCGTGATGTTATCTACCACATTGAAACTTACGATGTAACGACGATTCGTGCTTCAACGCCGATGTACTTGCTTGCTCGTAAGATCAAGGCAATGGGTATCAAAATGGTACTGTCTGGTGAAGGTGCTGATGAGATCTTTGGTGGCTACCTGTACTTCCATAAAGCGCCAAATGCAAAAGAGTTCCACGAAGAAACCGTGCGTAAACTTCTTGCTCTAAGCATGTTTGACTGTGCTCGCGCCAATAAATCTCTTGCGGCATGGGGTGTTGAAGGTCGTGTTCCATTCTTGGACAAAGAGTTCATCGATGTAGCAATGCGTTTGAACCCTGAAGATAAGATGTGTGGTAACGGTAAAATGGAGAAACACATTCTACGTGAGTGTTTTGAAGACTACCTACCAGATTCAATTGCATGGCGTCAAAAAGAGCAGTTCTCTGATGGTGTTGGCTACGATTGGATTGACACATTAAAAGCAACGGCTGAAGAAAAAGTAACGGATCAACAAATGGAAGCTGCGAAGTTCCGTTTCCCTTACAACACGCCAACAACCAAAGAAGGTTATGCTTACCGTGAAATTTTTGAGGAGCTATTCCCTCTAGAATCAGCGGCAGAATGTGTACCTGGTGGCCCTTCAGTTGCTTGTTCATCAGCGAAAGCGATTGAGTGGGATGAGTCATTCAAAAACTGTGTCGACCCATCAGGCCGTGCAGTACAAGCCGTTCACAACGATGCTTACAACGCTTAGCGCGTTTTGAACAAATCCTAAAGACTAAAAAAGGCGCATTATGCGCCTTTTTGTTTTAAGCCTATTTTTTGCTTTGTATTACTGCACTTATGCGTGAGCTTGTAGTGCTTCGTTCTCAATACTGATCGGAACCACTTTGCTGATCATTTTTACCAGCATAATAGATCGAGCTTCACCATCTTTCTGATGGAAAATAGCTTCAACCCCAGCAAACTGACCACTATTGATCTTGACCACTTGCCCTGATTCAAACTCAACACAGCACTCTTCAGGTTCATCTTCGCAACACTTCTCAAACTCTTTCAGTTCATACACTAAGTCGCCTTGGACTTCATGTGGCCTTGCGCCAAACTTAATAAAGTCGACAACGCCACGAGTCGAACGAACTGTCGTAAAACTAGGGCCTTGCTCATAATCAAAGCGAACAAAGATATAAGACGGGAACAGCGGTTCTTTGACCTGCTTCTCTTTCCCTCTCACGACCTTCTTGACATCGATTTGAGGATAAAAGCACTCTACCCCCTGGTTTTCTAGGTGCTGTTGAGCGCGTTTTTGATCGCCACGCTTACAGTAAAGTAAATACCAACGTTTCATTTTACTAGCCATTTTCTATTTTGGGACATATTACCACAAGCCTAAAATCGTTAATCACCGTTAATAAAATGAATCCTGATAAGCAATAAATTATGCGTAACAGGCCAACTTATCAACAAAAAGCCATAGGGACAAAAAGTGGTTAAGCATTGTACAGGGAACATTTACAGATAAAAAGACGCATTATTGTAAGGCTATGTATGCGACACACAAAAGGAACGACACACCATTTAAACCCAGAAACCATCCAACAAACCAATCAATTCGACGGTTAGCATTCGATAATTCTTTTAAAAAGAACACTATGCGCTCAACTCAAAACTGGAAAATTAGTTTGCAGCACGCATTATCTGGGCAACATTCCCAGTAAAACCCAGTATTTTCATGAGCTTATAAAAAAATAGTTATCGTGACCATAAAAGACACCTATTGCAGATGGTTATTCCACTCTGTATACATAAGGAACTATAAAATCTTTTAATACCTAAAATTAGTAAAACTTATGCCAAGCAATCACAACATCTTTGGCCATCCTAGAGGCCTATTTCTACTTTTTAGCACAGAGCTATGGGAACGTTTCTCCTACTATGCAATGCGTGCGATCCTTGTTTTATTTCTTACCGATACCACTATCAATGGTGGCCTTGGTTGGTCAACAAAAGATGCCCTCGATCTTTATGGTATCTATACTGGTTTAGTCTATATCACGCCATTAATCGGCGGCTGGCTTGCCGATAACTACTTAGGACAACGTAAATCGATCCTAGTGGGCGGTGTATTAATGGCATTAGGCCAATTTACACTTGCTCTTCCTAACGGCGCTATTGGCTTAGACCAAGTAAATGCTCTTTATCTAGGTTTAGCACTGCTTATCAGTGGTAACGGTATGTTTAAACCAAACATCTCGACCATGGTTGGCGACCTATACCAAGAAGGCGATAACCGACGTGACGGCGCTTTCACCATTTTCTACATGGGCATCAACTTAGGCGCGCTACTGGGTGGCTTAATTTCAGGTGCTGCAGTCGATTCATTCGGCTGGAAAGCTGGCTTCCTAGCCGCTGGTATCGGTATGGTTATTAGCTTAGTTATGCAATTGACGATGGCTCAGTCATGGTTAGGCAACATTGGCTCAGTACCTGCAGCTGCACGAGCGAAAGCGCTGAACAAATCGAAAGAGAAAACACCACTGACCAAAGAAGAGTTCGACAGACTAAAAGTTATTCTTGTTATGGGTCTGTTCGTAATCGTTTTCTGGGCTGGCTTTGAACAAGCTGGCGGTTTGATGAACATCTACACTCAACAATATACTGACCGTATGATTGGTGGCTTTGAAGTTCCTGCAGCTTGGTTCCAATCTCTGAACCCATTTTTCATCATTACACTTGCACCAATCATTGCTGCATTTTGGGTCAAGCTTGGTAAGCGTGAACCAAACTCGCCAGTGAAATTTGCGATGGCGTTGTTTTTCTTAGCACTAGGCTTTGTGTGCATGATGGGCGCAGTAATGGAGCAAGGTGGCGACCTAACAGTGAAAACATCAATGCTGTGGCTAGTCGGTGCTTTCTTCTTCCATACTCTTGGTGAGCTTTGTCTATCTCCTATTGGCCTGTCGTTGGTCACTAAGTTAGCTCCGCTTCGTCTAGCATCGTTAATGATGGGTGCATGGTTTGGTTTCAATGCTGTCGCAAACTACGTAGCTGGCCTTGTGGGTTCTCACGTTGGTGAGCTTGGCGCAATGTCTATCTTCGGTGGTATCGCAATTACAGCGACAATAAGTGGCGTCTTACTGCTTCTTTGTGCTGGCAAGCTTGTATCATGGATGCATGGTGTAGAAACCAACATGACGCTTGAAGCAGAACCAAAAGCAGAAACTTCGGTCGCTTAATAGCTAGATCGATTTCAAGAAGAAACATCCAAGATCAAAAAGGGCTGCTCAATGAGCAGCCCTTTTGTTATTTATTCTATTGGCATATCAGTTAGCGATGAAGCGCCACTAGCTCAGCCATCATATCGATGTGTGAGTCTCTGTCGTTGAGACACATAATGTAGCTAAAGTCTGAGCCACCAGCATCAATGAACGTCTCTTTACACTGGTCAGAAATCTCTTCCAACGTTTCCAAACAGTCAACCGAGAACGCAGGAGCCATGATATCAATCTTCTTGATGCCCTTACTCGGCAGTGATTCAAGTGTCTCGTCAGTGTAAGGCTTCAACCACTCTTCTCGACCAAATCGAGACTGGTATGTCATAGTGATATCGTCCGCAGATAAGCCTAACTCAGCAGCAAGTAATTTTGTCGTCGCTTCACAATGTTGAGGGTAGATGTCACCTTCATCAGCGAGTCGCTTCGGAATACCGTGGAAAGAACACACTAAATGATCACCTCTGCCATTTTTATCCCAATGACTACGAACACTTTCAGCCAATGCTTTTGCGTAGCTTGGGTGCGCGTAGTAGTCGCGAATAAAGCGATAGCTCGGAATCACTGACATCTGCTTAAAGGCTTTGGTTAAACCATCAGAAACAGCCGCTGTGGTTGTACCTGAGTACTGAGGATATAAAGGCAGGACGATAATGTCTTCAACACCCTGCTCCATCAGTTGCTCGACCCCCGTCTTAAGGCTTGGGTTGCCATAGGTCATACCCAGCGCTACGGGCATCTCTAATTTTTTCTGGAGCTTGTCGGCTTGTCTTTGAGAGTACACAAGCAGTGGTGAGCCTTCATCCATCCAAACAGACTGATACAGCTTAGCCACTTTCGGCGCTCTAATCGGTAAGATCACCCCATGTAAAATAGGACACCAAAGCCAACGCGTTAGGTTTACGACTCGCTTATCGTGTAAGAATTCACTCAAAAATCGACGAACGCCAGCTGGGGTCGCTGAATCTGGTGTTCCTAAGTTCACCAGTAAAACGCCCTGCTTTTTATTATTTTCCATAGATACCTGAGACCAATGTGTGATTTTCTGGAACGTAATATACTAATCGGCATAAGTTTAAGATCATTGTTGTGCCACTAAATTTAAGAATAATCGTTCTTAACCTGGGTTATCACAATATCACCTTGAGCGTTAGCCTCGCGAATCTAAGCCGTACCGCGGAAACAGTGCACAATCGATTTATCTAGATTGGTATATTACTAAAAATTGAAACAAAAAAAGCGACCTTAACGGTCGCTTCCAATATATCAAATTCTAAAACTGGCTGTTAGCCAATTATGCTAGTGCTTTCTCAAGTTCTGCACTAACTTCAGCAACTTGCTTAGTACCATCAAATTTAAGGTACTTAGTGTTACCTGCTTCTGCTTCCTTACCGTAGTAAGAAATAAGCGGAGCCGTTTGATCGTGGTATACGCCTAGACGTGCACGAACTGTTTCTTCTTTGTCGTCATCACGAACCACTAGCTCTTCACCAGTGATGTCATCTTTACCTTCTTCTTTAGGTGGGTTGTACACACTGTGGTATGTACGACCAGAAGGAAGGTGAGCACGACGACCAGCCATACGCTCAACAATCACATCGTCAGCTACGTCGAATTCAACAACGTAATCAACAGCAATGCCCATTTCTTTTAGGCCATCCGCTTGTGGGATTGTGCGTGGGAAACCGTCTAGTAGGAAACCTTTCTCACAGTCATCTTGAGCGATACGCTCTTTGATTAGACCAAGGATAATTTCATCAGAAACTAGCTGACCAGCGTCGATTACTGATTTTGCTTGCTTACCAAGCTCAGTACCCGCTTTGATAGCAGCACGTAGCATGTCACCAGTTGAAATTTGAGGGATACCAAATTTGTTCATGATGAAGTTAGCTTGAGTACCTTTACCCGCGCCAGGAGCACCTAGAAGAATGATGCGCATGTTTAATCCTCTTATAAAAATTATGATTTATACCGAAGCTCACTATCCCGCCTTTCTGGTTTAATTTAGGTCAAACAAGAGAGGTTAGGTAACAACTGAGGCTAAGCACAACTGTAAACAGAAGCAAAACGGTAAGTTTCGGTATAACGTTTAAAAATCATACAGCTGGAGATGATAGGTTCATAGTCCCAGCTGATTAGGTCGAGCATTCTATCACATTAATATTCAATTTGGCTGAAATTAAGACTAAAGAATGTATCGACAGCGTTTGCGTTCATCTTGTTAGCGACTTTAGCTGCATTTCGATGAAGTTAAGCGACGTTCATAAAAAAAGCCCGCATTCGCGAGCTTTTATTCATAATTATGGGCTTAGCCCAAAGTCGAAAGACTAACGTTTTGTCAGTAGTTCGTTGATTGCACCTAAGAATTGTGACGGATCTTCCATTGAGCCCTTTTCAGCCAGCATAGCCTGGCCAAGTAATAGCTCAACCCAGCGACCAAACGCTTGTTCGTCCGCTTCATCAGCCATCTGCTTAACTAGCGCATGTTCAGGGTTAATCTCAAAGATGTACTTCACCTCAGGAGCAGCTTGACCCGCAGCTTCAAGAAGTTTAGCCATTTGAGTGCCCATCTCGAAATCATCGGTAACAACAACAGCAGGTGTAGTTGCTAACTTGAATGTCGTGCGAACCTCTTTAACACGATCACCAAGATAAGATTGAGTGCGCTCAACAACAGATTTGAACTCTTCTTCTGCCTCTTTTTGCTTCTCTTTCTCTTCTTCGCCTTCGAATTTGCTTAGGTCTAAGCCCGCTTTGGTGATCGATTGGAACTGCTTACCATCAAAATCAGTCAGGTAGTTCATTACGTACTCATCAATACGATCGTACATTAGAACCACTTCGATACCTTTTGCTTTGAACTGCTCCAAATGCGGGCTGTTCTTAGCGGCAGCGTAGTTATCTGCTGTTAGGTAATAAATCTTGTCTTGGCCTTCCTTCATACGTTCAACGTAAGAAGCTAGGCTGATAGCTTGGTCAGCAGAGTCAACTTCCGTTGACGAGAAACGAAGTAAACCAGCGATTTTTTCTTTGTTCGCCATGTCTTCCGCTGGGCCTTCTTTCAGTACAAGGCCAAACTCTTTCCAAAACTCTAGGTACTTATCATTGTCATTCTTCGCCATGTGCTCAAGCATAGTCAGGACACGCTTGGTACATGCGCCACGAAGAGACTGAGTTACCTTATTATCTTGCAGGATTTCACGAGACACGTTCAGTGGTAGATCGTTTGAGTCAATCAAGCCGCGAACGAAACGCATGTAAGATGGCATGAACTGCTCTGCATCATCCATGATGAATACTCGCTGTACATAAAGCTTAAGGCCGCTCTTATGGTCACGATTCATCATATCCCAAGGTGCTTTAGCTGGGATGTAAAGTAGGCTTGTGTAGTCGTTCTTACCTTCAACTTTGTTATGGCTCCACGTTAGTGGATCAGCAAAGTCGTGAGATACGTGCTTGTAAAACTCTTGGTACTCTTCTTTCTCGATATCAGACTTGTTACGAGTCCAAAGTGCTTGAGCCTTGTTAATCTGTTCCCAATGTTTCTCTTCGGTGTCTTTACCTTCGTCATCTTTAACCGCAGTTAAGATTGAGACAGGGATACCGATGTGATCAGAGTATTTACCAATGACTTCACGCAGACGCCATTCATTTAGGAATTCTTTACCGTCTTCGCGCATATGAAGAATGATATCAGTACCACGAGACTCTTTAGTGATGTCTTCGATGGTGTAATCACCTTCCCCTGCAGAGTGCCACTGAACAGCTTCATTACTCGCTAGACCTGCTGCACGTGTGCGAACCGTTACCGCGTCTGCAACGATGAATGCAGAATAGAAACCAACACCAAATTGACCAATCAATTGAGAGTCTTTGCTTTGGTCTTCAGACAGCTTTGAGAAAAAGTCTGCAGTACCCGATTTAGCAATCGTACCTAAATGCTCAATAACGTTGTCGCGGCTCATGCCGATGCCGTTATCAGAAATCGTTAAAGTATTGGTTTCAGCGCTAAAAGATAATTTTACGCCTAGGTCTGCATCACCTTGGTAAAGGTCACCGTTTGACAAGGCTTGGAAACGAAGCTTATCAGCCGCGTCAGATGCGTTAGAGATCAGCTCACGTAGGAAGATTTCTTTATTTGAATACAGTGAGTGAATCATTAGGTGAAGTAATTGTTTTACTTCAGATTGAAAGCCACGAGTCTCTTTATTTTGCGTTGCTGTTTCGCTCATTTTTACTCCAAAACATCTATACTTTATGTTGAATACCATAGGGGCGTAACACTTGATGCCACTCTTATGTTCATTAACATGAGGATGACAAATGTAAATTCAAGGTCAAAAACCATAAAAACACTGTTTTTTTGATCTGTTTTTATTATCCTTGAGCCTGATAAATATAAAAGAACATAAAAGAAGCCATGATTTGGTGAAGAATTAACGGAACTTCACCTGAGATTTGTCTATTTCGCACTCAAAATCATCCAAAATAGAAGAATTCAATGAGCAATATCGGCACAAAGTTTATTCTCGCACAGCGGTTCGTATTCGATCCAAATAGCAATTCACTTGTTGATCAAATGAGCGACGGCGAAGTCGTGCGCCTTGGCAGCAATGAAAGCCGCATTCTCCTGATGCTGTCAGAAAGACCCAATGAAGTTATCACTCGTAATGAATTGCACGAGTATGTTTGGCGAGATCAAGGCTTTGAGGTTGATGACTCAAGCTTAACGCAAGCAGTTTCGACCCTGAGAAAGATGCTCAAGGACTCAACCAAATCTCCAGAATTCGTAAAAACGGTACCTAAACGCGGTTACCAATTTATTGCAACCGTTGAGCGCTCTGCACCACTTTCATCAAATGATCAGCCAGCAGCGGCTGAAATTGCAGAAAATGACGTAGAACCTATCTTAACGTTTGCAACGCCTACAATGACCGAAGAAGCAATGACTGAAGCTGTCGAGCCCGAGTCAATTACAAAGTTTCAAGAAACCAAAGTTGAAGTGGAACCAGCAACAACACCAACTGCTACCCCGGTTAAAAGCACCAATAAGTGGTTAGCGTTTTCGTTATTGCTTGCGGCTTTCATCATGCCAATTCTGGTTTTAACGTTTACTAACCCCGCAGAATCCGAGTTCAGAACATTGACTGAAGTGGATGGTGTAAAGATTCAAACCCCAATCAATCATCCTGATCTCAGTAGTTGGCTACCTGCGATAGAGAAGTGTGTATTGCGCTACAACACTAATCACACTGGCATGCTGAAACCGACTGAGGTGATTGCAACAGGTGGACAGACCAACAACCTTGCCCTCAACTACATTCACCCGCAAGATTACTCTAGCGAAAATGTAACCCTAAGAATTTACGCAAACCAGTCGGATGTAAACGACATTTGTAACGGTGGTCAGTAACATGAAATTAAAAGTATCGATTATTTTACTGGTTCTATCTGCATTCTTAAGTGGTTGGTTATATTGGGGCAGCGATGCAAAAGTAGAGCGCTTGCTCACTCAGCATGAGTGGCAATCGAAAATGGTGACTCTGATTAGCGACAACAAGCAAGCTGATGCAATCGGCCCGCTGCGTAGAGTTGAACTATCATCGAATGCGAAATACCTACCAAATGGTACGTACCTGAGAATGTCAGTGGTTAGGCTGTACAGCACTCAAACTGCACCTGCGAATGTGATCAACATATCAGAAACAGGTCAGTGGGATATTAACGATAACTATTTACTGATTTCGCCAACGGAGTTTAAAGATGTAACTTCGGCTGAGCGCCAAGACTTTTCGGAAGAGCAACTCGAACTTATCACTCAAGTGATTAAGATGGATGCAGAGCAAAGCCGACGCATTGATATTATTAATCAGAAAGCACTGCTGCTCACTAGCTTAAATCACGGTTCTACCGTTTTGTTCTCAAACTAAAACTCTGCAGTTATTTATGTATATCAATAACTGAATACCATTAAACGGTAAACCAATAGAAAAGGGGCATGATGCCCTTTTTTGTTAGCCGTTGGTATCAAATTACGGATGTAGCATTTTAAGGATTAACTATGAATACGGATCAACCAAATCTGACGCCAGCTAAAGAGACAGCAACAAAAGCGACAATCGCAATACACTATTGCCGTCAGTGTAATTGGATGCTTCGTTCTAGTTGGTTATGCCAAGAGCTGCTGCATACCTTTAGCGAAGAAATTGAACAAGTGAGCTTGCATCCAGACACCGGAGGCAGGTTCGAAATCTTTTGTAATGGTGTGCAGATTTGGGAAAGAAAAGCAGATCAAGGTTTTCCAGAATCGAAAGTTCTGAAGCAAAGAGTGCGAAACATCATTGCTCCAGACAGGGACCTCGGCCACGTAGACTCAAAGTGAGCCTTTTCTAACGCCGCCGATTGAGTTTATTTAAAGCTCGCCACTCACAATTACGTCACCTTCAAGGCTAATAACTTTAAAGGTATTATTTTCATAGATGCCATGGCTCGCTGCGTGACCCTCTCGTGGGAATGTCACCGAACTAGGGTTAAAGATAAAGATATCATCTTGGTATTCGGCAACTGGAATATGGGTATGCCCATGGGCAATAATATCACCCGCTTTTAGTGCTGGTCGTTTAGTGGTGTTATACAAATGACCATGGGTTAGAAAGATACGCTGACCTGATTCCAATAACACCCATGAGTAATCCATCATCATTGGAAAAGACAACAGCATTTGATCCACTTCACTGTCGCAGTTACCACGAACGGCGATGATCTCTTGAGAAAACGCATTCAACTTCTCTGCAACCGCCGGTGGATTGTATCCTTCTGGAATCGGATTTCTTGGCCCATGATTCAGAATGTCACCCAATAGCACTAAATATTGCGCACCAGACGCTTGGTAGAGTTCTAATACCTTTTCTGTTGCGGGCAGCGAACCGTGTAGGTCTGAAGCAAAAAATAATTTCACACGTACTTCTCCATAAAATTTATGAGCCTATTGTACGTATCTAAATGCTACACGTCATCTCTCGCCATACCGTTGATCACGATATTATTGTAACTAACCATACCGACTATCTTGTTATCACGAACTACTGGCGCGCGACTGATACCAAAGCGTTCAAACAGGCGAGCGCAATACTTTACGTTCATCTCAGCAGATACGCTTAGCGCTGGCTTGGTCATGATTTCATAAACATTGGTTCGCTTCGGAGATCGATTTTTAGCCAACACTTTCTTTGCTATATCATTCATCAACACGATACCGTACTCGTCATCCTCGTGGCGTTTATCGACAATGATTGCCTTCACTTTGTGCTTTTTAGCCATCTCTATCGCTTCAAACACCGTAGTTAGCCCATCGATAATCACATACGTATTGGCCATGACATCGCCTACTCGGATCTTTTCACTGGTACTCATAGCTCATCCTCCACAACCTTTGTTAACGTCTCAACTTGATGCGCAACGCCGACTGCATCTTCCACATCTATCTGTACTGCAATACCCTGTCCCGATTCTTGGTCAAACTCCCCCACTTCACTAATTCTTTCAAGAATATGCCTTGCTAGATGCTCCTCAACGACAAACAGCAGCACATCTTTTTGCACCTCTAATGTTAATCCGAAGAAGGTGCGCTTTTGGTTTAAGCCCTGCCCTCTGGCATTATTAATCACGGTTGCTCCGGTTGCGCCCGCATCACGCGCGGCATCGAGCACAATGTCGGTTTTGCTCTCTTCTACAAACGCTAGGATAAGTTTAAAGCGCATCTTTGCTCTCCTTAGAGGTGTGTAAACGGTTTAACCATTGGGTTATTTGGGCGTAGCTCATCACCGAAATGATGGGGAACAAACTCGCAAAGGCGATTAAGCCGAAACCGTCTATTACTGGATTTCGTCCCGGTACAGTTGAAGCAAGCCCTAATCCAAGAGCCGTCACTAAAGGTACAGTCACGGTAGATGTCGTAACCCCGCCTGAATCGTAGGCCAATGGAATGATCAATTTGGGGGCGTAAAAGGTTTGAATCACCACAATGACATAGCCACAAATAATGTAGTAATGAATAGGATCGCCCGCAACAATACGGTAACTACCCAATGAGATACCGATGGCAACGCCTAATGCCACAGCGATTCTCAGTCCGTTAACACTGATACTGCCACCGGATACTTGGTTTGCCTTAATCGCTACAGCAATCAAAGAAGGCTCGGCTATCGTGGTACTAAAACCAATACAAAACGCAAACAGGTAAACCCAGTAATAATCAAACCAAGCCAATGAAAGACCAGAGCTGATCTTAAACTCAGTCAAAAAGCTTGGTTCGGTGAGTTGCATTGCCATCGTCTCCCCTAGAGGGAATAACGCGAGCTCCAACCCCATCAAAAAGAGTGATAAGCCAAGAATGACGTAAAAGAAACCGATGAGCACTTTGGCTAGGTTATTGACAGGCTTACGCAGTACCGCTAACTGAAAACCAAAGATGATCACCGCAATCGGAATCACATCCATCACAGTGCCTAGAAAGGTGTCGATAAATTGCTGCACACTGATCATGTCACCACCATCCCGTACACCATGACAAACATCATCGGCAGAAGTGAAGCAAACGCGATCAATCCAAAGCCATCAATCATAGGATTTCGTCCTTTAATCGCCGAGGCTAAACCCACCCCTAATGCGGTCACTAACGGAACGGTGATCGTCGATGTTGTGACACCGCCAGAGTCGTACGCAATCCCAATAATGTTTTCCGGGGCAAATGCAGTGAGCACCACCACACCAATATAACCACCGATGATCATGTACTGAATTGGCCAACCTTTTAAGATCCGAAGTACTCCTAATAGAATGGCAATGCCGACCGATAACGCCACGGTGAAGCGCAGGCCATCGGCATATTGTTCCCTTTCATCTAAAGAGTTGGGAATAACACCACCTTCAGCTGCGACTTCTGCCGCTTCAGCAGCCACTGCGGTTAACGCGGGTTCGGCAATGGTGGTACCAAAGCCTAAACAGAAAGCGAAGGTCAATAACCAGAACACGCTCCCTTTTCTGGCAAATGCTTGCGCCATCGATTCGCCAATCGGGAACAACCCCATTTCAAGGCCAAAGATAAAGAAAGTCAGCCCAAAGACCACCAGCACTAAGCCGGTTAGAATAGACAAAAGATGAGGGAGTGGCTCTTGCAAAACAGCAAGTTGGAAGAAAGCAATCACCGCCACGATCGGCAAGAGATCCCTTAGACTACCTAACATGGCTCGAAACAAAGCAAGCACTGCCGTCATCGCAACTCCCTGTGACTGAAATTGTGTCTGGTTATTAATTACTAATAATCATGGCAAATCCTTATCATTCCTTATGTGACAAATATTACGCAGTTGGTAACATATCGGAGTAAAGTGCATAAATGTGATAGCGGTATATACCTAAGTAACCTCAAGATGCGTCGCTCAGCGAGAGTTGCCTAGTTTGCAAACGAGCTAGGTGGATTTAATTTCACTCCTGAGTAAATTGCATAAGGCGTAATTTAGGTATCACACGATTGAAACCAACTGATCGTTATAGTGATTTTTTCGTATTGATTGGCGATTAAAAACAAGCCATGTCTATAATTATGTTTAATAGGGAGATTGGTATGAAGATATTGTTAACGGGTGGTACGGGATTTATTGGCTCTGAATTGGTCAAAAGTTGGAACATTGACGACGTGACATTGTTGACGCGGAGTCCTGAAAAAGCGAAGCAAAACCTAAATCACCTCAACCAGAACAACCTTCATTATATTCAATCTCTTGATGAACTGAGCGATCTCAATGACTTCGATGTAGTGGTCAATCTTGCTGGCGAACCTATCGCTGACAAGCGTTGGAGTGTGGAGCAAAAAGAGAGGATCTGTAACAGTCGCTGGCACATTACTGAAAAACTGGTTGAGTTAATTCATGCCAGCAGCAACCCGCCGAAGGCTTTTATTAGCGGCTCAGCCGTGGGTTACTATGGTGATCAACAGCAACATCCGTTTGACGAATCACTACAAGTAGAAGATGAAAGCTTCCCTCACAAAGTTTGCGCTCATTGGGAAGAGATAGCCAAGAGAGCACAATCAGAAAGCACACGCGTGATACTACTGCGAACAGGTATTGTACTTGGTGAAAATGGCGGTGCGCTCAAAAAGATGCTTATGCCGTACAAACTAGGAGTTGGCGGACCGCTAGGTTCAGGCGAGCAATATATGCCTTGGATTCACATGCTAGATATGGTGAGAGCCATCAATCACTTATTGTCGATACCTCACGCTCAAGGGGAATTTAATATGTGTGCACCACACCCTGTCACCAACAAACTGTTCAGCAGCACACTCGCCAAGCAACTACGTCGACCGCATTTCTTGTTCACACCTAAATGGGCAATGTCGCTTCTGATGGGTGAATCTTCTTGTCTGCTTTTTGACAGCATTCGTTCTAAACCAAAGAAGCTCACTGAAATGGGATTTATCTTTAGTTACTCAAGAATCGAACCAGCACTAAAAAACTTGTTACAACATCAAGACTAATTCTTTACCCTAGAGCGACAAAGACTCTAATGAAGGATTAAGCGTGAACAAGTCGATTCTGATCACCGGTTGCTCAACGGGTATTGGCTATACATGTGCGCATGCACTACAAAAGCGTGGCTTCCACGTCATTGCATCGTGTCGTCATCCGCAAGATGTACAGCGTCTGCAAGATGAGGGACTGACCTGCATACAGCTCGACCTTTCTAACCAAGAAAGTATTGAACAAGCTGCACAACTTGCTATTGAGCTGGCGCCTAACGGATTATATGGCTTATTCAATAACGGCGCTTATGGTCAAGCTGGCGCGCTAGAAGACTTGCCGACCCAAGGTCTCAGAGAGCAATTCGAAACCAACTTCTTTGGCTGGCATCATCTTGTTTGTCAGATCCTCCCGCACATGCGCGAACGCGGCGAAGGCCGAATCGTACAAAACAGTTCCGTATTAGGCTTTGCGGCCATGAAATATCGTGGCGCTTACAACGCTTCAAAGTTCGCGCTAGAAGGCTGGACAGATACCTTACGTTTAGAACTGCATGATAGTGGTATTCATATATCGTTATTGCAGCCAGGTCCAATAGAAACCCAATTTAGAAATAATGCCCTGAAAGCTTTCAATAAATGGATCACCATTGCTGGCAGCGCTCATCAAGACGCTTATCAACAACAAAAAGACCGACTCGAAAAGGAGTCATCGAACAACGCTTTTGTTCTTCCGCCTGAAAGTTGTGTTGAGCCAGTTTATCACGCACTCACCGCAGAGAAACCAAAGCTAAGATACCGAGTGACGACACCTACTAAGGTGTTCGCGGTGCTGAAAAGAATTCTACCGAGTCGCTTGCTAGACCCTATTTTAAGAAAAGCAGCATAAATTGCTAACTTTGAATGTAGAGTCGCAAACTTTAATGTAACGATGTAATTTTTCCGTAACAATTAGATGTCATGATTACCCTATCTCATCAATTACTCCCAATTAATGAGCCTAATCTGGATATTTCATGACTTTAAACCGCCTTAATTGGGTCGGTGTGAGTCTGGCGATTACGTTGTTTATTCTGTTTTGAGTATCTCACGCTATGCCTCACTGACCACCTCAATGATAACGCTATGCTCTCCCTGTTAAGATAACCACCTATCAACATTGAAGCATAGCGTTTTCTATTTTGGCTCTTTTTATTTGAGATAACCAAGTTAGATCTTGAAGTTACCAGCATCTCCCCCCATATTTGCAACGTACCCACAAAACACACCTCAAGGAACGTAAATGCAATCTCCGCATATTGTTGAACTTAATGAGCAGAACTTTCGTCAAGTATTAGAAACCTCAATGCAGACGCCTGTACTCATCCACTTTTGGGCACCAATGAGCCAAGAAAGTGCTCAGGTGATCCCTGAACTGCAAACATTAACTCAGCAATACAACGGCGCTTTTACTTTAGCTCTGTTGAATTGTGAACAAGAGCAGGCAATTGCTAGCCAATTTGGCGTACAAGCACTCCCTACTATTGCACTGTTTGTTAACGGTCAGCCTGTCGATGGTTTGGGTGGTCCACAAAGCATCGAAGCGATTGTTGAAATGTTAGGAAAACATCTTCCTAGCCAAGACGAGCTCGCACTGCGTCAGGCTCTCGAGCAAATGCAAGCAGGCGAGCATGCACAAGCGCTCGCAGCAATGCAACAATTGCCAATAGAGCTGACGGGCAAAGGCGAGGTAAAACTGGCGATCGCAGAATGTTTACTAGAAACGCAACAGTTTGATCTAGCTGAAACTCAACTGTCGACTATCCCTCTAGAATATCAAGACAATTACTACAAAGGCTTAGTCGCTAAACTCGAACTGCACAAACAGGCGGCAGACAGCCCTGAAATTCAAGCGCTAGAAACAACGCTACAGCAAAATCCAAGTGATGCTAAAACAGCCTCAGACCTAGCACTTCAGTACCACCAAGTGAACCGCAGCGAAGAAGCAATGGATCTTCTATGGTCATTCTTGGCAAAAGATCTCAATACCCTCGATGGTGATATGAAAAAAGAATTCATGGATATCTTAAGCGCACTTGGACAAGGCAATGCAGTTGCGAGCAAATACCGCCGCCAATTGTACTCTCTGCTTTACTAATTCGAACGCTAACAAATTGATAAGTACAGAGGAAAAATCACCCTGATAAATGATAGAAACCTCAGCAATCTTATCGTATAACACAAAGTAAAATGGGTCATAAAATCAAGGTTTTATGGCCCATTTCTCGTTTATAAATTTGCTCGAATTTTAAATATGAGCCAGTATGAGTAAAGAACTATCAAAAACTCACACTTGCAAAGGATTTCGTATGCCTATTGATACATTGATTACTATTGGCGTCTTTACTGCCGTCGCACTTCTCTTTATTTTCGCTGGTGTCAAAACCGTTCCACAGGGTAATAACTGGACTGTCGAACGTTTCGGTCGCTACACACACACCCTCCAACCAGGCTTGAACCTAATCATTCCATTCATTGACAAGGTTGGTCAAAAAATCAGCATGATGGAACGTGTACTGGATATTCCAGCTCAGGAAGTCATTTCAAAAGACAACGCCAATGTCATGATTGATGCTGTCTGTTTTGTTCAAGTGATTGATGCGCCCAAAGCAACCTACGAGGTCAACGACCTTGAACACGCGATCCGTAATTTGACCCTGACTAACATCCGTACCGTGCTTGGATCTATGGAGTTGGATGAAATGCTCAGCCAGCGTGACATGATCAATACTAAGCTGCTAAACATCGTCGATGAAGCAACAAACCCTTGGGGTGTCAAAGTTACACGTATCGAGATCAAAGACGTGCAGCCACCAGCGGATCTAACCGCAGCGATGAACGCTCAAATGAAAGCCGAGCGTAACAAGCGTGCTGATATTTTAGAGGCAGAGGGCGTAAGACAAGCTGAGATCCTAAAAGCCGAAGGTCATAAGCAATCAGAAATCTTAAAAGCAGAAGGCCAAAAACAAGCAGCAATCCTGCAAGCTGAAGCCCGTGAACGTGCAGCAGAAGCAGAAGCTAAAGCGACAGAGATGGTATCGAACGCGATTGCTCAAGGCGACATGCAAGCCGTCAACTACTTCATCGCACAAGGCTATACTGATGCTCTGAAATCGATTGGCCAAGCAGAAAACGGTAAGATCATTATGTTACCGTTAGAGGCGACAGGGCTAATGGGCTCAGTCGCAGGCATCGCCGAGATGTTTGCACAAAGCAATGACAAAGGCAGTAAGGACTAACTTATGGTCGAATTACTAGAACAAGTAAACCACTGGCATTGGTTGGCGTTTGGTCTAGCACTATTAGCTCTTGAGCTTATCGGAACGGCTGGTTACTTTCTTTGGATTGGTATATCAGCCATGCTCGTCGGGGCTCTTTTGGGTGCATTACCGCTGGGTTGGCAGATGCAATGGCTATCATTCGCTAGCTTCTCGCTCATCACCACTTGGTTATGGTGGAGAAGGCAGCTGTCCAATGATAAGCACTCTGATGCTAGTCGGGAACTGAATCAGAGAGACAAACAACTAATCGGAAGAACCACACGGCTTTTAGAGCCTGTACAAAAAGGGAACTGTAGAATAAACCTTGGAGATAGTTCTTGGTCTGCGATTAGTACACATGATATTGATGCAGGAGAGGAAGTCGTGATTACAGCTGTCGATGGCATTGTTCTAACAATCAGCCCAACTAAAGAATAATCCAGATGAGCTTCCAAGCCATAAGTGTTTTTACTTATGGTTTTTTCTCTACAAGCGAATCGATAATTGGACAATGGCTATTTGAGTCACCGGGACATTGTTCAACCCACTCTACTAAAGTCTTTTGAATTACCAGTAGATCTTCTATTTTTCTGTTCACTTCGTTTAGCTTGCTTTGCGCTTTTGCTTTTACATCGGCACTTTCTCGGCATGGATTGTCGGCTAATTCAACGAGTGCACGACACTCATCAAGCGAAAATCCAGCACTTCTCGCCTTCGCAACGATCCCAAGCTCTTTAATCTGCTTAGCGCCATAGGTTCTGTAGCCATTTTCAGAGCGTAACGGCGGGGATATCACTCCTTTGTCTTCATACAAACGAATAGACTTTGGTGATAGTTGGGTGAGATTTGCAACTTCGCTTATGTTCATAATATTACTCAAGTAAGTATCGAATAGAGATCACTTGGGAGCATATAACTTATCTTCAAATACCTATAGATTTATGTCATTTCAACAAAAATATTAAAACCAATATAATGGCCGAAAATAAAGTCTGCTATTTACGATGATTTTACGGCAAATTATGTAAATAGCTTAGTTTTTTCTACAAAGTCAAACACCAACTATCAATAAGTTACTGATTGAACTATTGAAATAGGTGTTTGTTATTTTTCATAGGAAATTTTTTAATTTTTTTGATCTTTGAGAAATACATCACATACTAATGAGTATCTCTTGTTTAAAGAGATTTTTAGTGAGGTGTCATTATGAAATGTTATCTAGCGTTAATTTTTAGCTTGTTTTTAAGTTTCTCTGTATCGGCTCAAAATGTAGGAAGTACAACATCTGGGCCTATTGTAAAATGTGACCTGGGAAGCAATGTTGTAGAATATATGCCTATAGTGATTTGTAAGCATAGTGATGGGAAGGTTCTGCACTAACAAAAAAGGAGCCTAGGCTCCTTTCCTTTAAAACTCTAATAGTTGCTTGATTATGGCTTTACGCTCTTCTTTAGAAGCTTTTTCAAACCAATATTCGAACATTTCAATTTCTTTTGTTTTTCCGTCTAATGAATCAACAACACCATTTCGATTTGCCACAGACCAGTTAACAACTGAATCTCTTTGTTCCAGTGGAACTTGTTCAAACCAATACTTTGACATATCTAGAGCTTGGCTCGCAGGTTTTTTCTGAATAGCTGCTGTTGCTACTACAGGGACTGCCGCTGCAACAACAGGTTTGACAGTGTCACTTTGATCCCCAGTATTGACGATAGCTTCGATATAACCAGCTGGGATAGAAAAAGAAATACTGTTCGCATTTGAAACCTGAACATCAAAAATCAAATCTTTAAAAGGTGCCTCGTTGAATATCTCGTTAGACACAGGGAATTTTACATACTGTGTTTGAGTACAAATGTCACTACAAGTCTCAGCCGATGCAGCATAAGGCTTCAATGGAACTTTGTCTTCGGCTCCCTTAACTAAGACAGTGCGGTATTCGTTGTAATTCTTAAAGTATTGAAGCTCCATCGTAATATATGAATCAGGTACCGTTTCTGTGCCGTATGGCTTCACGTAATTTAACTCTAAAGATGAGTTTACTAACTGACCTTGCCTAACCTCAAGTACATCGGGGGTTAATGACTCACCAATAACGACTTGATAATTTTGTTTGCTATCTATTCTCTTGACTGAATCAGTAAAATCACTATTTGAATCTAATGTTGTACATCCAATTAAGAACAAAGGAATCGATGCTAAAACTATTTTTTTCATATTAACTACCTCAAGGGTTTCCCCATAATATTATTCGATGCCTTCTCTTTCTTAGGCTGGACTATAAATGAATATGCGCTGGCTTATTAGCCAGCGCATATCTTTACTTAAAGCATGATTTTATTAGAAACCGTACTCAAGACCAACACGTGTAACAAACGTGTCTGTATTTACGATAGAACCTTCATCATCTGAATTGATATCACGTTTTGCAATACGGATGTAAGGAACAAAGCCATTATGAACATACATTAGCTGTCCTGAAATAACGCTATCTTCATCACCGTTTTTAACACCTTCAGTTTCTGACTCTAGGTTAGCCGCGTAACCTAGCTTAAAGCCCCAAGGACCATTCCAGTATTGACCGATTACCGAGTAAGAAGCTTGCTTCGACTTATCTCCACCTTGTACGTCTGATTCACCAGCTTTGTAAGCTGCTGAAATACCAAAACCTGCAGGAAGAGATGCTTCAAAACCGATTAGGTAACCAAATGTATCAGCCATTTCAGCCGAGGTTGCAGCAACAGCTGCCGTCGGGTCACCAAAGTTAACACCAGTACCACATCCAGTCCCCACTAAACATGTGCCAGCAGCTGTTGCAGCTGTTCCAGCTTTCAGTTGACGATCTGTTTCAGTTTCAACTGCAGCATGGAAAGTAATGGTATCTGCTAAACGGTAATGAGCACCAGCACCATAGAAATAGTTATCTTTAACGCTTGAATCACCACGTCCAGTTGCTAAGTTGAATGTAAAGCCATTCAAATCCGCAGAATCGTATCGAGCCATATCACCATGACGGTCACGGTTGTATTTCACATCGCCGCCCCAGTCCCATACAGCACCCAAACCTGGGTTAGCGTAAGGCCAATCGATTACTTCGTACATTGGCGTCAACATGCGACCAAAACGAACTTTACCCCAGTCCCCCTGAAGGCCTAAGAACGTATCACGGTTGCCTAATGTTGCACCGTCACCGTTTTCACCTACATAACCAGATTCGATTTGCATAAATACATTCACGTTATCGAACATATCTTTGCTTGCACGGAAACCAATTCGAGATTCATTCTCGTAGTCGTAACCGGTACCAGTATCGGTTTTGACGCCAGCTTTAGTTTGCTCTGAGTCATAATTCACAACCGAAATCGCTGCAACACCGTAAGCTTGTACATTGAAATCAGAAATAATACCAACCTGAGAGGACTCTGTCCCAGCAAATGCTCCTGAAGAAATCATCGCTACAGCAGCGCCTAATAAAGTACGTTTGAAAATTTTGTTTTCCATGGAATAAAACTCCTAAAAATGGATATAGCTGTTTGAATATTTCCCGCCTAAAGTTGGCCGCCGTAGAGAGAAATACCTTTTCTTGTTTGAGAACCCTAAACTCTGAATTCTCTATTTCCTTTCTGGTTATGCACATCGTGTGCATCCATGGCATTAAGACTAACTTCGCCCTCAAAAAGATCAATGAGAACTTAATTTTCATCTAAAAAAATATGAGTTGGTGCAAATTTAGTAGGTACTTAGTGATCCAGATCGATAAATTGTAAAGCTCACAACCAAAAACAACAAAAACAATAACTATCAACAACTTAAATAAATTCCATCCTTGTAAACATAGAAGTGACTCGCATTTTCAATACAACCACCATGGTATTTCATTAATGTTGAGCAGCGTCACTGTCCTGATTTTAGAGTTCGTATAGGAACAAAATTCTCAACAATTAAAAAGACATCTAATTTGTAGCAGACACAAAAAAAGCACTCCCTTTAAAGGAGTGCTTTTGAGCTTTTTTTACCTTGGTTTACTTACGAAATAAGTGCAATTAGATCTTCTTCTGTTCTTATTTCGATACCTAAATCTTGTGCTTTAGTCAGTTTAGAACCAGCGGCTTCACCAGCGAATAAGATATCCGTTTTCTTAGACACGCTACCAGTCACTTTTGCGCCTAAAGCCTGCAAAGCGGCTTTCGCTTCACTGCGTCCTAATTTAGACAGTGAGCCCGTCAACACAACCACCTTACCCTCTAATGGCAATTCTTGATCATCTGCAGCTTCTTCGATTGCAGGCCAGTTAACACCAAGCTCTAGCAACTGCTCGACTACGGCTCTGTTTTTCTCCTGTGAGAAGAAGCTCGTGAGGTGACTTGCTACGATGTCGCCAATATCTGACACTTCAACCAACTGCTCATGAGTGGCAGCTTGAACCAACTCCAACGTCTTAAAGTGCTGAGCTAAGTTCATAGCCGTCGCTTCACCCACTTCGCGAATCCCTAAAGAATAAAGAAAACGCGCTAATGTCGTGTCTTTGGCTTTATTAAGCGCACTCACTACATTCTGTGCTGATTTAGGCCCCATACGGTCAAGAACCGTAATCACACCCGCACTTAACTTAAATAGATCGGCTGGAGTTTCTACCATTTCACGGTCTACAAGCTGCTCTATCACTTTTACGCCAAGACCATCAACATCCAGAGCCTTTCTAGACACAAAGTGCTTAAGCGCTTCTTTACGCTGTGCCTGACAGACTAAGCCACCAGTACAACGCGCTACAGCCTCTCCCTCAACGCGCTCTACTGCAGAGTTACATACAGGGCAAGCATCAGGGAATACAATATCTTTTGCCGACTCAGGACGACGATCGAGTACCACAGCCACAATTTGAGGGATAACGTCACCAGCACGACGGATAATCACGCTATCGCCTACCTTCACACCTAAGCGAGCAATCTCATCAGCGTTGTGCAACGTGGCATTGCTTACCGTCACACCACCAACAAAGATAGGTTCTAGTTTAGCCACCGGCGTAATTGCGCCTGTACGACCCACCTGAAACTCAACATCGTTAAGTAATGTAATCTCTTCTTGAGCAGGAAACTTGTATGCAATAGCCCAACGAGGCGCTCGCGCAACAAAGCCTAGAGTCACTTGTGCGGCAATGTCATCAACCTTAATCACCACACCGTCAATCTCATAAGCCAGAGCATCACGACGATTCATAATATCTTGATAGTACGCTTTTACGTCCTCAAGCGAGCTTAGCTGCTTAGTTTCAGGACACATTGGCAAACCCCAGCCTTTCAGCTGCAAGAAGCGTTGATAGTGGCTATTTGAAAGCTCCGCCCCTTGCACAACACCGACACTGTAAGCGTAAAAAGCTAATGGACGCTTCGCTGTAATGCGAGAATCAAGCTGACGCAGGCTACCTGCAGCGGCATTGCGTGGGTTAACAAAAACTTTGTCGCCCTTCTTCAATGCCATTTCATTCAGTTTATCGAAGCCTGCTTTTGGCATAAACACTTCACCACGAACCTCAATCCGTTCTGGCCAACCTTCGCCTTGCAACTTAAGTGGAATAGAGCTGATCGTTCGTACGTTTTCTGTGATGTTTTCGCCAGTAGCGCCATCACCACGCGTTGCTGCCTGAACTAAGGTGCCATTTACATAGAGTAGGCTTACCGCTAAGCCATCAAGCTTAGGCTCACAACAGAAAGTCTTAAGATTGGCCATTGGCGCTCTATCAGACATACGCTTATTAAACGCATCCAAATCTTCATCAGAGAATGCATTATCCAGAGAAAGCATCGGGATCTCATGAGCCACTTGAGTGAAACCATCGAGAGGCTGACCACCGACACGTTGGCTCGGAGAATCCACCGTCACAAGCTCTGGATTCTCTTCCTCGATCTTTAGCAACTGTTGCATTAATCGATCGTACTCGACATCAGGGATCTCAGGGCTATCTTCTACGTAATAACGAACGGCATGATAGTGCAGAGTTTCTCTTAACTGCTCTAAGGTAACTTGAATCGATTCTTTCATATCATTCTCTGTCGTGATTGAAATATCAAAAAGGGCTCCCTTAGGAGCCCTTTTCTATAAATATAGATTATTAACAAGGCTAAACAATACGGTTAGGCATTCGTAGCCGTCATAAAATCTCTGATTTGCTTGCGGTAGTCTGACAAACGATTGGGCGTCATTAAGTTACGTGACTCGTCCAAAACGTTTCCGCCCATATCATCAGCAATTTTCTGAGCTGCACTCAGCATTACATTAAAGTTCTGATCAGCTTGACCGTAACAAGGCAGCGTCATGAAGAACGAAATACCTTTCGTTGTAAAGTCAGCGGGATCATCATGTTCTAGAGTTCCGGGCTGCATCATGTTCGCAACACTGAAAATAACTTTTGGCTCATCGCTAGATTGTGCAAAGCAATGGTAGATAGACATCTCACCATAAGTTAGGCCGTTATTCTCCATACTACGGAAAAGTTCAGTCCCTACGAATGGGATTTCTCCTGCACAGTGAACATTAAGAACAATCACTTCTAAGCCAAGTTCTTCATCTGGCTTAGCTTCTTCAACAGGCGATGCACTTTGTGGAGCAACGACCTCTTTCGAAACAAGCGGTTCACTTGGCGTCAATGATTCACTAGGAACGAGTGGCTCGGTAACCGAATCAGAAGCTTCTTCAAACGAACCGTACTGCTCTTGAAAACCAGCATGACTTTCTTTTTGCTCGTCAGTCAATTCAAAGCTTGGAACCTCTGGTTCAGTGGCCTCTTGTATACCTTCAGGTTCACTCTCGATCTGAACTGGTTCTTCTTTAACACTGAAAGAAGGAAGATCATTCAATTCGATGTCGTCTTCGATAACTTCTTTCGCTTGTGGCGCTGTGAGTGGATCTGAGTCAATCAGCGGATCAGTCTCAGATGGTGAGACTGCAAAATCCGGCTCTTTACGCTCTTTTCGGATTATCTCAAAATCATCTTCTGGGGCGAATGAACGGTTTGGGATCGTTTCTGCTTCATCTAAGCTGTCGTTATCAAGCTTACCAAGCGGCTTATCTCCAAACTTTGCTTTCCCTTCTTTTTTACTCGTCCATAGACCATGGAACAATAATGCGGCGATAGCTAATGCGCCAACAATAATGAGTACAAATCGCAATTCCTGCATTTTTCGCTCTCAGCTTTCTTAGTCGACTAGCTATAAACACGCTGTCACTAAGTTGGGTTAATTTGGCTAATCTCACTACTCTATCAAAAGTAGCCACTGTTTTAGAACAACTTAATACAATTAGTTCCTTACATGGTGTGATTTTCACCACGCTTTTTTTCTTAATTTCGGTCTAGTACACTAGGGATGTTTGCTATTTAACCAAATTCACATGTGACCCAATTTAAATATGACTATTGAATCTGTTCCCCGCTCAGGCTTTGGCTATTTTATTTTCGGAATAAAAATCGCTTTATCGCCGAGCATTCGTAAGTTTGTACTAATGCCACTTATTGCTAACGTGTTACTCGTTGGTGGTGCCTTGTTTTATATCTTCTCCAACCTAAACACTTGGATTGAGGGCTGGATTGGCGCATTACCAAGCTTTTTGTCGTGGTTGTCATACATTCTATGGCCACTACTTGTGTTAACCGTCTTAGCCACGTTTTCATATTTCTTTAGTACGCTAGCTAACTTCATTGCCGCACCTTTCAATGGGTTGCTCGCAGAAAAGGTAGAAGAGCTACTCAGTGGCAAAAAAGTAAATGACGATGGTTTGCTGGATGCACTCAAAGATACTCCACGTATTTTAGCGAGAGAATGGCGCAAGCTTGTCTACATTCTGCCAAAAGCGATAGGTTTATTCCTACTTTTGTTAATTCCAGCACTGGGACAAACCGTTGCACCGTTTTTATGGTTCATTTTCACAGCATGGATGTTAGCGATCCAGTACGCCGACTATCCATTTGATAACCACAAAATCAAATTTGATGATATGAGAAACAATTTGAAACAAAAACAAGGTAAGAGCTATAGCTTCGGTGCACTTGTGTCTGTTTTCACAACGATTCCAATTTTAAATCTGATCGTCATGCCCGTTGCCGTCTGCGGTGCTACTGCAATGTGGGTTGCTGAGTTTAAAGACCAAGCTCTGCGCTCTCGTCTATAACCTTCATTCTCTCTTTAACAACGCCTATCTTTTTGAAGTTCTGAACACAATAAAGATAGGCGTGAACTCTGCTACATATCTATATGATATAACTTTTTAATCCTTTTACCTTTTTTTCAACTTGTTTAATCTAAATTCAAGCTAAACAAACATCGAAAGACACTAGACGGTAAAGTGATTGATATACTACGTTTAGTTCTGTCATTAAATGAAGGAATATCGCATGAGCAAGATCTACGAAGACAACACCCTAACGATTGGTAACACACCGCTAGTCCGCCTTAACAAAGTAAGCAAAGGCAACGTTCTAGCTAAGATTGAAGCTCGTAACCCAAGCTTCAGCGTTAAGTGTCGTATCGGTTCAAACATGATCTGGGAAGCAGAAAAAGCAGGAACTTTAAAACCAGGTATCGAGCTTGTTGAACCTACCAGTGGTAATACAGGTGTTGCTCTTGCATTCGTAGCAGCCGCTCGCGGTTACAAGCTAACGCTAACGATGCCTGAGTCAATGAGCCTAGAGCGTCGTAAGTTGCTTAAAGCACTAGGTGCAAACTTAGTTCTTACTGAAGCACCAAAAGGCATGAACGGCGCGATAGCTAAAGCAGAAGAAATTGTCGCTTCAGATCCAGAAAAATATCTGCTACTTCAGCAATTCAACAACCCAGCTAACCCACAAATTCACGAGAAGACAACTGGCCCTGAAATTTGGGAAGCAACAGACGGCGAAATCGATGTATTTGTCGCAGGTGTAGGTACCGGCGGTACGCTTACTGGTACAAGCCGTTACATTAAAGGCGAGAAAGGTAAAGCAATCACTTCTGTAGCGGTTGAACCAGCAGAGTCTCCAGTGATTGCACAAGCGCTTGCTGGCGAAGAAATCAAACCAGCTCCGCACAAAATCCAAGGTATTGGTGCAGGCTTTATCCCTGGAAACCTAGATTTAGACCTTATCGACCGTGTAGAGCCAGTAACTTCTGAAGAAGCGATTGAGATGGCTCAACGCCTAATGAAAGAGGAAGGTATTCTTGCGGGCATCTCGTCTGGCGCAGCAGTAGTAGCGGCGAACAGAATCTCGGAACTACCTGAATTTGCAGGAAAAACCATTGTCACCGTGCTGCCAAGCTCTGGCGAACGTTACCTAAGTACAGCCCTATTTGCAGGCATCTTTACGGAGAAAGAGAACCAACAATAATATGTGGTCAAATCAATTTTTCGTCCAAAAAAGCCCCGTTTAGGGGCTTTTTTGTTGATCCCTGCCCCACCTTTGGTAATATCGGGTCTGTTTTATTTTTCGCTTCAAAATAAAAGAAGCAATAAACAAATTCTGAAAGTCATGAGTACTCAACAAAAGACGACCATGGCTGGATAAAAATTTATAACCAGTCTAAGTTCTAACACGAACATGGCGTACTAGCCTCTAGCGCATTTGGGCTAAAGCAGTTAAGCTAATCTGGTTACAAACTTACAAAAAATAAATTAATTGGGGTATATAAAATGTACGAGAAGCAAGTAGAAATCACAGCAGAAAACGGCCTTCACACACGTCCAGCTGCACAGTTCGTTAAAGAAGCAAAATCTTTCGACGCTGACATCACAGTGACTTCTAACGGCAAAAGCGCTAGCGCTAAAAGCCTGTTCAAACTACAAACTTTAGGCCTAGTAAAAGGTACTAACGTAACTATTTCTGCTGAAGGCCCTCAAGCTCAGCAAGCAGTAGACCACCTAGTTGCTCTTATGGATCAACTACACTAATACGGTCTCCTTCTTTCAAAGCCATTTTGCACAGCAAAGTGGCTTTGTTCGAAATAGATAGCGATAAGCGCGACATTAGTCGACGACTTAAAGTCACACATTCTCCCGTTTACAGTTGAACAACTAAGGTAAGGCTATGATTTCAGGCATCCTAGCATCTCCTGGTATTGCTTTCGGTAAAGCACTACTACTTCAAGAAGATGAAATTGTCCTAAACACTCAATCTATCTCAGACGATCAAGTTGAAGCAGAAGTTCAGCGTTTTTTTGACGCTCGTAACAAATCTTCTCAACAACTTGAAGTTGTAAAGCAAAAAGCACTTGAAACTTTTGGCGAAGAAAAAGAAGCAATCTTTGAAGGCCATATCATGCTGCTTGAAGATGAAGAGCTAGAAGAAGAGATTTTAGCACTCATCAAGAAAGACAAAATGCACGCAGACAACGCGATCTACACAGTGATCGAAGAGCAAGCTGTTGCACTTGAGTCACTTGATGATGAGTACCTAAAAGAACGTGCGACTGATATCCGTGATATCGGTACTCGCTTCGTTAAAAATGCACTAGGCATTAACATTGTGTCTCTAGCAGATATCAATGAACAAGTTATCCTAGTTGCTTACGACCTAACGCCATCTGAAACTGCACAAATCAACCTAGACTACGTTCTTGGTTTCGCTTGTGACATCGGCGGTCGTACATCTCATACATCAATCATGGCACGTTCACTTGAGCTTCCAGCTATCGTAGGTACTAACGATATCACTAAGCAAGTTAAGAACGGCGACATGCTTGTGCTAGACGCGATGAACAATAAGATCATCATCAACCCTTCTGACGCTGAATTAGCAGAAGCTAAGAAAATCAAATCTGATTTTGAAGCAGAAGCGGCTGAACTAGCAAAACTTAAAGACCTACCAGCTATCACACTTGATAACCATCAAGTAGAAGTTTGCGGCAACATCGGTACAGTTAAAGACTGTGACGGTATCCTGCGCAACGGTGGCGAAGGTGTTGGTCTGTACCGTACTGAATTCCTATTCATGGACCGTACTGCACTTCCTACTGAAGAAGAGCAATACGTTGCTTACAAAGAAGTAGCTGAAGCAATGCACGGTGAGTCAGTGATTATCCGTACTATGGATATCGGTGGCGATAAAGATCTACCATACATGGATCTTCCACAAGAGATGAACCCTTTCCTAGGCTGGCGTGCAGTACGTATCAGCTTGGATCGTCGTGAAATCTTACGCGACCAACTACGCGGCATTCTTCGTGCATCTGCACACGGTAAGCTACGTATCATGTTCCCAATGATCATTTCTATCGAAGAGATCCGTGAACTGAAAAAAGCAATCGAAGAGTACAAAGTTGAACTTCGCGCTGAAGGTCATGCTTTCGATGAAGACATCGAAATTGGCGTAATGGTTGAGACTCCAGCAGCTGCTGCAATCGCACACCACCTTGCTAACGAAGTGGCTTTCTTCTCTATCGGTACTAACGATCTAACGCAATACACTCTTGCAGTTGACCGTGGTAACGAGATGATTTCTCACCTTTACAACCCACTGTCTCCAGCGGTTCTTCTTGTAATCAAGCAAGTAATCGATGCTTCTCATAAAGAAGGCAAATGGACAGGTATGTGTGGCGAGCTAGCAGGCGATGAGCGTGCAACTCTACTTCTTCTTGGTATGGGTCTAGATGAGTTCTCTATGAGCGGTATCTCTATCCCTAAAGTTAAGAAAGTAATCCGTAACTCTAACTTCGCAGAAGTTAAAGCTATGGCTGACGAAGCGCTATCTCTACCTACAGCTGCAGAAATTGAAGCTTGCGTAGAAAAATTCATCGCTGAGAAAACTCAGTAATCACCAAGAGCTTAATAAAGTTAGACGGCTAAAAATAGTCGTCTAATTTGTTAGATTGGTATAGTATATTCTACAGAATAAAACTAAACGTTAGGAGCATGACACAATGGGTCTGTTTGACAAACTGAAAAAGCTTGTATCTGATGACAGCGCTGATGCTGGTGCAATCGAAATCATCGCACCTCTTTCTGGTGAAATCGTAAACATCGAAGACGTGCCAGATGTAGTTTTCGCTGAAAAAATCGTTGGTGACGGCATCGCTATCAAACCAGCTGGCGATAAAATGGTAGCTCCAGTTAACGGTACTATCGGTAAGATCTTCGAAACTAACCACGCATTCTCTATCGAGTCTGACGACGGTGTTGAGCTTTTCGTTCACTTCGGTATCGATACTGTTGAACTTAAAGGCGAAGGCTTCACTCGTGTTGCTGAAGAAGGTCAATCTGTTAAAGCTGGTGACACTATCATCACTTTCGACCTAGCGCTTCTAGAAGAGAAAGCGAAATCTACGCTTACTCCAGTTGTTATCTCTAACATGGACGAAATCAAGGAGCTGAACAAGCTTTCTGGTTCTGTAACTGTTGGCGAAACTCCAGTTCTTAAAGTAACTAAGTAATCTCGATTACTTAACTGCTTTAATTAAAACGCTACCTAAGGGTGGCGTTTTTTGTGCCTGTTATATTTGTTCAATACCTCAGATAGGCATTACTGACTATCACACCGAAACCCTTCTCCTAGTTCCCTCAACCAATGACAACTACACTGACCGTTTGTCCCCTGCTATCCGACCTAGTTTTTTACTAAACGTTGTTAAGCGCTATTCAAGGCATTTCGCCTATACATCAAATTACACTTGTGAATTTTAACAAACAGAGATCTCTGATATCTCGTTCTACTCGATTCTGAGATGACGACTAAAGACTTCGATTCAGGTAGGCAATAAGTCAAATACCTCTCTATAGTCGTCATTCCCTACAGTGAGGAACGAACGTGATAGGGAATCTCGCTTTTGCTCCTGCTTACCAACATTACACTTTTTCAAATACACCTTCGCCAAATTGCAGGCAATAAAAAACCCAGCCGAAGCTGGGTCTGTTTAGCGCTCATCTCTCACCACGAGCTAATTTGTGGAAGCCTTACGTTAACGTTTATGATCAACAGCGCTTATAACCAACGTGTCAACGTGGCTTTTTAATCGATTAACCTAATAGGCTAAGTGCCGAGTTAGGCGCTTGCTTCGCTTGAGCAAGAATCGAGCTTGATGCTTGAGAAAGGATCTGAGACTTAGTCATCTGAGTCGTTTCTTTCGCGAAGTCAGTATCTTTAATACGGCTCTTAGATGCGTTAACGTTCTCGTTAATGTTGTCTAAGTTGCTGATAGCGTGGTCAAAACGGTTTTGGAAAGCACCTAGCTCAGCACGGTGGCTATCTACATACTTAAGTGCCGCATCGATAACTGCAACAGATTCTTGTGCGCCGCCAACTGATGTTACGTCGATAGTATCAACGGTTACATCTTTGCCAGGTTGCATGCCTAGTTCGCCAGCAAGGCTGCCAGAGAATGCTACTTCGCCTTCAACTTTATTGTTACCAGTAAACATTTGCAGCTTACCGTCTTCAGTTACAGACGCTTTAACAGAATCTTGTTGACCGTTAATGTACGTTGCTAGCTCTTCGATGTCGTCGCCCGCTTTCGCAGACACATCGATTTCTTGTGCTTGGCCGAAGTTATCAGTGAACGACATTTTTAGGTCGTTTGCGCCAGCTTGAACGTTCCAGTCTTTGTCTTTTGCGTTCTCAGTTTGGTAGCTCTTACCACCCATCTGAGCGTTATCAGAGCGCATGTCTTTCAGTTGAAGCATTACCGCTTCACCGTTGTCCGCACCGATTTGGAATGATTTAGTACCGTGAGTACCGTTAAGCAGCTTGTTACCACCAAAAGACGTCGTTTCCGCGATACGGTTCAGTTCGTCGTTCAGTGCTGTTACTTCTTCTTGAATCGCTACACGCTCAGATTTTGAGTTTGAGCCGTTTGAAGATTGTAGAGACAAATCACGCATACGTTGCAGGATGTTCGTTGTCTCGTTCATTGCACCTTCAGCAGTTTGTGCAATAGAGATACCGTCGTTCGCGTTACGTACAGCAACATCAAGACCACGACTCTGAACGTTCAAACGGTTCGATATTTGTAGGCCCGCAGCGTCATCTTTCGCGCTGTTGATTTTAGAGCCTGAAGCTAGACGCTCCATTGATGTTTGTTGTGCGCTGTTTGCGTTGTTTAGGTAACGTTGCGCTGTCATCGCTGAAACGTTTGTATTTACATTCACTGCCATGGTGACTTCTCCAATTGATTTTCCGGTATAGCGGTTTCCGACGTCTCGGAAAACCAAGTAGTTATCTCTAAGTTACTATTAATAACGGCGTGAATGCTGAAACCTTTAGGAAAAAAACAACAAAATTAACGAAATAGAGAGAAAGGGGAAGAAAGCGTGACTGGCAGTAAAATTATCAAAAAAAGATGAGAAAAACGCTAAAGTTGTCGATAAGTTGGTCGAGCGAAAAGTTGTGCTTTTATTAACCAAAGGGCTTTAGTTAAGCTGAATTACCTTTATAAAATTTGAGGTAATTTATTAGCCCAGCAGCGTTAAAGCTAGATTGGGCGCTTGCTTAGCTTGAGCCAAAATAGTAGTACTGACTTGTTGTAGTATTTGTTGCTTGAGCATTTGAGTGGTTTCTTTGGCGTAGTCGGTATCTTTGATTCGGCTGTTAGATGTCGCCAAGTTCTCATGAACATTTTCAAGGTTATTGATGGCATGATCAAAACGATTTTGCATTGCCCCTAGTTCAGAACGATGACTATCAACATACTTCATCGCTGTGTCTAAAATAGAGACAGCACGCTGCGCGCCACCTACATTAGTCACATTGATGTCATCGACTGATTCGTAATAACCCGCCGACATCGAAAGTTCACTGGCTAACGAACCTGAGAAAGAGATCGTGCCTGCGGTGTCTTCGCCAGACATATAGATCTGAAGCTGCCCTTCATCATTGACGGAAGCAGAGACGAGATCCGTTTGACCGTTAATATAAGTCGCCAACTCTTCGATATCATCGCCTTCTTTCGCGTTGATGGTGAGCTCTTGTGGCTGACCAAAACGGTCGGTAAACGACATCGTCATATCATTCTGGTTGGATTTGACTTCCCACGAGTCACTTGCCATGCCATTGGCGACATAGCTAAAACCACCCATATTGATGTCATCGGTGCGCATGTTTTTCAAACCTATCTGCACCGCTTCACCAGAACTGCCACCGATTTGAAATGAAGAACTACCAAAGCTACCGTTAAGGAGTTTTTTACCGCCAAATGACGTTGTTTCAGCAATTCGATTCAACTCATCATTTAGAGCTGTCACTTCTTCTTGAATAGCCGTCCTTTCCGACTGGCTATTCGAGCCATTGCTCGCCTGCAGTGACAAATCTCGCATGCGCTGCATGATATTGGTGGTTTCATTCATCGCTCCTTCTGCTGTCTGCATAATGGAGATACCGTCGTTAGCATTACGAACAGCAACATCAATGCCACTCATCTGTGCTTCTAATCGATTCGAGATTTGTAAGCCAGCCGCATCGTCTTTTGCACTATTAATACGGCTCCCTGAAGCTAAGCGCTCCAAAGATTGATTCAGCATGTTATTAGCATTAGAGAGGTTTTTCTGAGCTACTAAAGCTGAGACATTTGTATTAACAGTTATAGCCATAGACCTTCACTTACAAAAATATGAATAAAACTCACGATTGCTCTTATATCGACCAGTTCATATAAAGCTTTAATAAAAAAGGAGCCCTAAGGCTCCCGTTCTTTACTGCATACGAGGTGATTTACTTAATCGTTAATGCACTCAACATGTCAGTCGAAGGCGCAAAGTAGTAAGCGCCTGTCACTGCTTTAGTAAAGCGAAGCAGTTGGTCTGTTTTACCATCTGTTACGCCGTACATGCTCTCTAACATCGCATCGAAGTTATGACGAACATTACAGTAAGCAATGAACAGTAAGCCGTGATCGCCCGTAGCGGTACCGTAAGGTAGGCTGTGACGAACAATCTTAAGACCCTTGCCTTCTTCTTTGATATCCACGCGACCAACGTGAGACGCCGCTGGAACATCATCTAGCTCGATAGAGTCCGGTTTAGTGCGGCCAACCACTTTCTCTTGTGCTGAGACATTCAATCGATTCCAAGCTGGCAGGTTGTGCACAAAACGCTGCACCATCACATAACTACCACCCGCGAATTCACCTTCAGGAACAATCGCTACTTCAGCGCGCTGTGCGTCTTTTGGATTTTCAGTGCCATCAACGAAATCAGTCATGTCACGAGAATCTAGGAAGCGGTAACCGTAGGTTTCATCAACTACTTCAACGTCCGCTGCTACTTCAGATAGCAATTTACGTAAGATAAAGAAGTGCAGATCGTGTCTATTTGAATGACAGTGAATCAGAACATCTGACAATGTGCTCGGTGCAGTGACATCACCTTTACCAAGCGCAGGGAAATCAATCAAATCAGAGGGGGAAGCTTGCTCGAACTTATCCCAAAAAGCTTTTGAAAACGCAACCGATGCCGTTAAGTTCGCATCTGGTTGAGTTTGGTTTAGTTCGTCGATTAAACTCGGAAGCTTTTGAAGTTCCGCTAATACGTTAGCAGCGTTCTCATTCACTTTTAGTTGAACATAAAGAGCGAAAGGCCCTGCTTCTGGCAAGATAGCACTTTGAATTTTAGGCTGCTCATTTGAGGTGTTAAGCATAGATTAATCCTTTCATTTTTAGCTTCTTAGTATAATTGTGAATGGGGCAAATGTTTTGATGAAAATCAGTCTTCGTGCTCAACCACTTTAAAGCAATCCCTGGCGGCATGGCTATTGGTTAGATAAAGCGCTAACCATAGGAGCAACAATAGGGTGATAGCATTAGACCAACGGAACCATCCGTTATCTAAATAGATTAAATAAAGTGTATGGGTTCCTTGTGCCAAGATAGCCATCATGGAGACCCAACGTCCCCATGAAACCACTTTATTAAGGCGCTTTCTATCTGGTGATCTGAGTCCAAACAACCACATGAGTAACAAGCTCGGAATACTCAATGCAATCCCAACATAAAACATTTGATGATCTGGATAGATGATTTCGAGGATATCAGTGCCCGACTCTCGGCTTGCACCTGCAACAATGAAAACGACCAAAGCTTTCGCCAGAAATAGCCAACCTAACCATAATAGGATTGGGGCTTTTAAAAAGCCGTGCTTGTCGTATTGTTCTATGGAGTACCGCACAAATCTCACTTTCACTTATTTTCAAACCAACACTTTAACGCAAATCATTCATACTTAACTAGGTTTGCGTTATCTTATTGGTTAATCCGTTTTAATTATCGAACTCAGTATGAAAAAGAAAACTAATACACCATCTGTTGAATCTCAACAAGAAGCACTGAAGATAGCCAAAGCGACGCAAAAGCCAGCTCAAACCAAAGAACAAACCAAGTTGATTGCTCAAGGTATCGAGAAAGGCATCGCACTCTATAAAAAGCAGCAGAAAGAACGTGGCCGCCAAGCCGATAAAGCTAAAAAGCGCGTACAAAAAGAGAAGCAGACTCTACAAGCGAACCAAGACCAAGAACAGAATGTCGACTCGAATAATGAAACAACATCAAATCACGCCAGTAAATTGCCGTGGTTATTATTGTTCGCAAGCTGGATAGGTTTCGCGATTTATTTGATGAAATAACAGGATAAGCGTATGAAAAAGGAATTAATCGCTTTGGCTATGAGTAGCGTGTTACTCGGTTGCACGACACCGACATCAACGCCTCATAGCGAAGCTGCCAACGTGCAAATGGATTACCATGGCGTGATTAATATCGATAAATGTCAGTATAAAGGGGAAGTCACTGGCAGCGAGGGCCATTGGTATAGTTACCTGTTTTACCCAAATGACACCTTGATTCAGGGCGCGATGAATGAGCTCAAGTCAAATACGATTGAGTTAGGTGCAGATACCGTGATATTTACACTTCCCCAAGACTTTTCCACTTCCGTGACTATGTTGGGCACTGCCTATCGGTGTAAGTAGGCAGAAACTGTATAAGTAGGTAGAAACATAGTTAGACAGCTCAGCGCTCAAATGAGCGAGAGGCTACCACTTCGATTTCTACTTCTACTTTTACTGCAAAAAAGAAAGCCAGCTTTCGCTGGCTTATGCACTAAATCCAAGGCTTATTGCTATATCGCCTTTACGCTGGATAACCCATTGACTGTCAAATGGACCCCAGTCGGATAACTGGTAATAGCCATCATTATGACGTCGCCCATCTTGAACAAACATAAGTTCGATACCGATCCCCGGTAACGCCTTGAGTACATCTTGAATAGTACGACGAGGCCAACCCGTTTTTTCGATGAGTTTAGGCACATTTGGCCTATCAAGGCTTTCCACTAACAATGCTAAATATAGCCGCCTTGCAAAAACAGGACTCAACTCCATTGACACCTCCTATATATGTGCAACTCAATTATTTCTTTTTTCGCTGACAACATGTTGAGGTTGATCAATAAGTCTCCAATAGTGACATTTTCTTACTGTTTTTTTTCACTCTATGAAATATTCCTCACTCTATTTTGTCTGAATTGCAGCTTCCTGATAGGATTCAACTCATAACAACGAAATAAAATCACCCAAAGGAAGAACAATGACTATCACTATGTTTGGCATTCCAAACTGCGACACCATTAAAAAAGCAAAGAAATGGCTCGAAGCTGAAGGGATCAAGTTCGAATTTCACGATTATCGTAAACAAGGCATCACTGAAGAGTTGGTTACGACCTTCTGTTCAGAACTTGGCTGGGAACTTGTATTGAACAAACGTGGTACGACTTATCGCCAACTTTCACAAGAACAGAAAGATACATTAACGGAAGACAAAGCCGTGACTCTGCTTGTTGAACAACCAGCAATGATTAAGCGACCAATACTAAAAGTAGACGGTAAGCTTCATATCGGATTTAAAGCCGACCAATACGCCGCTATTTTTGCTTAGAGCACTGTATTTAGATAGACAGACTACTGGACGTTGATCATTAAATCAGCGCCCTAAAAATTAATGACTAGACGTTTTATTTAAACAAGGAATTCAAGGATGACAGATAGCCCAACTTTGGCTCTGGCAAAAGACCTCATTAGCCGCCAATCAGTAACCCCTGAAGATGCAGGCTGCCAAGATTTAATGATTGAACGCTTAAAAGCACTCGGCTTCGAAATCGAAGTGATGGTATTTGAAGATACGACGAACTTTTGGGCTCGCCGTGGTACAGAGGCGCCTCTATTTGCCTTTGCAGGCCACACCGATGTTGTACCTGCAGGCCCGATTGAACAGTGGCACACCAAGCCATTCGAACCGACTATCGTAGATGGTTTCCTACACGGTCGCGGCGCGGCAGACATGAAAGGCTCTTTGGCTTCAATGATCGTTGCTGTAGAGCAGTTCATAGCTAAACACCCAGACCACACAGGTTCAATCGGTTTCCTAATCACGTCAGATGAAGAAGGCCCTTTCATCAACGGTACAGTCCGTGTTGTTGAAGCACTAATGGCCCGTGGTGAAAACATCGATATGTGTATTGTTGGTGAACCATCAAGTACTGAGTATGTTGGTGACGTTGTGAAGAACGGCCGTCGTGGTTCTATTACTGGCGATCTCACGATTAAAGGCACACAAGGTCATGTTGCCTACCCTCACCTAGCGAACAATCCAGTACACAGCTCTCTACTTGCGATCAACGAACTGGCAACGACCGAGTGGGACAAAGGTAATGACTACTTCCCACCAACCAGCTTCCAGATCCCAAATGTAAGTGCGGGCACGGGCGCGTCAAACGTTATTCCTGGTGAATTTAATGTTCAGTTTAATCTTCGCTTTAGCACTGAGTTAAACAACGACATCATCGTTGAACGAATCACAAATACACTCGACAAGTACGATTTCGAATACGATTTGAAATGGACATTCAATGGCGACCCGTTCTTAACAGACGCAGGCTCACTGCTTGATGCTATTGTTGATGCCGTTGGTCACGTTAATGACGTAAAACCAGCACTACTGACTACAGGTGGTACATCTGACGGACGCTTTATTGCGCGCATGAAAGGGCAAGTCGTAGAGCTAGGTCCGGTTAATGCCACCATTCACAAGGTTAACGAATGCGTGAAAGTGGCTGACTTAGAGAAGCTAACCGACATGTATGAGAGAACATTAGTGAACCTGTTCGCTAAATAGTTTTTTCATCAGCGATTGATAGCATCTAATTATTGAGAGACGCGTTATGACACCAGAGCAGCTTACCGGGCAATCAGATTCTCATCTGGAACCTAACCTGATTGGCACCAAGACATTCTTGGTTCACAGTTATGTCAAAGATGACCTAAACAGTTTGATTGAAGCTGCTCAACTCGCTGGCTTTAAAATGGAGATTGCCAGTGGCTTTCGCGACTATGAAAGGCAATCTCTGATTTGGAACCGTAAGTTTTCTGGTGAAGCACCAATATTAGACTCAGAAAGCCAACCACTTGATGCTTCAAGACTCAGTGAACATCAAAAGTTGTCAGCGATACTGAGGTGGTCTGCACTACCTGGGGCGAGTCGTCACCATTGGGGTTGTGACTTTGATGTCTTTGCTCGTAATCACTTACCTGAAGGCACACAGCTGCAACTGGAACCATGGGAATACCTTACTGGCCACCAGCAAGCGTTTTACCAATGGCTTTTTGCCAATGCATCTCAATTTGGGTTCTTCTTTCCGTACAGCCAAGACCTCGGCGGTGTGGCGATCGAACCATGGCATATCAGCCATCGAAAAGTATCAGAGTTGTGTTTATCACAGTTATCTCCCTCTTTACTTGGCAAGCAACTCCAATCTAAGCCAATATTAGGGTATGAGATTATTATGGAGCAGCTAGACGAGATCTATGCGCGCTTCGTGGCGAATATCAGTCATTAGGAGCGCTTATGTTGGAGTGGCTTACAAACCCTTGGGTGATCATCATCATCGTGGTTAGTGTTGTGGTGGGTAATATTGCTGCGCTCAAACAGACCGCCAATATGGATCTGACTGGTCGTAACAAAACAGAGAAAGACTTAGACAAGCTCAATCAATTGGATAAACAGAACCAAGAGAAAGCTCAAAAAGATGAGTCTACGAACAACAAAGACGCTTAATTTTGTAGCTCTAAGGAGCCAATCTAATTTGTTAATAATCCGCTGAAGACTAATCAACGAATACAAAAAAGAGGACACAATGTGTCCTCTTTTTTATTGGCTTTAGCTAACCACAGGGCTGATATGACTTACTCTGTGGTTTTTCAGCTATGCTCATTCAGCTTACTTACTCTGCATCAGCTTCTTTGTCATCTTTGGTTTGGTCAGCAACATGTGCTAGTACCGGTACCATTGACTTCAGTAGCTCTTCTTCTACTGGCTTACCTGATGCATCCGTTACGTTAATTGACGTACGGTTACCAAGATCACCAAACAAGAAAGTGTAAGTGCCTGGAGCCAAATCAATGGGTTGTAGGCCAATTGTTTCCCAGAATTCATCATCTGGCGCAGCATACTTAGCTTTTACAGTACCTTGAGACTGGTTACGCTCTTCAAGCTCAAAGCCCATAGTCGGTAGCAAGGTAGGCAAACGCTGCCACAATACATTGTATGGAGTACGAGCAATGATCACAGGGAAGCCACTGCGGTCAGCACCCATTGAGATTGGAATGCGTTTAACCAGCTCTTGTGCTTTCAACGCCGCTTCAGCACGAAGGTTTTCATCGTACTTAGCCATCACTAGGTTCGTTAAGAACGCGTTGTAACGCTCCTTATTGGTTGCCGATACCGGCTTCTCTTCAGAGCCTTCACGCCAATCGATAAGGTTGATCTTGAAGCCATGGCGGTTGTTCGCTTGGAAACGAGAGATAGAGTAGCGACTGCCGATCTCTACTTCTTCATCTTCAGAAACCCAAGTAACCCAATCGGTCTCAATATCGTTTTCTGACTGTTCACGAATACCAATGCCACGTTGTGCCAGCATATCTACAGCCGTTTGCCACACGCGGTCTGCCTCTTCAGCACGAAGAAGCCATAGTGTCACTTCACCATTTTGACGTTCAGCTCGAGCACCTGGGATCAGCTCAAGAACCTGTTGCGGCGGACGAATATCCACTTCACGGCCTGTACCACCACTGAACTCACCACTTGGGATGTCAAAATTTGGATAGAACTGAGGTTGAGCATCTTCAGGCAGCTGCCATTGTGAAAACTCAGGTGTTTCTAAGTATTCGAAATCATCTTTGGCTTGGCGACGTTGAGTCGGGCTGCCAGAACATGCTGTAAGAACGAAAACAGCCAGTGATCCAATCACTAGCTGGTGAGAATACTTCATTTATACTCCTAAATGCCGAAGGTTCACTTCGGCATCACTTCATACGTTTTTAGTAAATGCACGCTTCAGTCATTGCTTGAGCAACAACGGGTTGAGCTGGCTTTGACAATTCAGTCAACGGTAGACGTAAGCCACCTTCAGCAATCAGACCCATTTTATGAACCGCCCATTTTACGGGAATAGGGTTGGACTCAACGAACAAATTCTTATGTAGAGGCATCAAACGCTCATTGATCGCTTCTGCTTCTTCAAACTTGCCTTCTTTCGCTAACTTGAACATGGTTGCCATATCAGCGGCTGCAACATTGTTTGTTACAGAGATCACGCCATCGCCACCACGCTTAACAAATTCTAGACCTGTTAAGTCATCACCACTTAGTAAGATAAAATCTTCGCCACAAAGTTCACGGTGAATTGCAATTCTGTCGAGATCACCCGTCGCATCTTTAAGTGCAACGATGTTTTCGATCTCAGCAAGGCGAGCAACCGTTTCAGGTAACAAGTCTACAGCAGTACGACCTGGTACATTGTATAGGATTTGTGGAACGTCACTGACTTCAGCAATCGCTTTGTAGTGTTGGTACAAACCTTCTTGAGTTGGTTTGTTGTAGTAAGGCGTTACGCTCAGGCAACCAGCAATACCAGAACCATTCAGCAAACGGCTGAATAGAACAGATTCGTGAGTTGCATTTGCACCTGTACCAGCGATAACGGGAATACGACCATCAGCAAATTCAACGATCTTATTGACGACTTTGACATGCTCTTCAATAGTGAGTGTTGAAGACTCACCTGTTGTGCCAACCGCAACCAGACCATCACTACCTGCAGCAACATGGTGCTCAACTAACTTTTTAAGGCTGTCGAAATCCACTTCACCATCTGTATTAAATGGCGTAACTAGCGCAACGATACTTCCTGAAAACATGTCTATCTCCCTTAATTTATTCTTTTTGCATGTTACTGTAAGCCAATCAATAAACACAAGACATTAAAGTGGCTTACCGGCAACATCTGCATTAAATATTGTCGTATGTTTGAGGTAAAACGACTTCTAACGGCGTTCTACCGAGAATTTGGGTAACCTGCGCTCAATCTAGCGGATAGCACAGCACTGGATGTCAGTAACAAGTAAGCTGTGCTCTCACCACTCAATCTCATTTTTTAACGCTCTCGATATTCTTATCATTGGTTGCATGTTAGAAGCAAGGTGCCTCATAAAAAGCCCCGTACGCACGCTTATTCCACGAGCTAACTGTGCTAACATGCATGAATCAATGGAATATAAAGAGACGTGATTTTATGACTCAACATCTAGTAATCACAGCTGTGGGCACAGATCGCCCAGGTGTATGCAACCAAGTGGTTCATTTAGTCACCCAATCAGGCTGTAACATTATTGATAGCCGTATCGCTCTATTTGGCGAAGAATTTACGCTTATCATGCTGCTGTCTGGAAAGGCAAACAACATCACCCGCGTTGAAACCACCCTGCCCTTGCTTGGACAAGAGCACGACTTGATTACGATTATGAAGCGAACCTCAACTCATGATGTTATTGAGAACTCTTACACAGTAGAGGTGTTCGTTGAGTCAGACGATAAAATCGGCCTTACCGAGCAGTTCACTCAGTTCTTTGCTGACCGCAACATAGGACTCGACTCGCTGAGCGCCCGAACCATCAATAAATCTAAAGTTCAGCTCGACAACGACCAATTCCATATCTCTATTACCGCTTCTGTGCAATCAGAATGTAATTTGATGCAGCTACAAGAAGAATTTGACGCGCTGTGTCAGAGCCTATCCGTACAAGGCTCGCTCAACTTTATCAAAAACAGTTTTTAAAAAGGAAATATCATGAATACGCTAACGGCTGGTGTTCCAGCACCTGCTTTTTCTCTTCCTGATCAAGATGGCAATATCGTATCTCTTGGTGACTTCAAAGGTAAAAAAGTCCTTTTCTATTTTTACCCAAAAGCAATGACTCCAGGTTGTATTGTGCAAGCTGAAGGTCTGCGTGATATCAAAGCACAGCTTGATGACCTAAATGTGGTTGTTCTAGGTGTGAGTGTTGATCCAGTAAAACGCCTACCAAATTTCGTCGAGAAGAAATCTCTAAACTTCACACTGCTATCAGATGAAGACCACAGCGTTGCTGAGCAGTTTGGTGTTTGGGGAGAGAAGAAATTCATGGGCAAAGTGTACGACGGTCTGCACCGTATTAGCTTCCTAATTGATGAAGAAGGTCAGATTGAACACGTCTTCAACAAGTTCAAGACTAAGACTCACCACGAAGTGGTTCTAGACTACTTCAATCCAGAAGCTTAATGTTGTTTCTAGTGAATTGATGACCTAATTTCATACCTAGATGATCTAAGTTCACAATTGACTAATCCAAATACAAAAAGGCCGAATATCATGGATATTCGGCCTTTTTAATACTTACTCAACTGTATTGATCTTCAATTACGATTGATGCTCAGGGTCATCGTCGAGAGCATGACTCGGTAAAGCATTCCAAACCGCTTTCACCAGCGTAGCAAGCGGGATAGCAAAGAATACGCCCCAGAATCCCCACAGTCCGCCAAACACCAACACCGCTACAATAATCGCTACTGGGTGTAGGTTCACGGCTTCAGAGAACAGAACAGGAACGAGCACGTTGCCATCTAGCGCTTGGATAATACCGTAAGCCAATAACAGCCAGTAGAATTGAGGCTCTAATCCCCACTGGAACAGGCCAACAATCGCAACTGGAACGGTCACAGCTGCCGCACCGATATAAGGAATCAGTACCGAGAAGCCAACCGCGACAGCCAGCAGAGCTGAATAACGTAAATCTAGAATCGCAAAGGTCACGTAGCTGACACCACCGACGATCAAGATCTCAAGTACCTTGCCGCGAATATAGTTTGAGATTTGTTGGTTCATCTCAACCCAAACCTTGGTCGCTAGACGACGATTTTTCGGTAGCACACCACTCGCCATGCTGATCATCTCTTCTTTATCTTTTAGTAAGAAGAAGATCAACAGTGGCACAAGAATCAAGTAAACCGCAAGCGTAGCCAAGCTCACAAGGGAAGCTAAAGAACCTTTAACAACACTTTCACCAAAACCTAATGCTTTATTTTTCGCGTTAGACACAATCGATTCAACGATCTGCAAGTTTGCTAACTCAGGATAGCGCTCAGGAATGGTCGCGATGAACTTCTGTAAGCCGCCATACATACTTGGAATATCATTGATGAGATTACCCACTTGCTCCCAAATGGTAGGCACTAAGCCAAACAGCGCCAGCAACATCAGGCTAAAGAACATCATGATGACTAGCATCACCGATGGCGTTCTTGGAACACCGAGTCTTTGGAGTTGGGTAACCGGCCACTCAAGCAAATAAGCCAATACAATAGCCACCAACAATGGCGCGATGAGATGACCAAAGAAGTAGATCGTAATAAAGCCGAAGAGAATGATGGCAACCAAACTGACAGCATGGGGATCAGAGAAACGTCGTTTATACCAACGATTGACCATTTCAAGCATCTGACTGCAATTCCTTTTTAGTGACGAGGAGATGATAGTAATTAGAGCAAACCTCAGTGATGACGTCATAGGCTTGCTTAGACAAAAAAGTAACAATATCTTTCATTGAGCTGTTATCAGAGACATAAATTGACAATGATTGCCCTACTTCTAACTTTACACTGTGACGCTTGGCTAATAATAGTGCCATTGGACAGCGCTCTTGGCGTAAATCTAGAATATTAGGTGTCATTCTTGAGCTCGATGCTTATTATAAGGGTCGTATTGTAATCTGTTTTTGAAAACGCGCCATCATTCATTCATCTTCCTTCATGATAGCGCACGCACTCGGCAAAGGTTACATCAGATAAAGAACCAATTTGCATTGCACTTGTCTTACTGTCAGAAGAAACGGAGTATTACTGACTAATATGTTTAAACGCGCTCGCTCAATTGCTTGCTTATGCATCGCAGCTACATTAAGCACCCCAACGTTGGCGAATACCAACAGTTTGGAGCTACCCGATATCGGCACCGCTGCTGGCGGCACCCTCACTATCGACCAAGAACTTATCTATGGTGATGCCTACATGCGCATCATCAGAAGCAGCCAGCCTATCGTAAACGACCCGGTTCTCAACCAGTACATTGATACGCTTGGCCATCGTCTTGTCGCAAGCGCGAATGATGTAAAGACACCTTTCCAGTTCTTTATGATCCGAGACCGCAACATCAACGCTTTTGCATTCTTTGGTGGTTATGTTGCTTTGCACTCAGGTCTGTTCCTGCATGCACAATCTGAAAGTGAGTTGGCTTCAGTATTAGCGCACGAAATCGCGCACGTTACCCAACGTCACTTAGCGCGTAGTATGGAAGATCAAGCTCGTCGTTCTCCAGCAACCATCGCAGCGCTAGCAGCCTCTGTATTATTGGCCATTGCAGCACCTGAAGCAGGTATCGCAGCTCTAACTGCCACAACCGCTGGTAACATGCAAAGCCAGATCAACTACACCCGTAGTAATGAAAAAGAAGCTGACCGCTTTGGTATCAATACACTGGCGAAAGCAGGGTTCGATGTGAATGCGATGCCGCGTTTCTTCGGTCGTTTGGCTGATGAATACCGTTATGCCAGCACACCACCCCCAATGCTGCTGACTCACCCATTACCAGAAGATCGAATCACCGATTCACGCGCTCGCGCTCGCAGCTATCCGCCACTTAAACTGGCCCCATCACTGGATTACCATCTAGCAAGAGCTCGCATTGTCGCGCGCTATGCCGGCATTAATAACGATGCCGCTCTAGATTGGTTTGAACGTAAGTTGAAGAAAGCACCTAAAGCCTTGGTTCCATCATTAGAGTATGGCCAAGCTCTGGTTTACTTAGATTCTAAAAAATTAGATAAAGCTGAGCCGATTCTGACCAAGCTCATCAACAGCGACCCAACCAACCTGTTTTATCTAGATACCATTTCAGACCTCCACATTGAACAGAAAAAGCCTGAGATTGCGATTAAAGAACTCGAATCAGCGCTGGTTCGCCAACCAAACAACCCTGTTCTAACCATTAACTACGCCAATGCGCTGATTGAAAATGAAGACCTACAGGAAGCCGTTCGCGTGTTGCAACGTTACACGCACGATAACCCGAACGACACCAACGGCTGGCACCTACTTTCAAAAGTAAATACAAGCCTGGGTAATAGCGACGAAGAACTGGCTGCTCGTGCAGAGATCTTGGCACTGCAAGCCAACTGGAACAAAGCGATTCAGTACTATACGCAGGCTAGTCAAATCGCAGAGCTCGGCAGCCTAAAACAAGCACGTTACGACGCCCGAATTGATCAACTAATGATTCAGCGTGAACGCTTCTTGTCGTTACAGTAAATGTATTTATTGGCAGCGGTTCGTTGTCAGAAGAAAAAGAAAGCTCAACGTTACATAGTAAAGAAGCCACTCAAGTGGCTTCAACTGAACAATTGCTTCAACTGAACAATTAAATCAAAAATAATAATGAGGAAGAACCATGTCCGTCGTGATTTATCATAACCCACGCTGCTCAAAGAGCCGTCAAACTCTCGAACTGCTTGAAGCAAACGGCGTACAGCCAGAAGTTATCAAATACCTAGATACGCCTTTAACTATCGAGCAACTTAAAGTGCTTTTCACGCAGCTTGGTTTTGACAATGTTCGCGAAATGATGCGCACCAAAGAAGCGGATTACAAAGAGGCTAATCTTGGCGATGCATCTGTTACCGATGAAGATCTATTCTCAGCAATGGCGACAAATCCAAAACTGTTTGAACGCCCTGTTGTTGTTGCGAACAACAAAGCAAAGATTGGTCGTCCACCAGAGCAAGTGCTAGAGATTCTGTAAGCCGATATGAGCATCAACATTCTTGTTCTCTACTACAGCCGCCACGGCAACACACGAGCGCTAGCAAGGCAAATTGCACGAGGGGTTGAATCTATTCCGAACTGCGAAGCCATGTTAAGAACGGTGAACGACGTGTACACGGTAGAAGAGCAGCCTGATTCACGCTATCAGCCGACCGATCCTATTGCGACACTGCAAGAGCTCCGTTCTTGCGATGGTTTAGCGCTAGGCAGTCCGGTTTGGTTTGGCAACATGGCTGGACCTATGAAGCACTTTTGGGACAGCACAACATCACTGTGGATTAATGGCGATCTGATCGATAAGCCAGCTTGCGTGTTTACCTCTTCTTCATCACTGCATGGCGGGCAAGAGACCACACAACAAAGCATGATGTTGCCACTGCTTCACCATGGCATGTTAGTGGTGGGTATCCCCTACTCAGAACCTGCGCTGCACACCACTCAAACCGGTGGCACACCCTATGGTGCGAGTAGTACCGGAGAGAGCGCTTCATTAAGCAAAGATGAAATTGAGTTGGCGCAAAACCTAGGCAAACGCCTAGCGCGCATCGCAATAAACCAGAAGGGAATTTCTCAATGATGTATATGCCAGAGAAGGCGATGTCTCCCACAACCAAGCTATTCCGCTACCTTGCTTTAGCGGGCAACTTGTCGCTTTTATTCTGGGTGATTGCTTGGCAGATGACACTTTCGCCGCACCCTCATCTAAGTAATGTAACGCTTGCGATCGCTTGGGCTATACCGCTGTTACTGCCATTACCGGGCATTCTAGCAGGTAAACCTTATACGCATGCTTGGGCGAACTTTGTCTTAATGCTCTACTTCCTACACGCATTAACTATTTTGTATGTCGACGGTGGCGAGCGCTTATTAGCGGCTGTAGAACTGCTTCTGACGACTCTAGGCTTCGCGGGCAATATCTTATTTACTCGCTTTCGAGCCAAAGAATTAGGCATCAAACTTAAGCGCCTTTCTGAAGTAGAAAAGACCGAGAAAGCTAAGTTCGAGCAGTAACCTGGATTAGGTTGTCCTGATCTAGTATCAATAGAAAAAAGTGACAACAAACAAAAAGCCCTGCGAGATTTCTCTTGCAGGGCTTTTTTCATGAATTCATTTCAATCGGTCATGTCAGAAGACAATCACTAGCGAACCCATTCGTATACTAGGCTTGGCTTAGCATGTACTGGCGCAACAACTGTTAGCTCTTCCGAGCCAGACGTATTCGTTAGCTCAGCATCCGCTTCAGTTGATAACTCACTACCTTTGATGACTTGAACACTTGGGTCAGCTTCGTTAGCCGTCGCTTCTGCGCCATCGTCCAGGGTCGTATCAGTAACAGCTGCTGAATCATCGCCTACAGACATGGTGTTGTCTTGCGTTTCAAATTCAGGGCTCACTTCAGGTTCAATATAAGATTCTTCAACCTTTGCGACTTGGCGAATGCTTTCCACTTCTTGCTCAAACTCTTGTTGAGTCGACAATAAGTGAATTCGAAAAGTTACTTCGTTATTCTGAATTTTCAGAATCTCTAAGCTTGCCACCGAGTTTAAACGCTTAAGTGCATTCTCCAATTGGAAAAAGTCTTGTGCGTTATTCAGGCTAATAAATTGCGTTAAAATCGACTCTGATGATTCACTTGCTACTGTAACCGCACTTTTACCTGCGTAGTAGTTACTGATTTGGTCGACAAGTTTCTTAGAAGTCGTCGCGCTGTTGCCCGATAGCGAACCACTGACTGGCGATTTTGGTGCGCTCGTCAATTGGTTTGGCTTTTGATCGTATAGAGTCCAACGTAGACCTGAAGATTGAGCCTTTATTACCAGAACAGCATCAACCGGGTAACGCTGACTCGCTTTACTGATTGGTGTAACAAAGCTACCCCAAAGATCAGAGGTCGCAATACCGGTAATGTCATCAAAATCACCCACAGGTAGCGTTAGAGGCAAACCGCGCTCTTTTGCGTTGGCTTGTAAACCTGCAGCCAACTGTGAGTTGGAGTGTTCCCACACAATATTCTTGTCGTAGTTCTGTTCTTCCACCAGCCAAACAAGGATGTTTGAGCGAGTATCAGGCCAGTACGGCAATTGTGCTTGAGTCAGTAGCGAACGGATTTGAGCGCCGTTAAAACGCATGCGCAATGTTGATTGGTCATTGCTTTCACCAAAACTCATTTGAGACATGTACTGCGAACTCTTACGCATCGCCTTTTGAATCGTCTCATTCGAAGCGACATCAGTTTGGCCAGTCGCACGTATCAAAACCTGCTCCATGCCGGTATTTCTTGCCACTTGTTCTGGCTGTTTGTTTTCAGCGTTAATCGCAACTTCAGCACTAAAGATATCTACTTGAGTTAAGGCATAACTCGGAGAGGCTAATAGTCCCATCAACAACAATGCTATGTAGCGCATACTGATCCTAATATTCAAATCTTGTGCCTAGATGATAAGCAACTATGGATTGAGGGGCAAGGTCGATAGCGCCCACTGTGTTTAATAACCACAAAATATCACCTGGCCATGATAAATCGCTCACTTATAAACTGAATTTTTCGAGCTTTGACGAATATAAAATATCACTAAGATAAATAAATTTGATCTATTTGGTGTGGCAATCGATTGCTAAGTGATAGAATCCCGCGAATTTTATTTTTCACTTTTCATATAACGACCATTTTTAAGGACATAACATGAAGAATGCTCTGCAAGGTGCACAAATGCTGTTTGTAGCTTTTGGTGCGCTTGTATTAGTGCCGCTACTGACTGGACTCGATCCCAACGTTGCACTCTTTGGCGCGGGTATCGGTACCCTTTTATTCCAACTTATTACACGCCGTTCAGTGCCTATCTTCTTAGCGTCTTCTTTTGCATTCATCGCGCCTATCATGTTTGGTATTCAAACTTGGGGGGTCGGTGCAACCATGGGCGGCCTAATGGCAGCTGGTGTTGTGTATGTATTAATGGGCGCGTTGATTAAAGTGCGTGGCGTAGCCTTCATCCATAAACTGCTTCCACCCGTGGTGGTTGGCCCTGTGATCATGGTTATCGGCTTAGGTCTTGCGCCTGTTGCAGTAAACATGGCGCTAGGCAAAACCGGCGATGGTGCGGTTCAACTTATCGATGCAGACGCCGCGTTATGGATCTCGTCTATTTCATTGCTAGTGACGATTGTCATCAGTGTTTTCTCGAAAGGCTTCCTTAAATTATTGCCTATCTTTGGTGGCATTGTTGCGGGTTATGTAACGAGCTTGGTATACGGCGTAGTTGATTTCACCCCCGTAGCTCAAGCAGCTTGGTTAGCACTACCAAACTTCACTGCACCAGAGTTCAACATCAACGCTATCTTCTTTATGGTGTTTGTGGCAATTGCACCTGCTGTTGAGCACGTGGGCGACATGCTTGCTATCTCGAACGTAACCGGTAAAGACTACCTTAAGAAGCCAGGCTTACACCGCACTATTACTGGTGATGGTGTGGCAACGATTGCCGCTTCTATGCTGGGCGCGCCACCCAATACAACCTACAGTGAAGTAACGGGTGCTGTAATGCTGACTAAAGCATTCAACCCAGTGATCATGACTTGGGCAGCAGTAACAGCGATTGTTCTAGCATTAGTAGGTAAGCTAGGCGCTCTATTACAAACGATCCCAGTTCCTGTGATGGGCGGCATCATGATTCTACTGTTTGGTTCAATCGCAACGGTAGGCTTGAATACTCTAATTCAGAACAAAGTTGACCTACACAAATCACGCAACCTTGTGATTGTCGGCATTACGTTAGTCTTTGGTATTGGCGGCATGGCATTTGGCATCGGCGACTTTAGCCTACAGGGCGTAAGCTTATGCGGTATCGTGGCAATCCTACTTAACCTAGTCCTTCCAGAAGAATTAGGCGACAACACCGTAGTAGACAAAGCTCAAATCGATTAATTTATCGGTAAGGCTAGATTCAAAAGAATCACAACCTAACAAGATCAAAAAAGGGAGAGCATCGAATGCTCTCCCTTTTATTTATACGGCTAATTAAGCAGGTTCAGTTAAGTTTAAAAACTTTTTAAATTAACTTAAACCGAAACTGAATTACTTAGTACCGAAGATCTTATCACCAGCATCGCCAAGACCAGGAACAATGTAGCCCTTGTCGTTTAGCTTCTCATCGATTGCAGCCGTGTACAGCTCAACATCTGGGTGCGCTTTTTCTAGAGCAGCGATACCTTCAGGAGCAGCAACAAGCACAAGAATCTTAAAGTGCTTACAACCTTTCTCTTTCATAAGGTCGATAGTCGCGATCATAGAACCACCCGTCGCAAGCATAGGATCTACCACTAGAGCAATACGCTCGTCGATGTTAGATGCAAGCTTGTTGAAGTATGGTACTGGCTCAAGCGTTTCTTCGTCACGGTAGATACCAACAACGCTGATACGTGCACTTGGGATGTGCTCAAGAACGCCGTCCATCATGCCTAGGCCAGCACGTAGGATTGGCACTACAGTTACTTTTTTACCTTTAATTTGGTCAACTTCTACTGGACCGTTCCAACCGTTAATCGTCACACGCTCAGTTTCAAAATCTGATGTCGCTTCGTATGTTAGAAGGCTACCCACTTCTGTCGCTAGCTCACGAAAACGCTTAGTGCTAATGTCACCTTCACGCATCAGGCCAATTTTATGTTTTACTAGCGGGTGTTTCACTTCAACAACTTTCATTTCCAACTCCGGCAATATTTAAACAAACCTGTAGATTATACACGAACTGTGGGGTTATTTCAGAATCTTTATTCTAATAAAAAAAACCGCGCAAACGTTTGCTCTTGGTAATCAAGCCCTGTTAGAATAGCGCCGTTTTCACATCCAACTTAAGTTCGAGGACTATCCCGTGAGTGGTAATACTTCTTCTCTAAGCTACAAAGACGCTGGTGTTGATATCGACGCAGGTAATGCACTAGTAGACCGTATCAAAGGTGCTGTTAAACGCACTCGTCGCCCTGAAGTAATGGGCGGTATTGGTGGCTTTGGCGCCCTATGTGAACTTCCAACGAAATACAAAGAGCCAGTACTTGTTTCAGGTACTGATGGTGTTGGTACTAAACTTCGCCTTGCTTTGGATCTGAAAAAACACGACACCATTGGTATCGATCTAGTGGCAATGTGTGTGAACGACTTAATCGTTCAAGGTGGTGAGCCGTTATTCTTCCTAGACTACTACGCAACAGGTAAGCTAGATGTAGATACAGCAGCAGACGTTGTTTCTGGTATCGCTGAAGGTTGTGTTCAAGCTGGCTGTGCACTAATCGGTGGTGAAACGGCTGAAATGCCGGGCATGTACGAAGGCGATGACTACGATGTTGCAGGCTTCTGTGTTGGTGTCGTCGAAAAAGCTGACATCATCGATGGCACTAAAGTAGCAGCAGGCGACGCACTTATCGCTGTTGGTTCAAGTGGTCCACACTCAAACGGTTACTCTTTAATTCGTAAAGTTCTAGAAGTTTCTGGTGCTGATAAAAGTGAAGAGCTAGAAGGTCGTACTATTGGTGAGCACCTACTAGAACCGACTAAGATTTACATCAAATCGGCACTTAAGATGATTGCTGAGCATGACATTCATGCTATCTCGCACATCACAGGTGGTGGTTTCTGGGAAAACATCCCACGCGTACTTCCTGAAGGCACTAAAGCAGTGATTGACGGAAAAAGCTGGGAATGGCCTGCTATCTTCAACTGGCTACAAGAGAAAGGGAACGTGGAAACATTTGAAATGTACCGCACTTTCAACTGTGGTGTAGGCCTAGTTGTTGCTCTACCTAAAGATCAAGCAGACGCTGCTGTTGAACTACTGAAAGCTGAAGGCGAAAACGCTTGGGTTATCGGTGAGATCGCAAACTCTGAAGCTGGCGAAGAGCAAGTAGAAATCAAATAAGTGATACGCTCACTTACTTAGTTAATCAATGAGGACCTTATGGTCCTCATTTTGCTATTTAGCCCGCAGAAAACCTTAGTTTATGTAGGTACATTGTAAATACTTCGGTTAACCAATCGCATGACCCACTCTATGAAGAACAGCCATTCTATGAATAACAGTCACTCTAAGAAAAACATCGTCGTTTTAGTCTCAGGAAGCGGAAGTAACTTGCAAGCCATTTTGGATGCCTGTGACAGCCACACGATTGACGCCTCTGTTAAGGCCGTTTTCTCAAATAAAGCGGATGCTTTTGGTCTAGAGCGTGCAAAATCAGCAGGTGTTGACGCTCACTCAGTGAATCCAAAAGAATTTAACTCCCGTGAAGAGTTTGATCATGAATTGATGGTTCAGATCGATGCTTACCAACCCGACCTGATTGTACTCGCGGGCTATATGCGTATTCTGAGTTCAGAGTTTGTTCGTCATTACGCGGGTAAAATGATCAATATCCACCCTTCTCTGTTACCTAAGTACCCAGGCCTACACACCCACCAGCGTGCCATTGATGCGCAAGACAAAGAACACGGCACCAGCGTTCACTTTGTTACCGAAGAACTCGATGGAGGCCCTGTGATCTTACAGGCTAAGGTGCCAGTATTTGAAGATGATGATGCTGACATGTTAGCAAGTCGAGTGCTGACTCAAGAACACTGCATTTACCCTATGGTCTGTAAATGGTTTGCCGAAGATCGTTTATCGATGGTAAACGGTCAAGCTGTCTTAGACGGTAAAGTATTAGGTAATCACGGTTACGCAGAAGAGTAATTCGTATAGCTATTCTCGCAATAGTAAATCACGGAATAAAAAGTAAATCACTGAAGAGCAGCCCTTAAAAATCAGAAAACAAAAAGGCCGCTTACTGACTTATTAGTTCAGCAAGCGGCCTTTCTTTTGTTCGGATCAAAAATGATGCTATTCGGAGCGTTTAGCTCAATGGCTCAGTTGGTGCTTGGCTTGCAACCTTTTTAGGTGCATAAGCAACATCTTCCAATGCTTTATGGTTATTGCCGATCAGCTCACCAAAATGAAACAACGCGTATTCGCCCGGCTTCATTCTAAACCACTCTTCATTGCATGTTAGAGGCTGAGTTGCTACCACCGTGACCACATCATTCGGCGTGGTCTCTTCTTGGAAGTTTATCTCAACATCTTCATCAATCAGGCTCGCATTACCAAAAGGCGCGCGTCTTGTTATCCAGTACAAATGATTCGTACAGTAGGTCATCACGTACTCGCCATCACTGAGTAACATGTTGAAGACGCCTTTCTCTCTTAGCTGATCACAACACTCAGCGACAAAGCGAAACATACCTTCCATGTCTTGAGGTGGCTCAGGAAAACGATCTTCTAGTTGTTTCACTAACCAACAGAAAGACAGTTCACTGTCCGTCTCACCGACCGGTCTGAAACGACCACTAATCAGATCATCGTAATCCGTTAATTGGCCATTATGGGCGAAGGTCCAGTATCGTCCCCAAAGCTCACGGGTAAATGGGTGAGTATTTTCTAGATTAACGCCACCACGATTAGCTTGACGGATATGACTGACAACAGCTTGACTTTTAATTGGGTAGTTTTGAACCAACTCAGCGATCTTGGATTCGCAACTAGGGTTAGGATCTTTAAACGTACGGAAACCCTTTCCTTCATAGAAAGTAATACCCCAGCCATCGCGGTGCGGGCCGGTATTGCCTCCACGCTGCATAAGACCAGTAAAGCTAAAACAAATATCAGTTGGCACATTCGCGCTCATACCGAGCAATTCACACATGGTTTAATCTACTCCCTATCAAAACCAATGGAGCCTAAGTTGGGCCCCAAATGTCTTTAAAACTATTATTCCATTTCTTTTTCAACAAGCTGAATCACAATGTGGATGATCTTAATGTGAATCTCTTGGATGCGGTCAGCGTAACCAAAATGTGGAACTCGAATTTCGATATCGGCACAACCTGCCATTTTACCGCCATCTTTACCGGTTAGCGCGATGGTTTTCATACCTTTAGCTTGAGCAGCTTCAATCGCTTTCAAAATGTTGGCAGAGTTACCTGAAGTCGACAAACCAAACAACACGTCACCCTTACGGCCTACGGCTTCTACATAACGAGAAAATACGTGGTCGTAGCCAAAGTCGTTACTTACACAAGATAAATGGCTAGGGTCTGAAATCGCAATACCAGCGAAGCCTGGACGATTTTCACGGTATCGGCCAGTAAGCTCTTCCGCGAAGTGCATCGCGTCACAGTGTGAGCCACCATTACCACAAGAAAGCACTTTGCCTTCTTGCTTGAATGAGTCAGCAATCATCTTTGCAGCAGCTTCAATTTGAGCAATGTTATGGTCATCACTCAAGAATTTGTTAAGAACGTCAGCAGCTTCGTTCAATTCACTTTTGATTAGGTCTTGGTACATAAGGCTTATCTCTTATATTTTTTTACGCAACTTAAAGTACGTGAAATGAGAGCTGAGGGTTTTTCCCTCTATTACCTGAGTTTACCCACAAACATGAAATAGTGTCGACACTTAAGCCCAAAGATTGCCACCTTTATTAGCCTGTCGCTGCCGATCCGCCCAAATATTCGCCACCAACCTCTCATAATTAGAACTTTAACTCTATTGAGATCACTTTTTATCCACTTTAGAGTTTTACAAATATTTAATATTTTGTTTACACTTGACTGGTTAGACCTCTTACCTAAACTTAATGACAATAAGTGATCTCTGAAAAGGAAATCGATCATGAACATATTGCTCTCCCTACTCGGCATGACAGCAGTCTTAAGCGTCTGTCTTTACCATAGAGTTAGCCTAGTACGCGCATTAATCGTATTAACCGGCACAATGGTAGCATTAACACTGTTTGGCGGCGCAGCTGTCACTGGCTGGCTTTGCTATCTCTTAGCCATTGCGATTTTTGCTGTACCGGCAATTCGTCAGACCATCATCAGTCAAAAAGCACTTTCTTTGTTTAAAAAAGTACTGCCTGCAATGTCTCAGACAGAAAAGGAAGCATTAGAAGCGGGTACTGTGTGGTGGGAAGCTGAGCTGTTCAAAGGCAAGCCTGAATGGAAGAAACTTCAAAACATCGCTGACCCTAAGCTGTCTGAAGCTGAGCAAGCATTTTTAGATGGTCCAGTAAATACAGTGTGTGAAATGGTCAATGATTACCAAGTAACGCATGAGCTGGCTGATTTGCCACCAAAAGTATGGCAATACCTGAAAGACCATAAATTCTTCGCAATGATCATCAAGAAAAAATATGGCGGTTTAGAGTTCTCGGCTTACGCTCAGTCTTTGGTTCTACAAAAGCTAACGGGCGTTTCTAGCGTATTATCATCAACCGTCGGCGTGCCTAACTCGTTAGGCCCCGGTGAGCTATTGCAGCACTACGGTACAGAAGAACAAAGAAACCACTACCTACCCCGCTTAGCGGAAGGTAAAGAGATCCCTTGTTTTGCCCTAACTAACCCAGAAGCAGGCTCAGATGCCGGTTCAATCCCCGATTACGGCATAGTATGCAAAGGTCAATGGCAAGGCGAAGAAGTTCTAGGTATGCGCCTCACTTGGAACAAGCGCTACATTACCCTTGCACCTGTCGCAACAGTATTGGGACTTGCGTTTAAATTACGAGATCCAGACGGCCTACTTGGTGACAAGCAAGAGCTCGGTATCACTTGCGCGCTTATCCCTACAGATTTAAAAGGCGTGAAGATTGGTAATCGTCACTCCCCACTTAACGTACCGTTCCAAAATGGCCCAACCCAAGGTGATGATCTCTTCGTTCCTATCGATTTCATCATTGGTGGCCAGAAGATGGCAGGACAAGGCTGGCGTATGCTGGTTGAGTGTCTATCTGTTGGTCGTGGTATCACACTGCCTTCAAACTCAACGGGCGGCATTAAATCGGCCGCGCTTGCAACCGGTGCTTACGCTCGTATTCGTCGCCAATTCAAACAACCTATTGGTCGCATGGAAGGGGTTGAAGAGCCGCTTGCACGCCTAGCAGGTAATGCCTACGTAATGGATGCGGCGAGTAACCTAACGGTTGCAGGTATCGATCTTGGCGAAAAGCCTTCGGTTATCTCAGCAATTGTGAAGTACCACTGTACTCACCGTGGCCAACGCAGCATCATCGATGCAATGGATATCGTCGGTGGTAAAGGCATCTGTTTAGGTCCATCAAACTTCTTAGCTCGTAGCTACCAAGGCGCGCCAATCGCGATTACCGTGGAAGGTGCCAACATCCTAACTCGTTCGATGATCATCTATGGTCAAGGTGCAATTCGTTGTCATCCTTACGTACTGAATGAAATGGAAGCCGCTTATTCTGAAAGCAGTGATGCACTGGATAAGTTTGATTCAGCGTTAGCAGGACACGTTAGCTTTACGATGAGCAACCTAGTCCGCAGTGTGTGGTTTGGTTTAACTGATGGTCGAGGCTCAGACACGCCAACACCATCGAATAAAGCGGACAAACAAACTCAACGCTACTACCAAAAATTGAACCGCTACAGTGCCAACTTAGCGCTACTTTCTGACATTTCAATGGCCGTTTTGGGTGGTTCACTGAAACGCAGAGAGCGCCTATCAGCAAGATTAGGCGATATCCTAAGCCAACTGTACCTAGGTTCAGCAACACTTAAGCGCTTCGAAAGTGAAGGCAGCCACGCTGAAGACTTACCGTTAGTACATTGGGGTATGCAAGATAGTTTACGTCAGACTGAAGTTGCGATTGATGAGTTCCTAGCGAACTTCCCTAATCCTGTGATTGGCCGTTTACTTCGTGTTGTATTGATGCCATTCGGTCGCATTCGTCGTGCACCAAACGACAAACTGGACAGCCAAGTCGCGCACATTCTACAAACGCCAAGCGAAACGCGTTCTCGTATCGGCCGTGGCCAATACTTGGAAGCGACTGAATACAACCCAGTAGGTAAGATTGAAAAAGCGTTAGAAGTTATTCTTCAAGCAGAACCTCTATTCGACAAAGTCTGCAAAGAGACGCACCAAAAGCGCGCTTTCTTACGACTAGACCTTGTTGCTCAATTAGGGCTAGAGAAAGGCATCTTAACGCAAGAAGAGGCAGTTCTGCTGATTAGCGCCGAGGAACATAGACTGTACACGATTAACGTTGACGACTTCTCTCCAGAGGAGCTTGCAGCAAAGTCTCAGTACCCAGACCAATCGATTGATAACGTCGCTTAAGGTTAGAAAAAGAAACAAAAACGGGACTCCTATGAGTCCCGTTTTTTTTGGTCATGACATCGTTGTCACAAATTTTAATGCTTACATTCTCGAGGCTTACTTTCTCGAGATTTGTTCTCTCGAAGTTTGCTCTCTCAAGACAACTCTAATGATATCGGCGAGTTACTTAGGAGCCTTAAGCTGCATCTCTGGTTGAGCTTTTTTCTTCGCCTTTACCCGACGAACCACAAACCAAATCAATAAACCTAATAGAATCGCGACCACATTACCCACCGCAATAATGATCATACTGCGCTGTCTGTCATCTTCTCGCTTCTGAAGTATCATCAACTCTGCTGCGATACGCTTTTGCTCAGCAAGCGCTTCTTCTTGCAGGCGTCGTGACTCCGCTAAGTCGATATCTTCAACAACGCTGTACGAGTGCTCAGTAATGGGAAAGATCAATGGACGTTGGCTTGAGGCATCAGTGGCGTAAACCATCCCCGACCAGTTATAAATCCCCAAATCGCCATTATAAGGCACCTCTAAAGCGACTTTCATTGCATCGACTTCAGCTTGGCCCTGCTTATACATTTGGTATTCATCCGGAGCCTTGTGTTCAACATGAACCGCTAACGAACTCGGCGCAATCATGCCCGGCTCCCCTGAAACGACAATCGTATGAGGCTGCCCCTCTTTTCGAGACTGAATGAAGGTTGTAGTGATCGGTGTTGGGTACACCAAAACTTCTTGCTCTTGCGCTCGCAGGAACACACCATTGCCAGAAGTAATACGCGCGCGGTATTTACCTGGCTCAATATCAATCGGCAACGACACAGTGAAAACGCCATCTCCGGCTTTTTCATCAAGACCACTGCCATCGTCGGCAAACTCGCCCATCACAACCGGAATTGGGCGCGCCTCTCTCACTAAAGACTCTTCATTTTCAACGAACTTAGTAAAAGTGACCTTAAGTTTCACGCGATCTAAAAAATCACGCAGCACAAGAGGCTTGCCGTCAGAGGTCAAACGAGCCGTAAATTTAATGTGTTCGGTTTGATACAGTTTGTCTGGGAAGTCATTGGCATCCAAAACAAGGTGAGACAATAGCTTGATGTTGTTCTTAGGTGAGACTTTACCTACCGCTTGCCAAGGGCCTGGCATCGGATCGTCGATAGAGATAATGTCCATGGACGATTCTTCGTACCAGCGGACATTATCAGCATTGCGCCAAGAGTAGTATTTGTTGCCATCCGGACGAACCAAAACGACAGGTTTAGAGTTATCGGCTCGATAAATCACAAAGGTGACTTGTTCAATACTGGGATCAACTCGAAAACGGTTGTCCAATAAACTCATTACGGATTCTGTTGCCGCATGTAAGCTAAAGCTTAACAACAATAAGCAACCGGTAGCCAATACCCTTAACATACTTTCTCCCTACTGACGCCAGAGGCAGCTTCCGCTTTTCTCGACGAGGTCTAAACGACTTTGATGCGCTTCTACTTCATCGGCCGTAGCTCGTAAAACCTTTAGGGATTTTCGACCACTTTCTGCTCTTCGTATACTTTCACCTTCACCTTCCTTTTGCCCGGCGTTAAATTGCAGCGAAGTTTGCCCACCCGTCATCAATAAATAGACGTCGGCTAGGATCTCCGCATCGAGCAATGCGCCGTGGAGGGTACGGTGCGAATTATCAATACCGTAACGATCACATAAGATATCTAGGTTGTTTCTTTTGCCTGGAAATATCTTCTTCGCCATGGCCAAGGTATCGGTAACTTTACAGTAGTCATCCGTTTTACCTATCGCTGGGTTGAGCTTCTCAAACTCATAGTCCATAAAGCCCGTATCGAAGGGCGCGTTATGAGCTACCAGCTCAGCACCTTTGATAAAGTCGAGAAACTCTTTATGTATGTCTTGGTATTCTGGCTTATCAATCAAGAATTCATCGGTAATACCGTGAACGCCAATCGCCTCTTCTTGAATCGCACGATCGGGCTTTATATAGACGTGGAAGTGACGCCCGGTCAGCCTACGGTTGATGATCTCTACCGCACCAATCTCAACGATGCGATGCCCTATATAGTGAGGGCCACCTTCTGTATTCATACCGGTGGTTTCGGTATCGAGTACAATGATGCGCTTATTTTCGTCCGAACTGTTTTTTTCGTTCGTGTTTTGTTCTGGAGTGCTACTGGTATTCATAAGGATAACTGTGTCAGACTATGCCGATAATGTGCTTGAGGTAATAGTATCAAATCATGACGAAACAAGTTGAAATTTTCACTGACGGTTCTTGTTTAGGCAACCCAGGTCCTGGTGGCTATGGCATCGTACTTCGCTATAAAAAAGTAGAAAAGACACTAGCCGAAGGCTTTACACTAACGACCAACAACCGTATGGAAATGCTCGCAGCTGTCATCGCTCTCCAAGCACTCAAGGAACCTTGCTCTGTAATTCTGACCACGGATAGCCAATACGTTCGCCAAGGCATCACACAGTGGATCCACAACTGGAAAAAGCGTGACTGGAAAACCGCCGACAAGAAACCGGTTAAAAACGCAGACCTGTGGCAAAGGCTCGATAAAGAAACTGCTCGTCATAGTGTTGATTGGCGCTGGGTTAAAGGACACGCTGGGCACCGAGAAAATGAAATGTGTGATGATTTAGCGCGAAATGCAGCGGAGAATCCGACTCAAGAAGATACGGGCTATCAACCAAGCTAACCGTATTTTAAATGAGATGCAGATTTCAGAAACAGATTCATACTTTCCAAACCTGATTGATAGTTTCTTAACCTGATTGATAGCTTCTTAAACTAGTTGATAATTGATTAACCTAATTAATAGATGAAAAGCCGACTACTAGTCGGCTTTTTCTGTTTTCAACGGATATGAAGCTTTAGCTGAATCCATGGTACGACGCGTATTGGTCCTAAAGCTTGCTCCAACCGGAGAGAAACGTCGCTTAAGGTGCCAATGTGGCTTAATAGGCTTAAGTGGGTAAGTTCGTTTACGAGCAACAATAAAGTATTGGCTACCAGCAAAGGAAGCACAGCCGCCTAAACTATTCTCCAACCACGTCCACATCGCCTGATACTTACTCATCGGAAATAGTGCATAGGTATCGCAGTGAATCACTTCGTAGTTCAATACACCTAACCAGTCTTTAATTCGGTTTGGCGTGTACATACGTCCACTCCAAGGCAAGCTGTTCTTTCGCCAAGGCAGTAAACTTGCGAGTCCGGTAATACTAAACGGATTGAAGCCAGTAATGATGATATAACCATCGTCCATCATCACTCGGTCGACTTCTCTCAATAATCGATGCGGGTCATTGCTATAATCTAACTGATGACTCAGCACCACAACATCAAAGCTTTTCTCCAAAAAGGGTAAATTATAGACATCCGCTATCACATTATGTAATGGGTTCTGGATATCTAGGTTTACTTGATGTTGAATGTTGCATGTGCAGCTAGAAATCTCACTACTGAGACCGCCAAGCTTGAGCATATGGTAACCAAATAGCTTTGGGCACCACTCATCGAGTCGAGTTTGAATAGATTCTCTCAACCAGTCCCCATTGTGCAATTGTGCCCAAGTGTAAGGACGCTCAAACTTCTTTCTGCTACGTGCTGGCTTCATCAATAACCTGTCTCACTTATTCTGTCTCACTAAAAGTGACTGGAGAATCAATAATGTTACATATCAAAAGCATACCTGCATTTAACGACAATTACATCTGGCTGATTCAAAATAGCGATCGTCGTTGTGCTGTCGTCGACCCTGGTGATGCGGCTCCAGTGTTAGAGTACTTAGCACATCATGAGCTAACTTTAGATGCAATCTTGATTACACACCACCACCATGATCACATTGGTGGCGTTCCAGAATTAGTCAGACAGTTTCCAAGCATCGATGTTGTGGGTCCAAGGAATGAACCGATCCCGACCTTAACTCACCCCGTTGATGATGGTGACCAATTAGAATTGTTTGGTGAAGTCTTTTTAGTACTCGGGCTCAGTGGCCACACCGCTGGTCACATTGGTTATGTGGGCGATGCCAAACTATTTTGTGGCGATGTGCTGTTTTCAGCAGGCTGCGGTCGAATCATGGAAGGCACGCCACAGCAAATGTTTGATGCACTGAACAAGATCACAGCACTGCCTCAAGAAACCGAGGTTTACTGTGCTCATGAATACACCGCCGCGAACATCGCTTTCGCACTGGCTGTTGAGCCTGACAACCAACATTTGCAGCAATATCGCGACCAAGTGAACCGACTGCGAGCTCAGAATAAGTCGACCATCCCCACAAATTTGAGACAAGAGAAGTTTGTGAACCCTTTCTTGCGCTATACCGAGCCAAGTGTAGTGAAATCAGTATCTAATCGTACTGAGCAGACCGATCCTTTATCGGTATTTACCGCTTTACGTGCGTGGAAGAACGAATTTTAACAAATACAGACTTGTCACTCATAGGGGGTGGCAAGTATTATCACCGGCCGTTAATTAAAAAGGCTGTAACATGCGAGTTAAGTACAGCTGGGCTTTGGTATTACTACTTTCTGGTTGCCAATTAACTCAGTCAGAGAATCCAGACCAAGCTTCCGAGCAAACCAACACATCTCCTACTAAAGAAGTTTCTCAAGCGAACGCTTCATCAGAAGCAGCAGCCAAAGAAGATCAAAAAGTTGAAGCACCTGTCGTTACTCCACAAACACAAGAAGATGTTTGGAAACGTATTGCGATGCAACTAGAAATGGAAGTACCCGACCAAAAGAAGGTTGATTACTACCGAACTTGGTATTTAAAACACCCTAGTCATCTAAAAACCGTCTCACAACGTGCTGAACCTTTCCTTTATCTGATCACAACTAAGATTGAAGAAAAAGGCTTACCACTAGAATTGGCACTATTACCCGTTGTAGAAAGTTCTTTCGATGCATTTGCCTACTCTCATGGCAGCGCAGCAGGTCTATGGCAATTCATTTCTGGCACAGGCAAAGACTACGGACTTGAACAGAACTTCTGGTACGACGGTCGTCGTGATGTGGCTGCCTCTACTGACGCCGCATTGGATTTCCTCTCAGACCTTAACCGACGTTTCGATGGCGATTGGAACCATGCCATTGCTGCCTATAATAGTGGCGGCGGTCGTGTAAACAGTGCTATCCGCAAGAACAAGAAGCTGGGTAAGCCAATCGACTTCTTCTCTTTGGACTTACCAAAAGAGACCAGCAGCTACGTACCTAAACTGCTTGCTCTAGCTGATGTGATTGCCAACCAAGAAAAGTATGGCATCGATATCCCTGCGATTCCAAACAAGCCAGTACTGGCCTTGGTTAACCCAAACGAACAGCTTGATTTAGCGATTGCTGCAAGCTACGCAGGTATTCCAGTCAAAGAACTGCAAGGCTACAACCCCGCTTATAACCAATGGGCGACGGCACCTGAAAAGCATCAGCAATTATTGCTTCCCCTAGGCTCTGTTGAGAAATTCAACAAAGAAGTCGCTGCCAATAAAGGCAAAGGCATGAAGTTGGTGCGTTACAAGGTTCAGTCTGGTGACAGCATTAGCGTGCTCGCAAGCAAATATAACACCACCAGCAAAGTGATCCGCTCTGCAAACGGTTTGAGCAACAACAATATTCGTATTGGACAGCACTTACTTATCCCAACATCCACCAAAGACGACAAGACATACGCACTAAGCGCTTCAAATCGCCTAGCAAGCACACAGTCGAAGAGTCGAGGTCAATATAAGCTTAGTCATACCGTAAAAAGTGGTGACAGCCTATGGACGATTGCACGCGCAAATAAGGTATCTCATCAATCACTTGCTAAGTGGAATGGTATGGGGCCACGCGACACGCTTCGAATTGGTCAAGAACTGGTCATTTGGAAGAATAGTTCCGACGGTGCCATCATCCGAACTGTCTTTTATAACGTAAGATCAGGTGACACAGTCAGCGGTATTGCATCAAAGTTCAAAGTAAAAAGCGCAGATGTTGTAAAATGGAACGCTTTGCAGAACAAGAAATACCTACAGCCAGGACAAAAACTGAAGCTGTATGTTGATGTAACTAAGGTAAGTGTATGAACCCGTCAAGTAACCCACTCGTCATGCTGTTGGATATATTCCGTTCACCAACAGCTTGTTTCTTAGCGCTTTATCAGCGAAGTGCTTGGGGATGGCAACCCTACGTCGTATTAATGCTCAGCCCGTTTTTATTCTGGGGTGCTTATTTTTCGAATGTAGATTTTGCATGGTTAAGTGCAGAATTGTCACAACAACTGGCTCAAACGAACCCTGACCAATTGGCGTTACTTGACAGTAATACCCTACTCGCCAGTGAAATCATCAGCGATGTGTTTGGCCGTACGTTAACCATCATTCTGTTGGCATTCTGGTTTAACCTAGCAACCAAACCAAGCCAGCATCAACATAGCTTTTGGCGATGGTTTGCAGCAGCATCAGTTGTGATATTTCCGGCTGTTTTAGGTGATGTAGCAAGCTACGCAAGCCTGATACTCAAGCATGGACAAGTGATGAGCTACGCTGCTGACTTGAACAGCTTAAACGGCTTAATCAAGTTACCACTGACCAATGATTGGTCGCAGTTTGCCAGCTCTTTACCACTGTTATTACCATGGTATATCGTGTTGGGTTATGCAGCCGTATTAACGTGGACTGAGTTTGAACGTGGTCAAGCATTGGTCATCTCTGGCTTGCCATGGGTTGGCTACTACCTAATCTGGGCGCTCTACATTTTAATATTTTAAGTTGAAGAGGTTAGGCTAGCGAAAACTCTCTAGCCTATTTGCTCCGTTAGATTACCCAACGTAACCACCGTGCGAATGGTTAAGCTCCAATAGCTAATAACTATTTAGCCTTAAAGGTCACTCGCATAGGGTTATGATCAGAAGCGTCCGTAATGGGCGCTTTTGCTTTTTCTACCTCTAGCCCTCGATAGAACACATGGTCGAGCACCAATCCTGTCATAAACTGAGTTCGGTTATCCGGTTCAAAGGCAACCTCCGTCAAACCGACCTGTTCCAACGCGCCTTTCAATACCGCAAAGCGAGCCTCACTCCAGCTATTAAAATCCCCAGCAAAAATAACAGGCCCACGATACTTTTGCAGATTGTCAGTTAAGCTCTTGAGCTGAGCCTCGTAATCTTCCGTACCAAAGGTAAAGTTCACAGCATGGATATTAATCACAGCCAACTCTTCGCCATTGCTTAGTTGGTAACGCGACCAAAGCGCCGATTTAGGCAATTGAAGCCAAGGTTCTTCATGAGTATAAGCACAAGCTTCGATCGGTAAATGCGTCGCTAAGTTAAGTACGCCAGCACTTTGTTCAAAGGCCTCAAACGCATTCACACGAGTGCTTCCCCACTGGCCGCTTGTCACCCATTGGCGAAGCTCTACTGTCATACTCGCTTCTTGCAGCAAGACTAAATCGCTACCTGCCGACAGCTTATTTAACTCACTCTGCCAATTATTTCGGTTTTGCTTGTAGATATTCCACACCGTAATGTCTAAACCATCAGACACATCAATCGCTTTCGGTGCAGAGTTTTGGTAACAACTGTAGATGTCGTTACTGGTACTTTGAGAGGAAGTGATCAGGTTGGGTTTATTCGGGATCACGAAGATAAAATGAAAACTAACGACAGCAAGCGTTATCAATAGCGTGATAACAATGATGGTTTTCTTACACATACAGCACCCTACCAGAAATGAAAAAGGAGCGATAAACGCTCCTTTTAGGGTAATAGTTTTTTTATACGGCGTCTTCGTCTTCTTCGCCAGTACGAATACGTACCACACGTTCAACGTCAGTAATGAAGATCTTACCGTCGCCGATTTTACCGGTTTGAGCCGTTTCGATAATGGTATCAACACACTGGTCAGCCACTTCGTCGGTCACAACGATTTCCAATTTAACTTTAGGTAAAAAGTCGACCATGTACTCTGCGCCGCGATATAGCTCAGTATGACCTTTCTGGCGTCCAAAGCCTTTAACTTCAGATACTGTCATACCCGTAATACCCACTTCTGCAAGTGCTTCACGTACATCATCAAGTTTGAATGGCTTGATAATGGCTTCAATCTTTTTCATGTTCATCCCTTAAACTGTGCGAATAGCTCATTATCGGTTAGCTATAGTAAACATTCAATGAAAAAAGCCAGAGCTTTAAAGCTCTGGCTCGAAATTTATCATCTTGTTTAATCAGCGCTTTGAGAAGGTTTTACTTAAGGCTTGCGTAGTAAGCGGCTAGATTAGCGATATCTTCATCACTCAGCATAGAAGCTTGAGCCTGCATCACAGCGGCCAAGCCACCATTACGCTGTTTTGTTTTGTAAGCGTTGATCGATGAAACGATGTACTGCTCGTTTTGTCCTTTCAGGTTTGGGTAACCTGGGATCATAGCGATACCATCGGCGCCATGACAAGCCGCACAGATTGCTGCTTTAGCTTGGCCCGCAGCAACATCACCCGCCAGAGCGTTACCACTCAATAGTCCAAGTCCGAGAACTAATCCTAGTGTAATTTTCTTCATTGCATATTCCATTAATTATTTTTATTAAAGTGACGGTGAATTGTGACACAAACTTTTTCTACTTGCTCCAAAGCGCTTCACAATCTTGACCTTCGTAGTTTTTATCTACGAATAAGCCTAAAACAGCGATCACTCGATCGCCATCCATTAATATCGGCGTTCTGCGTCTTAACCAACTGGGTACTTGGTACTCTTGAAACAGCTTCTTGAGCTTTCTACTATGCCCGCGCCCAACAGGGTGAGCGGAAAGCCCTTCAGGGTTAAAGATCACTCTTAGTGTTGCGTGTGTATCCGACAAACTAAAGCTTTGCACATCACGGTTGTTCGATGCGCCATCACTCAGTGCTGAATTTAAGCGTAGCTCCCCTAAGCCATCGGGTAGCGTCACACTCTCTCCCACTGAAAGATGGCTTTGCCAGTCGGATAGGTCTTTAGTCTCTCTCACCAAATAGAGCTGATGATTAAAGCGTCGAACTTCGGCATCATTCAACACCAGCTTAGGGTTGGCGTCCGCCTGAGCGCATGCCACTTCATCCCAAATAAGCTTGAGCTGCTTTTGACTCGGCATCGGTTGATTACAATGACTCAACCACATTCTTATCAGTCGCGCTCGTAACAAGTCTGAATGTTGGAATAACGCCTCAATGATTAAGCTCTGGCTATCTTCCAAAGCTTGCTGAAAGTGTGATTCAAGTAACTCATCGAGCAGTAACTCTTGCTCTGCACATAGCTGAGCACTGCGACTGACCGCCTCTCGAAAATTGGGCCAGCGCTCAGTCAGCGTTGGCGTTACTTGATGGCGAATAAAATTGCGGTCAAAGCGAACGTCTTGATTACTCTCATCTTCGACCCAAGTTAAACCCATGTCGTGCGCCGACGCTTCAATGTCTGATCGAGTCACTGAAAGTAGCGGTCGAACGATAAACGCTTCGCCAAACGACATCACTTTCGCCATTGAAGAAAGCCCTTTAGGGCCACTTCCCCGCTTCAACGCTAACAAGAAAGTCTCAAGTTGATCATCGATGTGTTGACCTGTAACAAGCACATCACCAAAACTCAGGTGCTTCTGAAACGCATTATAACGAGCATCTCGAGCCAGCTTTTCTACGCTCTCACCACTGTCGATATCCAGCGAGACTCGCTCTACAGCTAACGAAACTGACAAAGCATCACACCATGTTTGGCACTGCTCTGCCCAGTGACCAGCATTCTGGCTTAAACCGTGGTGAACGTGCACCGCACAGCACTCAATGTCATAAGTTTGTGCGTACTGTGCTGCTAACTCCAATAAGACTCGAGAATCAACACCGCCACTGAAAGCCACGATCAATCGACTAGGCTTGAGTGCGCTTTGATGAAGTACAGATGTGAAGGTTTCGATTAAGTGAGTCATGAGCGAGTGAACCATGAGAGTAGGTTTGAAGGGAGAATATTTTAATAATAAAAAAGGGTTGGCACTGAGTCCAACCCTTTCATCATCTTGTTACTTGAAGCTGCCTCATTTCAAGGCACGCTTATCAGCAGTAACCGTAGCTCATTAGGCGTTGGTAACGACGCTCAAGTAGTGCTTCGTTATCAAACTGCTCTAGCTCTTCTAGCTGTTTAACTAGCATGTCTTTCATGTTCTGAGCCGTTTGTACTGGATCGCGGTGCGCGCCACCTAGAGGCTCAGGAATGATTTCGTCGATAAGCTCAAGATCTTTCAGACGAGGAGCAACTAGGCCCATCGCTTCAGCAGCTTGTGGTGCTTTATCTGAATCACGCCACAAGATTGAAGCACAACCTTCTGGAGATATTACTGAGTACGTAGAGTACTGAAGCATGTTCACGTAGTCGCCAACACCAATCGCTAGTGCACCACCTGAACCGCCTTCACCCACAACGTTACAGATAACTGGCACAGATAGGCCAGCCATAACTTTAAGGTTCTTTGCGATAGCTTCAGATTGACCACGTTCTTCAGCACCAACACCTGGGTATGCACCCGCTGTGTCGATGAAAGTAATGATTGGCATGTTGAAACGCTCTGCCGTTTCCATTAGGCGAAGTGCCTTACGGTAACCTTCTGGCTTTGGCATACCAAAGTTACGAATCACTTTTTCTTTAGTCTCACGACCTTTCTGGTGACCAATAACCATAACAGGACGACCATTTAGACGAGCCATACCACCCACAATTGCTTTGTCGTCAGCGAAAGCGCGATCGCCCGCCATCTCTTCAAATTCTGTGAAGGCATGCTCCAGGTAATCTTTGGTGTACGGACGTTGCGGGTGACGAGCAAGTTGAGCTACTTGCCATGCACCTAGGTCACTAAAGATTTTCTGTTTAAGCTCTAAGCTTTTTTTCTCTAGTTGTTCAATTTCTTTGTCTAGATCTACCGCTGTGTCACCACCGTGACGTGAAACGTCACGTAGCGCTTCGATTTTTGCTTCAAGTTCAGCGATAGGCTTTTCAAATTCTAGAAAGTTCAGGCTCATCTATGAATCCTTGTTGATTCAGCTCCACAATCATGGAGCTAAATTTTAGTTAAATTCGAGTTCTACTTGGCTATTTCCAAGCAGCTGTTTTAATTCGTCTAGTAATGTATCACTTGGCGTCACGCGCCATTCTGTGCCCAATGTTAACCGCGCTCTAGCGTCGGCACGCTGGTAGTATACATTGACTGGGACCGTTCCGGCTCTATAAGGTTCTAAGATTTGACTAAAGCGTTCAAAAAATTGACCATTAATTTGGGATTGGTCGATAGATATCGACACCCCACGAGCATATTTCTCACGGGCGCTTCCTAAGTCCATGACCTCGCGCGCGGACATTTTAAGCCCACCATTGAAATCATCAAAGCTGACCTGTCCAGAAACGACCACAATTTTGTCTTTTTCAAGCAATTCAGCGTAGCGATCGAGCGCATCAGAGAACAACATCACTTCCATTCGTCCCGATCGATCGTCGAGGGTCATCAAACCAATTCGAGTTCCACGCTTCGTGGTCATTACCCTGGCTGCGATCACCAAACCTGCAATCGTTAAAGACTGATCACGACGAGTTGGCGTAGCGTCTTTCAAACGACAGCTAGTGTATTTGGCTAACTCTTTAATGTAAGCATTAACCGGGTGACCCGTTAAATACAAACCTAACGTCTCACGCTCACCTTCAAGCCAAACCTTTTCAGGCCACTTCGGTACTTGGGTATACTTGTGTTCCACCTCTTCCGGAGCGTCAGTCAACACGCCAAACATATCCGATTGACCAAAAGACTCAGCGTGGTGATGTTGGCTTGCCGCCTTAACCGCATCTTTCAATGATGCCATCATCGCAGCTCGGTGAGGACCTAATCTATCTAACGCGCCGGATAGAATCAACTTTTCAATAACACGTTTGTTGACCTTCTTCAGATCAAGACGTGCACAGAAGTCGAATAAATCTTTAAAGTAACCGCCTTTATTTCGCGCTTCAATGATGGCTTCAATAGGACCTTCACCCACCCCTTTAATCGCACCAATACCATAAACAATCGCGCCGTCTTCATCGACATTGAAGCGGTATAGACCCGAGTTGATATCAGGTGGAAGGAGCTTGAGCTTCATACGGAAACACTCATCGACAAGGCCAATAACCTTTTCGGTGTTATCCATATCTGCAGTCATTACCGCTGCCATAAACTCCGCTGGGTAGTGGGTTTTCAGCCACAGCGTTTGATAAGAAACCAGTGCGTATGCCGCAGAGTGAGATTTGTTAAAGCCGTAGCCCGCAAACTTCTCTACCAGGTCAAAGATCTTCATGGACAGTTCGCCATCAACACCATTGGCTTCAGCACCTTCTTTAAAGGTACCGCGCTGTTTTGCCATCTCTTCAGGCTTTTTCTTACCCATCGCACGACGCAACATATCGGCTCCACCAAGCGTATAACCCGCAAGGATCTGAGCGATTTGCATTACCTGCTCTTGATACAGGATGATGCCGTAAGTCGGTTCTAGTGTTTCTTTTAACGATTCGTGTTGCCACGTTTCATCAGGGTAAGAGACAGCCTCTCGGCCGTGTTTACGGTCGATGAAGTTATCTACCATGCCTGATTGCAGAGGGCCCGGACGGAACAAAGCTACCAATGCGATGATATCTTCAAAAGAGTCAGGCTGTAGACGCTTGATCAGATCTTTCATACCGCGTGATTCCAATTGGAATACCGCCGTCGTTTCAGAATTTTGTAATAGGTTAAATGACGCTTGGTCATCTAGAGGAATCGATTCAATACGAACCGGCTCTTTACCCTCTTTCTTCAAGCGTGGGTTTACGAGGCCTAACGCCCAATCGATGATGGTCAGGGTACGTAGACCCAAGAAGTCGAATTTAACCAAACCGGCGGTTTCAACGTCATTCTTATCGAATTGCGTTACCGGGAAGTTACCTTCTGCATCTGCATAAATAGGTGCAAAGTCGGTAATCGTGGTGGGTGAGATAACAACACCACCCGCGTGCTTACCGGCATTTCGCGTACACCCCTCAAGAATACGACACTTATCAATCAGTTCACGTACTTCTTCATCACCGTCGTAGAGTTCTGGCAATGCTGGCTCAGCAAGGAAGGCCTTCTCTAGCGTCATGCCCGGATCTGGCGGAACCAGCTTAGAAATACGGTCAACGAAACCAAACGGGTGGCCCAATACACGGCCAACGTCACGAATTACCGCTTTTGCCGCCATAGTACCAAAGGTGATGATCTGAGAAACGGCATCACGACCGTACATCTCCGCTACGTGATCAATAACTTGGTCGCGTTTATCCATGCAGAAGTCGATATCGAAATCGGGCATAGATACACGTTCTGGGTTCAAGAAACGTTCGAACAGCAAGTCATATTCAAGTGGATCAAGATCGGTGATATCCAATGCGTAAGCCACCAAAGAACCGGCACCAGAACCACGACCCGGACCTACTGGTACGTCGTTATCTTTTGACCACTGGATGAACTCCATTACGATCAAGAAGTAACCCGGGAACCCCATATTGTTGACAACTTCAAGTTCAATCTTAAGTCGCTCATCGTATTCAGGTCTGCGTTCAGCTCGAATTTTCTCATCAGGGAATAGAAACGCTAAACGACGCTCAAGGCCTTCTTCTGATTTTTTAATCAAGAAGTCTTCAATCGCCAAACCTTCCGTTGGGAAGTTAGGTAAGAAGTATTCGCCCAGTCGAACTGTTACGTTACAACGCTTAGCAATCTCGACACTGTTTTCCAGTGCTTCAGGGATGTCAGAGAACAACTCACACATCTCTTCTTCACTACGCAAGTATTGTTGTGAGCTGTAGTTTTTCGGTCGACGTGGATCAACCATAGTGAAACCATCATGAATCGCCACACGAATTTCATGGGCGTCAAACAAGTCTTCAGATATGAAAACCACTTCATTGGTCGCGACAACAGGCAGGTCTTCTTGTTCAGCAAGCTCTAGCGCAAAGTGCAGATAAGACTCTTCATCCGGGCGCCCAGTACGAATGAGCTCCAGATAAAAACGGTCTGCGAAATGTGTTTTGTAAAACTCAACGCTGCTTGCAACCAACTCTCGATTACCTTTCAGCAACGCTTTACCAATCTCACCCTCTTTTGCTCCCGATAGAAGAATCAGGCCTTCGGCATGTTCAATCAGCCACTCTTTATCAATAACTGGCTGATGTTGTACATGACCACGAAGGTAAGCTTTTGAAATCAATAATGTTAGGTTGTTGTAACCTTTATTATTCGTTGCAATAACAGTGAGTTTGGTCAATTCATCGCCAAAATCCGGAGACTGCATCAAGAAGTCAGCACCAATAATTGGCTTAACCCCACACCCATGGGCAGTACCGTAAAATTTCACCAAGCCACATAGGTTAGTAAAGTCGGTCAATGCTAGAGCAGGCATACCCATTTCAGCGACTTTCTTTACTAATGGTGGCACCTTAGAGAGGCCATCCACCATCGAAAAATCACTGTGTACGCGTAGGTGAACAAATTTTGGATCTGACATTATTTTTCCTGAGTTCTAGGTTTAGGCCTAGGATTACAACTGTGTGTATTCTATTTTTTTCTACCGCAAATAAGCAACTTTATTCGATGCCTTGCTCCGGTCAACATGAGTCTAAGCAAGATAAAGCTCTAATCAATATAAAGCTCTAACCAATACTAAGCCCTAATCAATATACAGCCTTAGCCGACGAGCGTTAATCGAGACCTAAAATGCGCTTTACTGGCTTAAAGCTTTTGCGGTAATGCTCGGTTACACCGTGTTTTTCAATCGCTTCGAAATGCGCTTTGGTCGGATAACCTTTATGTTGAGCAAAACCAAACTCTGGATGAAGTTTATCAAGTTCTTCCATCTCTTGGTCACGAACAACTTTAGCGATGATAGATGCCGCACTGATTTCAGCAACTCGCAAGTCCCCTTTTACAATAGCAAGACCATCCATCGGCAGTTCAGGAACGCGGTTTCCATCGATTAGTGCCATATCAGGTTGAACGCTTAGCCCTGCGATCGCTCGCTGCATAGCAATCATGGTCGCTTGCAGAATATTCCACTCATCAATTTCTTGCGGAGAACAACGGCCAACAGACCAAGCCAAGGCTTTCTCTTTGATTTCAGGAAACAGAGCCAGACGCTTCTTCTCAGACAGTTTCTTTGAGTCGTTCAAACCTTCGATTGGATTATTAGGATCGAGGATAACCGCAGCAGTAACAACATCGCCAACTAACGGCCCGCGCCCTACTTCATCAACACCAGCAAATAACTGGTAGCCTTGAGGATACTCAAAAGGAGGAAGCTCTTTTTTCTCTTTTACTGCCATAATTCTTCTCTTAATATTCTGTAAACAAGCACTTTATGACTCAACACATGGTCGATCTATCAATTTCAATACCGCATTAGCGGCTTGTTTATCCGCGTCTTTACGAATCCAATGATGCATCTCGGTAAAGCGTTCGATTAATGCACTGTTATCAGCGGATAGCATCTTATCGACAGACGGAAACAAGAAGTCTGGGTGACACTCTTCAAGAATATGCTCTTTCACAATCTCTTCGCCAGCCAAAATGTTCGGCAACGATACGAACTCAGTAATCGATAATTTCTTAACAATATAACCCGTCAGTTTATTTACTTTGTAGCCAACGACCATTGGGCGTTTCAACAACATGCATTCGAGAGCAACAGTACCCGAAGCTAACAGAACAGAATCAGCAGCGGTGATCACGTTGGTGGCGGTATCTTCTACCAATGTAAATTCAAGTTCAGGTGCCGTCGATTGCCAAATTTCAGTGAACTGCTTTTTACGTTGCTCATTAACGAGCGCAACAACAAAGTTGATATCAGGGTATTTTTGCTTAATACGCTGGCAAGTCTCAATAAAGGGTTGAGCAATCAAACTCATCTCACCACCGCGACTACCCGGTAATACGGCTAACCAAGGCTTATCTTGATCTAAACCTAAAAGCTCGCGAGCTTCTTTTTTATTCGGTTCTAGTGGAATGGTGTCTGCCAATGTATGGCCAACAAATTCACAAGCAACATTATATTTATCGTAGAATGCCTTTTCGAACGGCAAGAAAGCCAGTACCAAGTCGGTTGCTTTGTCGATTTTAAAGATACGCTTTGGACGCCATGCCCATACTGAAGGGCTGACATAATGAACGGTCTTAATACCCGCGTTCTTAAGATCCAATTCAAGTCTTAGGTTGAAATCTGGCGCATCGATACCAACGAAGACATCTGGCGGGTTTTGAGTGAAATACTTAACCAGTTCCGCTTTCACTTTTAACAAACGAGGTAAACGACCAAGCACTTCTACAAGCCCCATCACGGCAAGCTCTTCCATTTCGAAAAGAGACTCACAACCAAGCGCTTTCATTTTTGGTCCGCCAATACCCACGAATTCAGCATTCGGATATTGTGATTTGACCGCTTTAATAAAACCCTCGCCAAGCGTGTCACCCGAGAGTTCTCCGACGACGATACCTACGCGTAGAGGTTCATTCGAAACAAAGTCCGAGCTATTGGTTGCTGCTTCTTGCTGTGCCATAGTTTTCCAATTCCCTTGTTGCCTAAAACAAAAAAGACCGCCCAATGAGTAGCGATCTTTTTGTTATACCAATCTGATTAAGTCATTATTGTCGTACTTGCGCTGATTGGTAAACAATCATATCAAGTATTAACGAATAATACCGCGCTCAGAGTTCTCTAGCATTTCTAGCATAGGAGTAACCGAAGTAAACTCTTTCGCCATTTCAACTAAAGCCGCTTTCGCTTCTTCAAGTGTTTTACCTGAACGGTATAACTCTTTGTACGCTTTCTGTAGTGCACGAATTTCTGGTTTCTCAAATCCGTTACGCTTCAGGCCCACTAGGTTAAGACCAAATGGAGCCGCATGGTTACCCTGTGCAAGCACGTACGGCAGTACATCTTGTACAACAGCAGAACAACCGCCAATGTAGGCGTAAGCACCTATTGAACAGAACGGGTGAATCGCAGATAGCGCCATTACACCAGCGTAGTCACCCACTGTTACGTGACCGCCAAGAATAGCGTTGTTACCAATATGAGTATGGTTACCAACAATAACATCGTGTGCTACGTGAGCATTAACACAAAGTAAGTTGTCATCACCGATCACTGTGGTTGCTTTGTCTTGAGTTGTACCACGGTGGATTTGAACCGCCTCACGAATCACGTTGCGATCACCGATCACAACTGTTGTCTCTTCGCCACCATACTTCTTATCTTGGTTCTCTTCACCGATAACAGCGTGTGGGAAGATGCGGTTTTCTTTACCAATGGTTGTGTGACCTTTGATCACCACATGCGACATCACTTCAGTGTCGTCACCAATTGTCACGTTACCAGCAATGTAAGTGAAAGGCCCAACCGTCACGTTAGCACCGATAGTTACATCACCTTCGATTACTGCTGCCGGGTGAATTTTCGCTGTTTCATGAATCATATTAAAACTCTCTACGAGCACATTTAAGTTCAGCTGAACATACAACTACGCCGTCAACTTTAGCAACGCCGTTAAACGATGCAATACCACGACGCTCTTTTAAGAATTCAACTTCGATAATCAGTTGGTCACCTGGCACTACTGGCTTGCGGAATTTAGCTTTATCTACACTTGCAAAGTAGTAAAGCTCGTTACCAGAAGGGGCACCAAATGATTTAAATGCTAGAAGACCTGTTGCTTGCGCCATTGCTTCTAAGATCAACACGCCTGGGAATACAGGAAGTTGAGGGAAGTGGCCTGTGAACTGAGGTTCGTTAACAGAGACATTCTTAATCGCAGTCAGTGTTTTTTCTTTTTCAAAGCTAGTCACACGATCAACCATTAAGAATGGGTAGCGATGAGGTAATAGTTCCTGAATTTCAGTAATGTTCATCGTTGTCTGTTCAGTAGTCAAAGTCGTATTCCTATGTATATTCTTTATTTAATTAGAAGGATTATAAACGAAAAAGACTCGCTGTACGCGAGCCTTTTATTAGAAATGCTGGAATTATGATTCCGCGCTTTTCTCGATAAGCTTTTCAACGGTTTTCAAACGCTTGTTCATTTCATCAATACGATGTACACGCGTTGCTGTTTTACGCCAATCTTTGTTTGGCTGTAAAGGAATACCCGAAGAGTACATGCCTTTCTCAGTGATACTGCGCATTACCATCCCCATACCGGTGATTGTAACGCCGCCAACGATTTCAATATGACCATTAATCACACAACCGCCACCAATAATACAGTACTTACCTATCGTCGTGCTGCCTGCGATAATAGTACCACCGGCAATAGCAGAACCATATCCGATGTGAACATTGTGAGCAATTTGAAGCTGGTTATCTAAGATAACGTTATCTTCAATGATTGTGTCATCTAATGCGCCACGGTCGATGGTTGTACACGCGCCAATTTCTACACGGTTACCAATGCGAACTGAACCGACTTGTGGAATCTTAACCCACTCACCTTTCTCGTTCGCATAACCAAAGCCATCAGAGCCAATGACAGTGCTTGATTGAATCAAACACGCGTCACCAATCACGACTTCATGGTAAACACTTACATTAGCCCATAGCTTAGTGCCTGTGCCAATATTTGCATTTTTACCAATAAAACAACCAGCTCCGATGATCACATCATCACCAAGTACCACACCAGACTCAATCACAGCGTTCGCACCGATAGACACATTTTGTCCAATGGTTGCATCGCTTGAAATTGAAGCAGAATCAGCGATAGCCGCTGCGGGTGCAGGAGTAGTATCAAGCGCTTGAGCAACTTTAGCAAAAGCAACGTAAGGGTCGCTGACCACAATCACGTTGGTCTTACACAGTTCGCGCTCACTCTCTTTAACCATAATAGCGGATGCTTTACAGTCACCAAGGTGCTTGCTGTACTTCACGTTCGAAAGGAACGTAATGTTTCCTTCTTGCGCTTTATCCATAGGAGCAACTGCTGAAACGGTAACCGTACCGTCTCCGTGTAGCTCTCCCCCGGTAATCGTTGCCAATTCGGCTAAAGTCAGGTTCTTCATAAACTTATTTCAGTGATTTAATTACTTGCTCAGAGATGTTGTATTCCGGCTTGCCGTACTGCAGAGCTTGAATATCAACAATCATGTCGTAGCCTTCTTTCTCTGCAACTTTAGTTACAGCATCTTGAATCACTTTGAATAGCTTCTGCTTCTCTTGTGCTTCACGACGTTGGCTTGCTTTTTCTAGTGCTTGAGCTTTGATTTTGTACTTACTATCTAGTTGACCGACTTCGATACGAAGCTTCTCAACTTCGTCAGGACCTAGTAGTTCACCATCACGCTTAAGCTTTTCAATCTTAGTTTTTGCTTCTGCTTGAATGCTCTGCAGCTCAGCAGCTTTATCTTTGAACTCTTCCTGCATTTTTTGAAGAACAACTTCGCGCTGAGGTAGAGCCTGGAATACTTGTGCAGTGTTTACATAACCCACTTTTTGCGCAGCTTCAGCAGCTGTTGCAAAGAAAGAAGAGCTAAGAACTACAAGGCCTAAACCTGCTGCTTTAATCATATTTTTCAAAATATTGTCCTTTAAATATTAGAAAGTTCTACCAATGGTAAATGTGAAGAATTCCTCATCATCACCTTCGTAAATTTTAACGGGTTTCGCTAGAGAGAAAACCAATGGGCCCATCGGCGACATCCATTGAAGGGCTGCACCATAAGATGAACGGTAATTTGTTGGATCAGAGTAATCGTAGTAATACTGGCTGCCACTGTTAGGTGCACCACGGTCTACGAACTCGGTATCCCATACACTTGCCATGTCGAAGAAGACACTGGTTCGAATCTGGCTACGTGCTTCATCAGAAGCAAACGGCGTAGGTACAATTAACTCTAAACTTGCCAAGGCAACCGCGTTACCACCAACCGAATCATCGGTTGCAGAGCTGTACGTAGGGTTGTTACCCGTACTGCTCCCATAAACGGCTTTTGGACCCGCTGAGTTAGAGCCAAAGCCACGCAACGTTGTAAAGCCACCTGCGTAGTAGTTCTCGTAGAATGGGAACAAGTTATCATTACCATCCGTTTGACCGTAACCATTACCATAGCCTAATCGGCCACGCATCAAAAGTGTGAACTCATGCTTTTTGGTCAGCGGGATGTAATGTTTTACATCGTACTGAGCTTTGAAGTACTTAGCGTCAGAGCCTGGTACAGTCATTTTAGCGAAAGCACGTTGGTGGTTACCCTCGGTTGGGAAGAAACCACGGTTAAGGTTGTTACGAGTCCAAGAGATATTGATATCGAAGTCATCGGTTAAGATGTTTTCGTCACCATATTGGTTAATACTTCTCGCGAACTGTTCCACTTGGATATAAGTCGGAACGTTACCGATCTTGTTGTGCGTATAGCCAACACCAAATTCGATACGGTTCAGCTCATCCATAGGGAAGCCCCATGTCAGGCTGGTACCGTAACTTTGGTTGGTATAGTCGACAATACCCGCTTCAGAGGCTTCAAATTCGTTGTAGAAGATCTTACCGCCTAAGCTCACACCATCAAGGTTCCAGTATGGGTCACGGTAGTCTAAGCTCACGTTCTTTTGGTAATCGTTCATCATGGCACTTACACCAACACGGTTACCTGAACCCGCAAAGTTATCTTGTTGCAAACCAACTTGGAAGCTGACACCTGATTCGGTACCGTAACCAACACCAAAGTTGATGCTGCCTGAGTTCGCTTCCTTAACGTTGTAAACCAAGTCAACTTGGTCTTCACTGCCAGGAACACGCACTGTTTGTACATCAACCGTTTCAAAGAAACCTAAACGGTTAAGGCGGCTCTTACCGGTGTCAATTGACTTAGAGTTAAGCCAGCTGCCTTCCATTTGACGCATTTCACGACGTAGTACTTCATCTTTGGTCGAGTTATTACCCGTAAATCGAATATCACGAACGTAGATACGGCTGCCCGCTTCTACATTAATCACCAATGATACTTCTTTGGTCTCATCGTCAAATTCAGGAATAGTACGTACTTGTGGGTACGCATAACCAGACTCACCAAGAATACGTTTTACGCCCTCTTCTAGTGATGTCACAGAAGAGCCGTTATACGTATCGCCGTCTTCAAATGGAACTAATGCTTCAAAATCAGCCTCACGGCCAATCAGCTCACCGCGAAACGCGACATCTTTAACGGTGTAGGCTTCGCCTTCATCAATACCAAGCGTGATGTAAACGCCTTTCTTATCTGGAGAGATCGCTACTTGTGTAGAATCCACCTTAAATTTAAGGTAACCACGGTCAAGGTAGTACGATTTCAACGCTTCGATATCACCCGCTAATACTTGCTTCTGGTATTTTTCATCCGCAAGGAAATTCCACCATGCAACATCAACATTCAAGTTGAAACGGCTCAGTAGCTCAGCATCAGAGAAGACTTCATTACCAATAAAGTTGATTTGCTGAATCTTAGCGGATACGCCTTCAGTAAATACAAACTTAAGGTCAGAACGGTTACGTGGCAAAGGTGTCACAACCGCTTTTACTGTCGCGTTGTACTTACCAACACTGTAGTAAAAATCTTCAAGGCCTTTCTCGATGTTACTCAGCGTTGTGCGGTCAAGGGCTTCACCTTCACGAACACCAGATGCATCTAGGTTCTGCTGAAGTTGCTCTTCTTTGATCGCTTTGTTCCCTGAAAATGAAATGCTTGCGATGGTCGGTCGTTCTTTTACTTGAACAACTAAAACACCTTCATCGCGAAGGACCTTAACATCCTCAAAGTTACCTGAAGCATACAGTGCACGAATGATCTCAGATACATCGCCTTCATCCACTTCATCGCCAATACGCACTGGCATTTTCAGTAGAGCTGCACCAAGTGCAACACGCTGTAAACCTTCGATCTTGATATCTTGAACTACAAAGTTTTGTGCTCCGTTCGCAGCCACACTAGTGGCCAATAGACTTGCGAACAGAATTTGCTTAATCGCCATACTTATTCTAATTATTCCTTGCTACTACCAATGCCTGTGAGAAACCATTCACAGACGAGTAAAATCATTAAATATTGCCAGAGCCATCAAAGAGAAGAGGATTGCACCTCCCACTCTGTATCCCATTTCCTGAATTTTTTCAGGGACAGGTTTACGAGTAATGGCCTCAATAGCGAAAAAGAGCAAATGTCCGCCATCAAGCATAGGCAGCGGAACCAAATTAATAATACCCAAATTGACACTAATCAGAGCCAAAAAGCCTAAGAAGTAAACCAAACCGTAATCGGCGGTTGTACCTGCGCCTTTAGCAATTGAAATCGGGCCACTCAAGTTGTTTAAGCCGACATCGCCAACGATGAGCTTCTTGAGCATTGTCAGCGTCAAACTAATGATTTGACCTGTTTTATCAAATGCTTTTCCTACAGACTCAATTACACCAAATTGTAACTCAAAGCGATAATCTTCTGGCCATTCTGCGACTTCTGGAGCAATACCCGCATAGCCGATTATTGAACCATCAGAAAGCTCTCGACTTTTTGGCGTCATAGACAACGACTGTTCAAAACCATTACGCAGTACAATAAGGTTCATGGATTTCATCGGGTTCGAGCGAATTAACTCAACAACCGACTGCCACTGTTCAATTGGCTGCCCATTAATTTCAACAATTTTGTCACCAGCTTCTAGCCCCGCAGAGTATGCAGCGCCATCATCAATAACTTGAGCAAGCACTGTTGATATCTCTGGAGAGTACGGTCTAAAACCAAGCGTTGTCATTGCAGACTCAGTTTCTGGGTTGAACGACCAGTCTGAAATATCCAATGTCACCTGTTGCTCAAAGCCGATATCGTCTTGAGAAGAAACCGTTACTGTCATGGATTGGTCACCAATATGTGATATCAAACCCATATTGACTGATTCCCAATCTGCGGTTTTGATTCCTGAAATAGATTTAAGTTCCATTCCAGTTTCAATTCCGGCTTGTGCAACAATAGATTGCGGGGTGACCTCACCGATCACCGGTTTAACCGCAGGCACGCCAATCAAAAATACCAGCCAATACGCAAACACCGCAAAGATAAAGTTAAATGCTGGGCCTGCACCGACTATCGCCGTGCGTTTCCACAATGGCTTCTTGTCAAAAGCATATTGCTGCTCTTCTTCAGAAAGGTCGTCAACACGCCCATCGAGCATCTTAACGTAGCCGCCCAGCGGAATCACTGACAAGCTGTATTCAGTACCATCACGGCCGATCTTGCTCCAGATTGATTTACCAAAACCAATCGAGAATTTTTCTACTTTCACACCACAACGACGAGCAACCCAGAAGTGTCCAAACTCATGAACAGCAACCAGGATACCAAGCGCTACAATAAAAGATGCGAAGTTCCACAGAATTCCACTCATGCTAGCTGCTCTTTAATAAATTGAATGGCTATTTGACGAGACATATTATCTAGCTCAAGAAGGCTTTCCAAGCTATCTAAACCCTCAGAGCTATATTGTTCACATACTTTGCTCATAACATGCTCATTAATGACAGCAATATCGGTAAACTTAACCCGATTGTTCAAAAAGGCATCGACTGCAATTTCATTGGCAGCATTAATTGCTGTTGTTGCATGCTGCCCTAGGTAGCACGCTTCAATTGCTAACCTTAAACATGGGTAACGGCTAAAATCGGGTTCTAGAAAAGTAAGCTCGCCCACTTTGGTGAAATCCAGCGGCTTAACGCCGGCTTCTGTACGCTCAGGATAAGACATCGTCAAAGCGATTGGCGTCGCCATATCGGGTTCACCCATTTGAGCAAGCACCGAGCCATCCTTGTACTGGACCATTGAATGAATCACAGATTGAGGATGAATAATGACTTTTAACTGTTCTTGAGAAGCATTAAATAGCCACTTAGCTTCAATGTACTCAAGACCTTTATTCATCATGGTCGCAGAGTCAACAGAGATCTTAGGGCCCATAGACCAGTTAGGGTGTGCAATAGCTCGAGCCGGTGTTACCGATTCTAACTCAGCAACATCCGTATAGCGGAAAGGGCCACCAGAACCCGTCAAGAGAATATGGTTGATACCGTTCTCTTCCAGATTACAACGGCCTAGATGGGTTTGTACATTTTGAGGCAGGCATTGGAAGATAGCATTATGCTCACTGTCTACAGGAAGTAGTTCAGCACCGTACTTTTCCACGGCGTCTATAAACAACTGTCCAGACATCACCAAGGCTTCTTTATTAGCAAGCAAAATACGCTTACCAGCCTCAACCGCAGCCATCGTAGGAAGCAAGCCTGCTGCTCCCACAATCGCAGCCATTACCGTGTCCACTTCCTCTAGAGAAGCAACCTGACACATGCCTTCTGGGCCTGAAAGTACTGTAACGTTAGGGTAATTAGCGGACAGTATTTCAGTCAGCTGAGATGCTGCATCAGGGCAAGCCATAGCAATATAGCTTGGTTGCCACTTTTCAACTAACGCCAACATCTTTTCGACATTCGACCCGGCAGCCAGTGCCACGACCGAATAGAGATCTGGGTTTTGTTCAACGACTTTTAGTGTACTTGCACCAATTGAGCCGGTAGCGCCAAGGATAGTTAGATTTCGCATCACATATGACCGTAGAAATGAAATAAAGGGCAGAATCACTGCCCTTTATTATTAGAATGCTAAATAAAGCAGAGCAAAGACAGGGAATGCAGCCGTTAAGCTATCTATTCTATCAAGTATACCACCATGACCAGGAATCAGATTACTGCTGTCTTTCACCCCTGAAACACGCTTAAACATGCTTTCAACAAGGTCACCAAGAACAGAGATAACGACAGTCACAAGGGTAATTACAATCATGTGAAGAGGACTTGTGAATTGGATATCAAACAAGTCAGCAAAAATCCAAGCTATGATCACCGCTGTAATAATGCCACCAATAAGACCTTCAATCGTCTTATTAGGGCTTACCGCTGGCGCCATCTTACGTTTACCAAAACTCTTACCAGAGAAGTATGCGCCGCTATCTGCAGCCCACACGAGCAAGCAAACAAACATCACTAGCTTTGCACCATGGTAAGGATCCGCATCGATACCGTTAGCGCGCAGAATCACCACACTCCAGAAAAATGGCAGCAGAGTCAGCACGCCAAATGCGTGACGAAGGAGAGAAGAATCTTTCCATGCGGGCATAGACTTAGGATAAGTCACTGCCATACCACTCGCTATTACCCACCAAATAGAGCCAATCGTTAGAATGGTATAGTGAGCGCTAGATAAATGATTAAGGCTAAATGCATCAAAAGGGATAAAAGCAAAACTTGCAGCACTGACTACAACCGTTGGAATCAGCGCTAAATAACGCGATTTGCTTTCAACAAACTGAGTCCACTCCCAAAAGCCCAATAGCGAGATTACTGCTAGTGAAAGAATAAACGTGGGAAGTGATAACTCGAAAATACCTAGAATAACTAGGGGAGCTAAAATCAACGCCGTAATAATTCGTTGTTTCAAACCAAAAAATCCTTATTAACTGTCCATCAGAGCTTTAATTTGCTCACCAGTGCATCCAAAACGACGCTCGCGGTTTACAAACCAAGTCACAGCTTCTACTAAACTGTCTTCATTAAAGTCTGGCCAGAATTGTTCAGTGAAATACATTTCGGCGTAAGCCAATTGCCAAAGCATAAAGTTACTAATGCGGCACTCGCCACTGGTGCGGATAAGTAGGTCAACTTCAGGAATATCTGCCATAGTCAGGTGCTGTGTAATCATAGCTTCATCAATGTCATCTACATTAATATCGCCAGACTTTACCTGTTGAGCAATAGAGGTCATTGCCTGCTGGATATCCCACTTGCCGCCATAGTTAGCAGCAATATTAATAACCATACCCGTATTGGTGCTAGTCAAAGCTTCTGCTTCTTCTATCTTCTTTTGTAGTCGATCATTGAAACGACTTTTATCACCAATAACACGCAATTGTAGATTATTTTTATGAAGTTTTTTCACTTCACTCGACAGCACTGAAATAAACAGCTCCATCAAGATACCGACTTCTTCTTCAGGACGACGCCAGTTCTCGCTACTAAACGCAAAAAGTGTAACGGCCTTAATGCCAAGTCTGGCAGATGAAGAGATGGTTTTACGAACGGCTTGAACACCGTTTTTATGACCAAAGACGCGAGGCTTGCCCTGAGCTTTTGCCCAGCGGCCATTACCATCCATAATGATAGCAATGTGTTTAGGAAGAGAGTCTGTGAACGCTTGAGAATTATGCATAAAAGAGTGAATCAAATTCTAATAGTCGAACAGAGTAGCATAAAAAAACGCTGAACCGTGAGTACAGCGTTTTTCCGGAAAGAAAAGAATATGGAAAATTAAACTTCCATCAACTCTTTTTCTTTAGTTGCTAGAACTTCATCTACGTTCTTAACCGCAATGTCAGTTAGCTTTTGAATTTCGTCTTGTGCTCTACGATCTTCATCTTCAGAGATTTCTTTGTCTTTCAGAAGTGCTTTTAGATCGCCATTCGCGTCACGACGGATGTTACGGATAGCAACACGGCCACCTTCAGCTTCACCACGAACGATTTTAACAAGGTCTTTACGACGCTCTTCCGTTAACGCTGGAAGTGGTACACGAATAACCGTGCCAGCAGACATAGGGTTTAGGCCTAGGTCAGATGTCAGGATTGCTTTTTCAACTAAAGGAGTCAGTGTTTTATCAAACACTGTAATTGCTAGTGTACGTGCATCTTCTGCAATAACGTTAGCAACTTGAGCCAAAGGCGTTGGTGCACCGTAGTACTCTACAGTAAGACCAGACAGTAGGCTTGGGTGAGCACGGCCTGTACGAATCTTTTGCAGGCTATTTTTAAGTGCATCTACACTTTTATCCATACGCTCTTGAGCGTCTTTTTTGATTTCGTTAATCACAATTTCACCTTGATTATGTTCTTTCTTCAAGAAAGCTTTTTATTTGGAGTGATAAGGATAAGCTTACCAAAGCATAACACCTCAGTAAGCCCGAAAAATTAGTCAGCGTCGCTGATTAATGTACCTTCAGTTTCACCCATAACCACGCGACGTAATGCGCCTGGTTTATTCATGTTAAATACACGGATTGGCATTTTGTGATCACGTGCTAGCGTAAATGCAGCCAAATCCATCACTTTAAGTTCTTTTTCAAGAATAGTGTTGTAAGACAACGTATCATACAGCTCTGCGTCTGGGTTTGCTACTGGGTCAGCAGTAAATACGCCATCTACCTTTGTCGCTTTTAGAACTACGTCAGCTTCAATTTCGATACCACGTAGACACGCAGCAGAATCTGTAGTGAAGAATGGGTTACCAGTACCAGCTGAGAAGATCACAACACGACCTTGACGTAGTTGGCTGATTGCATCTGCCCAGTTGTAGTCGTCACACACACCTTTAAGAGGGATAGCTGACATTACACGTGCATTTACGTAAGCACGGTGCAGGGCGTCACGCATTGCAAGGCCGTTCATTACCGTTGCTAGCATACCCATGTGGTCACCAACAACGCGGTTCATACCTGCTTCAGCAAGGCCTGCACCACGGAAAAGGTTACCACCACCGATAACAACGCCTACTTGAACACCTAGTTCAACCAATTCTTTTACTTCTTGAGCCATACGATCAAGGACCGTCGCGTCAATACCAAAACCTTCTTCGCCTTGTAGTGCTTCGCCGCTAAGTTTTAACAGAATACGTTGATACGCCGGTTTAGGGTTCGTAGTCATGGAGTTTACCTTCCAAAGAGTTGATGATTAACAGTCATGGATAAAAACTGAAGAGCTCAGTTTGCATTCATAACAGCTAACAGCCGAAAAATAATTCATTATTCATAAAAAGACCGCAGCATTTGCCACGGTCTTTTTCAATCAATACACTAAGGATTAACCTTGTTGTACCGCTGCAACTTCGTCTGCGAAACTCATTTCAGCCGCTTTCTCGATACCTTCACCAACTTCTAAACGAACGAAGGTAGTAACTGATGCGCCTTTCTCTTTAAGAATGTCAGCAACAGTTTTCTTAGGTTCCATGATGAAAGCTTGACCAGTAAGAGATACTTCGCCCGTGAATTTCTTCATACGGCCGATAACCATTTTCTCAGCGATCTCTTGTGGTTTGCCTTCGTTCATAGCGATTTCAACTTGAACAGCTTTTTCTTTTTCTACTACGTCTGCAGGTACGTCAGATGGGTTAACGTACTCAGGCTTAGAAGCAGCAACGTGCATAGCGATGTGCTTAAGCGTTTCAGCTTCGCCTTCACCAGCAACAACAACACCGATTTTCTCGCCGTGACGGTAAGAAGCAAGTGCAACACCTTCGATTAGCTCAACGCGACGGATGCTGATGTTTTCACCGATTTTAGTTACTAGCGCAATACGTGCGTCTTCAAACTTAGCTTGAAGTGCAACGATATCTAAACGCTCTGCTAGAGCAGCTTCAGCAACTTCGTTAGCGAATGCAAGGAAACCTGCATCTTTAGCTACGAAATCAGTTTGGCAGTTAACTTCAAGAAGAGCAGCAACGCCAGCGTCTTCTTTAATAACGATTGTGCCTTCTGCAGCAACGTTACCAGCTTTTTTAGCTGCTTTCGCTGCGCCAGATTTACGCATATTTTCAATTGCTAGCTCGATGTCGCCTTCAGCAGCAACAAGCGCTTTTTTACATTCCATCATGCCCGCAGCTGTGCGTTCACGAAGTTCTTTAACTAGAGCTGCAGTTACAGTTGCCATTCTCTATTCCTCAGTAAATTCTAAAAAAGATAAAAAACAGGGGCCTCATTAAATGGCCCCTGATATTGACTGTATTTAGCTTGCTTCAAATATCAATATGACACCTGAATATGAACTAAATATGGCTCAGAGCCGCTATTATTCAGCTTCTACGAAACCGTCTTTTTCAGCAGCAGCAGCGATAACAACGTCTTTGTTACGGCCTTCTTTAACCGCGTCAGCAGCAGCGTTAAGGTAAAGCTGTACTGCACGGATTGCATCGTCATTACCAGGAATGATGAAGTCAATGCCGTCTGGGTTAGAGTTAGTATCAACTACAGCGTAAACTGGGATACCTAGGTTGTTAGCTTCTTTAACTGCGATGTGTTCGTGATCAGCATCGATTACGAATAGAGCGTCAGGTAGGCCGCCCATGTTCTTGATACCACCAAGAGATTTCTCTAGCTTCTCCATTTCGCGAGTACGCATTAGAGCTTCTTTCTTAGTAAGCTTGTCGAAAGTACCGTCTTGAGCTTGCGCTTCAAGTTCTTTCAGACGCTTGATAGACTGACGAACAGTTTTGTAGTTCGTTAGCATACCGCCTAACCAGCGGTTGTTAACGTAGAACTGGTTGCTGTTGATAGCAGCTTCTTTAACAGCTTCAGATGCAGCACGCTTAGTACCAACAAAAAGAACTTTACCTTTCTTCTCGCCAACTTTAGCAATTTCAGCTAGAGCTTCGTTGAACATTGGTACAGTTTTTTCTAAGTTGATGATATGAACTTTGCTACGAGCACCAAAGATGAATGGCTTCATTTTTGGGTTCCAGTAACGAGTTTGGTGACCGAAGTGAACACCAGCTTTAAGCATATCGCGCATTGATACAGTTGCCATTTTAAAATCCTCTATGGGGTTAGGCCTCCACACTCCCCATGAATCCGACCCCTAACAACTAACCACTTTTCAGCCGTTATCTGTGTTGTTGAGGCACCCCGGAACATGTGTCGGAATGTGTGTGATTTAAAGAAATAAGTTAGTGGACACAAAGCTTGTTTCGCCAAATGGAGAAAAGAGTCCTGATGTCCGGCGCGCTTTATACCATATTTTGTCTATCTATGGCTAGAAAAAAATCTAAAAATGGCGACTGCTATACTGATCTTTGACACTGTATTTCTCTTATAAAGAGTATCAATAACACAAGAGACAAACTGTCTAAATTTGAACACTATTCAATCATGCTTAGTAATGTCCACCAGCATTATATGGGTATCAGAATGTTGCGCTAAAATACTGCACTGCTAGAATAGCCCCAATATGCACACTTAGGTGCTACCAAATTTAAGAGATATGCAATGGCTGTAAAAATTAAAACTGCTGAAGAAATTGAAAAAATGCGCGTTGCCGGCAAGCTGGCTTCAGAAATTCTAGAGATGATTGAACCTCACATCCAAGTGGGTACAACGACAGAGGAACTAAACCAAATCTGTCATGAGTACGCTCTAGAAAGAGGCGCATACTCAGCACCACTTGATTACCACGGTTTCCCTAAGTCAATCTGTACTTCTATCAACCACATCGTGTGTCACGGTATTCCAGCATCACAAGATGAGACGGGTAGCACAGGTCAATTCAAACCTGCAGTACTAAAAGATGGCGACATTCTAAACGTTGATATCACTGTGATTGTTCCTGATGACGAAAATGCTGATCTAAGTGTTCGTCCACAAGGCTACCACGGTGACACATCTAAGATGTTCCTTGTGGGTGAAGTTTCTCCAGCAAACAAACGTCTGTGTATGGTTGCTCAAGAAGCACTTTACGAAGGCATGCGTCAGGTTAAACCAGGTGTTCAACTTGGCCAAATCGGTACTGCTATTGAGAAGTACATCAAAACAAACAACAAGAACAACCCACGCGCTAAATTCTCTATTGTTAAAGATTACTGTGGCCACGGTATTGGTTCTGAGTTCCACGAAGATCCACAAGTCGTTCACTACAAAAATAGCGACCGTACCGTACTGAAAGCAGGCATGTGTTTCACAATCGAGCCAATGATCAATGCGGGTAAGTTTGGCTGTCGTCTAGATGACGAAGATAGCTGGACAGTGTACACAGCAGACAGCAAGAACTCAGCTCAGTGGGAACACACTCTGGTTGTAACGGATACTGGTTGTGAGGTACTAACACTACGCAGCGACGATACGATCCCACGTATCATGAAGAACGCTTAGTTCAACAAGCTGAATACCTCAGACTTTTAAAAATATCCTCGCCTGTCGAGGATATTTTTTATCCGCTCAATTTCGATTTTCCATCAGCTTCTGTTAAATTGTTTACTATTCTCATTTGCTTGCACGGATAGCAGACTATGCCTTATCAATGTCCCCTTACGTTCAATGACGAACAAATTGAAATCTGCGAAATAAAAAATCAGCTCGAAATCTTCACGCAGTATCAAAAAAATGAATTTCTGAATCATCATCCAGTCACCGATTTGGTGCTGCTTCGTTCCGAATACATGGATTTGCTTCTCAATCGTTTATGGGAGCATTTTGGATTCAACAAACTGCCTCATATTTCACTTGTTGCGGTGGGAGGCTATGGCCGTGGTGAACTACACCCTTTGTCCGATATTGATATCCTCATCGTCTCGCAAAAAACACTGCCACCCGCACTGGGTGAAAAAGTCAGTCAATTCATTACCCTACTCTGGGACTTGAAACTCGAAGTTGGCCACGCGGTGCGTACAATTGCGGAGTGTCTTGAGATCGGCACCGATGATTTAACCGTTGCCACTAACCTGCAAGAGTCGCGCTTACTGTGTGGCAGTGAAGACACCTTCCAAGAGCTGAAGCTAAAGATTCATTCCGATTCATTTTGGCCAAGTGAGACGTTTTACAAAGCCAAGATTCAAGAACAGAGGGAGCGTCATGCTCGTTACCACGACACCACCTATAATTTAGAACCGGACATCAAATCGACTCCAGGAGGGCTCAGAGACATCCACACCCTGAGCTGGGTTGCGCGTCGACATTTTGGTGCAACGTCTTTATTGGAGATGAGCAAATATGGCTTTCTAACCGATGCTGAATATCGTGAGTTGGTAGAGTGCCAAGATTTCTTATGGCGTGTTCGCTTTGCACTGCACATTGAACTGCGCCGTTACGACAACCGTCTCACGTTTGCCCATCAAGCTCAGGTAGCGGAACACCTGGGTTACAGTGGTGAAGGCAACCGTGGCGTCGAGATGATGATGAAAGAGTTCTATCGAACACTTCGCCGCGTAGCTGAGCTCAATAAGATGCTGCTTAAGTTGTTCGATCAAGCGATCATCAATGGCGGTCAAACACAAGAAGCCGAGATTCTCGACAACGACTTCCAACGTCGAGGTTCATTGATCGAAGCGCGTAAGCCAGCTCTATTCCAAGCGAGACCAGAAACGATTCTCGATATGTTTATCCATATCGCGAATGACTCTTCTATCGAAGGGGTAAGCCCACCAACATTGCGACAACTGCGAACCGCACGTCGCCGATTGAATCGCTTCTTGCATACCATTCCTGAAGCTCGTGACAAGTTCATGGATTTGGTTCGCCACCCAAATGCACTGCACAAAGCCTTTAGTTTGATGCACAAATTGGGCGTGCTATCGGCCTATTTGCCACAGTGGAGCCAAATTGTTGGTCAAATGCAGTTTGATCTGTTTCACGTTTACACCGTGGATGAACACAGTATTCGCCTACTCAAACACATCAACCGCTTTGGCCAAATCGAGAACCACGATAAGCACCCTATCTGTTGTGAAGTGTATCCACGAGTACAAAAGAAAGAGCTGTTGATTCTGGCGGCTATCTTCCACGACATCGGTAAAGGCCGCGGCGGAGACCACTCAGAAATTGGCGCTGTTGAAGCTTACTCTTTCTGTATTGAGCACGGGCTATCAAAGCCAGAAGCGAAACAAGTCGCGTGGCTAGTACAAAACCACCTGTTAATGTCAGTGACCGCTCAACGCCGTGATATCTACGATCCGGACGTAATCACAGAGTTCGCCAAGAAAGTACGCGACGAAGAGTCGTTAGAACTGCTGGTGTGCCTAACGGTAGCCGATATCTGTGCAACCAACCCAGAACTATGGAACAGCTGGAAACGTACCCTACTCGCAGAACTGTTCCATTCTACGCAGCGCGCACTGCGCCGCGGCTTAGAAAACCCGGTCGATGTCAGAGACCGTATTCGTCATAACCAGCAAATGGCATCTGCACTGCTGCGTAAAGAAGGATTCACGGCTCGTGAGATTGAGGTGTTGTGGCAGCGTTTCAAAGCTGACTATTTCTTGCGTCATACACACACTCAAATCGCATGGCACTGTGAACACTTACTTCGCTTAGAAGATCCGAGTCAACCTTTAGTGCTTATCAGCCAAAAAGCGACACGTGGCGGCACAGAGGTATTCGTTTACTGTAAAGACCAAGCGGCACTTTTTGCGACCGTGGTTGCCGAGCTCGACAGACGCAACTTTAACGTTCACGACGCACAAGTCATGGTCAGTAAAGATGGCCACGTTTTGGATACCTTTATAGTACTGGATCAGCACGGCGAAGCAATTGATGAAGCAAGACACAAAGCCGTCGCTAAGCATCTAACTCATGTTCTGGCTGATGGCCGCCCGACTAAGATTAAGACTCGTCGTACGCCACGTAACTTGCAGCATTTCAAGGTAAAAACCTTAGTTGAGTTCCTACCAACCAAGAGTAAGAAACGCACCTTGATGGAGTTAAGAGCTCTTGATACGCCGGGGTTGTTGGCTCAAGTCGGTGCAACCTTTGCAGAATTAGACATCAACTTACACGGTGCGAAAATCACCACCATAGGTGAGAGAGCTGAAGATTTGTTTATTCTGACCAGTGACGCGGGAGGAAGACTGTCTGAAGAACAGGAACAAGCGCTAAGAGAAAGATTAACTGAGCATGTTTCAGAACTCGCACCTTAGAAAGCTAATTTAGTGCTAGAAGTAAGTTATGACTAGGAAACAAGTTTAGCTCTAAGAACAGCTTTAATAACCAAATAAGTGTGGGCAAAGATAGAGAGCGATCTTGCCCACAACTTACAATCAATTCACAGATATCAACTATCTAGCTCGTCGTTAGGCTGCTACATTGATCAAGTCAATTACATAAAAGTATTACATTCATAACCTAGAGGTCGCTTATGTATCCAAACCTCACTGGCTTAGGTATCCACGAACCTAAACAGATTGAACGTTACTCCCTTCGCCAAGAAGCTCATAAAGATATCCTGAAGATTTACTTTCGTAAGCAGAAAGGTGAACTGTTCGCGAAAAGCGTTAAGTTTAAATACCCACGACAAGTAAAAAGTGTGCTTGTTAGCGGTGGCAATAATCAATACAAAGAAGTGACTGAGATTAACCGTAACCTCACTCTTGTGATTGATGAGCTCAATAAGATCACCAAACCGACGCCAACCGCTGAGGTCGATGTGAAGCAGAAGATCCTTACCGACTTACGCCACTTAGAGAAGGTTGTATCAAGTAAGATCGCAGAGATCGAAGCCGATCTAGAAAAGCTGAAATGATCCCGCGATGAGCGACTAACTAACATTAGTTTTACCGCTAAGATTGCATAGACACAAAAAGGGCTGATATCACTATCAGCCCTTTATTTTTATTCTATTCTCTATGTTTACTAGACGCCTGGTCTTTACTTAGACGACCGTGCTTCAGCATTCACCAAGCTGGTATCCCACTCAAAGGTTTCAAACAACCTTAGCCACGTTTCATCTAGGCTGGCTTTCATTACTAATTCTTTCTTTGTAAAAGGATGAATGAAACGCAACTCAGAAGCGTGCAACAACAGACGGTGTGAGTCTAAATCATCGCGGAACAGTCGGTTGTGCTTACCATCACCATGTGAAGTATCGCCAACGATTGGATGTCTTAGATGAGCCATGTGACGACGCAGCTGATGTTTACGTCCTGTCTTAGGCATCATCTCAACTAAGCAATAACGACTGGTAGGAAAACGGCCTGTTGAATACGGCACTTCGACTTTCGCTAACGGCTCGTAAACGGTAACAGCTTCTTGTGGTTCTTTATCTTCTTTTGCAAACTTGTCTGCGATCTTATCCAACTCGACCTTGAGTGCATAATCGAGCGTGTCGCCCTCTTCTATCCAACCACGAACAATCGCATGATAGGTTTTTTGCATCTCATGGTTAGCGAACATCGGCATCACCTGTGAAGCAACCTCGCTCGACAACGCAAACACCAACACACCCGATGTCGGTCTGTCTAAGCGATGCAATGGAAATACATGCTGATCAATTTGATCTCGTAGTGTCTGCATAACAAATTGAGTCTCGTGTTTATCGAGCCATGAGCGGTGTACTAGCATGCCGGCTGGCTTATTCACCGCGACAAAGTACTCATCTTGATAAATGATCTCTAACATTACGCGCATACCTCATCAATGCTTAGAATCGTCACTAGCAGTTCAGCTTTATCTGCCTCATTTTTCCACACTTCACCAAAATAAGGATGAATAGCAAAGCCTTTAGGTAGGCTCATTTGTGCATCCATCATTGCATTGATCTTAACGATGAAGATCCACTGCAACCACTCTTCTGGCTGTAGCGAGTCAATCGCAAAAGGTTCAACGCTCGCCAGAGCTTGATCCGAAGGCGGAAGAGCACCCCATAGAGAACATTGGCGCATTTGTTGTTCTAATTGTTGAAGTAAAAGAGGTAACTTTGTGGCTGCTGTCATTTTTCACCAAGTTATTTATCTAGTGACCTTGAAATTGGGGCATAGAGTACCATCTATTTAGGAAAGAAAGTTAGGAGCTTTATTACTATGGAAACGATTCACACGCTCACTCAGTTGCTAAAGAATAGCGGTTGCCAATACGATATCTACGACCTCGGTCGCCGTATCCAGAAGATCGACAACACCCTATTCTCTGATGTTGAGCAGGGGAAACAGCCATACCCGTTTCCACTTCAAAAACAAGCTCACTTAGCGATTAGCTACTGGAACGAACACAAGCAGCCTTGGATCTGGTTCCTAAAATTCAAACTCGATGAAAGAGGCCTACTGCATCAAGGAGATGTGGGGAATTTTCTTAAGTTTGTTATCGAAGCAATGGGCACGCGTTTGAACGGTGATATCAGCGAAGAGCAACAACAAAAGCTGTCAAACAACCCTTATACCTTCAAGCCTTCTGAAGACAAAATGGCCGTATTCCATAGCCAAGTAAGAGCAGGTTTAGACCTCGCGACGAGCCAATATTACGAGCACGCTCAGCATTACTTCACTGGTGAGCTTGGTTGGGATAACTGGAAAACGGTTGGCTTACAAGGCATTACAGATATGTGCGCGCGTTTAGGCAGCCAACAAAACGGTGTGTCAATTCGTAAAGCCATCAATAAGCTGCCATCAGAACCGCTATACGCGACGTTAGGTGCGCTTGAGCATACACAAATCAATGACAAACTCGCGCAACGCTTACAAGAGCTTGCAGAGAATGAGATCGCTAGTAAAGAGCCTGATTTGTTCTTACTTTCAGCTTTGGTTCGTGCCCTTTCCGGTGCAGAACAAGGGATCGCGAATAACATCATTAACCGAGTTCTGGCTAGTCCACGCCTGAGCCACCAAGAAGTGTTGATTGGTTTAGCGGGTCGCAGCTGGCATGCGCTACAAGATCCTGCGATTGCTGAGCAATTCTTGCTGCGTCTCGCACAAACGGGTAATCAAAACCTGTTCAATCAGTTATTTGCAGATTTAGTGATGATCCCGACGCTAAGAATGGTATTTTTACCCTTGTTGAATTCGAACCCATCACCTGAGCTCGCAAACGCATTGATTGAGTTACAACAAGCGGCTAAGTCGCAATAGCAGGGTAAATCAATACCGGATTAACTGAAGCACGTGCTGGCTCAAGTAACGGACCAGTTCAATAGCTCGTAAAAACAAGCCCAATAGCTCGTAAGAGCATGCTCAAAACACGATTGGAATAGAGAGATAAAAGGAAGTATGGATTAAATGATAGATAACTTATTGGCTATTTTGATGCTGTGCTTCTTTTGCTTTTTCTTTTGGCAACAGCGCAGGCAATCAGAGCTTGCGAAAACTGCCATTGCAAGAAAATGTAAAGAGCTCGACTTGCAGCTACTAAGCGTTGCCTTCAGTGGTCATAAATTTAAGATGCGCCATGAGCTAACCACCATTTGGCGCTGGCACACTGTGTACCAATTTGAGTTTTCAGCATTGGGTGATGATCTGTACCAAGGAAAACTGACCATGGTCGGCTTCCGCTCTATGCGGTTTGAGCTACAGCCTCATAGAATGTAACGTCGCAAAACTCGGTATAACGATATTCATGATAAGGGCCAAACTGATCTTGCTTGGTCTCTTTAAATGTAAAGCCTAACTTTTCGAGTAACTTAATCGATGGGTTATGACCGACATTAACAGTCGCGACCACATTAGTTAAGTGCTCTTCAAAGCACACCAAACTAAAGAAAGGTTTTAGCACTTCGCTAGCAAGGCCTTGATTCCAAAACTCCTTGTCTAGAATAAATCCTAGTTCATGGTTCCCTTCTTCAGACGAAACAAACAAATGCCCAAGGTATTCACGGGTTTGGTTGTGGATAATGGCACGGCAAAAACCGACGTTATCGTTCAGTATTTCTTGAAATAGGTGTTTTGCAGAGGCGATAGAGTGCGGCCCATTCATTTCAGCACGATTAATGGGGCAGCAATTCAACTTGATAAAGTCGTGTTGTAGCTGTTCGGTATAAGGTACCAACAGCGTTCTTGAGGTTGCTATCGTCATAAAACACTCCTTGTGTTGACCATTAGCAGAAAAACAGATGTCGCGCGCTTAGGTAAAAGCTCCTGAATTAAAAAGAGCCTCCTAGATAGAGAAAAGCCTCAGGAAAAGAAAAGCCCCGACACCGAAGTGTCAGGGCTAGGGTCTTACTCGCAGCAGTCCGGCTACTAATAAATGCTCCATGCATCATCCATAATAGTGGCTGTAATCCTTCAGCTCTTTCCTTTACTTCGCCGTCCTAGCGGTGTCCAATCATCCTGAAAGCTAACAATCCTAGTTAGCGCACATCACTTGTTCCGTGAGCGGTGTCCTTTACATCGTCCTGATGCTAATCCAACCCTTTAAATCCTAAAGGTGTCCATTGTCATTCCGTTGCAGCTAACTTCCTGTTAACTGGCTGTATCCCTACAATGTCCTTACGCTCCATGCTTGACTACTCAATCCTAAGTAACCAAATCTTCATCCTGAAGATAACCAAATCCTTGGTGCTTTCCTGTTCCGTGTCAGAATCCTTCCGACAAGGTTTAATTTACGCGATTTAGGATTTTGGACAATAGATTTGCATCACACTTTCAATTCAATAAAGTTGTTAATTATATAAAACAATTAAAATTCAAAAGCTTAACCATATGCACTTAAATCTCTCTAGTGATGTATTCGTGTTATCTCACAGCCTTTGTAAGAGATCTCTCACAAGCTATGGACGGTTTTATGATTCGCTATCATTCACCGGAGCGAGTAAAATGACCAAAGACTAAAAATGGAGGTCAACATGCTGACAAAAGATGTGTCTGAAGAGTTGAAATCAGTGCTTGAAGGACTGCAAGCACAAGGGAAAGAGCCGACAGTTGCTTTAGTTAAAGCTCGTATGAGCACATCCGTTCCGATGCCAGCTTTAATCATGACTATCAAAAGCTGGAAAAGCGCCAATCGCGTCCCTAAAGTGGAAGTCGCGACACAAGAAGAGCCGGCACTTGATCGTGTTAGCCAACTGGAAAAGCAAATCCTTGAACTTACCGCTCGCGTTGCCACGCTTGAAGCCAAATTAACTGAGTAATAAGTTAACTGAACAATAAGTTAACTGGCCAATAAGGCAACTGAGCAATAAGGCAACTGAGCAATAAGGCAACTGAGCAATAAGTTGACCGATAAATAAGCTAACAGAGAAATAGAACACTATGAAGATATGGGTTGATGCGGACGCTTGTCCAAAGGTTATCCGTGAAACAATCGTACGCGCAGCTGAACGCACAGGGGTGGAATGTACCTTTGTCGCGAACCATTTGGTTCCCGTTCCTAAACGCAATAACATTCACTCAATTCAAGTGCCAAGCGGGTTTGATATTGCAGATGATGAAATCGTAAAACGCACTGAACCCGGCGATCTCGTGATTACCTCTGACATCCCTCTGGCTGATGATGTGATCACCAAAGGTGCGCTTGCTTTAAGCTCTCGCGGCGAGCTTTACACCAAAGAGACCATTAAAGCGCGTCTCAACATTCGTGACTTTATGGATACTATGCGTTCAAGCGGCATCCAAACTGGCGGACCAAGCACCCTTTCTCAAACCGACCGTCGTGAGTTCGCAAACCACCTCGATCGCCTGTTAGCTAAACGCTAGCCACAGCCTTTCTAATGACGACAACTTTAGAAGTCGTCATTTAGTCGCTATAGTCCCGATGAAATTTTAATCGACATACTCCGTTCTTGATATTTATTACAATAACGGAGTATTGCTTATGATTCGTCGAATCGCCCTCTCGCTATCCATTGTTTTTGGCAGCACCCAACTTTCTTTTGCCGGTGAGGACTTTGCTGATGAAGTCTTTGCCAATGAAGACGTTGCCGATAAAGAATTCGGAATCATCGGAGGCAGCATCACCTATGGTGAAAGTGTTTTCTCCACTAAAAGTGCACCTCAATTTGGTGCGACACCCAACCTATTCTATTCCGGCCCGAAAGGCTTTATTGATGGCAGCTTAGCCAATTGGCAACTGCTCCCTTACGTCGGGCTATCTGGAAATTGGCGTTTTGCTGAGGTGTCAGACACTTTTGTGGATCTACCTAACGGCATTCAAGACAGAGATGGTAATGGAGAGCTGGGGATAACCTTAGGAACGGTAGGCGCACGCCTTACCTACTTACACGATGTGACTTCAGAACATAACGGCTACGAAGTTCAGCTTCATTTAGGCAGAACATTAGAAACCTGGGCGCAGCCATTCACCATTACGCCTTACCTAGAAATCGATTATCGTGACAAGAAACTGTCCAATCACCTTTATGGTATTTCTAACACCGAATCTTCTGCCTCAGGGTTAAACCAGTTTGATGCGGAGTCGACGTTTGTTTATCAAGCGGGGTTAATCGGGCTTTATGAGTTTACGCCAACTTGGATTGGTATCGCACGCGCAGACTTGATTCATCACGACAGCGACAGCGCGTTGATACAACGAGACTTGGGCTGGTCATTCGAACTAGGCGTTACCTATCGGTTTGCGGGATTGTAAGTTTACTGACTCAAACAAAAAGAGCCTGCATCAATGCAGGCTCTTTGGTATCTCGTCTTTTATTCCGTTGATAAGCGAATCGAAATGTTCGCCTATCACCGTTCACTAAGGCGTGTAGTACGTTGCAGCGCCTGGACCTACTGGTAGACCGAATACGAATACCCATAGGTAGAACAAGATGCTCCAACCGAACATGAATACCATTGAGTAAGGCAACATGGTTGCGATCAGTGTACCAATACCAAGGTTCTTCATGTAACGAGTAGCTACGGCAAGGATAAGACCGAAGTAGCTCATCATTGGTGTAATGATGTTGGTTGTTGAATCACCGATACGGTAAGCCGCTTGAATCGTTTCAGGTGCGTAGCCTACTAGCATTAGCATTGGAACGAAGATTGGCGCTGTTACTGCCCACTGTGCAGAAGCTGAACCGATCATCAGGTTAATGAAGCCACACATTAGGATGAATGCGAAGAACAACATTGGACCCGTTAGGCCAATATCCTGAAGGAATGTTGCGCCACCTACAGCGACTACTTGACCAAAGTTCGTCCACTTAAAGAAAGCAACAAACTGCGCAGCAAAGAATACAAGAACAATGTACATGCCCATTGAAGACATAGACGTTGCCATTGCATTAATCACATCACGGTCATTCTTCATTGAGCCCGTAACTTTGCCGTAAACAAAGCCAGGAATAGCAAAGAATACAAAGATAAACGCGACGATACTTTTCAGGAATGGAGAACCTGAAATCGTACCTGCCTCTGAACGCAAAACACCGTCAGCAGGAACTACAGTCCAAGCTAAAAGTGCACTCACGATTAATACAGCAACACCCGCTAGCTTAAGGCCTTTCTTCTCAATTGCAGTAAGCTTACCCATTGAGTCATTTGAAAGATCTTCAGACGCGTCTTCATCGTTGTATTTACCTAACTTAGGTTCAACAATCTTCTCTGTTACCAATGCACCGGCAATCGAGATAAAGAAGGTCGAAACAAACATGAAGTACCAGTTTGATTCAGGGCCAACAGAGTAAGAAGGATCAAGCATTTGTGCCGCTGTTTCTGTAATACCAGAAAGCAGCGGATCAACCGTACCGATAAGTAGGTTTGCAGAATAACCACCAGATACACCAGCAAATGCTGCCGCTAGACCTGCTAATGGGTGACGACCCAATGAGTGGAAAAGCATTGCTGCAAGAGGGATAAGAACTACGTAACCCAGCTCAGATGCCGTGTTAGAGATAATACCGGCAAATACCACGGTTACAGTAACCATGCGCTGAGATGCGCCCATTACCATGCCGCGCATTGCCGCAGATAATAGACCTGAGTGTTCAGCAATCGCAACACCTAGCATTGCAACAAGCACAGTACCAAGTGGCGCAAAGCCAACAAAGTTCGAAACTAGATTCGTTACGATGAGTTGTAAGCCTTCAGCATTAAGTAAGCTTACAACGTGGATCATGCCATCAGCAGCACGACCGCTAGCACCTTCTGGGCGAGGATCCATTACAGATACTTCGAAGTAACCAGCAATTCCTGAAGAGACTAGGATTGCGACACAGAAGATTGCGAAAAGAGTGATTGGGTGGGGTAAAAGGTTCCCCAAATATTCAACGCCATCGAGAAAGCGGGTAAAAATTGGTTTCTTTGGCGAGTTGTTTTTAATTGAAGCTGATGAACTCATCAGTTCCCTCCTTGTAGTGATTCCTGTGCAATTGTGACAAAAATGTTCAAATTGCCAGCGCAGAGTACGCGACAAAATTATCAATTAGAAATTCAAAATGTTACAAAATGTGTAACAAATGACTACTTTTAACTCTATAAGAACAATTAATTAGCAAATAAATCTACATTAAATACAAAAACTAGATTTATAATTCACAAGAACACATTCACTACAAAAATAACTGGCGATATAACTCATTGATTCATTTGAAAATAAAACACAGCATACGCTAATTTAACACGCAATATTCTGCAAGGTTCCTCTCGAAGGAAAAGAAAAACAGACAAATGAATGAAGTTTGACTTTCCCCTCGTTTTTACACTCGTGTCACATCAATTTGACTGACTATTTTTGAACCGCTTTGAATCTCGGGTTGGTTTTACAGATGACATAGTGACGGCCTCTGCGCTTTACTATTTGGCAATCTGGATGACGGCTTTTCGCACTTTTAAGTGATTTTATAACTTTCATTCTATTTCGCTCCCTTACCTAATTGACCAAAGCGACGAGTAAAGTTAGCAACACGTCCCTCTTTATGTAGCACTCGCTGTTTACCCGTATAGAAAGGGTGCGACTTTGCAGACACTTCAATCGTGAAATAAGGGTAAGTATTGCCATCTTCCCATTCGATAGTGCGGTCTGTTTTCAGCGTAGAGCCTATTAAGAAGTACTCATCAACGCTGGTGTCATGGAACACCACTGTGCGGTAGTCAGGGTGGATATTCGGTTTCATTGTATTTCCCTAAATAATTAAATTGATACGTTATAACATATCAAATGATAATTATTATCAAAAGAAAAACAAGCGATTTTATGATATTTTTCCGTCTTAACTGAAACCAGAGAACACCTTGCTATGTACACCATTAAACCTGTTGGCTTTATTGAGTCTCCTTATAAAGAGAAGTTCGCTGTGCCAAGACAGCCTAGGTTAGTACCAACATCCACCTCAAGAGTCAGGTTGGTTGACGCAGCAAACTGCCTTGAGTCTGTTCGAGATATTGAGCAATTTAGCCATGTGTGGTTGTTGTTTTTGTTCGATAAGAACCTTGAAGCAGGCTGGAAACCAACCGTGAGGCCACCTCGCCTTGGCGGCAATGAACGTATTGGTGTCTTCGCGTCTCGTGCCACATTCAGACCCAATGGAATTGGCATGTCTGCGGTTGAACTCAAAGGTGTGTCTCAAGATAAAGGGCAAACTTGGTTGGATCTTGGCAGCGTCGACTTAGTAGACGGCACACCGATCATCGACATCAAGCCTTATATCCCCTACTCAGATTCGATCCCGGATGCATTGGGAGGGTTTGCCGCCGATGAACCAGAAGTGCTCAACGTTAACTTTTCGCAGCAAGCGCAAAGTAAGCTCGCAAGCCATCCACAAGCGCGCCATATCATTCAGGTGATCAAAGAAGTATTAGGCCAAGATCCTCGCCCTGCCTATAAGAAAGGTAAGCCTGACAACAAGGAATATGCGGTAAATTTGTTCGATCTTAACGTGAAATTCGTGGTTGAAACGCTTTTCATCAATGTAACTGACATTGAACGCTTTTGAGATCCCAAATAGGCTGATATTATATGCGGCTATATCAGATTTGCTGTCGTCACTCACTGCAGCAAATTTTCTTTTATCAATGATGAAACGGATACCATAGAATGCGTACCAGTAACTACCTTCTTTCTACTCTGAAAGAGACTCCAAACGACGCAGAAGTTATCAGCCACCAGCTGATGCTACGTGCAGGTATGATCCGTAAGCTAGCTTCAGGTTTATATACTTGGCTACCTACTGGTCTACGTGTACTGCGTAAAGTCGAAAATATCGTTCGCCAAGAGATCGATAATGCAGGTGCCGTTGAAATCTTGATGCCCGTAGTTCAACCGTTTGAGCTTTGGGAAGAGACTGGCCGTTCTGAAAAGATGGGCCCTGAGCTACTTCGTTTCACAGATCGTCACTCTCGTCCGTTCGTTCTTAGCCCAACAGCTGAAGAAGTAGTGACGAGCCTAGTACGTAACGAGATCAGCTCTTACAAACAGCTACCTCTAAACCTGTACCAAATCCAGACTAAATTCCGTGATGAACGCCGCCCTCGTTTTGGCGTAATGCGTGCACGTGAATTCTCTATGATGGATGCGTACAGCTTTGATATCGACAAAGAAGGCTTAGAAAAGTCTTACCAAGCGATGCACGATGCTTACTGTAAAGCATTCGACCGCATGGGCCTTGAATACCGTCCAGTATTAGCAGACTCTGGCGCAATCGGCGGCAGCGGCTCTCAAGAGTTCCACGTTCTTGCTGAAAGCGGCGAAGACCTAATCGCATTCTCTTCTGAATCTGATTACGCAGCGAACATCGAGAAAGCAGAAGCACTAGCTCCTACTGAAGAAGTTGCAGCGCCTACTCAAGAGATGGAACTGGTTGATACGCCAAACGCAAAAACAATCGCAGAGCTTGTAGAGCAGCACGGTCTAGCAATCGAGAAGACAGTTAAGACTCTATTCGTTAAAGCTTCTGATGAAGTAGATGCAGACATCATCGCACTGATCATCCGTGGTGATCACGAACTGAACGAAGTGAAAGCTGAAAATCTTCCACAAGTTGCTTCTCCGCTAGAGATGGCTTCTGAAGAAGAAATCCGTGCACTTGTTGGTGCAGGCCCTGGTTCACTAGGTCCTGTTGGCCTAGAGCTACCATTCATCGTTGACCGCTCTGTAGCAGTAATGAGTGACTTCGGCGCTGGCGCAAACGTAGACGGTAAGCACTACTTCGGCATCAACTGGGGTCGTGACGTTGAGCTTGCTCAAGTTGAAGACCTACGTAACGTTATTGAAGGCGACCTAAGCCCATGTGGCCAAGGTACTATCCAGCTTAAGCGCGGTATCGAAGTTGGTCACATCTTCCAACTAGGTAATACTTACTCTAAAGCAATGAACTGTAACGTGCTTGGTCCTGATGGTAAGAGCGTAATCCTAGAAATGGGTTGTTACGGTATCGGTGTTTCACGTGTTGTTGCATCGGCTATCGAGCAAAACCACGATAAATTCGGTATCACTTGGCCAGACGCACTAGCACCATTCCAAGTTGCTATCGTACCAATGAACATGCACAAATCTGAGCGTGTTAAAGAAGCCGCTGAGAAGCTATACGCTGAATTAACGGCTATGGGTATCGAAGTTTTATTCGATGACCGTAAAGAGCGCCCAGGTGTTATGTTTAAAGATATCGAGCTAGTGGGTATCCCTCACACTATCGTTATCGGCGATCGCAGCATGGACGAAGGTAACTTCGAATACAAAAACCGTCGTACTGGTGATAAAGAAGTTATCGCAATGGACACGGTTATCGAGCACCTTAAAGCTCAACTAGCTTAGTAATTAAGTAACTGAATAAGTCTGTATTGACTAAATAATTGGTTACTCGCTAGATAAACATTGAAAGGCTGCCATTAGGTGGCCTTTTTTGTGCCTGTCGTTTCTCTTCAAACTCCCTTCTATTTATCAGTAGAGTAAATAACGTAAGTTAATCCCCTGTTCATATTTAAATCCGTATATTGGTTTTAACTACTCTTTGACACATTTACATGGAGCTATCGATGGATATCAAAAGCTTACTGAACCAAGCACTTAAATCAGATCTCGTAAAACAAGGCACTCAGAAACTTTCACAAGGGTCTTCAAGTTTAAGTGGCCTAACTCAAGGCAGCAATGGCAAGAGTATCAACAAAAGCACGCTCGGAGCCTTCGGTGCAGGCGCAGTTGGCGGCGGACTCTTAGGTGCATTAATGGGCTCGAAGAAAACCAAGAAAATGGGTAAGAAAGCCGCTGGTATTGGTGGCGCAGCAGCACTTGGCGCTCTCGCTTACAAAGTCTACAACGACTATCAGTCTAAACAAGGCCAAACACCGAATGCCGAACAAGCTCAATTTGATGAGAACGACTCAAACCATAGTGTGCTGATTCTAAGATCGATGATTGCTGCGTCCAAAGCCGATGGTCATGTCGATGAGGAGGAGATGGCAAAGATCGAGCAAGCGGTCGAAAATATGGGCGCGGACTATCAACTGACTAAACTGGTCTCTGAAGAACTGCACAAGCCACTCGACCCAAGTGAGATTGCTCAGCTCGCAACTTCACCTCAACAAGCGAGTGAGATCTACTTAGCCTCTTTGATTGTGGCTGACGAGCAGAACTTTATGGAGAAGGCCTACCTCAAAGAGTTAGCTAAGCAACTCAACCTTGCAGATGAAGTTACTTATCAACTTGAACAGCAGATATCTGGTTAAGCGGTCAATATTAGGCTAATCAATAAATATCATGCTAAGCCGCAAATACACGCTAAGTAGCAGACTAGCAAAGTGATACGCTGAGCATTAACAGAATGAGATATTGAGCAAGAACAAACTAACTCTGAACTTAATCAGATCCACTTTGTTTTTGCTTATCTCTATGTGTATATTGAGATCAGTTATCATTTGGTTAGGTATAAAAATGAAAGTATACGATTGTTGTGATTTGGTGCGTGAACTGTATTCTCAAATTGGCAGTGGCGACCAAGGCTATATCCCTAAAGCGATCACCTGCGCGGTAAAAACATTGAATGACCTTGCTGCAGATGAATCTCTTCCTAAAGAAGCACGTGATCGCGCTGCATTTGCCGCAGCCAATCTGCTGATCTCAGATTTCGAGGACTAATATGAACCTCGCTAATTTTGAAAAGATGGATCCAGTGATGTTGATGAGTATCGTCAACATGAAACTGCGTGACGACTTCGGTGGTGACTTGGATCGAGTGGTCAACTTCTACGAAATCGACAAAGCAGCATTGATCGCTAAACTTGCGTCTGCTGGTTTTGAGTTCCTTCCAGAAGCCAAACAGTTTCGATAGTCATTTAAAACAAACTTGATTTTTAAAGGCCAACCTCAGTGTTGGTCTTTTTTATTGGTGATACGTATTGGATAAACATGTAGTTAACCAGTTATAAATTATCTGTCTACATCTATACTTTTATATCTTAGAGTCAACGAACGCTCCTTGAACCGAAGCGTATTGTTGTATAGGCTACCTCAAATAGCATATAAAACTCATCACCCAATCTGATGATAGCGAAGGATTAACAATGAAAAGACTCGGACTTTTGGCAGTTTTCGCTGCAACACTGACTGCAGGTTGCGCTTCAAATACACAGCAAGACAACTTTCGTGAAGCCTCTTTTGAGCTGTGTAATACCGAAGTCGATATCTACTCAGTAAGCCATGATGAGCGAATTCGTATCGTCTGTTCTGATGGTTCCAAATTCGCTTTGAACAGCGAAGATACGCTAGAAGTAATGCGTGATATCAACATCGACTATTGTGATGGCGAAGGCTTAGGCAAATTCAACGAGAGCCGTAGCTACTACTCGTTTAGATGTAAGTCAGGTACTTTACTGAGCATCAAAAAGTAAAACCGATACCAACAAACAGCAAAGGGTTGATGTGCAAACATCAGCCCTTTTTAGTACCTGCCTTTCTGTATTCTCAGATAACCCAACGCTCATACCGACCAATACAAAAAAGGCCCCTATACAGGCTGTCTCTTGATCACAAGTCTGGTTAATCAAGAGACTTAGCGAGTTCATACCCTTCAAGGATGGTTTGTAACCTAAACCATCCTTGCCATAACGTCTTTATAGAAGCGCGACCTGTTCGCTTGGTATTCTTCCAACCACCTAACCGAGCAATACCGTTGTAAGCCCATGATATATTAGGCGCTTCTTTCGGTAGTTTTTTGCTCTCCAACTTGAGCCACATTAACTTCCACGCTTTGCCTTTTAATACCGGCTCACAACTGCTCTTAGATAACTCGTCTGATTCATTCATAAACCTCAACTGGAGTAACCGAGTCGCGATAAAAGCCAAAACGACGCTGAGCCTTTCTAAGTTATCCTTACTTTGCATTCTCAGTTGCTCAACTTCAGTCCCTTCACTTTTCCAGACTTTATGAAAATCTTCTATTAGCCAGCGCCGCTCATAATAACTGACGATTTTGAGTGCCTCTTCCTTGCTCGTTATCGGCTCTGAAGTCAGTAAGTGCCATGCGAGCTTATTACCACTCTCTCCTTGTTCTATACATCCCACGTAGTAAAGCGGAATGTTATCGAACTCTTTTTTGTTAGCAGGAGACTTGAGTGTCACGGGGGCATATTTGATATCTAAATGAGCCTTGCGAGCTTTACGACCGCCTTTTTGCGGTATTTCTAGCACTTTCTCTCCGGCTGATAACAGGGTAGAGGCATAGCTATAAAGACGATTATCATGCTCTTCAATACAGCGGCTTTGCATTGAGCGAACGAGGAACCTTTGTTGTTGCTCTCGCTTGTAAGTGAGGTATTCAAATAGGTCGGCTTCTCTATCGCACACAGAAATGACATCCGAAATTTTATCGCCAAGTCGCTCAGCGACATGGCGAGAGGCTTGTTCCCACTTATAACTTTCTTTCTCTTTGTATGGTCGAGTCGCATGCTGGTGCCTTTGACCTCGCTTTTCTATATCACGAGTCCAGCGCTGTTGTTCAATTAAACCAATAACAGATTGAGTGTCGGGAGCAAAAAGTAAGGTTGAGTGTACGAACATGGCGCGATGTCGATTGCCTTGATTGGAGTGCCCGAGTTCATCTCGAATGCTGCGATGGGAGTAACTGAGAGAAGTGGTGTCTTCTAAGGCAAGAAGTGTTTGTTGCTCTAATGCTTCTTGTGCGGTGACATAAAAACCCGCTTCTGCGATATCTTCTGCTTTGATTTGCTCATTACGGATGAAGCGATAAGCCCCTTCCATTTCAGCAGGGGAGATAATGAGTTTCGAGACAGGTACGCCAGGTTGCTCGGCCAGTGAGGCTGCGAGAGCAACGAGTCTTTGAGTGCGTCTAGGGTCATTAAGGTGGGCTTGACCGAACTGTTTTTGTGCCCAAAGGGTTGGCTCTATATAGGTCATGATAATCATCCTTGTCATTGCTTAGATGATCAGATCATGAAACCTAAAAATAGTTCAAAAAAAATCCCCAAGCGTGGCTTAGGGATTTGTGTATAAGAGACAGCCCAACAGGAGCCTTTCAAATCGTATTTTTCAATCAAATAGCTTTAGTTCAAGGAAAAGGCGCGGAGTTTACGAATGTAAATGAGCACCTTTGACACAGAAATTAAGCTATTTGAGCCAGAAAAATTAAGCGTAAACCGGTAGACGCTTACAGATTTCTAGTACTTTTGCTTTAGTTGCTTCGATAACAGACTCATCACCCATGTTATCTAGGATGTCACACATCCAACCTGCTAACTCTTTCGCGTCTGCTTCTGAGAAACCACGACGAGTGATAGAAGGAGAACCGATACGGATACCTGAAGTAACGAACGGGCTACGTGGATCGTTTGGTACTGAGTTCTTGTTCACTGTGATGTTAGCTGAACCTAGTGCTGCATCTGCTTCTTTACCTGTGATGTCTTTGTCGATTAGGTCAACTAGGAACAGGTGGTTCTCTGTAGAACCTGAAACGATGTTGTAACCGCGTGCTAGGAATTCAGCCACCATTGCTTTTGCGTTAGCAACAACGCGAGCTTGGTATTCTTTGAACTCTGGCTCTAGAGCTTCTTTGAACGCTACTGCTTTACCAGCGATAACGTGCATTAGAGGACCGCCTTGGCCGCCAGGGAATACTGCTGAGTTTAGCTTCTTGTAAAGATCTTCACCTTCGTTAGAAAGGATAAGACCACCACGAGGACCAGCAAGCGTTTTGTGCGTTGTTGTTGTAACAACGTGAGCGTGTGGAACTGGGTTCGGGTAAACGCCTGCAGCGATTAGACCCGCAACGTGAGCCATATCTACGAAGAAGTAAGCACCTACTTTGTCAGCGATTTCACGCATGCGCGCCCAATCACAAACTTGAGAGTAAGCTGAGAAACCACCGATGATCATCTTAGGTTTGTGCTCGATAGCTAGCGCTTCCATCTCTTCGTAATCGATTTGACCTGCTTCATCGATACCGTAAGGGATGATGTTGTAAAGCTTACCAGAGAAGTTTACTGGAGAACCGTGAGTTAGGTGACCACCGTGCGCTAGGCTCATACCTAGAACAGTATCGCCAGCATTCAGTAGTGCCATGTATACAGCGTTGTTTGCTTGAGAACCTGAGTGAGGTTGTACGTTCGCGTATTGAGCGCCAAACAGTTCACATGCACGTTCGATTGCTAGAGTTTCAACTTTATCTACGAACTCACAACCACCGTAGTAACGCTTACCAGGGTAGCCTTCAGCGTATTTGTTTGTAAGTTGAGAACCTTGAGCTTCCATTACACGTGGGCTTGTGTAGTTTTCTGAAGCGATAAGTTCGATGTGCTCTTCCTGACGAAGAGTTTCTTCTTGGATAGCTGCGAATAGGTCCGCATCGTAATCAGCAATGTTCATGTCACGCTTAAGCATCTGTATCTCCTGACTCAGATTGTACTGAAAGTTTCAAAAAAACCACACAACGACCGAAAGCAAACGTTTCCGTCACCGTTTTGATGTGACGCATTCTACATAATTTGATCTAGGTCATAAAGAGCTAATTGCAATTTTATCATGCAGTTTTTTCATAATCACATATAAGATTCATCATGGTTATTAAGCTTATCCAACCAAAGATGACGCTTACTGTCAATTTTACGCTTTACACCCTGTAAAACGCAGATTACATAGGTTTACCTTAATTTTGCCCCTCAAGCTACCGAAAGCTAAGGTTTTTCTCTACTATGCACGCCTTTATTGGTTAGGTAATTATTAAAACGATGGAAAAACACTCACGTAAAGAAGATTGGGTAGCTATTCTCACTGGCACGTTTTTAGTGGCGTTAGGCGTCTTCTTTTTACAGTCAGCGAACCTGCTTACCGGTGGTACTACTGGCTTGGCTCTGCTTTTGAGTCAATTCTTACCTGTAACCTTCGGTATTTTGTACTTTGTGGCCAACTGTCCATTCTATTTATTAGCGTGGAAACGATTTGGCCGTAGCTTTGCCATTAGCAGTGCAATTGCTGGTGCGTTAGTTTCTGTGTTTGCCGATCATTTATACCTAGTTATCTCACTAGAAGTTCATAACGAGATCTACTGTGCTGTTGCCGGTGGCTTATTAATGGGCTTAGGTATGTTAATCCTATTCCGTCATCGCTCGAGCTTGGGTGGCTTCAACGTATTATGTTTGTTCATCCAAGACCGCTACGGCATCTCTGTAGGTAAAACTCAGATGGGCATTGATGCCTGTATTCTGTTTGCTTCTTGCTTCTTCGTATCGCCTTGGGTAATTGCCGTTTCGGTATTGGGCACCGCAGTATTGAACATCGTATTGGCAATGAACCACAAGCCTACTCGTTACTCGGTGAATTACGCGTCTTAATACCCATCCCCCTATGAATTACTAGCTGTTTTTAGTAACAAAAACAGCTAGAATTTAGGTTTTATAAACCGTCGCCTTTTCTATGCAAGATTACCTCTCCAGCGCCAAAGACCAACAAGCCTCTATTTATATTGAAGGCTTGGAGTTCAACCCCAACACACGAGTCTTAAGCTGCGACGAGCAGGTCATTGATTTAGAGCCTCGTTCTATCGAGCTCTTAGAGTTATTTCTTACCAGCGTTGGTCAACCGCTCGCCGCCGAGCACATCATTGAATCTGTCTGGCAAAGCAACTTTATTTCCAAAAATGTTCTGACCAACCGAATCAGTACGTTACGTTCAGTACTTCAAAAACACCTGCCTGATAGCGACGCAACCAAAATACTAGTGACTTACCCACGTAAAGGCTATTTTCTAAACCCAAACTCGGTTAGTTTTGCCGCGACCTCCCCTGAAACTGCCCCGAATGATGCAGAACTGGAATCTCCAGTCAGTCAAGAAGGGAATAGATCTAATCCAGTTAACCCTTGGTTAGTCGTGGTGTCTTTGGCTTTGCTGATCAGCACTGCGGTAATGGGTTACATGCTTTGGCAATCTCCCACTCGCGCTTCAGAAATTGAACGTGACCAACGATTGATTCCTAAGGTCGAGCTTCTCCTGAACCGATTGGATGCCATTGGTGAGAATTCCAGAAAATACCGAAAAGTCGTAAAAGCATTATTACTTCAACAGCAGATTGAATACGCCTACACCGATCTTGCTAACCAAGATGCGCCAAGCTACTTCCTTGACCCTATTGATAGCTCTCCCTTCTTTCCGGGCGCAAAGAACATGCGTACCAGTGATTACCTGCTTAACATTCAGCTCAAAGATCAAGAAGTGGACAAACGCCTTATCGCAAAGATAAGCCTGATTTACCCAAACTCAGGGAAGCTCGCATTTGGTGGTGTTTACTCTATTGATGTCAATAATATCAGCAGCAGCCTTATGGAGATCAACCGAGAGCTAGCTAACTACTTTGCACTGCCAGCACCATTACCGCCAGAATGGTCAGTCGACAATGCCGAAGTCAGCGAATTGCTAAGTGGAAAAGCCATAGCGCTGGATGACATCAAGCTCAATACCATGACGTCGACTCTGATTGCGCGTCAACTTGCGCTATTTGAAACAGATCAGAAGAAGCTCGTCGCGTTCACTAACCTTGTTCAAACTCGTTTTAACCGACTACCAGACGAACTGAAGCTGTGGCTTGGTATCATTCATTTCAAACTAAGAGACCTGCAAACCGCAAAAGAGCTTCTGACCAATACCTCAGGCAACTCTACTATCGAAAATGCGTTGGTTTATATGATGGTATCTCATATCGCTTATAAGCAAGACAACATGGAGAAGTTTCGCCTGAACTACATGGAGTCTCTAGTTGCCTTATTGAGAGTGGTTCCATCCGAAGATCTATTCGCCCGGCTATCCAAACCAGAATCAAAATCGACCTGCCTGCAACCTTGGAAGAGCTTGAAGCTAAGCGTTAAAGACCCACTTATCATAAAACAGTGGGAAAGCTTAATGCTGAATTACTGCACAGCTGTTGGGCAACAGATCTCAAATCAAAACAAAAAACCATTTAAAATAAATAACTTAAACATAAATTAAGATCTTATGTGACTTCGTTTTTTGCCCTATTTACTCTTCAAACAATAACATTCCTAAAAACATCGGGCCCACCAAGGGCTTCCAACTTTAGGAATGTTCAACATGAAAAAAACAATGACGCTGCTAGCGACCTCTCTCTTTGCTCTCTATGGTTGTGGCGGCGGCTCTTCTTCTGGTTCTACAGATGGTAATAAAGGCCCAAGCAGTCAGGTTGATTACCCGATTGCGAGCTCTGCATTTTCCCCTAAACCAGAAACAACATTGGGCTACTCGTTTACCAAAGATGGTCAGACTGAAGGCGTGATGACAATGAACTTCACTCCTTTAAGCGGTGAGCTCATTATTGCAGGGTTACAAGAAGAGGCCGGCAATGAAGCGGTCGTTCAAGTTATCAATGACCTGATCAATTACGGCATCACCGAATTTTATGTTTCTGAAGACATCATGACGAATGCTGAAGGTACACAAGAAGACGGCAGCATTTATTTTGCAGGCCCCGACCGTGGGTTACACGAAATCACCAACGCTTACTTCATTGGTAGCCAATACATCACAAGAATGATGTACAGCAGCCCAATGTTCCGTTTGAAAGGAACAGACGTAAAAGAGAGCAACCCGATCATTGATATCAGTGAGGAAACCGTTTCGTTACAAGTCACGTTAGATGGCGAAGCAGTCGCTAACATGCTGAATGACTTTGAAGATCACTCGTGGGTAGCAAGCCTTCCAACTGACGCCTCGTGCCAAGTCACATGGCAACAACAGATTGAAGAAACAGGTGTACGTAAGAGTTTCAAGATCTCTGATAAATCGATCGAAGCTGCGAACCTAACGGAGAAAAACACCTACAACATCAACTGTGAAGGCATGGATTCCGCAGAATTTGGCACATCATCAGAGCGCTGGTTCAACCCAAGTATCGGCTTAATTGAACAGATTGAATTAATGTCTGTAGAACAATCTACTATCGAAGAATCAGCAGCGATACTGACCTCAATTAGCTAGCCTTGACTTAGACTCACTAAACCTAAGCTTAACCGCGAAACCGCAAACAATAAAAAAGGCTTTGGGGAGCACTCCAAAGCCTTTTAACAGCCGAATCCTTTAAGGGGAATGAGAATCAAGCCGATTGAAATAAAAACAAGGCTAACCTTCAATCAAGAGAATACGAGTCTCGTAAGGTCGCAAAACTTGATGATGAGACGCCACTAAACTCTCGCTCACTTGATAATTAGACAACAAGCTCTTAGCCTTCGCCATCTCAAAACGTTCAGGTAAAACGCATTCAGCCTCTTCACCATAGTAGTTGTTAATGCACAGCAGAGTTTGTCCTTCACTCTCACGAACATACGCAAAAATGGATGGATGCTCAGGCAGAAGGTCTTGATAGCGACCATGAGTAATCACCGGTACTCGTTTACGTAACTCAATCAAAGCCTTGTAGAAGTAAAATACAGAATCTTTATCTTCCAACGCTTGCTCAGCGTTGATCTCAGTGTAGTTATTCGCAACATCTAACCATGGCTGTGATAGCGAAAAGCCAGCGTAAGGCTCACTGTTCCATTGCATTGGTGTACGAGAGTTATCACGAGATTTCTGCGCTAAGATCGCCATCATATCTTGATGAGTAACACCGTCACGGTTAACCATGATGTCGTACATATTGGTACTCTCTACATCACGATACTGGCTAATTTCAGTATAGCCAGGGTTAGTCATGCCAATCTCTTCACCTTGATAGATATAGGGTGTGCCTTGCATCATGTGTACAGAAGCGGCAAGCATCTTAGCTGATTCAACGCGATATTGCTGATCGTTACCTAAGCGGCTCACGACTCTTGGTTGGTCGTGGTTACACCAGAATAGTGCACCCCAACCTTTTCCGTTCAATCCCGTTTGCCAGTGGTTAAAGATTGACTTGAGCTGTAAGAAATCGAAGGGAGCGTTGGTCCACTTCTCACCATTGGTGTAATCGACCTTAAGGTGGTGGAAGTTAAACACCATCGATAGCTCGCTGTTATCAATGTTTGAATATTGCTGACAATGCTCCAACGTGGTTGAAGACATCTCGCCGACGGTCACGCTGCCGTATTTCTGGAATACCGCTTCGCTGATCTCTTTTAGATATTCGTGCACACGTGGGCCATCGGTATAGAAACGACGACCATCGCCAATATCATCATTAGGGAAGTCTTGCTGCTTTGAAATCAGGTTAATGACATCGAGCCGGAAACCATCGACGCCCTTTTCAGCCCAGAAGCTGATAACGTCTTTCACTTCTTCACGTACAACCGGGTTCTCCCAATTAAGGTCAGCCTGTTCTTTGGCGAATAAGTGTAGGAAGTATTGTCCAGTCGCCTCATCTAATTCCCATGCATTACCACCGAACTTAGACTGCCAGTTGGTTGGTGCTTGACCGTTTACTGGGTCTTTCCAGATGTAATAATCACGGTATGGGCTGTTTTTGTCACCCAAAGCAGATTGAAACCATGCATGCTCTGTCGAAGTGTGGTTTACCACGATATCCATCACGATACGGATACCACGTTGGTGCGCTTCAGACAGCAATAAGTCGAAGTCTTCCATGGTGCCGAATTGAGGATTAATCGCGTAGTAGTCTGAAATATCGTAGCCATTATCGATCATAGGAGATGCGTAAACCGGGGTTAGCCAAATCGCATCCACGCTCAAGTTTTTGAGGTAATCCAGTTTCGAAATGATCCCTTTGATATCGCCAGTACCTTTACTGCCACTGTCACAAAAGCTCTTTGGGTAGATTTGATAGATGGTTGCGGTTTTCCACCAGCTTTCATCATGTTCAGTCATCGCCATCTCTAACACTCACTTACCTGAAAATATAAAATAAAAATCACCATGCTTACATGGTCGAATAGCCGTTATAACTAAAAGAAAAAGCTATAAATAAGAGAAAAAGCGATGACTTACTTGAAGCCATCGCTTGTTAAATGCATTACGCGTTGGCGGTTTCTAGCTCGCCTTTCATCTGTGCTCGTTTATAGAAAAACAATGTCAGCGTTATCGGCAGTACAACCGCCACCAGCATCGCGACTAAGTAAATCGACCAATATTGAGGTTGAATCGATAAGATACCCGGCAAACCACCAACACCGATACCATTCGCCATCACACCTGCACTACCACAGATTGCAGCCGCTGCGGCACTGCCGATCATTGCGCTCAGCATTGGGAATTTGTATTTAAGGTTGATGCCGTACATCGCTGGTTCCGTCACACCTAGGTACGCTGAGATTGCAGCTGGTACTGAGATGTCTCGTTCACCTTCACGCTTACTCAAAATAATAATGCCAACTACAGCAGATGCTTGTGCAATGTTTGATAGCGCAATCAAAGGCCAGATTGGTGTGCCACCTAAGTCTTGCATCAGTTGTAAGTCCACAGCGTTGGTTGTGTGGTGAATACCTGTGATAACCAAAGGTGCGTATAAGAAGCCAAAGACTACTGACCCAAGAATCGCGAAGTCGCCGGTCATTGCCACTTTGGCAGCGAATGCCACACCATCACCTAACATACGACCGAATGGGCCAATGAAAGCGTGCGCTAGAATCACAGACAAGATGATCGAGACAAATGGCACGACAACCAGGTACAGATAAGAAGGAACAATGCGCTTAAGGTTGGTCTCAATGAAAGCCAGAGCCACACCCGCTAACATCGCAGGGATCACCTGAGCCTGATAACCAACTTTCTCTATCACGAACAGACCAAAGTCCCACACCTCAGGCACCGACTTACCTATCATGTAAGCGTTCATCAATTGTGGAGAAACCAAGGTCACACCAAGCGTGATACCTAAAATAGGCGTTCCGCCGAGTTTCTTAACGGTTGCCCAACACACACCAACTGGTAGGAAGAAGAAAATAGCTTCGCCGATCAACCATAAGAATGAGTGAACGGTTGCCCAGAATTGGCTAATCTCAACCAAGGTTTTGCCGTCGAACATGCGAATGTCGCCAATCACATTACGGAAACCAAGAATCAAACCACCAGTAATAATGGCAGGTAGCAGTGGTACGAAAATTTCGGCTAAATGGGAGATACCACGCTCAAGGAAATTCATGTTTTGACGAGCAGCCAACTTCGCCTCATCTTTTGATGATGCATCTTTACCCGTTTGCTCAATCAGAAGTGCGTACACCTCATCAACCTCGGTGCCAATCACGACTTGGAATTGACCTGCGTTCGTAAAGCAGCCTTTTACCAGTTTAAGCTTCTCTAATTCTGCTTTGTTCGCTTGTTCCGTATCGTTCAATACAAAACGCAGTCGAGTTAGACAATGGCTGACACTCGCAATATTCTCTTTGCCACCGACTAACTCGATAAGACGCGCAACGTCTTGCTTCGCTATCTTACTCATACTACCCCACCCTGGTTTCATTCAATTACTCTTCTAAACCATGCAGCTATAACCACTCGATTTAGATTTATGGGAACATTCCCAACTACGGGTATTATAATGCCCTCATGAATAATAAATTAAAATGGGAACAGTCCCATTAATTGAAAGAGATCACACTCTAATTTTAATCTAAGCGGTTCAATTTCGCTTGATTGAGTGGATTATAGGATAGGAGATTGAGTGTGATGAGAGATCTCTGCATTGCCTAAAAGCTGAGAGATCAATAGATTAGCGGCTAACTTCCCCGCAGATTGATATCCAGGATCAATGCTAAATACTCGAGGGAACAAGAAGGAGAGAAGATCATTGCCACCAACGCCAGTCACCACCACATCTTCACGTTGTAACTCTTGCAGACGTTTGATTACGCCAAGAGCCAGTGTATCACTCGCACAGACAATCGCTTGAGTCGCAGGAGCAAGCACCTCATCCACCAACTGATAAGCGCTTTCATGATGAAGTTGACCAGTACGATAGTTCGCAATTGAACCTGTATTTTCACACCACTCGAGATAAGCCTTAAGACGCAGTTCACCGGTTGATTTGTCACTAGGATCAACGCCAATGAAGCCAACCTCAGAGATCCCCTGATCTGCTAAATGCGTTAACGCACTATTGATCACCTGTTGGTTATCATAGTTAATCGACGTCACGTTCTCGGTGTCCAGAGCAATCACCACCGCTTTGTGTTCCCAAGCTTCAATCGCAGGAATATCACAGTCAGTAAAACCGAATACAATGATGCCGTCTACATTGCGACGCTTGAGAACCTGCAGATGTTCATTGGCTTTTTCTCTATCAAGCTGACTTTCCATGATCACCACATCGTAATCCGCTCGATACAACTCGGCCAGCATCGTACTTACCGCTTTGTTTTCAGAAGGAGAGTCCAGACGAGAAATGATTACGCCGATGACTTTTTGACTGCCACCGCGCATAGACTGTGCAGACTTTGAAGGCGAGTACCCAGATTCTTGAATTACTCTTTCCACCCTTTCACGGGTTTCAGGTTTCACTTTTGGATCATTGGTCAGAACGCGAGATACGGTTGACTTACCAACACCGGACAGCTTAGCAATATCGAGAATAGTGAGTTTTTTGCTCATAAAAAGTCTAACGTTAAAGGGAAGAGAGGAAAAAGCGAGGGCATACCCCCTCACTTAACTGTTTGTAAATCCTAGAAGTTAACTATGACTTACTTTCGGCAATTTTTATAGACGACACGACCAAGTTCTAGACGTGCGTTGTCACCTTTAGTGCGTAAAGTGACGCTATTGATCAGTTCAGAGGTTCCATCATCTAAGATGTACTTCGTTCCTGAACCTGCCGCTATTTGAGTTAGGCGATATTCATTCTCTGGCAAACGTAATACCGCTTTTTCATTACCAAGGTAAGCGACCTTAAATGAAGCGTCAGACTCACATTGATAAGTCACGAATTGATCATCCGAGACTGCACCATCAAGCGCCGCGGATTTAGAACACCCGACTAACGCTACCGTACATAGAGATGCTGCCAACAATGCTTTCATACTGCGTTCCTCATCTTTATATAGTTAACGGCACTGATATCTTATTGATGGGTTAGCACCCCAGTTAACTGGTTAGAACCCACGTAATAAGTAAGCCTGTTAACGATAGGAAAATGTATCAGCCTTTCAGGAAAGCTGGTACACCCTTAATGCTATCTAGCACTACACTGGCAAGTGCCTCACCCTTTTCAGTCACGGGTTTACCGGTTCTCACCAATACTCTGGTACCAACACCAGCTGCTTCTGCGGCCATCATGTCTTCAGCTTTATCGCCAATCATGACAGAGTTAGCCATATCAATTTTGAGAAAGTCACGCGCTGAAATGAACATACCAGGTTTAGGCTTACGACATTCACAATCTTGCTTATAGTCGCCAATGCCGTGTTCAGGGTGATGAGGACAGTAATAGATACCATCTAACTCAACGCCATTATCGACAAAGTTCCAATCCATCCACTGCGTCAAAGAAAGAAAACGATCTTCGCTAAACTTGCCACGAGCAATACCAGATTGGTTGGTCACAAGTACCAATAAATAGCCCATATCTTTAAACGCTTTTGCCGCTTCAAACACACCATCGATGTATTCAAAGTCATGCTCATCATGTACGTAGCCATGATCAACGTTAATCACACCATCACGATCTAAAAAAACAGCAGGTTTAGACAAAATTCAGTTCTCTATCAACTCTCTATTAATCATTAATTATTACACGCTTTATTTGCTTCATCACTATCTATTTAGTTTTGCGTTCGTTAACGATTTGTTTCTACCTTAGCAACACTATCGACGTTTAGCCGTCTAGACGTAAAAATATCTATTGACTTAGATCATAGAACACCATAGCATCGTCTGTAAATCGAGCGAGCTATCGACATATTATTCTGTTCCACCTGCACGGGTTTCTCTATGATTAAAGTGAATCAAGTCAACAAGGTTTTTTATCAAGGCACTAAAGAAATCAATGCCTTAATCGATATCAACCTTTACATACCTCAAGGTCAAATCTTTGGAGTTATCGGCTCTTCAGGTGCAGGCAAAAGTACCCTGATCCGTTGTGTAAATATGTTGGAAGCCCCGACCTCAGGTGAAGTGATTGTTGACGGTATTGACCTGACAAAACTCAGCAAATCAGAACTCAGCGAAGCTCGCCGTAACATCGGCATGATCTTCCAACACTTCAATCTGCTGTCTTCTCGTACTGTATTTAACAACGTAGCACTGCCTTTAGAGCTTGCTGGTAGAGATAAAGCTGCGATTGAAGCGAAAGTGAGTGAACTACTTGAGCTTGTTGGTCTATCGGATAAGCGTGATACCTACCCTGCGAACTTAAGTGGTGGTCAAAAGCAACGTGTCGCGATTGCTCGTGCGCTAGCGTCAGACCCAAAAGTACTGCTATGTGATGAAGCGACCAGTGCGCTGGATCCAGCAACAACGCAATCAATTCTTGAGCTGCTACGTGAAATCAACCGTAAGTTGAGTATCACTATCCTACTGATTACTCATGAAATGGATGTGGTTAAAAGCATCTGTCACGAAGTCGCGATCATTGGTGATGGTGAGCTAGTAGAGAAAGGCACTGTGGGTGAAATATTCGCACACCCTAAAACAGAGCTGGCACATCAGTTCATTCGTTCAACGCTCGATCTAACGATTCCTGAAGATTACCAAGCACGTTTGCAAGATACTCGCGTAAACAGCAGCTATCCACTGGTACGCCTTGAGTTTACAGGTGCAACGGTCGATGCTCCGTTGATGACGCAAATCGCACGCAAATTCAACATCGACGTTAGCATCTTAAGCTCTGACCTTGATTACGCCGGCGGCGTGAAGTTCGGCATGATGGTTGCTGAATTGTTCGGTAATGAAGCAGATGATAATGCTGCTATCCAATTCCTACGCGACAACAATGTAAAAGTAGAGGTGCTTGGCTATGTCCTTTAGTTTCAACGAGATTGCTGACTGGATCAGCCTTAACGGTAACCTTCTATTAGGCGCAACAGGTGAAACTCTTTACATGGTTGCTGTTGCAGGCATCGTTGGTTTCGCTGTCGGTATCCCATTAGGCGTGATTCTACACACGACTAAAAAAGGTGGTCTGTTAGAGAACACCAAGCTAAACAAAATTCTTGGTGCGGTTGTCAACGTAGGCCGTTCCGTGCCCTTCTTAGTACTGATGGTTGCAATCATCCCACTGACTAAGATGTTGATTGGTACCTTCATCGGTACAACCGCAGCGATTGTTCCACTAACAATTGGCGCTATACCATTCGTGGCTCGACTTATCGAAAGTGCACTACTTGAAGTACCAACAGGTCTAGTAGAAGCGGCTCAATCAATGGGCGCAACACCAACACAAATCATCAATAAGGTTCTGCTTCCAGAAGCACTACCGACTATCATCAACTCAGTAACGATTACGCTAGTGACTCTGGTGAGCTACTCAGCAATGGCCGGTACTGTGGGCGGTGGTGGCCTAGGTGATGTCGCGATTCGTTACGGATTCCACCGCTACGATGTGACCATCATGGCTGTGACAGTAGTGATGTTGATTGTGCTTGTACAAATTATTCAATCAATCGGTGATTCATTGGTTCGCCGCGTTGACCACAGATAAAGACTCACGCATAAAGATGAGAGTCGTCTGAACCAAATTAAATAGATTTATTAAAAGGAGATTATTATGAAATTTAGCCTTAAAGGTTTACTGACTATCGCAGCGGCAGCTTCAGCGCTAGTACTAGCAGGTTGTGGCGAGAAAGAAGTGGATACTTCTAAAATCAAAGTTGGCGTAATGGCAGGTGCTGAAGCACAAGTTGCAGAAGTAGCAGCTAAAGTAGCAAAAGAGCAGTACGGCCTAGATGTTGAGTTAGTGACGTTCACAGATTACGTAACACCAAACGCAGCTCTAGATGACGGTTCTATCGATATCAATGCATTCCAACACGCACCGTACCTAGATCAGCAAGTGGCTGACCGTGGTTACAAGCTAACAATCGCTGGTAACACGTTTGTTTACCCAATTGCAGGTTACTCTAAAGAAGTGAAATCTGTAGATGAAATCCAAGACGGCGCTCGTATTGCAGTACCAAACGACCCTACAAACCTAGGTCGCTCTCTACTTCTTCTTGAGCAACAAGGTCTACTTGAACTTCGTGAAGGCGCTGGTCTTCTAGCAACCGTTCGTGACATTGTGGGTAACCCTAAGAACCTAACGATTGTTGAACTAGACGCAGCTCAACTGCCACGTTCTCTTGATGATGTTGCACTGTCTATCATCAACACAACTTACGCGAGCTCTATCAACCTGACTCCGCAAAAAGACGGCATCTTCGTTGAAGACAAAGACTCTCCATATGTAAACCTAATCGTTTCTCGTGAAGAAAATCTAAACGCTGAAAATGTACAGAACTTCGTAAAAGCTTACCAAACTGAAGAAGTGTACAACGCAGCTTCTGATATCTTCCAAGGTGGCGTAGTTAAAGGTTGGTAATCAACTAAACGACAGCACTGTATAGATACCCGAAGGGGCTGACATAACGTCAGCCCCTTTTTATTGGTTAGGATTTACAAGAAAGTTCGACTTACCACCAAGCTTCCACTTGCATACCAACACTCATTTCACTGTTTTTACCTTCACCGAAAGCATTGTCGTTTTCAGCATCATTCAGGTAAGTGGCAAAGATACGGAATTCAGGACGAGACCAGAAACCCACTTGTGGAACCCAGGCCTGAGCAATTGTGAATTTACCACCCGCCCCATCTTTATTATCGATAGTTTCAACAAAGCCACCAATTTCAAGAATGGTACGCATACGCTTGTCCCACTTGTAAAGCGGGCGAATTACCGCACTGAAAGAATCATCATCGCTATTATTGGCGCCAACACCGGTTGATGCTGCATAACGCACAGTGTGGCCAAACTCAATATTTTCTCCAATCGCAAGCACGCCCCAGTTAATCAAACGGAAGCCATCGGCGTCGTTGTTGTTTGCATCTCGAACGATGCCTTTACCCGTACCAAAAGTCGTCATCTGCTCGGCATAACCGGAATTAGCAACCTGTAAAATGGTTTTGTTGAAGCCACCTGATAGGTTTTGATTCAAACTTGCCGTTAACATTACGCTGTCATCCGCGTCGATCGTTTGACCTTGTTTTTCATTGGCGAAGTTCATATCAATGCCGACCTCAAGATCCGCATTGTTCCACAATGGAATCCCGGCATAGCGCACGTCTGCAATCATGGCTGTGGTTTCTTTGCCATCAAATACATCACCCGTAACGGTGTCTTGAATCAAAGCTACCGATAATTTACCTGGGCCCATATTGATGTGTTCAACACCAGCACCAATACCACTGACATCCCAGTAGTAGTTGTCAACGATGTGCACATCATGACGCTGGTAGTAACGTTCACCCGCCCAAATTCCAATGTCCTTATCTTCAAAAAGCCCCACAGCCTGAACATTCAATTGCACCACATCAACGCTTTTATCCGCCGCGTTTTCATCTTGGCCTTGCCAGTACGACAACATGGAATCAACTAAAAATGAAACGTCGTCCTCGGCATACACCTCTTTCTTAAAACCAAACTCACCATACAGGTCATTTTCGTTGCCGAGTCGGCCAACTTTACTCACCTCCCACTTGCTGTTTGAGCCGCCTTCATTACTCAGGCCAACGCCTCCGCGCATGTACCCATTGAACTCCAATGGCGTGGTTTCATCAGCGTATAAATTAGGGGCAAGTAAAGCAGTAGAGAGTGCAGCAGCAATAGGTAACAGTTTCATCGTCCATTCCTTTCAGATCTAGAATCAGGTTATTTTTATAAATGGGAACATTCCCATGGGATCGATCCCATTTATATTGAGAAGAATATAAATTGAAAGAGAACTGATTGATTATTGTGATCAGGCTAACTATTGAGGTAACTAAAAGTTGATGGGTGTTGGATTATTTCTATGAATACGTTGGAGCTACAGAAAGAGGGGAATATCACGTTCTGTACCTACTTGGGGGGGGGGAACAGTAGCGAACAATTAGGGAGTAATAAAGATTGGGAAAAGATAGCTTGTGAGTCGCGAAATCGAGTAAGAAAACAAGATGATAAACGATTGATATAAAGGGGAAATCGATATCGGAGCACTTAAGCAATACTCCGATATCTAAAATATGACGTTTAAATAACCACAGAAGGGTTACTTCAGGTGATCCCAAGAGATGTTTGACACCAATCGACAGTCATCACACTTGAAATAGAAAATATCGTGAATAGGCGCATCAAGCAGCCATTCGCCACCACATTGTGGGCATTTACGCTCTTTTTCAGCTTTTAAGCTAATGCCGCCCACACGGTATAAGTAGTAATACGTTGGGATCTTAGTGAGGTACTCAATGCGCCCTCTCAAGCCCCAGCCGCGTTTGAACAATACGCTTTTGGTATCGCTAATCTCGGTCAGCGTTGCATGTTCAGCACGGCAACCCCCGCCCATTTGTACTTCATCACAGGCTTGCCATTCAGTCTGCCATTTCAACACGGCTTTATGGTCACCATTGAAGGTTGGCGGGTTGCGGTACAAAGGGATAGGCAACAAGCTATCGCCACTACGCAGCGGCGAACAGGTATGCACGAATGTCGTGTATAACACCTGCCAACTTGGCGTTTCATCTTCTGCCACTTCTTCTGAGTTCAGATCTCGACCAAGCAGACGCATCTTAGGTGCTAATAAACTCGCAGCTGATAAGCGTTCAAAACAGACCTTTACGAAATCTGAATGATTACGTGGGTGCAAGCTGTCTTGCTCTGGGCACACAACGCGAACATAGAATTCGCCGTCGCCCATCACGATTGGAAACTCACGGCCTAGCACTTGTCCGTTGTAACGAAGTGCATCCATCAAGCCATTAACTGCCTTATCGACAGCGCTGACCGTTGTGTTATCAAAACACTCAAATTGAAGTTCTAGTACGTACATCTATTTATACCGCTGGTTGTAGCTTTTCTAAAAATTCTGCCAATGTCTCGGCTAGTACATCACGATTTTTGGTGCCTAAGCGCTCTAAGATCACGTTACCCGTCAGATTACAGATAGAGATAACATCAAGCTCTGCATCGGTCGCGGCAATGAAAACCGTTGGCTTTAGCTTTAAACGACGCTGAGTGACTAGGTGACCTAAAATGTTTTCTTGCAGGCATTCGAAGTCTTCATCACTCCAAATCTGTAACAGAGTCAGCTCGTTACCATCAAAGGTCGCGTTCATATCTGCGCTGAATTGTGCACCGTAGAAAGTCTTAATGTCTTCATGCAGAGTCAACTCAATACCGGTTTCAACGTTGGTGAAATCCGCGAATTGCTCACGTGGATAGTGCTTCCACAACACGGCGTCGCCACTCTTTTCTTCTACGCATGGCGATACGATGTCCACCAACTCCTCATTACGAGGTAAGCTTTGGTGTTGCTGCTGCCACGCGTCAACGTATCGCTGACTAAAAGAAAGTAGTGCGTCTTGAGCACGTTGAGTCATGAAAATCTCCTAAACACAAAATAATAAATAGAATCCGAGCCCTTTCAGCACCGATTAAGCGATGACTTAATGACAGGGTAATGGGGATTCAGTAAAATCGACCCCATTCTAATCGAATTTGAAACGAAAGTATGAGCAAATATTCTGACGCAAAAGAGCTAGCGGGTTTAACCCTTGGCCAAAAAACTGAGTACTCTAACCAATACGATGCAAGTTTATTGCAGCCAGTACCTCGTAGCCTTAATCGCGATGATCTTGCGCTAAACGGCGAGCTGCCTTTTGTTGGTCATGATATTTGGACGATGTACGAGCTTTCGTGGCTAAACACCAACGGTCTACCACAAGTAGCGGTGGGCGAAGTTTTCATCCCAGCCACCAGCCAAAATTTAATTGAATCAAAATCTTTCAAGCTGTACCTAAACAGCTATAACCAGACTCAATTTGAAAACTGGGCTCAAGTCACAGAGCGCCTGACCCAAGATTTGTCTGCATGTGCAGGCGAACCTGTGGTTGTGAATGTAAACTCAGTAACCGACTACACGAACCAACCTATCGTGACGATGGAAGGTGACTGTATCGACAACCAAGATATCCAAATCACCAGCTATGATTTTGAAGCGTCACTGCTTGAAGGTGCAGCTGGCGAACAAAAAGTAGAAGAAACTCTGCATAGCCACCTGTTGAAGTCGAACTGCTTGATCACCAACCAACCGGATTGGGGCAGCGTTGAGATCGCATATTCAGGCAAGCAAATTGACCGTGAAGCTCTGCTACGCTATTTAGTTTCTTTCCGTGAGCACAATGAATTCCACGAACAATGCGTTGAGCGTATCTTCACTGATATCATGAAATACTGTGCGCCATCGAAGCTAACCGTGTTTGCACGTTACACGCGTCGTGGTGGTCTGGATATCAATCCATACCGTTCAACAGAGCAAGATAGACCAAGCCACAATAAGCGTATGGCTCGCCAATAGTCGGCGTGAACCGCCCACACTTATTTGAACCTACCAAATCTTTAAAGGGACATTGAAATGCGTTGGTTATACGTTGTTAGTCTATTTATTTTAAGCTTAAGCACATCGGTCAATGCGTCGGTTTATTCGTCGGCGCTACTCAATGAAGCCAATAACTTGGTTGAGATCGAGCCGAGCCAAGCAAAACAAATGGCCAACGGCTACCTAACGCTTCGTGTCCTTTCTGATCAACGTGAGAAAAGCCCTTCAGCAATTTCTCGCGAAGAGACAGACTCTTCAATTAGAACGCCAAACAGCAGTATCGATGCGTATAAGATCTTAGCCAAGGCGGAATACAACCTAGGCAACATTCGTATTGCGATTAAAAACATCGACAAAGCCTCTGAGCTCGCAAAAACCTATAAGCTTAATTACTTAAAGTTGGACCTTCAGATCCTAAAAGTTCGCTTACTTTGGCTGAGTGACAGAAAGTCAGCCACAGCAACAGCAGAGCTGACAAGTATTGAAGCAAACCTAGAATCGGTGAATAAAACCTTACGTTTAACAGAAGGTATTACCTATCGTTTGATCATGCTGAAAGCTGATATCGCCTCTTATGACAATAAGGTCGACGAAGCCGAGAAGTTCTACCAAGAAGCGAAAACCTACCTCGATCAGCGTTACTCAGAAAAAGTTACCATCGACTACCACATCTCGGTCGGTGAATTTTATCTAACCCATAAAGAATACAACCACGCACTCTCTGAGTTGCTGTATGGCTACTGGAAATCAGTAGAAGGTAACCTGAGTTCACGCTTAGCCAAGGTCAATCGCCTGCTTGCACAGCTTTTCTTTGAGCGCCAAGTCTTAGATAAGGCATTAGAACACCTATCTCAAGCTGCTGATTTTTACGATAACTTTGAAAACTCTCCCATATTAGCTCAAGTACTTAAAAAGATGGGTGATGTGTACTTCTTACAAGGTAAATATAACCTTGCTCTAGTGCATTTTTTCAACGTCCTTGACCACGAAAGTACCGACAGAGATATCCACCAAGTCATCGATATTCGTCTAAGTCTATCGGCAACTTACTTACGCCTCTATAACTACCCTCTAGCTGAGCAGTACTTAACCCGGGCCCTTGAACTGCTAGAGTACACCGACATTCCAAAACTGGAAGGTCGTGCTGCGCTATTATCAGCAGGATTGGCTTACCACCTGCAAGAGAGCGAAGATGTGATCAAGCATGCGACACGTGCACTTGAGATATCGCGACAGGTAGAAAATATGCGCCTGTCGCAACGCTCATACTATTTACTCTCTTTGGGTTATGAACAGGCAGGTCGTCCACAGCAAGCGTTGGCAAATCTCAAGCAATACAACAGCCTTGTCTCTTTAGAGCAGCAAAAACTCAACCGTGTTGGGGAAGACGCATTCCGCCAACAAAAAGAGTTTGCCGAACAAACTCTGCACTATGCAGGCCAAGAGCAAGAGCTAGAGAAATACAAACTAGAACATCGTAAGTTCCAAAAGATTTCGTTTGCCCTATTCTTGTTCAGCATTGTCTTATTCTTCTTTGTGCTGCGCCGAGGCTACCTCATTCAAACCTTAGCCAAAGAGGTCGATTCACTGCGTACCGACCTCTTTACGCATTCGCGTTCTAAGCTTCCTAATCTAAGAATGCTGAATGCGAAACTCTCAAATTCCTTGGAACAAACCAGCCAAACCTTTGAGCAGTGGCAGCTTGGTGAATTGATTCATGAACCGCTCAACGACCGTTTACGCTTCGTGATGATTGACTTACCTTTCCTACGTAATATGTACACGCAGAACGGTTACAAAGCGGGTCTAGAACTCGAAGATGCTTTTGGCGAATTCCTCAAATCTAAGCTTGAAGGCCCAGCTCGTGTCTACCATTTCTCGGATGCAAACCTGCTTTATATCGAGCCCAACGCTGACCGTGATTTATCACCTGAAGCCCTGTTCAGAAAGATTCAATCTTGGGTTAATAACTTCGAACCCGAGCGAAACATCAACCGAACAGTCCGTATGGGCATCGCTGACTACCCGTTCCTGCCACGTGCTTACACTGCAATTAACGACCAAGAACTGCTCGATGTGTTATTGATGTCGACGAATCTAGCGCGTGAGATCAGTCTCAAAGAGCGCAGCAGTCAATGGGTATACTTAAAAGCTATCGATAATGCGCCCGCAGCGAGCCTTGCAACTGGTAACATAAGAGAAGCGTGTAAACATGCGATTAATCAAGGGTTAATAAAGATACAATCGTCATACCAGAATGAGGACAACATCAAAAAAATGCTAAAAGATGACTGATTTGCGAGCGGTTAAGAGCGGCAAGCCGTGACCTTATTTTTAGTTTTGTTATTATCGATGCAACGGAATTTCATCAAAATGATCGAGCTCGGTCTACGCGGCGCTAATTAATACATCTATGGGCATTCTTGAAAAAGACATTCAGGCGCAACTCCACCAGCTGAAACTTCAGTTGGAGCAGGTCCGTTTGACGCAAAGAGACACCTCGTTCAAATTTATTAGAGAACAAAAAGTTCTAAAGCGTATCGTCACATCTTTAAGTGACGCATGTGTTGGCAGTAACAGCCATTTAGATGAAAACCTCATTGCCCTTCGGGAAGAGCTAGAAAAGCAAAAAGACATTAGCTCGATGATCCCAAAGCTGGCAGTATTAGAAAGGATGCTTAAGCAGAAAACGTTGGCTATGGATAAACAGAACGGATATCTGGACGATAGCATTAAGCACAGTGGGGAAACGCTGCAACGCATAACAGGCCTTCCAGCACAGCTTAAACGCGACCTACGAAACTTACTTAGCTTCTCCGAATGCAATGGCAGTCAGAAAGTCGACCATGCCATGAAACTTCTCGGTATTTATGAGCGTGCCATTAAGATTATGGCGAATAACTCACGCACTCATTTTGCCGACGTTACGCATTCTCCGGAACAAGAACTCCTTTCCGACCTATCAAACGAATTACAACATCTGATCACTGAACTCGATTTCGAGGGTGAATCGGGTGATTTGCTTACCGATATTCGAGCGAAACTGCTACTGGGTGTTTCCACACAAAATCTGCTTGAGCTGACACTTCAGATCCTCAAACTGGTAATTGAAGGCACCAACCTAGAGCGTAAGAAGTCTGAACAATTTATCGATCAGCTAAACTCTTCGCTGGCCTCCAGTATCAAAACGGCAGACCAAAATGCCGATCAGAGCCAAAGTTACTTTGAGCACCGCCAAGGCCTTAACTCTGAGTTAAGTGAACTTGTCATTAAGAGCCAGAACTCTGTAGAGAAAGCGAAGGAAATTGATAGTTTAAAGCGAACGATTAATCCGCTACTCACTGAAATCGCCTCTCTTTCAGAAAGACTGAATCACGCAGAACAGAAAGAACAAGCTCTGATAGAGAGAATGAGTTATGGAAAGACTCAGTTAGATTCACTCTATGAAGTCACCCAAGATTACCGCAAGCGCTTAGAAGATCAGGCTCAGCGTATGCTGCTTGATCCGCTCACTAAGGTTTACAATCGCACCGCCTTTACTGATCGCTTAGAGCTTGAGTATCGCCGTTGGATTCGAGCACAACACTCACTGCGCGTAGTGCTGCTCGACATCGACAACTTCAAAGCCATCAACGATAGCTTTGGTTATACCGCGGGTGATAAGGCACTTAAAATCATCGCGAGAACTATTACTAAAGAAGCAGGCACAACCGATACCGTGGCTCGCTTTTCTGGAGAAGAGTTTGTCTTGCTGTTGCCAGAACAAACCGATGAATATTGCCACCAGGTGATTCAAAACATCCAAGCTCAAGTAAGCCGCCTACCCTTTAAGTTCCGTGACCAACAAATCACGATTACCTTGTGTGCGGCAAGTACTCAGTTTAAAGAGTCTGATACGCCTGAAGAAGTATTAGAGAGGCTTAATAAGACGCTAAGCAAAGCAAAGCAACGCGGTACCAACCAACTTGTTTGGAACTAAGTCAGCCTTAGATTTAATTTATTTCATTTTTTCAAATACTTATCACATACCATTTCCCTCAATGTTTGCTAAGCTAATGATTAACATTCGCTTAACAAGCATTCTTGGCAAGCAATGCTGTATATACGCTCTTAATTTATTTTATATTAGCTCTTAAGCATCTATACATCTGCTATTAAGCACCCATGTATATACCGTTAAGCACCTTCATATAGACTGTTAAGCACGACTATATAATCCATTAAGCAACGCTGTCGTAACCGTTTCGTCTGGTTAACTCTCTCACCTTTAACCAAACACTTTCAACGTTTGCTTCTCACTCTCGAGCCAGAGGGTCACTTCAACGTCCCCCTGCTCTTTTCAACAAGGAGGCACTATGATCACTCATATCAGCCCTGCCGGTAGCATGGATTTACTCTCTCAACTTGAAGTTGAGCGTCTTAAGAAAACCGCGTCTAGTGATCTGTACCAACTGTATCGTAACTGTACGTTAGCGGTACTTAACTCGGGAAGCCACACCGACAACTCCAAAGAGTTGCTCGACAAGTATCAATCGTTTGATGTTGAAGTCGTGCGACGTGAGCGTGGTATCAAGCTCGAACTGAGCAACCCACCAGAGCATGCCTTTGTCGATGGTGAAATCATCAAGGGTATCCAAGAGCACCTATTCTCAGTGCTGCGTGACATTGTCTACGTCAACATGCATCTTGCAGACAACCAAAGACTCAACCTGACTAATGCCACTCATATTACCAACCTAGTATTTGGTATTTTGAGAAATGCAGGCGCACTTACGCCGGGCATCGAACCGAACCTGATCGTGTGTTGGGGTGGCCACTCAATTAATGCCACTGAATACCAATATACTCGTGAAGTAGGTAATGAACTTGGCCTACGTGAACTCAACATCTGTACGGGTTGTGGACCGGGTGCAATGGAAGGGCCAATGAAAGGCGCGGCGATTGGTCACGCTAAGCAGCGCTATACTGATCATCGTTACTTGGGGCTTACCGAGCCTTCAATCATTGCTGCTGAGCCGCCAAATCCGATAGTGAACGAATTGGTGATCATGCCAGATATCGAGAAGCGTCTTGAGGCATTCGTTCGTATGGCACATGGCATCATTATTTTCCCTGGTGGCCCCGGTACGGCTGAAGAGTTGCTGTATATCTTAGGGATCATGATGCACCCAAATAACGTCGACCAACCCATGCCGATTGTATTAACGGGTTCAAAAGAGAGTGAAGCTTACTTCCGCTCTATCGATAAGTTCATTGGGGAAACCCTCGGGGAAGAGGCTCAGAAACACTACGAAATCGTGATTGATGATCCAGCACGCGCAGCGAAAATCATGAAACAAGCGATGCCAGATGTACGCTCTCACCGTAAAGAGACCGGCGATGCATACAGCTATAACTGGTCACTGCATATTGAGCCGGAGTTCCAACTGCCCTTCGATCCGACACATGAGTCTATGGCGGCACTTGATCTTCATATGGACCAGAAAACAGAAAGCCTTGCGGCTAATTTACGCAAAGCGTTTTCTGGCATTGTGGCCGGTAACGTCAAAGCCGAAGGTATTCTAGAGATAGAGAAACACGGCCCATTCCTGATTGATGGCGACAAAGAGCTGATGACCAAAATGGACCAACTGCTGAATGACTTTGTTGAACAACATCGAATGAAACTGCCGGGCGGCACTGACTACGTTCCTTGCTATAAAATTATGCCTAGCAGCGAATAACGACAAGTGATTGATAACAGGCCATAAGCATAAAGCTAAACAAGTCATGACGTTTACGTCACCAACGTTTCAACTCACTAAGTGATACGTTACTATAAGGGGCTAGCAGCCCCTTATTTATTGCCTATTTAGTGGAAACTTATGTCTATCCATCTTGTTATTATCGATGCTTTGAATCTCATCCGACGCGTTCACTCTGTTCAGCCGGACCCAACCGATATTGCAAGAACCATCACCACTACTGCTCGTACGCTTAATCGCATCCTAAAAGAATCAAAGCCAACCCATATCATTGCAGTATTTGATCATCATTTACAAGATCGAGGCTGGCGCGCTGAAGTCCTTCCTGCCTACAAGCAAAACCGCAAGCCGATGCCTGAACCATTAATGAAAGGCCTTGATGCTATCCAACAAGCTTGGTGGGAATTAGGGATCGATTCACTGCTATCTGATGGTGATGAAGCGGATGATCTAGTCGCTACGCTCGCTAAGAAAGTGGCCGATCACGGAGAAACGGTCACCATCATCTCGACGGATAAGGGCTACTGCCAACTGTTATCACCAACGCTACAGATCCGTGATTACTTTCAGCACCGTTGGTTAGATAAACCCTTTATCGAAGCGGAATTTGGCGTAAAACCTGAACAGCTCGCAGATTACTGGGGATTAACGGGCGTTAGCTCAAGCCAAGTGCCGGGGATTCCTGGAGTTGGACCAAAAGCGGCCAAAGAGATATTAACAACGTATCCAGATATAGAAACGGCATTCCTAGCTGAAGACTTACCGAAAAAGTATCGCAAGAAATTCGATGAGCATATTGAATCGGCTCGTGTATGCAAGCTCGTTTCAGCACTCAAAACAGACATCGATTTGGGCTTCAATCTTCAAGATATTCGCTTCTCTGGCAGCCAAACTTAACACTTCTGGATGTTCATCTTTTCTGTTGTGTTCTCCGTTACATTCACAACCTAATCATAATGTTAATCAATACCTTATCGAGTATTGATTAACATCTAGCCTTCATCACAGTCTTATTGATATAAGTATTTAATTTCATTGCTCCAATAAGGAGAAACACAATGAAAAACATACTATTACTATCATTAACTACCCTCTTACTTAATATCGCGCCTCTTGTTGTCGCAACCGAAGCCTGTGGTGAACACCTAGTCAAAGGTTTGCCTTCAGAATCCTCTGATCAAATGCTTTGTCGAACCGGTTATGCCATTGGCTACAACTATTCCATGAAGAATGCTGATTGGGTCGCCTATCATGTCACCGCAGAAAGCGTCAATGGACAGTTCAAACGAAGTAACCGCTTTAAAGCCGATTCAGAACTCCCCGAATACGCCCAATCAACACTAAGCGACTACTCCAAATCCGGTTATGACCGTGGCCACCTTGCTCCGTCTGCAGCAATGGACTTCAGCGAAATATCGATGCAAGAAAGTTTCTTACTAAGCAATATGTCACCACAGCTTCCAGGGTTTAATCGAGTTGGTTGGCGATTGCTAGAAGAGCATGTACGTGACCTTGCCAATGAATATCAAGAGCTCTATGTGGTGACAGGCCCTATTTATGACGGGAATGAAACCTTTATTGGCAATGGCGTTATGATTCCAAGTGCATTCTACAAAGTGATTCTCGACCCGTATTACAACGATGCGATTGCTTTTATTGTGCCGCACCGTGATGTATCAAGCAGTGAACTCGAAAGCTTTGTCACAACCATTGATGAAGTAGAAGCCCGCACTAACTTGGATTTCTTCTCAAACACTAGCGATGATGTCGAAAGTAATATGGAAGCAATGCTTTGGGAAATGTGGCCTACCTCAGAGTAAACCTCTCATAACAAAAAAACGCTCCTTATGAGGAGCGTTTTGTATGTTCATTAACCGCGTATTAGTACGGCGAGATATTCGAAAGCGACTGAATATGAACCGTGATCTCTTCGCGATCGTGGTAAAGGTGCTTCGCCTGCATCTTGAATTTAACTTTGTTATCAATCAGGAACTGTTTCAGGTTCTCGATATCCTGCAGTACTTCATCGTAACGGCCTTTCATTGGCAGTTTAAGGTTGAACAGTGCTTCTTTCGCCCAGCCTTTGATGATCCACTCACCCATTAAGTGAGCAACACGAGCTGGCTTCTCAACCATGTCACAGATAATCCAAGTCACGTTCTTACGGTCAGGTTCAAATTTAAAGCCATCTACCATATGGTGCTTGATTTGACCCGTTTCCATTAGGCTGTCCGCCATCATGCCGTTGTCAACACAGTGAACGAACATAGAACGCTTAACCAGTTGGTAAGTCCAACCACCTGGACACGCACCTAAATCTACGCCCCACATACCTGGAGCAAGACGCTCATCCCACTCATCACGAGGGATGAATACGTGGAACGCTTCTTCTAGCTTCAATGTAGAACGGCTTGGCGCATCTGATGGGAACTTCAAACGAGGAATACCCATAAAGAACTGTGAGTTGTTGGTTGGGTATGAGTAACCGACCAAGCAATGACCCGGAGCGATAAAACATAAGTGAAGCACAGGCTTCTTAACATTGTCTTTCGCTGTCATCAGACCTTTACCACGCATAGCTTGACGCATTGGCACGGTAAACTTACGGCAGAACTTCAAAAGCTCTTTCGCTTCATTGGTGTCTGGCGTTTCAATACGGATATCGCCACAACGTGGGAAACCTTCTTTCTCAGAAAGCGCCTCAAGAATTGGAGAGATACGATCATCAGTCGGAAGATCTTTGATTTCAGCGGCTACCGCGATCATTTGACGAGCAAAGATCAGCGATTGGAAGTCGATCTCTTTAACCAATTTATCGGCTTCGCCTGCTTGATAACATTCAAACAATACAAAGCCTGTATTGTTCTTTAAGCGAGGAAAACCAAACACTTCCAGTTGTGTTGCCTTGTCTTGAATTTCGCCAGCACATTCTTTTTCAAAACCAGAGCGACAATAAAGTAGTACGTGTTTCACTGAGTTACCTCTTTTATATTCAAAGCAGCGAAGGAGAAGACTCCCCAACCAATGATAAATAGTAGACCACCAAACGGAGTGATAGGGCCAAACCATTTTATTCCTGTCAGTGCCAAGCCATAAAGGCTGCCACTAAAACAAAGGATGCCGATGATAAAGCAAATTGCCGCAATGAAAAAATATTTTTGTGATTTAGCGCCAAGTTTCATCTGCAGCAGAGCGCCACACGCCAATATCGCTAAAGTATGGATAAACTGATACTGAACACCCGTCTCAAACACGCCTAGCAGATATTCTGGCAAGATAGCTTTCAACCCGTGAGCCGCGAAGGCACCAAGCATCACAGCAATCGCACCAGAGATACCTGCAAACGTGAGTAAATACTTACTTCTCATTGAGTACCTCTTTGATAAACGCTGACAGCTTCTCAACGGTTAAGGCAATATTCTGCTGCTCTGTGTAACCAGAGCTCTTACGAGGCTTAAAGCTGTGATCACCGTCTGGGATAAATTCAACACGAATAGAATCCGACAGGTCGAAATCAGCAAACTCTTCACGCTTACCAAAGGTATCGCGCTCACCCTGCAAAATAAGACATGGCTTTTGTAACTCAGCTAAGTGCTCACCTTTGTACTTCTCTGGCTTACCTGGAGGGTGGAAAGGAAAGCCTAAACAGGCCATCGCTGCCACCTTATCAACTTCAGACAAATGGCTCGCCATACGCCCTCCCATCGATTTACCGCCAATCACAAGCTTATCGGCATCACACTGCTTAATGATGTCTTGGTAAGCTTCAAGCAGCTTAGGGGCTCTGTCAGGTGGACGACGCTTGCCATCTTCAGCACGTTTAATCATGTAAGGGAAATTAAAACGAATCACTCGTATCCCTTTAAAGGCTAACCCTTTTGCCACCGACTGCATGAATTCATGATCCATACCTGCGCCAGCACCATGTGCAAAGATAAAGGTGATTGGATTATGTTCACCGTCAATGATGACGTTATTCATCGAGTAAATCCTCTTGTTCACTTTGCGCTTTCGCCAGCATCCAATCGCGGAAGGTGGCGATACGGCCCATATCGGCTTGTTTCTCATGACAAACCACATAGAAGGCATTCTTGCTCACCAACACTTCGTCAAAAGGCGCAATCAAACGACCCGCTTCGATTTCAGGTTGCGCCAACACGTTGTTACCCAGTGCAATGCCTTGGCCGTGAGCTGCTGCCTGCAACACCATGGTTGAGTGACTAAAGATAGGACCGTGATTGACGTTTACCCCATCGATGCCATTTTGCTTAGCGAACTGCTTCCAATCCTTTCGAGAAGTATCATGTAATAGCGTATGACATGCTAAATCGCTTAGAGATTCTAATGGTTTGGTACCAAGCAACACTGAAGGTGAGCAAAGAGGGATCAAGTATTCTTGATAAAGCTTATCGGCTCTAAGCCCCGACCAATTGCCTCGACCATAATAAATAGCTACGTCTACGTCATCGGTCAGCGAGCCTTCATCCATATCAACGGCTTTAATTCGTACGTCGATATCGGGTTCTTGCTGATTAAAGTCTGCAAGCCTTGGCACTAACCATTGAATGGCAAAGCTTGGCGGTAAGCTGATGGTCAATGCGCCCTTCTCACTTCGCTCAAGCACTTTATCCGTCGCTTCAGCCAGTGATGTAAAAATATCTTTGATGTCTAAGAAGTAGCTCTGACCTTCTTCAGTCAGCAGCAAAGAGCGATTTCTTCGACGAAACAGCTTCAAAGACAAGAATTCTTCAAGCGCTTTAATCTGATGACTCACTGCAGCTTGAGTAACAAACAACTCTTCTGCAGCGCGCGTAAAACTCAAGTGTCGAGCAGCTGCTTCAAACACTCTTAGCGAGTTTAATGGGGGTAATCGACGAGACATAGGTACTCTCTAAATAAGCATTAGTTTTTTTTATCTGAAACATTATAATTTGTCCATTGCCTAGCGGCCAGAGAAATTCTATATTTCATCCCGCAGCAGCTAGCCTGAACGGCTTGATTCTCTCTAGAATCAATTGGTTTAGCTCCTGCGATGTTGTGTTTGCAAACTCGTTCTTTTCGAGTTGGGTAGAGTTCTACCAAATGTTTTGTTGCAGTTCTATACTGAAACGAGACATGTACTTCCTGTATTTATTTTGACCTGTCTGTCAAATTTGTTTACACCGCCTTATGGGCGGTGTTTTTTTATGTGCAAAGAAAAATAACAACAAGTTTATCAATAGCTGTGCTAATTAATCTTTGTTATTTTTCATCGTTAATCACAGAATTAGACACCCACTCAAATAATCAACTGAACACATACAAATAGAACCATTGAATAGCACTAAAAAGTAACAGAGTTCCTCAGATACTCACACTTCTTCGGTCACCTACAAGCCAACTTAAACCCCATCATTTCAATCTCAGAATCTCAAGACAGAGCATGATGATAACTCGACAAACTCGCGCCTCTTACTGCCTACTGTAAAACATTCACAATAGAAAATAAAAAAGCCGCTTACTTTTCAGTAAACGGCTTTGCAAAATATTCGGCTACTCTATACCACTATGGGCGGTAAACCTTCACGTTATGGAAGCCTTGCTCTTTTAGATAAAGCGCCTGTAGACGGCTCATTACACCACGGTCACAGTATAGCAAGTACTCTTTTGCTTGGTCCAAGTCACCAAACTGAGTCGAAAGCTTGAAGAACGGGATATGTTTAATTTCAACACCATCGATCTCTAGTGGGCTTTCGTCTTCTTCGTCTGGGCTACGGATATCAAGAACGATAGCGTGCTCAGCAACAGCTTGAACTTGTTCAACTTCCGGCGCTTGCTCTTGGCTCTCTTTCTCGATGTCACGGATATCCATAACTCGAGCGTTCTCGATCACTTGCTCCAGCACTTCAAAGTTAAACTTAGCTTCTTCTGCTTCTAATTTGCCTTTCTTCGCTTTCACTGTTGGCTTCTTAGAAATAACACCACAGTACTCAGGCATTACTTTCGCGAAGTCTTCGGTGCCAATCTTACGAGACAGGTCGATGATGTCTTCTTTGTCCCAGTTAATAAGCGGACGAAGGATCAAAGTATCGGTCACGTTGTCAATGTGGCGAAGGTTAGTTAGCGTTTGGCTAGAAACCTGACCTAATGCTTCACCGGTTACTAGGGCTTCGATACCGAAGCGTTCTGCAACCATACCACCAGCACGCATGAACATACGCTTAAGAACCACGCCCATTTGGCCATCTTCAACGTTCTCAAGAATCTCTGCGACTACCGGTTCAAAATCGATAGAGATGAACTTCACCTTTGCCGATGAGCCGTATTTATCCCATAGATAGTGAGAAACTTGTTTAACACCAATTTCGTGCGCTGGGCCACCTAGGTTAAAGAAGCAGTAATGCACTTTAGAACCACGTTTGATGTGTAAGTAGCTTGAAACGCCAGAATCGAAACCGCCAGAGATCAAGCTCAATAGATCTTCTTGAGTACCTAGAGGGAATCCGCCTAGGCCTTTATGACGTTCAATAACTTGGTTTAGCTTTTCGTTCTCGACTTCAACTTTAACGGTAATATCTGGATTTTTCAGTTTTACTTTTGCTGATTCAACCGCTTGGTTTAAACCACCACCTACGTAGCGTTCTAGCTCAATAGAAGTAAAGTCATGTTTACCACGACGCTTGGCTCGAACAGAGAAAGTCTTGCCTTCAATAAGAGCACCGCTTCGTTCAAGAACTTGCTCGTAAATATTGTGCAGGTCTTTAAATTCTGATTGCTGAACCTCAAGGGAGTGATGAATGCCCGGAGTTTGCGTCAATACTTCGAGTGTTTCTTTAAAGTACTTGTCGCTCTCAGACGTCACTTCAATGTAGTCACGGCGGTTGAAGACAGCCACAGACTCAGTACGACGCTGAAGAATAGTACGAATATTACGTTCTAGAATCTTTGTGAAGCGCTTACGCACCGATTCACTTTTAATAAAAATTTCCGGATGAGGCTTAACAATAAATTTCATAGTACTTTCACGCCAATAAGGTTCACAAATTTTAGTAGGTTCATCACCACGTAAAAGGTCATTTCACATAGTTATTGAAGCAATAATAGATCAATATTAAATCTAAGGGCGCGAATTATACATGAGAAAGTGAAGCAAGGAAAAGAGTGGTTGCTTTAACCCGATAATTAAACCGCCTGTTATTAAAAGTAGCAGGTTTCAAAACGACATAAATACCGCTGAGAGCATCATTGAAGACCAGAAAACAAAAAGCCCAACCTCATCATAAGGTTGGGCTTTCGATGCTATCTGCTGACTAACGTATGTATATCTAATGTATGTGCATCTGAGACTAATCGCTGTCTCTCTGCCTACTACTGACCAATAACAGGCACTTCATCACTGTAAAGCGGCTCACCCTGCATAATGCTGATTTCAACACGGCGGTTGAGGCTACGCTGCCATTCTGTATCATTGGGTTCAACAGGCTCGGTATCGGCCATACCGCGCACTCTCAAGCGTTGATGAGAGAAGCCACGCACCTTTTCCATCTCTTGAGCCACAGACACCGCACGCTGCGATGATAAGTCCCAATTAGAACGATAAAGCTCTGAATCAAGTCTCTGATTATCGGTGTGGCCAGAAATACGAACAATACCTGGTACATCTTTTACCAATTCAGCCACCTGTCTAACCAATGGTCGAAACTTAGGTTGTAGGAAAGCAGAACCCGACGGGAACGCGCCTTTCTCACGAATTCGAATCACAATCTGCTGGCCAAGGTTTTCCACCTCAATCGCGCCTTGGTCGATCTCTCGCTCCAACGCTTTCTTGATACTTTCCATCAAGGTTTCCATCTCTTGCGATTGAGCTTCAGCTTGCTGTTGCTGTTGGTCTGACTCAGAATTTTGATTGTCGTGAGTTGAAACCTCTGGCGACTTGCCTCCCGTCATCTTGCCTTGGTCACGCATTGTGCCGCCAGCACGCTCAGATTCACCTTCATGAAACTCAAGCGTTTGCTGCGTAATATCAATGGTCTGCTGCATGATCACATCGATAGGAGTCGGCTCTGGGCGACCAGGGCGAAACTCTTGCGCAATGATGCTAGTACCTTTAGGAATATCTTTCACTTCCAAGCGGTTTTGTACACCAAACGCAAATTTCATCGAGCCAGCGATCTGTTTGAACTTCAGTACGTCCATCTCAGAGAATGAGAGCAGCAGTACGAAGAAACACATCAGCAGTGACATCAAGTCAGCAAATGTCCCCATCCATTGAGGTAACCCCGGAGGAGGACATTTACATGGATTTTCTTCATCCATCTTCAAATCCTCTTACGCGGGTTCACCATCAATCGTGCGCTTACCTTCATTGAGGTAGCTCTTGAGGTAACCATCGATAACTCGTGGGTTCTGACCATCTTGAATCGCTAATACACCATCCATAACCAAACGACGGTTGAGTGTCTCTTGGTCACGACGCAGCGCAAGCTTGTCCGCAATTGGGAAGAACACCATGTTCGAAAGAATTGCACCGTACAGGGTCGTTAAAAGTGCTACCGCCATCGCAGGGCCGATCGCTTTTGGATCATCCATGTTAGAAAGCATGGCAACCAAGCCAACCAAGGTACCAATCATACCCATCGCGGGTGCTACATCACCAAATGCAGAGAACACCTTCGCGCCCTGCTCATGACGCTCTGTGGTTAATGCGATGTCTTTTTGCAGTGCAGCACGCACCACATCTCCATCATGGCCATCTACCAATAGGTCGATGCCCTTTTGCATGAAACTGTTGCTGATTTCCATTTCTTCAAGTGCCAAGAAGCCACCTTTACGTGCTGCATCCGCCATCTCTACCACTTTAGCGATAAGATCTTCAGGCTCATCGGCCTTAAACATAAATGCTTTGCCAGCGATTTTGGTTGCTCCAAAGAATTGTCCCATGGTGAACTTCATTAGAACAACAAACGTTGAACCACCCACCACGATCAAAATGGATGTCGTGTCATAGAACATCCCGAGGCTTCCACCTAGGATCATTGCCATGATTACAAAGGCAAATCCACCAATCAAACCTATTAGGGTTGCTAAATCCACTGAGCACTCCTCATGCTTTTTTGTAGCTCTACGTCGACGATAATCTTTTTATCGGCCAGACTATAAGATCTTTTAGTAAATTCTTGGCCTAAATATCACACTTTTCGTTTTTGAATCACAATTATTGGCTTACATTGCTCTTATCCTTAGCGCATAAACTCGATAAAGCTAAGGTTATTCAACCAAAGTGAGTTCAAGCCCCTTAAAAACGAACTTTCTAGCAAAATTTCTTGGTTACATTTGACCATCTCAGCGGCCTAGGGTAACGTTCGTTCATATTTCCAAACGCAGATTTATTATGGCTACTAAGAAACCTGAAAATATGAGCTTTGAAGCGGCTATCGAAGAGCTTGATGGCTTGGTTGATCAACTAGAAAATGGTGATCTAGCTTTAGATGATGCGCTGAAAAAGTTCGAACGAGGCATCTCCCTCGCTCGTGCTGGTCAAAGTAAACTAAACGATGCTGAACAGCGTGTTAGCATCTTACTGCAAAATGATGAAAATGCAGAACTTAGTGACTTTAACCCACAACCAGAATAACGAATTGTATGAGATCCCCTATGATCGAGACTTTATTGTCTTATCAAGCACGTAATAACGAGCAACTGAACCTTTGGCTTGATCGCCTGCCACACCAAAATCAGAACCTTATCAACGCGATGCGTTATGGGTTACTTTTAGGCGGCAAACGCGCACGTCCATTTCTTGTCTACATTACAGGGGAAATGCTCGGCTGTACCGCTGAAGAACTCGATACTCCAGCTTCAGCAATCGAATGTATTCATGCCTATTCTCTGATTCACGACGACCTTCCAGCAATGGATGACGATGAACTTCGTCGTGGCCATCAGACTTGTCACATCAAATACGATGAAGCAACGGCAATTTTAACTGGCGATGCCCTACAAACTCTCGCGTTTACTATACTTGCGGAAGGCACATTAAGTGCTGACGGGGAAAGCAATCGCGTTCGAATGATTCAACGCCTAGCAGAAGCATCTGGTGCACAAGGTATGTGCATTGGACAAGCTCTTGATATTGAAGCTGAAAACCGCTCGGTCACGCTAGAAGAGTTAGAAGAAGTTCACCGTAACAAGACTGGCGCTCTAATGAAGAGTGCGATTCGTTTAGGTGCTCTGGCTGCTGGCGAAAAAGCGTTTGAAGTAATGCCTCAATTAGATAAGTACGCCGATGCAATCGGGTTAGCCTTCCAAGTTCAGGATGATATTTTAGATATCATTAGCGATACCGAAACTTTGGGTAAACCACAGGGCTCTGACCAAGATTTGAACAAAAGCACCTACCCTTCTTTGTTAGGTTTAGAGGGCGCTCAAGAAAAAGCGCAAACTCTGCTACAGGAAGCGCTTCAAGCTTTGGCTGCAATCCCATACAATACCCAGTCACTCGAAGAGTTCGCCCGATACGTCATCGAGCGCAAGAACTAAGACAATAAGCGCGCATTACCTATGACTCTTGATATATCAAAGTACCCAACTCTTGCTTTGGCTGATAAGCCAGAGGATTTGCGTCTACTTCCAAAAGAGACGCTTACACAGCTTTGTGATGAATTACGTACCTATCTTCTTAACTCGGTGAGCCAGTCAAGTGGTCACTTAGCGTCAGGCTTAGGTACAGTAGAGCTAACCGTTGCTCTGCACTATGTGTACAACACGCCTTTTGACCAATTGGTTTGGGATGTTGGCCACCAAGCCTATCCACACAAGATTCTTACGGGTCGTCGCGACCGCTTGTCGACTATCCGTCAAAAAGATGGACTGCACCCATTCCCATGGCGTCAAGAGAGCGAATACGACACCCTATCTGTTGGTCACTCTTCAACATCGATCAGCGCCGGACTTGGTATGGCGATCAGTGCGAAGAAAGAAGGTAAGAACCGTAAAGTCGTGAGTGTGATTGGTGATGGCGCGATTACCGCAGGTATGGCCTTCGAAGCCATGAACCACGCGGGCGATATTCACAATGACATGCTGGTTATCCTTAACGATAACGAGATGTCGATCTCTGAAAACGTCGGTGCTCTAAACAACCACCTCGCTCAAGTTCTTTCTGGCAGTCTTTACACGTCAATTCGTGAGGGTGGTAAGAAAGTGCTATCAGGCGTTCCTCCAATTAAAGAGCTCGTTCGTCGTACAGAAGAACATTTAAAAGGCATGGTTGTCCCTGGCACCATGTTTGAAGAGTTAGGTTTTAACTACATTGGTCCAATTGATGGTCACGATGTCAATGAGCTGATTAAAACGCTGAAGAACATGAGAGATCTTAAAGGCCCTCAGTTCCTGCATATCATGACCAAGAAAGGCAAAGGCTACGAGCCAGCTGAGAAAGATCCAATTGGCTACCATGGCGTACCGAAATTCGATCCTGCACATTCAAGTCTGCCTAAGAGCACCAGCTCTAAACCAACTTTCTCTAAGATTTTTGGCGACTTCCTGTGTGATATGGCCGCTCAAGATCCTAAGCTAATGGCGATAACGCCAGCAATGCGTGAAGGTTCTGGTATGGTGCGTTTCTCGAAAGAGTATCCAGAACAGTACTTCGATGTAGCAATTGCTGAGCAACACGCTGTGACACTAGCAACTGGTATGGCGATTGCGGGTGATAAACCGATTGTGGCTATCTACTCAACTTTCCTACAACGTGGCTACGATCAACTGATCCACGATGTTGCAATCATGGATCTACCGGTTATGTTCGCTATTGACCGTGCAGGTCTTGTCGGTGCCGATGGTCAAACACACCAAGGTGCGTTCGACTTAAGCTTTATGCGCTGCATTCCAAACATGGTGATCATGGCACCAAGCGACGAAAACGAATGTCGCCAAATGCTATACACTGGCCACCAGCACACAGGCCCAAGTGCCGTTCGTTACCCTCGTGGTAATGGCATGGGTACAGAGATTCAAAGTGAGTTTACTGCGCTAGAGATTGGTAAAGGCCGTATCGTTCGCGAAAGTGCAAAAGTAAAAGGTGGCTCGAAAGTCGCTATTCTGAGCTTTGGTACTTTCCTTGAAAGTGCACTTCAAACCGCAGACGCTATCGATGCGACAGTTGCAGACATGCGCTTTGTGAAACCGCTAGATGAAGCTCTGATCAAGCAACTTGCTGCTGACCACGATGTACTAGTGACTATCGAAGAAAACGCGATTGCAGGTGGTGCGGGTGCGGGTGTGATTGAATTCTTGATGCAAGAGAAGCTGCTAATCCCTGTGTTAAACCTTGGCCTACCTGACAAGTTTATTGCTCAAGGTACTCAAGGTGAGCTGCATGAAGAGCTTGGCTTAGATGCGAAAGGTATTGAGAAGTCTATCTCAGACTACCTTGCCAAATAGCTTTCACAAGCAAACAGCATAAGCGACAAAACAAAAAAGGTTGGCCCTAGGGTCAACCTTTTTAGTATCTGCTAACTGATAAACTATTCGTTGTTTAGCTGTTAGTTATTAGCAATTAAGCCTGCTTAGCAACAAGGCTTAAGCACAGGTGCGTCATAGTTCTCTGGTTCGTCAGAGTAGATAGCAACGTTGAAGTTCTCAACTAAGCCTGTCTCTTCAACACACTGCTCTTGGAAGAACTGTTGAATCTCACGACGTTGACAGTGTGCTTCGAATGCTTCGTTGTCCGCCCAGATCTCATTGAATGCAATAGGGAAACTCTCACCCTCTGCTAATGGGCTCTGAATGTGACGAGTCACTGTATATTGGATACAACCGTCTTCACGCATTGTGTTTGGCTCTAGTGATTTCAGAACTTCAAACAACTCGTTCAATTTGCCTTCTTTAGGCTGAAATTGAGCAACACAGTAAACCTTCTTAGACATTGTAATTCCTTGTTTTTATCTATTATTGTTCGTTATTTGGATATTGATTCTTAAACGAGCCAACCTGAAAAATGAGCCACTGCATACAGCGAAATCGCCGCCATAATACCCGCCACGATATCATCAATCATGATACCTAAGCCGCCGTGAACTCGCTTGTCTAACCAACCAATCGGCCAAGGCTTTACCATATCGAAAAAACGAAACAGAACAAAGCCAGCGAATAGCCATTTCCAATCATTAACAGGAATACCCAACAACGGCACTAGGCCCATGGTGATCCAAAAGCCCGCAAACTCATCCCATACAATAGAGCCGTGATCGTGCACGCCCATGTCATCAGACGTCACTTGGCATATTTTGATACCAATAATGCAGCTCACAACCACAAGAATGACATAAATAGGGAAAGGTAACTGAACCAGCAATAGATAAAATGGGATCGACGCAAGCGTGCCCATGGTGCCGGGAATAATCGGCGATAAGCCACTACCAAAACCCGTTGCCAATAAGTGCCAAGGATTTTTAAGAGAAATAAGAGAAAGTGGGTTTGTCATCAATTAACCTTAAAGTGATCGTAACCAGTTAAGTTCCAACTCAGTGGTTCACCATTATTGTGTAATTCAAAATATTCTACAGGTCTTATCTGGCCAATGCAGGTGACTTTTGTTCCAGTGTGTGACAAAGCACTTTCCAATGAGCCTTTATTCTCTTCCGGCACAGTAAAGCACAGTTCGTACTCTTCACCACTGGTCAACGCATACTGTTGAGCCGAAGCAATATCGGATGCAAACTGACGTAGTTCTGGAGAAATTGGCAGCGTACTCACATCAATGCTCGCACCAACCTGAGAACGCTTAAGGATATGTTTTAAATCAGCAATAACACCGTCAGAGATATCAATAGCAGACGAAGCAAGGTTCACGAGCGCTTGACCAGCCAATACTCGAGGAACGCTCATATAGTGCCTTTCTTCAAGCTCAAGAGCATAAGGTTTAACTTTGTTCTGTTCAGGGTCTAATATCACCTCTAGGCCGGCTTTGCTATCACCTAGGTTACCCGTGACGTAAATCCAGTCGCCCACTTTAGCGCCATCTCTACGCAGTGCTCGACCTTCTGGTACAAAGCCTTGTACAGTCAATGTCAGACTTAGTGGCCCCTTGGTTGTGTCACCACCAATTAACTGAATACCAAAGTAGTCAGCGAGCTTGAAGAAGGAATCACAGAAGGGAGCAAGCCATTCTTCATCGACTTCTGGCATAGTTAACGCAAATGAAACCCAAGCAGGTGTCGCGCCCATAGCCGCAAGATCACTGATGTTCGAAGCCAAGGCTTTGTGTGCCACCCAAGCTGGGTTTGCTTCCGCTAGGAAGTGAGTGCCCGCCACTAAGGTGTCCGTACTGATCGCTATCTCAACATTGCCCGGCGCTTTGACCAAAGCACAGTCATCGCCAGCAGCCAGATGTACGTCTTTACGTTGTGGTTGTCGATTTACAAAATATTTTTCAATCAGGTTAAATTCGCCAGACATCACATGCCCTATCTTTAGTCTTCATACAAATCACCGTAATTATTGAGATTACAGAAATTTAGTTACAAAAAAGGCCAGCATAAAAGCTGACCTTTAGATTCAATATACGAACGTCTTATTTCTTACGAACGTGTGGTGCAGCTTTATCAAGCACACCGTTAACAAACTTATGGCTGTCTTCTGCTGCAAATACTTTTGCAAGCTCGATAGCTTCGTTGATAACCACTTTGTATGGTACATCTTCGCGACGAGTCATCTCGTACATAGCTAAACGTAGAAGCGCTAGTTCCATCAAATCCAGATCTTGCATAGGGCGAGATACGAATGGACGAAGCTTGCTATCAAGTTCCATGTGGCTAAGAGCAACACCAGTTAGTAAGTCGCGGAAGTATGCAACGTCTGTTTCTGGCATAGCTAGAGCAGGTTCTGCGGCATGATGCTCTTCTTCATCATACTTACCACCAGATAAGAACTGTTCTTCAACGGTAGCAATATTTTCTTTAGTAATTTGCCAAGAATAAATTGCTTGTAGAGCAAATTGACGTGCGTTACGACGTGCGGCTGGTTTCACACTGGCCCCCATTAGGAATCGATTTCAGAAAGAACGTTGATCATCTCAAGTGCGCTAAGTGCGGCTTCTGCACCCTTATTACCAGCCTTGGTTCCTGCGCGTTCAATAGCTTGATCGATCGTATCAACAGTAAGAACACCAAACGCTACTGGAAGAGAAAATTCCAGAGACACTTGTGCCAAACCTTTATTACATTCACTACAAACATAGTCAAAGTGAGGTGTACCGCCACGGATTACTGTACCAAGAGATACAATCGCATCGAACTTACCTGTTTTTGCAACGCGTTGCGCTACAAGTGGAAGCTCTACTGCACCAGGGCAACGAACAACAGTGATGTTGTCTTCGCTTACTTGTCCATGACGCTTTAAAGTATCGATTGCACCAGAAAGTAAACTTTCGTTAATAAAACTGTTGAAACGAGCAATAACGATAGCAATTTTTGCATTTGGCGCTGGGAAGCCACCCTCGATCACTTTCATAAGCCTTCCTTTAACTATTTTCATCAAGTGAGAATCGCCGGATTCTAGCACAAAACTGTGAGCAATATCTAATGCTAATTTAGAAGAACAGACACCGGAGATGTAAAGATGATAACGCAGCACGGCTCTCAACCATATAGGAGCAACCAGTAGTCAAGCTCGTGTATTTCACACGTTTTGAATCGGGCTTAACTACTTTGCTCTTTTGGCAAAACTAATCACCAAAAGAGCTACTGGAATCATCGGTAAATTATGTTGCTATTAACAGAGATATGTCGACTTACTCGCAAACATACTCAACAACGTTAAGACCAAAACCACCCAATGCGTGGTAACGCTTGGTGCTTGAAGAAAGCAGACGCATATCGTGTACGCCTAGGTCTTGAAGAATCTGAGAACCGACACCAACACGACGCGAGGTACCTTGCTTCTTCGCCATGGTTGGCTGCTCGTTCTTGTCTTGCGCTTCGAATGTCTTCACTTTGTGAATCAAAGAATCAGACGACTCTTCGTTGCCAAGAATAACCAACACACCGCCTTCATCGCCAATGCGCTTCATCGCTTTATCTAGTGACCAGCTACGCTCTGTACCACGGTCTGAGTGAAGTAAATCGGTAAACGTGTCATGCAGGTGAACACGTACTAGAGGAGCGCCTACAGACAAGTCGCCTTTTTGCATCGCGTAGTGGATCTGGTTATCAATCGTGTCACGGTAAGTCACAAGCTCAAAGTCACCAAACTCTGTTGGCAAATGACATTGTGCTACACGTTCAATCGTCGTTTCTGTGTTGTTGCGGTATTCAATCAAGTCAGCAATAGTGCCTAATTTGATATCGTGTTTTTCAGCGAAGACTTCAAGATCAGGGCGACGTGCCATGGTGCCGTCGTCATTTAGGATCTCAACGATCACCGAAGCTGGCTCACAGCCTGCTAGACGAGCTAAATCACAGCCTGCTTCAGTGTGGCCTGCGCGTGTTAGAACACCACCTTCTTGAGCTGTCAGTGGGAAGATATGACCAGGTTGAACTAAGTCAGCCGCTTTCGCATCTTTTGCCACAGCCGCTTGAACGGTAACAGCGCGGTCTGATGCAGAAATACCCGTTGTTACGCCCTCAGCAGCTTCAATTGAAACCGTAAAGTTCGTCGTGTATTGAGCATTGTTGTCTTGAACCATAGGCGCTAGACCCATGCGATTTGAACGCTCTTTGGTCAACGTTAGGCAAATTAAGCCACGGCCATACATCGCCATGAAGTTAATCGCTTCTGGCGTGACATGTTCTGCTGCCATGATCAGATCGCCTTCATTCTCGCGATCTTCATCATCCATCAGGATAACCATTTTTCCTAGGCGAATGTCTTCAATAATTTCTTGAGGAGTACTAATTGGCATTGTTCTATATCCTTTGAAATGGTTCTGCTTCCTAGAACCGACACTATTTAAACCTGATGATATTGCTTCGCTTTACAAAGTCTCGCTTAAAACACTTTGTATCAACGATTAGGCAAAACCATTCTGCTGTAAGAATTCCATCGTCAATCGAGATTCAGGCTCAGACTCTTGCTGCTGGCCTTGCAGTAGACGCTCCATATAACGCGCTAATACATCGACTTCTAGATTCACTTTTCGACCAACATTGAATTGATCAATGGTGGTTTCTGAAGAGGTGTGAGGAACGATAGTCAACTTAAAGGCATTCTTGCGTAAATCATTCACAGTCAGGCTAATACCATCAACAGTGACTGAACCTTTTTGAGCTACGTACTTTGAGATCTCTGCAGGCATTTCTACCCAGAACTCAATCGCACGACCGACTTGATTACGCTCAACAATCTCACCCACGCCATCAACGTGACCCGATACGATATGACCACCGAAACGCGTGGTCGGTAACATTGCTTTCTCTAGGTTGACCTTGTCGCCCGCTTGGTAATCGACAAAACCCGTTTTTTTCAGGGTCTCAAACGAAAGGTCTGCACTGTAGCTGTGGTCGTTATACTCAACAACCGTCAAACACACACCATTGGTTGCGATACTGTCGCCTAACTTAACGTCAGCCATATCAAGATTACCAACATTAACCGTTACGGTGATGTCTTCTCCGCGGGGAGTGATTGCACTCAATGTACCTACGGCTTCTACAATTCCTGTAAACATTTTAAAACTCTTTTTGTTGTCAACAACACGTATGCAGTTGGAGTAACTATTTCTACTGTGGTTTCGTCACGATTTATTTCGCGACTATTGGTTAGCCGCAATTGGTTTCGCGACAGTAGGTTTCGTAACAATTGATTTCGCAATAATAGGTTTAGCCACGATGCGAATATCCACACCAACCTGTCGAACATCTTTAATTTCTAGGTCAATAACGTCAGACATTGAAGTGAGCCCTAATGCGCCCATCAAACCTCGTCCGTCACTGCCCATAAGTTTAGGTGCTAAATAGAGGATTAGCTCATCCACTAGCCGTGCTTCAATCAAGCTTTTTGCCAATGTCGCGCCCGCTTCGACCCAAATATGGTCGATATGATTTGCAGGTAATTGACGCATCAGATCGTGCAAATCGAGCTGACCTGCCTCTGTGGTTCCGACTTCAATATCAGCAGACGCTTCAGCGACTCTCAATACCGATGTTGGAGTTTGGAATAACTTTAGCTCAGGACGCAGTTGATTTTGACGATCAAGAATCACGCGAATCGGCTGGCGCAACTCGTCTTCAACGTAATTTGTTTTGGTACTGCTTGGCAACTCTGCCCAACGAACATTCAGCGACGCGTTGTCTTCAATCACCGTTTGGCTGGTTGATAGCACCGCGCCTGATTTTGCTCGGTAGTTCTGAACATCACGACGCGCTTCTGGCGATGTGATCCACTGGCTTTGACCATTTTCCAATGCCGTTTGCCCATCGAGGCTAGCCGCCATCTTTAACTGAACGAATGGCATGCCCGTTTGCATACGCTTGATAAATGCAGGGTTCAAGTCGAGAGCATCTTGCTCTAATAAACCGATTTCAACCTCAATGCCTGCGTCGCGTAGCATTTTGATACCACGACCTGCAACTTTTGGGTTTGGGTCCTGCATGGCACAAATCACTTTGGCTACTTGAGCCTTAATCAAACCTTCAGCACAAGGCGGCGTTCGACCGTAATGAGAACAAGGTTCTAGCGTTACATAAGCAGTCGCACCTTTTGCTTTGTCGCCCGCCATTCGCATAGCATATACTTCAGCATGAGGCTCACCGGCTTTGGCATGAAAACCTTCGCCAACGATCTGACCGTCGGTTTGTACGATGACACAACCCACATTCGGGTTGGGTGCAGTGGTGTAAATGCCGCGTTTTGCTAACTGAATAGCACGCGACATCATTTGAAAATCTAGGGGAGTAAAGTTTGACATGATTGAGGCGTTAATCCTCTAATTTAGCGATTTCTTCGCCAAACTCTCGGATGTCTTCAAAGCTGCGGTAAACAGAGGCAAAACGAATGTACGCCACTTTATCCAATTCTTTCAATTGGCCCATCACAAGATTACCAATCATCTCGCTTGGTACTTCACGCTCACCAGTTGCACGGAGTTGTGACTTAATCGTACTGATCGCAAGTTCAATCGCATCAGCACTCACTGGGCGTTTTTCTAGGGCGCGCTGTACACCACCCACCATTTTATCTTCATTAAATGGTTCGCGGTTTCCATTCGATTTTATGACTTTCGGCATCACAAGTTCTGCCGATTCGAAAGTCGTAAAACGTTCACTACATGCAAGGCATTGACGGCGACGACGAACCTGATGGCCATCGGCTACCAGTCTTGAATCGATTACTTTAGTGTCGTTCTCTGAACAAAAAGGACAATGCATATCACCTCCAAATAATTGAATATCAGTGTAACGGAATTGCCAAACGTTAGGAAAGAAAAAGGGCCAATTAAGGCCCTTTTGTGTGGTGATTCATTGATTATTGCTACTCGATCGCCATTTCAAAAATGAGCTGAGGAGTAAAATTAACGACCAGCGTTAACCGCGAACTAAATAGTTCGCTTTACCTACCCATTTGTAGCTTGTCAGTTCTTCTAAGCCCATTGGGCCGCGAGCGTGCAGCTTCTGGGTTGATACTGCGACTTCAGCGCCTAAACCAAACTGTGCGCCATCAGTGAAACGTGTTGATGCATTCACATAAACCGCCGCAGAACCAACAGAGTTAATGAAACGCTCTGAGCTCTCTAGACTGTTAGTCATGATCGCATCTGAGTGACTCGCGTTGTGTACGCGCATGTGGTCAATCGCTTCTGCCACATCCGCTACCACTTTCACGCCTAACGTGTAGCTTAGCCATTCAGTGTCAAAGTCACCTTCAACCGCATCACGTTGGTCTTCAAAACCTGCCATCAGAGATTTTGCGCTAGTGTCAGCAACCAAGGTAACCTTGCCTGCTAAACGCTGTGTCAGCTTAGCAAGGAAAGCCTCAGCAACCGCTTCATGCACTAGCAGCGTATCCAATGAGTTACATGCAGATGGACGTTGAACTTTCGAGTTTTCAACCACATCAACAGACTTCTCAAGATCAGCGCTCTCATCAACAAAGATATGGCTGATACCGAAACCACCGATGATAACTGGAATAGTACTGTTCTCTTTACACATCTTGTGCAAACCAGCGCCACCACGAGGAATAATCATATCCACGTAGTCATCCAGTTTAAGCAGTTGAGAGACAAGTTCACGATCGGGTTTCTCGATGTACTGAACAGAAGCCGCTGGAAGCTCCGCTTTCTCTAATGCAGACTGGATAACTTTAACCAGTTCCATGTTCGAGAAGAACGTCTCTTTACCACCACGTAGAATACTTGCGTTACCTGTCTTCAAACACAGAGCTGCAATATCGATGGTTACGTTCGGACGCGCTTCATAGATAACACCCACCACGCCAAGCGGTACGCGGCGGCGAGAGAGTGACATACCGTTTTCCAGTACCTTGCTGTCAATCTCGCTGCCCACAGGGTCGTTAAGGCTAATCACGTTACGCACATCGTTAGCGATGCCGGTTAAGCGCTCTTCGTTGAGCAACAGGCGATCTAAAAGTGCATCAGTCAGACCCGCTTCACGACCAAGTTCGATGTCTTTTGCGTTCGCTTCTAAAATCGTAGCTGCGTTTGCTTCTAGCTCATCAGCGATGATCGCCAATGCTTTATTCTTTTGCGCCGTAGATGCGGTCGCTAGGTGGAAAGCAGCGTCTTTTGCTGCGATACCCATGTTAGTTAAATCCACGTTTAACTCTCCCTAAATTCTGTCTGTCTTTGGATGCAAAAAGGCGATTCGCCTTATCATCACGAGCTACTCTTGGATTACAACAAGGTCGTCACGGTGAATGACTTCTGACCCATAATCGTATCCAAGAATGTCGCCAATATCTTTACTGTGCTTGCCTGCAATTTTTGCTAGGTCTTGGCTTGAATAACTGGCGATACCACGTGCAATGACTTTGCCTTTACTGTCTGTGACTTGGGTGACTTCACCACGAGAAAATTCGCCTTTAACTCGAACAACCCCTTTCGCCAACAAGCTACTGCCTTTAGTGTTAACTGCGTTCACCGCTCCATCGTCGACTACGATGTCACCAGCAGAAGCTGGGCCTGCTAGAATCCAACGTTTACGGTTTTCAAGCGCTTCAGCTAAAGGCAAGAAACGCGTGCCTTGTGGGTTGTCACTCAATGAATCAAACACCACATTCTCAGCACTGCCCGCAGCAATAATCACTTCAATACCCGCACGACGGGCAATATCAGCCGCCTGCAGTTTTGTTGCCATACCGCCGGTACCTAACGTCGTACCGCTGCCACCTGCGATCTTACGCAGTGTGTCATCAATGGTTTTTACTTCTTTGATGAGTTCAGCATTTGGGTCTTTACGAGGGTCTGCGGTAAACAGACCTTTTTGGTCAGTGAGTAACAAAAGCTTATCAGCGCCACATAAAATACCAACCAGTGCCGATAAGTTATCGTTGTCGCCCACTTTAATTTCGTTGGTGGCTACTGCGTCGTTTTCGTTTACTACCGGAATAATATCGTGCTCAACGAGCGCGTTGATCGTGTCACGTGCATTCAGAAAACGCTCGCGATCATCGAGATCGGCACGAGTCAGTAGCATCTGGCCAATCTTAAGGCCATAGATAGCAAACAAAGACTCCCAAACTTGAATCAACTGACTTTGCCCAACTGCCGCAAGCAATTGTTTGCTCGCCATCGAGTTGGGAAGTGCGGGGTAACCAAGGTGCTCACGTCCGGCTGCAATTGCACCAGACGAAACCATAACCACAGAGTGGCCTTGTTTTTTTAATTCAGCACATTGACGAACCAGCTCAACCATGTGAGCGCGGTCTAATGCCAATGTTCCACCAGTTAAGACACTGGTACCCAGTTTAACAACGACAGTTTTACGCTGTGTTGTTGTCCCGCTTTGATGATTTGTTGTCATGAAGTCTTTTATGAATAAAACAAATAAGAGGTGATGTTTTAGCAATCAACAGGGGAATTCACAAGCAGAAAAGGTGCGAAATCGCACCTTTTTGCTTTATAGAGAAGAGTAACCTTCAAAATCAGACGAATTCGACAGACTCTTCGTCTAACTGAACGCCGATTTCAAATTTCTTTTGAAGTTCGTCAACCAGCTTTTGGTGAAAGGCTTCTTGAGTTCGAGAGACCTCAGCGACCGCCTTTTTAGGTAATGGCAAAGGATCCCAGTTACCATCAATGTTGTATTTACCCGTGTTGTACTTCGCCGAGAATCCTTCTTCCGACTTATCCAACTCTAACCACCAGCCCCAGAACTCACGCTCTTCTGGTGACTTTTTATCGTTCACACACACAGACAAGCAATCAAAAATGTAATGACCATCTTCTGATTGCGGCTCCCTCAAGTAAGGCCCAATAGCCTTTAAAACGTTTAACAAGCGATAATGCGTAGGTTGTTGTGTCACTTCTGACATATTGAATCTCCATTTCAATGTTAAGAATGACGTTACTCAGACTGCAATACGTAGAAAGCACGCAGTTGGATTTTATAAATTTTCTCTGAGTATCAGGTACTTACTTTGTACACTTTTCATGCTTAACTAATTTCGGAGAAATGTCATCTAAATAATTCATCCTCAAGCCACTTTATCGCTAATTCGAGGGATTGCTCATACCCCTGTGTAATTGATTTGGTTTTGATTTTCTTCGCTTTGCCGTAATCACTGTAAATAGCAACCAGTTGATTATCCAGATGCGGTGAAACAGGGTCACCTTCCAAAGCCAATGCCAAAATAGGAACACTGGTTTTACTGTTAGCCAGCAAGCCTTGCACCTTCAATGACCAAGCCATCAATTGTCCAGAAAGGCTATTGATATCCACCGCCCCTTTACCAAGACGCGAAGCCAATACATCCAAGTGCATCTTAGGCATCTGCTTTAGTTTGTCGGCATGAACAAAGATATCGTGGATCGGAGCCCCTAAAGAGATACACGCTTTGAGTTTATGTTGCTCAAGGAAGGACAACCTCACCATCGCGTTACCACCGAACCGGAAACCGAACAGACCGACTTTATGATGGTCCACCCATGGAATGTTAGGCAGTTCATTCAACACGGCTTGATGCAGGCAAGAAGAGTCTTCGGTTAGTGGCCAGTGCGAACTGTGCCCTATCGACGGCATATCAATCGTTAGCATCGCAATATTTTTCGGTGCTAGGTAATCTCTAAACAAACGCCACATGTCAGTTTGCAGGCTATCTAAACCTGCACTCACGATCACGACAGGTTGTGGTTTGTCTGTTTTGGTTAGATGTAAGTTCGCCTTAATCTTTTTGTTTTGATACGGCACTTCGATTTGTTTGACGATCAATTTGGTGTGTTTGATCGCTTCAGAATACGCCGCATTCGCTAATACCTGTGCCTGAGCAGCAAGGTTATCGTTCTTTAGATGTGGGTAGCCCGCAATGCTGAAACACAGCGATGCTGAAAATAACTCTTCAGCCATTTCTTCGCCGTTCTTTTCATTCGAGCGATTTTGGTGCTGCATGCCCAGCTTGGTCCACTCGTATGCCCAGTTACCGCTGCGGTAGCCCATCACGGTATCTAGCCACTCATCAGTGGTACGAGAATTATCGGATGACGCGATGCGTGCTAATACCGCTTCTTGCTCTATCGGGTTAACGCCTTGCCATACCCACTGAAGACGTCTTAGGTTTCGATACCAAGATGAGTTCTGCTCTTCACGCTTTTTATCCAGCAGTTCTTCAGAACTTGGCATGTAGCGAGTAAGCATTGAGGTCTCTTTGGCCTGCTTGTGCTTTACAAACAAGGTTTCCGAAAGGTTCGAGCTCGTTTCTTCTGATTCAGACATTGGGATACTTAATAAGAAATGGTTGTTACTAATCATATAAAAAAAAATGACCCTATAAAGGGTCATTTCTCAAAAAACTAAGTTTACACTTATTTTGACTTGCGATTTACCGGCTCAACGAAGCTTAGGCTAGTATCCCAAGGTTGCTCAATCCATGTGTCTTGAGCGATATCCACGATGTACTCGTCTAGTAAATCAGCACCAGATGGCTTAGCACATACAGCGATCAGTTTCGCTTTAGGGTACATTTCGCGAAGCTTGCGTGCAGTATCACCACTATCAACCAAGTCTTCAACGATTAGGAAGCCTTCGCCGTCACCTTCAGGTGCTTTAACGACTGTCATATCACGTTGGTGATCGTGGTCGTAGCTAGAAATACAAATCGTATCTACGTGACGAATACCCAGTTCGCGAGCCAAGATTGCACCAGGAACCAAACCACCACGGCTTACTGCCCAGATGCCTTTCCACTGCTCTGCTGGCATTTGCTTTTCAGCAAGTTGACGGCAGTAAGTCTGCATGTTGTCCCAAGTGATAACGAATTTGTTGCTCATAGTATAAAACCTAATAATTTTGTCATGTTATTAGAGGCTATGCCTTACATAGCCTCTTCAGCGATTAAGCAGAAATCTAGACGATTAAGCGAAAATGTATTTAAGAATAAAGATAACCGACATTACCCACACAGCAGGTGAAACGTCGCGACCTTTACCACTTAGCAGCTTAATTGCAGCGTAAGCGATGAAACCTAGTGAGATACCCTCAGCGATAGAGTACGTCAGCGGCATAAGCAGACATGTTACCACGACTGGTGCGGCTTCCGTAAGATCACGCCAATCAATGCCAACTAGGCCAGACATCATCAGAATTGCTACATAGAAAAGTGCACCTGATGTTGCGTAAGCCGGAATCATACCTGCAAGTGGCGAGAAGAAAAGAGCCAGTAGGAATAAGATACCAACAACAACAGCAGTTAGACCGGTACGACCGCCTTCAGCAACACCCGCAACACTCTCAACATAAGAAGTTGTGTTTGATGTACCTAGCAATGCACCAATAGATGTTGCTGTAGAGTCAGCAAGCAGTGCTTTGTTCAAGCGCGGTAGTTTACCGTCTTCTTTGATTAGGTTTGCTTTCGTTGCAACACCAACCAGGGTACCCGCGGTATCGAACAAATCGACGAACAAGAATGCGAATACCACTGAAATCATACCGATTTCAAATACAGCCGAGAAATCAAGCTGCATGAATGTAGGAGCAAGGCTTGGTGGTGTCGACATGATGCCGCCGTATTGAACGTCACCGATCGCAATGCCAATCGCTGTGATAGCGAGAATCGCGATCATTACTGCGCCTTTCACACCACGGTGTACAAGAGCAATAGTAATGAAGAAACCAAGCGCACCTAACATTGGCGCAATCGCAGTGATATCGCCCAGTGAAACTTTAGTCGCTGGATTAGAAACAACGATGCCTGCATTGCTAAGCGCGATAAATGCTAGGAAAAGACCGATACCCGCAGAGATACCAACACGCAGAGACATAGGGATCGAGTTGATAATCCATTCACGGATCTTAAAGATACTTAAGAAGATGAAGATTACGCCTGATACGAAAACCGCTGCCAGAGCAACTTGCCACGTATAACCCATACCCATTACAACAGCGTAGGTAAAGAATGCGTTCAAGCCCATGCCTGGTGCTTGAGCAATTGGGTAGTTAGCAACAAAGCCCATGATGAAACAGCCAATAGCAGCCGCTAAACAGGTTGCTACAAATACAGCGCCATGGTCCATACCAGCATCAGCTAGAATCATTGGGTTTACAAAAATGATGTAAGCCATTGTTAGGAAGGTGGTTAGACCTGCGATGATTTCAGTGCGCACATTGGTGCCATTTTCACTGAGTTTGAATAGCTTTTCGAACATTATCGAATCCTATAAGGGTAAAAAGTAAACGGTTGCGTAAACGATTGGCTGTGGATTATAAAGTTATCAAATAACAAATTCCAGATAGAATTAAGGCTCTAATCGATATTTATCAGAATGCCGTATGAAACAAAGCGATTACAAATGAGGAACAAAAAGAATAATAACTATTAAAAACAATAGATTAAATGAAATAAAGGCGATGAGATTACTTGGTTGTTTTTTCAACCGTCGGTTATTTCCATTGAGAATGTAGCCATCATATTCTCAATTTAAACCCACAAGAGTTGTGTATTTTTCAACAGGATCAGTAATAAGACGCAAATTGATATTTTGGCGTTTAAAAAACAACCACTCAGAACAGCAAAGAAAGTGACAAGCGAAAGCGGTTTGGAAAAGTAGCAGGCAAAAAAAAACGCCACTCAAAACTGAGTGGCGGTAGAATCTGTCAACCAAAAGGGCTGTAAAAGAATTCCAATATATAGGGGTGAACAAAACTGTTCGAGTTACATGCTTACGGTATTAGTAACCAAAGCTTGTAGGGTATGCAAAGTTGCTAGTGTAAACAGAGCTGTTAATCCAGAACATTGCAGATGGTAAACCTTTCATAACTATCACCTTAATAAATCAATAAAAAACGAATTTGATTTCTCGGTTCCTTGGAGGCGATAAAACGGACTCATCCTTTGAGCATTTACTCTTCATCTCAGAAGTTGGTTATTAATATACCCTAAAGAAAAAAGATTACAAGCATTATTTGCTATACATCACACTTTTGGCCAATTATGGTTATTTTGAAAACTTATTTCTGTAATTAAATTACAAAGTGGAATTAAACAAACGTTTGCTTGCGCCATTTATAAGCATCAAGTCTCTTAATTATGATCAGGTGGACAAGATCGCTTTCAAAATTTGAGGTATTTGAGGTTTATAACCGCTACTCGTCAAAACGCTCAAGTGGTATGCTGTTGCCATCAAAACAGACCCATATTTTAGATTTTTATTCTAATTTTTTACCTATAGAAATCCTAAATATATGGTTATCAAATAAAAAAGGAGTCATCCGTGTCTGAATTCCATTCTGAGATCAGTAAATTGTCCCCTGCCCCTATTTGGCAGTTTTTCGATAAAATTTGTTCAATCCCGCACCCTTCGAAACATGAAGAGGAGCTTGCTCAATACATTATTGCGTGGGCAACAGAGCAAGGCCTAGATGTACGTCGCGACCCAACGGGCAACGTATTCATCAAAAAGCCAGCAACGCCGGGTATGGAAAACAAAAAAGGTGTCGTGCTACAAGCTCACATCGATATGGTTCCACAAAAGAACGAAGACACTGATCACGACTTTACAAAAGATCCAATCCAGCCATACATCGATGGCGAATGGGTTACAGCAAAAGGCACAACGCTTGGTGCTGATAACGGCATGGGCATGGCTTCTTGCTTAGCCGTTCTTGCTTCAAACGAAATCCAACATGGCCCTATCGAAGTTCTACTCACTGTAGATGAAGAAGCAGGCATGACTGGCGCGTTCGGTCTTGAAGCGGGTTGGTTAGAAGGCGATATCCTTCTTAATACTGACTCAGAGCAAGAAGGCGAAGTGTACATGGGTTGTGCGGGCGGTATCGACGGCGCAATGACATTTGAAATTGCACGTAATGCGATTCCAGCTGACTTCGTAACACGCAAGCTAACGCTAAAAGGCCTAAAAGGCGGTCACTCTGGTTGTGACATCCACACCGGTCGTGCAAACGCAAACAAACTGATTGCTCGCTTCCTAGCGGGTCACGCAAAAGAGCTAGACCTTCGCATCGTAGAATTCAAAGGTGGTAGCCTTCGTAATGCGATCCCTCGTGAGGGCTTCGTAACGGTTGCGGTTCCTGCTGCAAACCAAGAGAAATTAGCTTCGCTATACAACTACTACACTGAGCTGCTTTCAACAGAGCTAGGTAAAGTAGAAGACAGCATCGTGACTTTCAATGAAGAAGCTTCTGTAGAAATGGGCGCACTAGCGGCAGCAGACCAAGCTCGCTTTATCGCGGCACTTAACGCATGTCCAAACGGCGTGATTCGTATGAGTGACGAGATTGAAGGCGTTGTTGAAACGTCTCTAAACGTAGGTGTTATCACAACGGAAGAAGATTCAATCACAGTACTTTGCTTGATCCGTTCTCTTATCGACTCTGGTCGTAGCCAAGTAGAAAGTATGCTTCACTCTGTTGCTGAACTAGCAGGCGCTAACATCGCGTTCTCTGGTGCTTACCCAGGTTGGAAACCAGACGCAGATTCAGAGATCATGCATATCTTCCGCGACATGTACGAAGGCATCTACGGTCACAAACCAAACATCATGGTTATCCATGCTGGCCTTGAGTGTGGTCTGTTCAAAGAACCTTACCCGAACATGGATATGGTTTCTTTCGGCCCAACGATCAAGTTCCCACACTCTCCTGATGAGAAAGTGAAGATCGACACAGTTGAGCTGTTCTGGAACCAAATGGTTGCACTGCTTGCTGCGATCCCAGAAAAAGCATAAATCGATTCGCTAGTGTTTTTCAGTAAATGGTGTTTCCAATAAATGGGCTCTTCAATAAATAGCACTTTTCAGTAAACACCGTTTATTAAGAACAAAATAAAACAGGTACTCAATGAGTACCTGTTTTTGTATCTAATCTTTGTCACTGCTACTTGTGACTAAATAAATAATTAAGCGCGTGAAGCCGCGTAGCTTTCTAGCTCATCAATTGAAGTTTGTGCCACTACTTCGCCGTCGATGAAGTATGTCACCATCTCGCCTTCACGAACACCGATTAACGTCGCACGCTCACCAGACTGGTAAGTGATGTCCATTTGGATAGTGTTTTCGTCGATCTGCTGCATTTGACCTTTCTCAATCATATCGGCACTCGTGATCGGGCCTACTGGCGCTTCAGTCAGTGACTTATCAAGCTGATCGTTGATATCAAGGTAAGTATCAGTCTTAGTATCAAAGATGTGCGGAGCACCTGTTAGTGGGTTGCTACCCGTCCAGAACTCTAGTGAGTTGAATACTAGGTAATCGGCAGCAACCGTTAGACCATACGCAGGTGCAAGTAGTATGTTCAAACCACCACGAGCGTAACGGTTATCAACAGCCTTCACGTTAAACTTCATTAGATAACCGGTTACTGCGTTACTACCCACACAGCCAGATAGAGCAACAGATACCACTGCTAGTGCTACAACTTTTGAAATTGTTTTTTTCATTTTGATCTCGATATTTGAATTTGGCCGCCAAAAAATGGCGATGGATAATACCAACCAACCGAACAATAAATATCAGCGTTAAATCAATGTATTGTCAGGAAATTCACAATTATAAACCCCTTCTAACTAGCCAAATCAAAAACAGAAACCAATTAAGAAACCCCTCCATAAAAAAGTTTTGTCGTCACCGTAAAGCGATTGATTCGTACTAAAAATCAACGATTGATACATTCCGTGTTAACGAATTATCACCATGTTGAGAACAACCTAAATGGCAAGACTAAAACCTAATCAACCCTTCGAATTACTTGGTTATACTGTTCAGCCAGGACAGAGAATGGAGATTGAACTGCAAGCGGCTCAGCTTTACACGCATTCTCCACTTTCAATCCCGATTGAAATTATTCATGGTCGCCAAGCGGGCCCAACACTGATGGTAAACGCGGCGATCCACGGAGATGAATTAAACGGTGTTGAGATTGCACGACAGCTGACCAATGCGATTGATCCAAAGAAACTGAAAGGAACACTACTTGTTGTGCCTATCGTTAACGTATTTGGTTTTATCCATAAGTCTCGTTACCTACCAGACCGTCGTGACCTGAACCGTTGCTTCCCAGGAAGTGAGAAAGGATCACTGACATCACGCATCGCTCACACCTTCTTTGAGAACGTAGCGAAGCACTGTGATTACATTTTGGATCTTCACACGGGTGCGATTCACCGTACGAACTTGCCACAGATCCGTGCAAACCTGTCGAACCCTGAAACACTGCGCATCGCAAAAGCGTTCGCAACACCCGTGATCATAGATTCTCCACTGCGTGACGGTTCACTGCGCAGCGAAGCGGAAAAACTGGGTATTCCTGTATTAACTTACGAAGGTGGTGAAGCGCTGCGTTTTGATCACCTAGCGATTCGTGCGGGTTACCTTGGCGTGCATCAAGTGATGAAAGAAATCGGCATGCTGCGCCCTAACCGTAAGAAGTTACCAGAGCCAGTATTGAGTAAATCGACCAGTTGGATCCGCGCTGAATCAGACGGCATTTTGCGTAATATGGTAAGGCTTGGCGAACAAGTTGAAGCAGGACAAACCCTGGCTTACATCAGTTCTCCATTGGGTCACCAAGAAGGCCAAGTAATCACCACTAAAGGCGGTATCGTGATTGGTCAACAAACTCTACCGTTGGTAAACGAAGGTGACGCAGTATTCCACATTGCTTACTTCAAGCAAGATGATGATGAAGTGGGACAGTCTGTAGAGAGTTACATTGAAGAAGTCGCGGAAGACGATTGGCTGACAGCGCTAAACAACTAGGACCGAATTCGGGTAATTAATGAATCAGATACTTAGCCACCAGCCATGAGTGGTTACGTGATCCAGACTAATACGCCACAAATGAAAAAGCCCCGATAAACTTTTAACTAGAAAGAGAAAAGCTATATCGGGGCTTTTTTTACTTGTCCCTTATCTTAAAATTAAGGGACCTGTAAATTAATTGTGCACTGGATTACTCAGCGTCTTCTTGCTCTTCTTCACGAGCTTTTGCGCGTGCTTCACGTGCTTGCTCAGCTTTAAGCTCTTTAGTGTGACGTAGTTCGTCACGCTCTTTACGCTGCTCTGATTTACGCTCGTTACGTTCTGCTTGGTTTGAGATGAAAGATGCTAGCTCTTTCTCTGCCCACTCTTGTGCTAGAGCTTCAGTTTCGAAACCAGACTCACGCTTAGATACTGTTGTGCTGCGAGACGTTACTTGACGAGTAATCTCTGCACACCAACCGTTGCGTTTTTCTGTAAGGCGGATATCAAATTTTTTGTTCTTAGACATGTTCTATTTTTTCCTAAGGGAGATCATTAAGGGATCGGTCACTTTGATAACTCCATCTAAGTGAGCATCTTTTAACACCATCCCTTGGTAAGCGCGGTATTAGAGCACAAATCAATGAATATTGCTGCAAATATTTGCAGCGGATCACACTCCATTGCTGCAAATCGTTTGCGCCTGATTTCAATGGGTTCGTAACTCTCGATTCATCATCAACTTCTGTGCAGTTTTATCGACAACAATGAAATGAACTATGCTCAAACAGAGATAAATGAAAGAGATAACCTGCAGGCTCAGGTTTACAGACTCTACTGTCTCGCCTACTCCGCCCATAATTAAAATAGCTAAGGAGTTGCTATGGATAGCTTCATCAAACATTTACCCAAGGTTGAGCTGCATTTACATATTGAAGGCACGCTAGAACCTGAGCTGATGTTCCAACTGGCCAAGCGCAATAACGTGTCGATTCCCTTTGATAGCCCAGACCAAGTAAGAGACGCGTACCAATTCCACAATCTTCAGTCTTTTCTCGATATCTATTATCAAGGCGCTAACGTACTGATTCATGAACAGGATTTCTATGACCTGACTTGGGCTTATCTACTCAAGTGTCAACAAGATAATGTGGTTCATACTGAGATCTTTTTTGACCCTCAAACCCACACCGAACGTGGCATTGCCTTTGAAGTCATCATAAGTGGGATTACTCAAGCTTTGAATCAAGCCGAGCAAGAACTAGGGATCAGCAGCCAACTGATCATGTGCTTTCTGCGCCATCTTGATGAAGACAGCGCTTTTGAAACACTCAAACAAGCCCTTCCCTACAAAGATAAGATCATTGCCGTCGGGCTGGATTCATCGGAAAAAGGGAACCCGCCGGAGAAGTTTAAGCATGTGTTCCAAGAGGCGATCAACCAAGGCTTTCTGACCGTCGCGCACGCTGGAGAGGAAGGCCCTGCGCAAAATATTAGTGACGCGCTGAGCTTGTTGGGCATCACCCGTATTGATCATGGCGTTCGCTGTGTAGAAGATGAAGACTTGATGGAACAGCTAATCGCTAAACGCACACCGCTGACCGTATGCCCGCTATCGAATACCAAGCTAAAGGTCTTCGACACCATGCAAGAACACAATATCGTCGAGTTGCTGAGAAAAGGGCTGTGCGTCACCATCAATTCCGATGATCCGGCTTACTTCGGCGGCTATATGAATGATAACTTCCTCGCCGTCGCCAATGCTCATCCACTGACGAAAAACGAATTAGCGCAATTCAGTATTAATGCTGTCGAAGCGAGTTTCATCTCGCCTCACGCCAAAGAAGATCTCATTGTACAAGTGCGCCAATATCTTGCCGAGAATACTCACTAAGAGAATGGAGCTTTGAGAATGGAGCTTTGCTGCGATCAAAAAAGGGAAGCTCAGTGCTTCCCTTTCAAAATGGGTTCGAAAATCAATAGGCTTAGCCTGGGTGACCATCCACTCTTGGCGTTAAAAGCATCATGCCGAACTTCCAGATAAACAACCCGAATGCTAACGTCCATAAACCCGCGCTGATGTTCACCATCTCAAATAAATACGCAGGGAAGAAAGTCACACCTACGCTGCGAATCAAAGCCGCGATAAAAATAGCCGAGAACGCTAACGCCATACTTGGCCCTTTATAGATTGCACGACCCGTGTGCCCCATTGTCACGCGCGTAATCATCGCAAGAATTAACCCACTCAAACCGCCAATTGCAAACAAGTGCAGCATGTTGTGGCTCGCGAACGGGTTGTCTAATAAACCACGTAGCAGCAAGCTTAAAGGGATGCATAGGTAAGCCGCATGCAGCGACCACACCAAGGGTTCAGATAACGTAGTCCAAGGCTTCCAGCGGATAAAGCGCACCAACTGAGTCACACCTGCAAATACCATCAACTCATTGCCGACTTGAGCAAAGGTCAATGGGAAGAAGCTCAATACAAATAAGCCAACCAAAGGTAGATTCGCTAACCATTCTAACCAAACTAGTGGTTGTGCTTTTTCAAAATCGAAGCGACGTGCCGTGAAGAACGGAATCACTCGCCCACCCATCACTGATAGCAGCAAGGTAAACCACCATAACATTGCGTGCCATACTGCAGACGATGGGAATGGAGGCATACCTTTAACGGTCGCGTAACTAGCAAAGTTCGCCACGATAGCCAATATAAACAGTGGCACAAAGAATAGATTCTTCCAGCCTTTCGATTTAACAACTCGGAAACCAATTTCGTAAGCGGCGAAGATTAAGAACAACGCCTCAACCGATGAGATCAGCCATAACGGTGCGGGGGTCCAAAACAGAATACGAGGTGCTAACCACAAACCAACCAGTACCGCTAATCGATAGTGTTTGGTTCCATTAACGCCCGTCCACGTTTGCACCGCAGTTAACACAAAACCGACCACAATCGCCATGGCAAAGCCAAACAGCATTTCATGCACATGCCACCAAAGCGCCGGTACTTTTAGCATTTCTGGCTGACCGTTTTGGAACATGATGACCCAAGCGACAATCGCGATCACAGCATAGAGACTGCCTAAAAAGAAGAAAGGTCTAAAACCTAATCGAAGATATGCAGGAATCGCATCTTCTACACTTTTATCTGTGATATTTAACAAACTCATTCCTTATTTCAGATAACAAGCCAAGAGTGGCTTCTGGGAATTGCTATTTCATAGTCAAATTCATGATGCAGTAATCATCACTGCAATATGACCTAACGTAATGCATGAAACGCGCCAAAGGTATAAAGCCAATAAAAACAAGCAACAAGGAGTCTTTAGGCTTCAAAAAAGTGTCAATTAAACACACCCCATAAAAGTCATTTAGACTCATAAGTGTGCAAAGTAAAAAACTACTGACATTTGATGAAGCCAAACATATAGTAAGACTAGTCTCAAATACAAAAGAACAGACAGGGAACGCGATGTATATTTTTGGTTATGGTAGCTTGATCAACTCCTCTTCTCGTCAACTCACAGGTCAAACAGGACAAGCGATTCCTGCGATAGTGCATGGCCTAGTTCGTCATTGGAGTAAGATCGATGACAGCTATGTTTTGTCACCTTTGATCGTCAATCTCGGTGAGGGACAAGTGAATGGAGTTTTGCTTGAAGTGGATGATATTGCGCTGACTGAGTTTGATCGCCGTGAGCGTGGTTATCACCGAATCGAATTAAAGGCCTCTCAGATAGAAAGCCAAAATAAGTTTAAACAGGATCAAGCGATCTGGGTTTACATCAAAGACGAGATTCAAGCACCTTGCGAAAACAGCCCTATCGTTCAAACCTATGTCGATACGGTCTTAGCTGGATGTTTAGAAGTGTCTGAAAGCTTTGCGGCGCACTTTGTTCAACACACACAAGGTTGGCATCACCCATTAGAAAATGATCGCCACCAGCCTAAATACGGCAATCTTGCTGGGGTTTCAGATCACCACCACAGTGTGATTGATGGCTTGATACTGACTGTTCGCAGCTAGTTGATTTAGGTTGGTGAACACATTGACTCACCAACCTAAAGCGATCTTAAACGACACGAATACCTGCAGGCATCGCACGTTCCGGGGTCAGCAATACACTTTCAGATTCATCTTCCGTTTCGGCACATAACAACATGCACTCAGAAGTGTGGCCTCTCATCTTCGCCTTCGCTAGATTGCACAAAACAACAACCTGCTTACCCATCAACTCTTCTTCGGTGTAGTAAGGCACTAGGCTGGTCACCGTTTGTAGCGTCTTCTCACCGATATCCACTTGCACGATGTAAAGCTTGTCTGCGTTTTCATGACGCACAACCTCAATGATCTTACCGACACGCATTTCTAACTTAGCAAAGTCACCATAAGAGACAGTATCCATTTCTCACTTCCTATATTGATTTATTTTCACTCATTAAATCATTTACTAAAATTAAGTAAAATGTAAATGTTTACACTAGCATTAAGCCTAATAATTACAAGCGGTAAAGATCTCATTACTGGAAGTAAAATGAGAGTTTCGTTGCCTTGCACTCATTGTCGGTGTTAAATAGATGCAGCAATGTATAGAGGTTAAAAATGGCAACAATTAAAGATGTCGCAAGGGAAGCAGGTGTTTCTGTTGCAACCGTATCTCGAGTCGTAAATAAGTCTCCGAAGGCAAGTGCGAACTCAATTGAATCCGTCACCAAAGCGATGTCTAAACTCGGCTATCGCCCGAATGCCAATGCTCGCGCGCTGGTAAGCCAGAGCACCAATACCGTCGGTGTGTTGGTTGGTGATATCTCCGATCCTTTTTTTGGCACGCTGGTTAAGGCTGTCGATAACGTCGCTCGTGAGAACGGAAAGCATATCCTCGTCGGTAATGGCTCACACGATCGTGAAGAAGAGAGACAAGCGATTGAGTTACTGATCAATAGCCGTTGCGACGCCTTAGTGATCCACTCAAAAGGCCTGACAGACGAAGAACTGATTGCCTATGCAAAAGAAGTCAAAGGCTTAGTGCTGATCAATCGCTATATTGCTGAGATTGCCAACCGTTGTATTTTCTTGGACAACAAGAAAGGCGCGTATCTTGCGACTGAATATCTGATTCGTCATGGTCATAAAAATATTGCCTGTATCGCTTCATCGCACAGCATTGAAGATGCCGATGAGCGTGTACAAGGTTACTTGTCAGCACTCTCGGATTACAAAATAGCGTTATCTGACAGCTATATTGAGTACTCAGCTCCCACCAGTGAAGGGGGTGAATACGCCATGACCAACCTTTTGACTAAATCACTGCCAATCACAGGCATTGTTGCGTACAACGATTACATGGCGGCAGGTGCTCTGTCTGTCTTAGATGAGAACGGTATTCAAGCGCCGGACAAAATGTCGATCATCGGTTTCGATGATGGCTTGATTGCACGCTATGTTCATCCAAAGCTAACCACCATTCGCTACCCGATTCAGATGATGGCAGAGAAAGCGACACGACTCGCGTTGCACTTAGCCAAAGGTGAAAACACCTCAACGGAGCCAATGATGTTCTCTCCGACTTTGGTGCGCCGTAATTCGGTAGAGAAAATCTAAGCTCTGGTCAACTCACCAAACAACAAACAAAAAAAGCCCTAACAGAATCGCTTCTGTTAGGGCTTTCCTACCTTACTCTGATACCCAACAATCGCGCTTAATAAATCACACACTCGTTGAGCGCCACTTTTGCTCATCCCCCAAGAACAACGCGATAACTCACATCGTTCTATTCACAAACAAAAGCAATTGGCATAACCGTTTTGAGCTAGAGCGTACTAGTTTGAAGAATCCCCCGAAAATTCAAACTGGTAACAGGTACGGTAGTTATATTCTTGTTCAGGCTTGAGAATACAACTGTCCTGCTTCCACTCTGGGTGGTTAGGAGAGTCAGGTAAGAACTGGGTTTCTAACGCCAAACCAGCGTAGTCTTCATAGCTGCCACCACTTCGGTTTGGTGTACCACCAAGCCAGTTTCCGGTGTATAGCTGCATTGCAGGTTTGGTTGAAAATACTTTTAGTGAGACTAGCGCGTCCGGTGACGTTACGGTCGCAGCGCATTGAGTGCGCTTACAGCCATCAGCCAATAAGAAAGAGTGGTCGTAACCCTTTGCTGCTTTCTGCTGTTCATCACCCAACAAACGCTCTGAGATCATAATAGGCTGATTGAAGTCGAAGCTGGTCGATTTCACCGATTTAAGATTGCCTAATGGAATACCTACCGAGTTGGTCGGTAAGAACTGATTGGCGTTGATGCTCACAATGTGTGACAAACAATCGTGGCCGGCTTCTGCACCAAGTAGATTGAAGTACGCATGATTCGTTAGGTTGACTACGGTCGGCTTGTCTGTGGTTGCAGAGTAATTAATGGAAACTCGATTGTCTTCGGTGATGTCATAACGCACCGACACATTCAAATTCCCTGGGAATCCTTGGTCGCCATCAGCAGACTCAAGAGTAAACATCACTGACGTTTCGGTTTGCTCGGCAATATTCCAACGACGTTTATCAAAACCGTTCGGACCACCATGTAAAGTATTGCCCGCTTGGTTGGTTTCCAGCTTGTAGTTTTGACCATCAATTTTGAAACGACCATTGGCTATGCGGTTAGCATAACGACCAACAGTTGTGCCCATATAGCTGGCTTGTTTATCGAAGTTCTCCATTGAGTTAACACCCAACAAAACCTCTCTTTTATTTCCCTTTACTGGCAGGATACAGCTCAACCATGTTGCACCAATGTCCATGAATGTCACTTGCATGCCATGCGTATTTGATAGCGTCACTAACTGAGCGGGTTGGCCATCATAGGCTGGAGTTTGTGTCATGGATTGATGCAGGTTTTGCTCTTGTGTCATTCTAAATTCCTTCTAGTGCCAGTAAAAAGCCTCTATCTGAAATAAAGGCTTTAGCATTTGGCCTACCATGATCTTTTTACTTGGTAAGCTCTATATTAAGTCTCGAAGCGTTTAGATTACTTCAACTAAGCCTGCTCCGTCTTTCGCTTGGCACACATAAATAGATTCTTTTAGACCCGTCGCCGCTTGATATTTCTGCTCAACGGTTGTTTTAATTTCATCAACCAATGCAGGTGGAACCAATGCCACAATACAACCACCGAAACCACCGCCAGTCATACGCACGCCACCTTGATCACCAATCACGTGTTTTACTAGCTCAACTAAGGTGTCGACTTCTTTGACTGTGATTTCAAAGTCATCACGCATTGACGCATGTGATTCAGCCATCAATTCACCCATGCGTTTCATATCATGAGTACGCAGAGCTTGAGCCGCTTCAACGGTACGGTCATTTTCAGTGATCACGTGACGAGCGCGTTTCGCGACCATTTCATCCAACTCAGACTCTTTCGCTTTGAATTGTTCAATAGTCACATCACGAAGTGCAGGAACACCAAAGATGCGCGCCGCTTCTTCACACTGTTCACGACGCGTGTTGTATTCACTGTCGACTAAGCCACGTTTCTTGTTTGAGTTGATGATAACCACAGCCATATCTTCAGGCATAGAAACCGCTTGAGTTTCTAGGCTACGACAATCCAAAAGCATCGCATGATTTGCACGACCTTCAGCTGAGATCATCTGGTCCATGATGCCGCAGTTACAGCCTACAAATTCATTTTCGGCTTGCTGACCATTAAGCGCCACTTCGGCTTGGCTGATCTCTAGGTTGTAAAGCACCTTGAATGTCTGACCGATGACCACTTCCAGTGCCGCAGAAGAACTTAAACCTGCACCTTGAGGCACGTTGCCCGTTACAGAGATGTCTGCACCTGTAAATTCAAAACCACGACCTTTTAAGCACTTCACCACACCACGAATGTAGTTAGCCCACATCTTGTCTTGTTGGAATGTGATCTCTTGAGTTAAGTCGAACTCATCTACTGCATTTCCGTAGTCCACTGATACTACGCGCACGATGTTGTCGTCACGCTTAGCCGCTGCGACTACCGTTTGGTAGTTAATGGCACACGGTAGAACAAAACCATCGTTGTAGTCAGTGTGCTCGCCGATCAGGTTCACACGACCTGGCGCTTGGATAATATGAGTCGCTTGGTAACCAAGGACTTGCTCAAAAGATGCTTTCACGTTTTGGATTAGGTCAGACATAAGTAAACTCTCTGGTTAAACTCTTTGTTCAATTGGTTATGGCCCCTTTACGGCACCACTTTAATTCTTTTAAATCCCCTATCTCGTTCGTCTCTCACGGTAGGGAATGACAACATCAGCTTCTCACCTGCCGTCATTCCAGAATCGAGGGACGAGATATCAGGAATCTCGCTTTTTTATTTAGTAACCGAGTTATCGATTAGTTTTACTATCAACGGAACAGGCTATTCCTGCTCTTTGTAGTGAACGTCACTCAAATCACGAAGACGTTGTGCCGCTTGTTCTGCGGTTAAATCACGCTGAGACTCAGCCAACATTTCGTAGCCGACCATGAATTTACGAACCGAAGCACTGCGCAACAGTGGCGGGTAGAACAACGCATGTAGCTGCCAATGGTCGATGTCAGTACCTTCTTCGAAGAACGGCGCATAGTGCCAGCCCATTGAGTAAGGGAATGAGCATTGGAATAAGTTGTCGTAACGGCTCGTCAGCTTCTTGATCGCAAGCGCTAAATCATCACGCTGCTCGTCAGTCAGTTCACTCATACGGCGGATGTGTGCTTTTGGCAGCAACATGGTTTCAAATGGCCACGCTGCCCAGTAAGGCACCACTGCAATCCAATGTTCAGTTTCAACCACAGTGCGAGAGCCGTCTTTCATTTCAGCTTCAACGTAATCCACTAAAAGATTAGAACCTTGCTGTTCAAAGTACTCTTTTAACAGTTTTTCTTTGCGTTCAATCTCGTTGGGTAAAAAGCTGTTTGCCCAGATTTGACCGTGTGGGTGTGGCTGAGAGCAGCCCATGGTCTCACCTTTATTTTCAAACGCTTGAACCCACAGGTAGTCTTTACCTAGCTCTTCAATCTGTTCATTCCAGGTATCGATAACACCACGGATCTTGTTTACCGGAAGCTCCGGCAGCGTTTTGCTGTGGTCCGGAGAAAAACAGATCACGCGGCTCAACCCACGTACACCTTGAGTCTTGAATAGAGGGTTATCAGACTCTGGAGCATCAGGTGAGTCAGGCATCAACGCCGCGAAATCATTACTGAATACATAAGTGCCGTCGTAATCTGGGTTTTCATCGCCCGAAATACGCGTATTGGTTGGGCACAAGAAACACTCTTTCTCATACTCAGGAAGCTGCGCTGTCGATGGTTTTTCATCTTGGCCACTCCAAGGACGCTTTGCTCGGTGCGGTGAGACTAAGATCCACTGACCCGTTAATGGGTTATAACGACGGTGCGGATGGTCTACTGGGTTAAATTCAACTTTTGACATGTTTAGATTGCTCTCAAATTTTGTGTCTTGGTCAATTCACCAAGATGAATAATTCTTCTACAAGGAGATTCCCTATCACGCTCGTTCCTCGCTGTAGGGAATGACGTGTGATCTCGTTGTGCTATTTGTGCAAAGGCAACCACTTCATAGCCTTATGCTCATCCGTCATTCCAGAATCGAGGGACGAGATATCTGGAATCTCGCTTTTCTCATCTCTTGTCTTTGCCTTCCCCAAAGAAATTGGAGTTACAGCTAGGCAGCAAGATTTCCAATATCCATGAGCATAGATCTTATATGTGATTGGAATTGGTAAGCGCAGCTAACAACGCTGCGGCTTCAATTACGAAGGGGAATAGCCGTTCGGGTTATTCGACTGCCAATTCCACGTATCTGCGGTCATTTCCATCACGCTGCGAGTCGCTTTCCAGCCAAGCTCGCGTTCTGCTTTTTTAGTGCTTGCCCAACATTCAGCAATATCACCAGCGCGGCGTGGGCAAAGTTCATAAGGAACGGGCTTACCCGATGCTTGTGCGAAGGCCTCAACCATCTCAAGCACACTGGAACCTTTACCTGTACCTAGATTATAAATATGTAAGCCCGCCTTCTCGCCAACCGCTTTCAATGCGGCTACGTGTCCGTCCGCTAAATCCATAACATGAATATAGTCGCGAACGCCTGTGCCATCGACTGTTGGGTAATCGTTTCCAAAAACAGCCAATTTGTCGCGACGACCTACCGCTACTTGAGCAATAAACGGCATCAGATTGTTTGGGATACCTTGTGGGTCTTCACCCATAGTGCCCGATGAATGGGCGCCAACTGGGTTGAAGTAACGCAGTAATGTCACACTCCAATCGTTCTCAGCGTGGAACAAATCACTCAAACATTCTTCGACCATGTACTTACTGCGACCATAAGGATTAGTTGTTACACCCGTTGGAGAGCTTTCAGTAATTGGCACCACTTCTGGATCACCGTAAACGGTAGCCGAAGAGCTAAATACAATGCTCTTCACACCCGCTTTCTTCATGCTGCGAGCTAACACTAATGATCCATTGACGTTGTTATCGTAGTACTCCAAAGGCTTAGACACCGACTCCCCAACCGCTTTCAGGCCAGCAAAGTGAATCACGGCTTGGATATCGTTTTCTGAAAACACACTATCTAGAAAAGATTGATCACGAATGTCGCCAAGATAAAAAGTTGGTCGCTTACCGGTCAATGATTCGATTCGCTCCAGTACTAGCTCTTTGCTATTGCAAAGGTTATCAACAATGATTGGCTCCATACCCGCCTGTATCATTTGAATACATGTATGACTTCCGATGTAACCCATGCCGCCCGTAACCAGTACTTTCACAATCAACCTCTCTTTGTCGTCATTCTTGGACTAACTCGAACTGACATTCAGCTCAGTAGCACCGTATGCCAGAAATAGTAGCAGCCATTTTGACTATAATTCTGTGATCAAAACCACGAAGTGTAAACGTTTACACTAACTCATATCATTGTTACTGAACGTGACATAGAGAGAACCTATAAAAAAACACATCTAATTCATTGAATTTTAATAAGATAATTATAGATAGTTAGATTTGAGACATCATAGAGGAGTTGAGCATTTATTTTACTAAAAGTTAATGCAATGACTTCCAGTTTGATTACAATAGGTCTGTAGAATAAAGAGGTGCATTGCTTTTTTACTAAATACCAATTTCAAAGCAGCGCAATGTTCCAATAACAGGAAGTGAGTATGGCAACGTTAAAAGATATCGCGACTGAAGCACATGTTTCATTGGCTACAGTTTCAAGGGTTCTCAATGAAGATCCAACATTAAGCGTCAAGGAAGAGACCAAAAGGCGTATCTTTGAAATTGCAGAGAAGTTGGAATACAAAACCAGCAGCTCACGAAAAGCCGTTAGCAGTAAAAAACAAAATCATCACTTCCTTGCGCTGTATAACTACAAGCAAGAAGCTGAAGTGAACGACCCTTACTATCTATCGATTCGCCACGGGATTGAAACCCAATGTGACAAGATGGAAGTTAAACTAACCAACTGTTATGAAAGTAAAATACACGTAAATTCAGCGCCTATCACTGGTGTATTGTTGGTGGGAAGAATGACACCGGAGGTTATCGAACAAGCCAAAAAGCTAAGCGATAATATCTGTTATGTCGATTTCACTGATCACTCTGAACCTTATGACTCTGTCGATATCGACCTGGCTTTGATCAGCAAAGAGATCACCAACTTCTTTATCAACCAAGGCTATCAACGCATTGGTTTTATTGGCGGACAAGATAACGTCAACACTCCTGATATTCGCGAAGTCGCCTTTGCTGAATACGGTAGCCTTAAGAACGTTGTCAGCGAGCAAGACATCTATCGTGGAGACTTCTCTAGCTCTTCAGGTTATCAGCTTGCAAAACAGATGCTAGCGACGGGCGACTACCCTAAAGCCATGTTTATTGCGTCAGATTCCATCGCAATTGGTGTTTTACGAGCCGTTCATGAGCACGGATTAAACATTCCTGAAGATATTGCGCTGATTAGTGTAAATGACATCCCAACAGCTAAATTTACCTTCCCATCTTTATCGACTGTTCGTATTCACTCTGAACTAATGGGAATTCAAGGCGTTAACCTGTTGATTGAGAAAGTACGCGACGGCCGTACTATCCCACTACGTGTCTATGTCCCAAGTAAACTCAAGCTGCGCGACACTACAAAATAATCATATAAATCAAATATATAAAATAAGGTCACCTTTATTGAAGGTGGCCTTTTTATGTCTTTCATATACGCCAACATACGCATATATCCCTTCTCAAATACTCACCTAAATCACCAAATGGCATTCTTTTAAGTGGATCACACAGCACTGTAAAAAGCCCACAAAAAACGTGATGGAGTTAAAGTAAAACGTTTTCATCAATTTCATTTAGTAAAACTTTTACTAATAATTACCTCAGTCCAAAAATACTCGTATTCACTACGACCCAATTACGCATAAGAACGTCGGTCAGCAAATTGCATCTAGGCCGAGAGAGAGGCAACGTGAACAACTGGGAAAACTTCCTGAACTTACATGAGAACCGTATGGCACCGCGTGCATACTTCTTCTCATACGCATCAGAAAAGAATGCAAAAACGTTTCAGCGTGAACTTAGCAGCCACTTCCAACTATTGAGTGGCCAATGGAATTTCAGCTATTTCACCAATCCACTATTGGTTCCTGAAGAGTTCTACTCTCAAGAAATGAAAGACTGGGGCCACATTACGGTTCCAAACATGTGGCAAATGGAAGGCCACGGCGATCTTCAATACACAGATGAAGGTTTCCCATTCCCAATTGATGTGCCTTTCGTCCCATCAGACAACCCAACAGGCGCATACCAACGCTCTTTCTTCCTTGGCGAAAGCTGGGACGAGAAACAAACCATCATCAAATTTGATGGCGTTGAAACTTATTTCGAAGTTTACGTAAACGGCGAATACGTCGGTTTCAGCAAAGGCAGCCGCCTCACCGCTGAATTCGATATCTCTAACCATGTAAAAGCAGGCAACAACCTACTTTCTATTCGTGTGATGCAGTGGGCCGATTCAACCTACATTGAAGACCAAGACATGTGGTGGACGGGCGGTATCTTCCGTGACGTTTACCTAGTGGGCAAAGAACAGCTGCACGTTCAAGACGTTACCGTTCGCACTGACTTCGACGACGCTTACCAAAGCGCTACTCTGTCGTGCAAAGTGGAACTAGAAAACCTAGCAGCAGCGGTAAACGCAACCCTTGAGTACGCATTGCTTGATGGCAGACAAGTTATCTCGCAAGGCTCTGTAGATAGCTTAGCCGTCGACGGCAATGTAGATACTCAATTCTCTATTGATGTGGTTAACCCTGTTCAATGGAACGCTGAAAACCCTTACCTATACCAACTGTTGCTTACGCTGAAAGACGCTGACGGCAAGGTGTTGGAAGTGATTCCACAACGCGTTGGTTTCCGTGATATTAAAGTTCGCGATGGTCTGTTCTACATCAACAACAAGTACGTGATGTTGCACGGTGTGAACCGTCACGACAACGACCACCTGAAAGGTCGTGCTGTTGGCATGGATCGCGTCGAGAAAGACTTAGTACTGATGAAGCAACACAACATCAACTCAGTACGTACAGCGCACTACCCGAACGACCCACGCTTCTACGAATTGTGTGACATCTACGGCCTATTCGTGATGGGCGAAACCGATGTTGAAACTCACGGCTTTGCTAACGTTGGCGACCTAAGCCGCATCACTAACGATGCAGCATGGGAAGCGGTGTTTGTTGAACGTATCGAACGTCATATCCACGCTCAAAAGAACCACCCTTCTATCATCATGTGGTCGCTAGGCAACGAGTCAGGCTACGGCTGCAACATCCGTTCTATGTACGATGCAGCAAAAGCGATTGATGACACCCGTCTAGTTCACTACGAAGAAGACCGTGATGCTGAAGTGGTCGACATCATTTCAACCATGTACTCACGTGCTCAACTGATGAATGCCTTCGGTGAATTCCCACACGAAAAGCCACGCATCATCTGTGAATACGCACACGCAATGGGTAACGGCCCAGGCGGTTTAACTGAATACCAAAACGTGTTCTACAAGCATGACGCGATTCAAGGTCACTACGTTTGGGAATGGTGTGATCACGGCATTCTAGCGCGTGATGAAGCAGGCACAGAGTTCTACAAGTACGGAGGTGACTATGGTGACTACCCGAACAACTACAACTTCTGCATGGACGGCTTGATCTACCCAGACCAAACACCAGGCCCTGGCTTGAAAGAGTACAAACAAGTGATTGCCCCAGTGAAGCTTAGCGATTTCGATGCACAAACGGGCACCTTCACAGTAGACAACAAGCTTTGGTTCTCAAACATCGATGACTACACCATCACTGCGGAAATCCGTGCTGAGGGTAAAACCATTGCGGTACAGCATATCAAGGTTGAAGAGCTGGCTGAGAACTCTAGCCGTGAACTGACGCTTAATTTGCCAGAGCTTGATGAGCGTGAAGTGTTTGTGAACTTTACAGTTCGTAAGGATTCTCGTACTTCATACAGCGAAGCGAACCACGACATTGCGGTTTATCAGTTCCAAGTGAAAGAGAACACTGCACAGCTTGACGCCTTCACCAACAACAATGCGACAGCACTGAATGTTGAAGAATCTCGCTTAGCCTACCTAATCAAAGGCCACAACTTTGCTCTGAACTTCTCGAAAGTGAACGGCAAACTGACGTCATGGTTAGTGAATGGCGAGGAACTGATTAAGTCTGAGCCTAAGCTGAACTTCTTCAAGCCAATGATTGATAACCATAAGCAAGAGCACGATGGTTACTGGGAGCCTGCACACCTACAGATCATGCAAGAGCACTTCCGCACGCTAAACGTTGAGCAAGTTAACGGCAAGGTAGAGATCACCACCACCAGCATCGTTGCTCCACCAGTATTTGATTTCGGCATGCGTTGTGAGTATCGCTACCAAATCAGTGCTGAAGGTCAACTGAACGTTGAGCTAAGTGGCGAACGTTACGGTGATTACCCTCACGTGATTCCAGTGATTGGTTTCGACATGGGCATTAACAGCGACTTCGACCAAGTTCAATACTACGGCCGCGGCCCTGAAGAGAACTACCAAGACAGCAAGCAAGCCAACATGATTGATGTTTACCAATCAACGGTGGCTGACATGTTCGAGAACTACCCGTTCCCACAAAACAACGGCAACCGCCAACACGTTCGTTGGGCTGCGCTTTCAAGCCGCGCGGGTAATGGTATTGCAGTCAAACCACAGCAAGAAATCAACTTCAGCGCATGGTTCTACACCAACCAAAACCTACATCAAGCACAACACACCATTGAGCTAGAGAAGAGCGGTTACATCACGCTAAACCTAGACCACCAAGTGATGGGCTTAGGCTCGAATTCTTGGGGCAGCGAAGTGCTCGACTCTTACCGAGTTTACATGGATGAGTTCCGCTACGGCTTAACTCTGATTCCATTCCAAGCAGGCGATTGCGACGCGCAACACCTAATCAATCACAACTTTGGCGATGAGTTTTTTACGGCGAATACACCGAAAGCTCAACCACAACAGAACGAGGCATAAGCGATGATCATTTTAGACAACCTAGAGCAATTTAAAGTCGTTTACCGCGACGGTCGTAAATGGCAACGCTGTGTAGAAGCGATTGAAAACATCGGCAACATCAAAGATGGCGTGATGTATTCCATTGGTGACTCACTGGCTTACATGATTGAAGACGGTGTGGCTCGAAACACAGAAAGCTTCACTGGTAACCGTCGTTACTTCGACGTGCATTACTACCTAGAAGGTCGTGAAACGGTTGAATTTTCAGATAAATCTCAACTTGAACAGACCCAAGCTTACAGCGATGAGACTGACCGAGAACACCTAATAGGTAACGGCGAGACTTGCGAGTTAGCTGAAGGCCAAGTAGCGATCTTTGATAACAGCAAAGCCTACCGATTCCACGGTGATAACCGAGTTCGTAAAGTGGTGCTGAAAGTGACTATCGAAGACGGTTACTTCCTTAATAAGTAAGTAACTGAAGCTAAACAAACGAAAGCAACAACAAGATCTATTCACAGTGTGTACCGAGCCTTGCCGTTCAAGGCTCAGTCACACTGCACAACGCCTTTACGCTTCTTCCCTACAAGGAAGCCTAAAGAAATAACGACTATAATTACGTGACCCTTGGAGGACACTATGTCTGAATCTGTACGCGGTAAGTTAGGTAAATTTGCCTTGCTCTCCATGACATTTGCAGCGGTATTTAACGTTCGCAACATTGTAAATAACAACATCGAATTGGGATTGAGTTCTGCTCCTATCTTTTTGCTCGCCACCCTTATTTACTTCATTCCATTCGTGTTCATTATTGCTGAATTCGTATCAGCAAATAAAAACTCTGAGTCAGGCATGTATGACTGGCTTAAACAACCGCTGGGTTCCAAAGCGGCCTACTTAGGTTCATTCCTATATTGGTTCGTGAACCTATTCTGGTTTGTATCATTACTGCCCAACGTTATCGCATACGCGTCTTACGCGATGCTTGGCTACGAGTACGCCTTCTCTCCGATAGTGACTTCGGCAATCTCAATAGGTCTGTTTGCAGCAGCGACACACATCTCGACCAAAGGGGCGAGCTGGTTAGGCAAAATTGCAGAGATCGTTGCATACGGTGTATTTGCACTGTTCGCGGTTTACGTTATCGGTGCAATGATGGCACTCGGTGGTAACCATGAGCCGGTAGAGCCAATCACGCTTGAAGCCATGACACCAACCATCAACTGGGCAACGTTAGGCATTATGTGTTGGATCTTCCAAGCAGCCGGTGGTGCAGAAACCGCAGCCGCTTACCTAAACGATGTTAAAGGTGGTCATAAGTCTTTCATCAAGGTGATCATCAGCGCGGGTATCGCTATCGGTATCATGTACGCAGTCGGTTCTCTATTAGTGAACGTATTCGTTGCTCGTGACGAACTCACTTATGCTGGCGGCATGGTTGAAATCTTCACTGGTATGGCGAACTACTTCGACATTTCACAATCTCTAACGGGTCGCTTCGTCGGTATCATTCTGTTCGTCGCTATGTTCGGTTCGATGATGATGTGGACAGCAGCGCCAGTAAAAATTCACTTCTCTGAAATCCCTAAAGGTGTTTACGGTGAGAAAACGACTGAGCTTAACGAGCACGGCGTGCCTGTTCGCGCAGCATGGTGGCAATTCGCTTTCGTATTCCTAATGCTAGTGGTTAACGGCTTCGGTTCTGAGTCTGTACAAGACATGATGAACACAGCAATCAACCTAACAGCAGGTACCGCAATGTTACCGCCTATCTTCATCATGGTGGCGTACTTTGTATTCCGCTTGAAGCATGACGATACACCACGTGACTTCCGCATGGGTACTCGAGTTCAAGGTATGTCGGTTGTGTCAGTACTTATCGGTATCTTTGTTGTAAGCATGACGGCATCAGCATTCCCAACGGGTGTAGACTTAATGCAAGCGTTCTTCGTCAACGTATTTATGACGGCTGTATTCTCAGCTATCGCTTGGTGGTGGATCTCTCGCTTTGAAAAGAAGCAAGCAGGTAAAGATGCAAAGCTAGAAGCGGCTAAACAATCGTAATACTTAGCAGCATTAGAACCAATTTCAAAAGCGCCTGTCATGGCGCTTTTTTGTTTTAAATCAGACAATTAAAAACCAACACCCGAAAATAAAAATGCCATTCCGTCAAGGATTTACTTCACGAAAAACGTTAATTAAATCGTAATAAAACCCGAACAAAAACAAAGGTAAAACATTAACTAAATTTATTTACTCAAGGTCACATATTTGATCAATTTTGATTAACTTCCCGCCGCTTAATCTTTAATCTTCTTGCTGAAGAGACGAAAGAGTTCATATTTAAAAACGACAAAAAGCCCCTACAAGCCTTACAAATCGTCGTTCATGAAACAAACAATCTCTTTGATGAACCTCTTAACCTTTAACTCTTTGTTTTGGTAATAACTTTACTGAAAATCAAGAAAGAAAAGCGCTAAGAAGTCCGATCGTAAATCTATAAAAACAACAATGAGCCAACCCTGACAAAACAAAGCGGGTGTTTGCCAAACCAACATAACAATAAAAGTGCGGCCTAGAGCCTCCCTCTCTAGGACCAAGTTATAACGATCATCAACGTGATTCACCGGAGAACATCATGTCCGAAAATAAACGCAGTACGATAGGCAAGTTTGCCCTACTGTCTATGACCTTCGCGGCGGTATACAGCTTCAACAACATCATTAACAACAACATCGAGATAGGCCTTTCCTCGGCGCCGATGTTCTTTCTAGCCACCATCTTTTACTTTGTGCCTTTTTGTTTGATCGTCGCAGAGTTTGTGTCACTGAATAAAAACTCTGAAGCGGGCGTTTATTCTTGGGTTAAAAGCTCTCTAGGCGGCCGCTGGGCGTTTATTTCGGCTTATACCTACTGGTTTGTTAACCTGTTCTTCTTCACCTCTCTGCTGCCTAGAATCATCGCTTATGCGTCGTATGCGTTCTTAGGGTTTGAGTACATATTCACGCCAATCACCACGGCGATCCTCAGTACCATTTTGTTTGCGATTGCTACGCACATTTCAAACAATGGCGCGAAACTACTAGGCCCCATCACCTCACTAACATCGTCGCTTATGTTGTTGCTAACAATGTCTTACATCTTGTTGTCTGGCGGTGCTTTGATCGGTGGTATCGAGCCAGCAGACCCAATCACCATTGAAGCGATGACACCAAGCTTTAACTGGGCATTCCTTGGGGTAATCACTTGGA